>JADJTG010000002.1:0-600000 GCA_016711285.1 Sphingobacteriales bacterium
TGACAGGGGCATTCACTGTCACCGTCATTGTCGCTGTAGTCGCGCATTGTCCCGCAGCAGGAGTGAACGTATAGGTTGTCGTTGCTGTATTGTTCACCGCAGGACTCCAACTACCTCCTATGCTGTTTGTTGAGGTAGCAGGTAAGGTAATGCTGCCGCCCGAACAAATCGCTGCTATCGGGCTGAATGTAGGAGTCACAGGGGCATTCACCGTCACCGTCATCGTCGCCGTAGTCGCACATTGTCCCGCACTCGGGGTAAAGGTGTAAGTCGTCGTAGCCGTGTTATTCACCGCAGGACTCCAACTACCTCCTATGCTGTTTGTTGAGGTAGCAGGTAAGGTAATGCTGCCGCCCGAACAAATCGCTGCGATCGGTGTGAATGTAGGAGTGACAGGGGCATTCACTGTCACCGTCATTGTCGCTGTAGTCGCGCATTGTCCCGCAGCAGGAGTGAACGTATAGGTTGTCGTTGCTGTGTTATTTACCGCAGGACTCCAACTACCTCCTATGCTGTTTGTTGAGGTAGCAGGTAAGGTAATGCTGCCGCCCGAACAAATTGCCGCAATCGGACTGAACGTAGGCGTTGCTGTATTGTTCACTGTCACCGTCAAGGTCGCCGTAGTCGCACATTGTCCTGCATCCGGTGTAAAGGTGTAAGTCGTCGTAGCGGTATTGTTCACCGCAGGACTCCAACTACCACCTATGCTGTTTGTTGAGGTAGCAGGTAAGGTAATGCTGCCGCCCGAACAAATCGCTGCTATCGGGCTGAATGTAGGAGTCACAGGGGCATTCACCGTCACCGTCAAGGTCGCCGTAGTCGCACATTGTCCCACAGCAGGGGTGAATGTATAGGTTGTCGTGGCTGTATTGTTCACCGCAGGACTCCAACTGCCATTAATACTATTAGTAGAACTCGTCGGCAAGGTAATACTGCCGCCTGAACAAATCGCCGCGATCGGTGTGAACGTTGGCGTAACAGGGGCATTCACCGTCACCGTCAAGGTCGCCGTAGTCGCACATTGTCCTGCATCCGGTGTAAAGGTGTAAGTCGTCGTAGCGGTATTGTTCACCGCAGGACTCCAACTACCACCTATGCTGTTTGTTGAGGTAGCAGGTAAGGGAATGCTGCCGCCCGAACAAATCGCTGCGATCGGACTGAATGTAGGCGTAACAGGGGCATTCACCGTCACCGTCATCGTCGCTGTAGTCGCGCATTGTCCCGCAGCAGGAGTGAACGTATAGGTTGTCGTTGCTGTATTGTTCACCGCAGGACTCCAACTACCTCCTATGCTGTTCGTTGAGGTAGCAGGTAAGGGAATGCTGCCGCCCGAACAAATCGCTGCGATCGGACTGAATGTAGGCGTAACAGGGGCATTCACCGTCACCGTCATCGTCGCTGTAGTCGCGCATTGTCCCGCAGCAGGAGTGAACGTATAGGTTGTCGTTGCTGTATTGTTCACCGCAGGACTCCAACTACCTCCTATGCTGTTTGTTGAGGTAGCAGGTAAAGTAATGCTGCCCCCCGAACAGATCGCCGCGATCGGACTGAATGTAGGAGTCACAGGGGCATTCACCGTCACCGTCATCGTCGCTGTAGTCGCACATTGTCCCGCAGCAGGAGTGAACGTATAGGTTGTCGTTGCTGTGTTATTTACCGCAGGACTCCAACTGCCACCTATGCTATTTGTTGAGGTAGCAGGTAAAGTAATGCTACCACCCGAACAAATCGCTGCGATCGGGCTGAATGTAGGCGTGACAGGGGCATTCACCGTCACCGTCATCGTCGCTGTAGTCGCGCATTGTCCCGCAGCAGGAGTGAACGTATAGGTTGTCGTTGCTGTGTTATTTACCGCAGGACTCCAACTGCCACCTATACTGTTTGTTGAGGTAGCAGGTAAGGTAATGCTGCCACCCGAACAAATCGCTGCGATCGGGCTGAATGTAGGAGTCACAGGGGCATTCACCGTCACCGTCATCGTCGCTGTAGTCGCGCATTGTCCCGCAGCAGGAGTGAACGTATAGGTTGTCGTTGCTGTGTTATTTACCGCAGGACTCCAACTGCCACCTATACTATTCGTTGAGGTAGCAGGTAAGGTAATGCTGCCACCCGAACAAATCGCTGCTATCGGGCTGAATGTAGGCGTAACAGGGGCATTCACCGTCACCGTCATCGTCGCTGTAGTCGCGCATTGTCCCGCAGCAGGAGTGAACGTATAGGTTGTCGTTGCTGTATTGTTCACCGCAGGACTCCAACTGCCACCTATACTATTCGTTGAGGTAGCAGGTAAGGTAATGCTGCCACCCGAACAAATCGCTGCGATCGGGCTGAATGTAGGAGTCACAGGGGCATTCACCGTCACCGTCATCGTCGCTGTACTCGCGCATTGTCCCGCAGCAGGAGTGAACGTATAGGTTGTCGTTGCTGTGTTATTCACCGCAGGACTCCAACTACCTCCTATGCTGTTTGTTGAGGTAGCAGGTAAAGTAATGCTCCCACCCGAACAAATCGCCGCAATCGGACTGAATGTAGGTGTAACAGGGGCATTCACCGTCACCGTCAAGGTCGCTGTACTCGCGCATTGTCCCGCACTCGGCGTAAAGGTATAAGTCGTCGTTGCCGTAGTGTTCACCACAGGACTCCAACTACCTCCTATACTGTTTGTTGAGGTAGCAGGTAAAGTAATGCTACCCCCGAACAAATCGCTGCGATCGGACTGAATGTAGGTGTAACAGGGGCATTCACCGTCACCGTCAAGGTCGCTGTAGTCGCACATTGTCCCGCACTCGGCGTAAAGGTATAAGTCGTCGTAGCCGTAGTATTCACCGCAGGACTCCAACTGCCACCTATGCTGTTTGTTGAGGTAGCAGGTAAGGTAATACTGCCGCCCGAACAAATCGCTGCGATCGGACTGAATGTAGGAGTCACAGGGGCATTCACTGTCACCGTCATCGTTGCTGTAGTCGCACATTGTCCTGCACTTGGGGTGAATGTATAAGTCGTTGTAGCTGTATTGTTCACCGCAGGACTCCAACTACCTCCTATGCTGTTTGTTGAGGTAGCAGGTAAGGTAATGCTGCCACCCGAACAAATCGCTGCGATCGGACTGAATGTAGGAGTCACAGGGGCATTCACTGTCACCGTCATCGTCGCTGTGGTCGCACATTGTCCCGCACTCGGGGTAAAGGTGTAAGTCGTCGTAGCCGTGTTATTCACCGCAGGACTCCAACTACCTCCTATGCTGTTTGTTGAGGTAGCAGGTAAGGTGATGCTCCCACCCGAACAAATCGCTGCGATCGGTGTGAATGTAGGAGTGACAGGGGCATTCACTGTCACCGTCATTGTCGCTGTGGTCGCACATTGTCCCGCAGCAGGAGTGAATGTATAAGTCGTTGTAGCTGTATTGTTCACCGCAGGACTCCAACTGCCACCTATGCTGTTTGTTGAGGTAGCAGGTAAAGTAATGCTGCCACCCGAACAAATCGCTGCGATCGGACTGAATGTAGGAGTCACAGGGGCATTCACTGTCACCGTCAAGGTCGCCGTAGTCGCACATTGTCCCGCACTTGGGGTGAATGTATAAGTCGTTGTCGCTGTATTGTTCACCGCAGGACTCCAACTACCTCCTATGCTGTTCGTTGAGGTAGCAGGTAAAGTAATGCTACCACCCGAACAAATCGCTGCGATCGGGCTGAATGTAGGAGTCACAGGGGCATTCACCGTCACCGTCATCGTCGCTGTAGTCGCACATTGTCCCGCACTCGGGGTGAATGTATAAGTCGTTGTCGCTGTATTGTTCACCGCAGGACTCCAGCTACCCCTATACTGTTCGTTGAGGTAGCAGGTAAAGTAATGCTGCCGCCCGAACAAATCGCTGCGATCGGACTGAATGTAGGAGTGACAGGGGCATTCACCGTCACCGTCAAAGTCGCCGTAGTCGCACATTGTCCCGCACTTGGGGTGAATGTATAAGTCGTTGTAGCTGTATTGTTCACCGCAGGACTCCAACTACCATTAATACTATTGGTAGAACTCGTCGGCAAGGTGATGCTGCCACCCGAACAGATCGCTGCGATCGGACTGAATGTAGGCGTGACAGGGACGTTAATACAAGCAGGATCAGCCGCACTTGAAGCACAAGCTATAGATGTATTAGCAGGTGTACTACCGCAAGCGGCGGTAAGCACATAACGTATCATTAAATTATAGCATCCAGTTACACTTGTGGTGTTGGTAGTTCCCCAAGTACTCCCATTATCAAAGCTATATTGAGGTGTAAAACCTGCATAAGTTGTAGGTATAGGGATAGTTAGTGTACCACCACATTGATTCGCAACAACAGGAGTGCTTGGTGCAGGAGGAAATATAACAATGTTAACCGTATTACTCACATCACAGGCGGCACTGGCACTTGCTGTATTGGCGGCAGTGCTTCCACAAGCAGCAGTATTGACATAGCGTGCTTGAATGGTATGACAACCCGGAGTAGTTGGAATACTTGGAGAACTTGCCCACGCTCCACCATCTATGCTGAATTGTGTCGTAAATCCGCTAACTACTGTTACTGACGGCAGCGTGAAAGCCGCATTACAAATATTCGCAGGGGGAGATATCGTTGGCTCTGCCGGATATATCAATACACTAACCGTATTACTCACATCACAGGCGGCACTGGCACTTACTGTATTGGCGGCAGTGCTTCCACAAGCAGCAGTATTGACATAGCGTGCTTGAATGGTATGACAACCCGGAGTGGTTGGAATACTTGGAGAACTTGCCCACGCTCCACCATCTATGCTGAATTGTGTCGTAAATCCGCTAACTACTGTTACTGACGGCAGCGTGAAAGCCGCATTACAAGTATTCGCAGGGGGAGATATCATTGGCTCTGCCGGATATATCAATACACTAACCGTATTACTCACATCACAGGCGGCACTGGCACTTACTGTATTGGCGGCAGTACTCCCACAAGCAGCAGTATTGACATAGCGTGCTTGAATGGTATGACAACCCGGAGTGGTTGGAATACTTGGAGAACTTGCCCACGCTCCACCATCTATGCTGAATTGTGTCGTAAATCCGCTAACTACTGTTACTGACGGCAGCGTGAAAGCCGCATTACAAGTATTCGCAGGGGGAGATATCGTTGGCTCTGCCGGATATACAAGAAAACTTCGGGATAAAGTGCAAGTCACCCCCACTGTATATGTTGCTGTGTAACAGCCAGGGGTAGAAGGAGTAAAGATTCCGGTTGATGCTACAACTGTACCTCCTCCTGATATTGTCCAAGTACCGCCTGCAGTGCCGCCCGTTTGTGTAAATGTTACAGTACCTCCTCCTACACAGGCATTTGGTGTAGTAAGGCTGGTAGGAGGAACACATACTACACAGTTTTGTATGGTAAGCGTCACATTAACGGGGCTGTCCATACAACCAGCTACGCCAGCTTGGTAGGTAAAGGTATAATTACCTGCTGTAGCACCCACCGGATTAAAAGTGCCTGCGGAAGCATTAAATGTACCCCCTGAAGGATTAGAACCAGAGGCTGTCCAAGTACCGATTGGAGACTCACCATTCAGTAAAGTAAATAAATCGACTATAGGGGTACCTGTAGAATTACACACCGCCGGTATGGTAGTAGCAGTGCCTGATTCCACCGCACATACACCATTAATTTGTACATTTAAAGTATTGGCTACATCACAATTACCGCCTTGACACCAACCGCCCGATTCGCCATCGGCACTGGTTTGGAATACAATGGTGCCATTAAAAGTACCGGCACTATTACCCGGGCAATAAGTGAGCGTAAAATCAAAAGTGGGGCAGGCAGCAGAACCGGAACAACAATCTACCCCCCAGTTATTTCCGGGATTGCCATCATTGGAGGTGGTAGCATAGCCGCCAACAGGATTTAGATTGACATAAGTACCAAAAAAGGACCTGACATACCAATTCCGCAATCGCCACCCGTCGGATAGCCATTCGTCCCTACTTGTGTTTCATCTGAATTACAAACAGCGTCACAATCAGTATTTGAATAAATGGCAGTACACATGCCGGGTCCTGCAAAATCTAATTGAAATTGTGAAGGTGCACTGGAAGCCGAACTAGCATCATAATAGTAGCCCGGACCATATTGGTTGCCGCTGCATATACCCGTTACACCACTGGGCATATACACCCAGCCTGCAGGTACTGTGGGAGATGCTGCTATCCAACTTCCTGTACCTGCATTACTGGCAGTATTGGAGAAAGAAACGCCGTGTATCCAGTTATAGGTACTTCCCTGATTCCATGTAAATGAATAACGAACTGTTAAGCTAACCGGACCACAAGAAGTAGCATTTATTACCAAAGGCGGATTAGCACCACTACCCGGTGCGCCGGCAATACTACCACCTGACGTGCTGGTAACAGCGGTACCGTTGGTTACAGAAATAATTTGTCCCAGTGTATTGGTTTGCCCACAAGAACCGGTACCAGGACAACCGCTGCCGCCCGGACCTCCCATTGCCCAACCTATTTGCCAGTTGATTAAAGCGACAAATAAGAAAAAGGAGGCAATGACCAATCTATTAAGTATAAATTTCTTTTTCATGGCCCGCTCATTTTTTATTTAAAATAATAATATCTTTTTCTTTCAGATTCATGATTTGAAAAAGCATTTCTTTTATTTCGGTATCACTTAAATCTGCTACCGGAAATAAAATACACTCCTCATTTATCCATTTAGCTCCTTTGACGGCTACTAATCGGTGAGGCATTGAATCTTTATAATCAGGTTTCTTTATCCTGCCTTCGCTACCCTCTATCGGAAGTAGAAAATTTTCGCGATACATATCAACAGACAGGCAAGACTGTAAATAATTTTCTTGCGGCATTCGCAAAATTTCAAATTCATAAGTTTGTTGTGCTCGAGTATCATCAGGGAAAAACAATAGAAAGCAGAATGATACGAGCATTAATAAAAATTGTAATCGTTGGGTCATAGGTCAGGGTATTTTTAGTTAAAAAATTAAAACTTAGATTGTTTATTGCGTTAAAAACTGGGTTCGCAGTAGGTGTATTCTTTCATAACTTAATTGTTCCATCGTAGGACAATCGTCTATAAAAGGAGCTGTGGAAACGGCAGGTTTTTGATAAGAAAAAGCCATGAAATTTTGTTTCATTGCTTGGTTGAATACGCTACTTTTACAGCAAGGGTTCATCTCGTCAATAGAAACCGAAAACTCATTCGGTACTCCGTTGAGTGCCACAATAATCCACTCGTGGGCAAAGGCTTCGATGCGTTTTTTTTCTTTTAAGAGGTTGGCATCATAAAAATCGTGTACTAAATGTGTTTGAAAGCCATTAACCACCAAGCCGTCACCGATACGCTCCAATATTTTGCTTTTGGACGTATCTACAAAATCAATTACATTAAATATAAGCAGGCTGTTTTCTGTCATTTTTGATTTGTAGAGTGCCAGTGCTTCTTGTGTATAAATATGATGGGGTTGCTGTTCGGCAGCAGACACATCTATAATAATAATATCAAATTTTTCTTCGTTGGTTTGAAAAAAGTGCCGCCCATCGTCTTCTACAAAATTATACCATTAAAACAACTATTTGGCATAGTTATTATGGTATGGTAATTATGTCATTACCCATAGAACTTATCATAAAAGAGTCAGCAGATTACCTAAAACAGCTACATAAAAAAGCCAAAAGGAAGGGCGTTTCTAAAATAAAGATGTTGATGAATATCCAAAGCGGTATCCACCACAATCATCTTCTTGCCATCAAGTCAGGGGCTTCTGTGCGTTCGATAAACAGGTGGAAATCTACTACCAATCGCAAGGACTTGATGGATTGCTCAGGGACAATAGAGGGGTGGTGATTTCCGTAGCCAACTCGAGACAGCAGACAAGGAGCGGATATCGCAAAAGCTAAAGATCCCAAGAATGGGTTGCGCAGCTACAAAGAAGCACAGCAGTGGCTGAAGTCGGAGTTGGGTATTGAAAAACAATACAATACGGTAAGGATGTATCTGAAGCGAAACTTTGGCACAAAACTCAAGGTGGGTAGAAAAAGCCATATCAAAAGGACGAAGCGGCGGTTGATTCTTTTAAAAAAACTTATCAAACACGCACAGAAGGCATTAAAAATAAGGAGTTTCGTCTTTCAGGCTGCCAGTGTATAAATATTTATGTTGCTGACGAAAGCAGGGTCGGGTTATTGCCCAATATAAGACGATGCCTTTCCGCAAAGGGCGTAAAACCCATCGTAGCTTACCAACATCGCTTCCAAAACTTCTATCTCTTTGGTGCCTATTCCCCATCAACGGAGACAATCTTACCTTAGAAATGCCTTACTGTAATACGGTCTGCTTTCAAATATTTATAGATAAACTCTCCCGTACAAAAGCCTGAAGAATTCAAGATAATTCTACTTGACAATGGTGCTTTTCACCACAGCCGACAATTGGTAATTCCTAAAAATATTCATCTGTTGTTTATTCCTCCTTACTCTCCCGAATTAAACCCCGCAGAGATGATATGGCGATTCATCAAGGGCAAAACTGCTAACATTATTTGCAAAGATCTGGAAGAACTCTCCGCCAAAGTCACTGATATTATCAACGATATGAGTAACGTTATCATTCAATCCATTACAGGTTTGAAACTTTTTACAAACTGTGCCTTTTAGATGTTTATTTGGTATTATAAGTACCTTTTTTTTATGTTAAAATAGGTGTCGGCAACTTTTTCGGTTCTTTTATCTATATCCACGGCGGTAATGGCTTTGAAGCCCAATTGCTGTAATTCGCGTACTAAACTGCCTGCCGCCATTCCCACTACTGCTGCTTTATTGCGCCGTTCGGGGGGTATAAAACTTGCCACAGTAGCAATAACGTGTGTGTAGCTCATAGCCGATACGCCCGTATTTTTATTTACCATGCTTTGGCTCATTACGTTGTTTGCCAAAATACGCATATCCGAGTTTTCATTATCTAATACTTCCAACTTTCCCAACAAACCATCGGAGGAATACAACAGGTTGAAATTTTTACGCGGGGTGCTCATTTTATCGGGAATAAGAAAACTCATCAGCACAAAAAGTGGAACTGCCAATAGCAAAGGGTTTTTGGCGTTGAACTTCATTTTGGACAACACTACCAAAGCTAAGGAAAAAATGATGCTACCCAATCCGAAAATCAGTGCCGATTTTTTTAAACCTATTTGCGGAATACAATAAAGACCGAGTACAAATGTACCCATTACACCCCCCAGTGTGGATATGGCGTAAATATTACCGGAAGCGGTGCCGGCTCGTTCTTGGCTTTCGGAAATTTGCTGGATAAATTGCGGTGAAACGGCTCCGAGCAGTAATAAAGGCAAACCCAACACCGACAGAACCGACACTAAAGTACCATTCAGCAGACCCAATTTTACGCTCCATTGCGCTATATAGGGGCTGTAAGTGGGAACCGCACATAGCAGGGCAGCAGCGATGACAATAAAAACAAGGGGCAAAGTCCGATGTTTATCGGCTGCCACCAAACGCGCGCCCAAATAATAGCCTGATAACAGTGAGAGCATGGTAATACCCAAAACCGTAGTAATGACGTGCAAAGAATTTCCGTAATACGGAGATAATAAACGCACTGTAATTAGTTCCACCGCCATCACCAACATTCCCTCCACAAAGGCTAATATGTAGATAGTTTTATTCAAATAATCCGATTTTTTAGCGTTTATAAATTAAATACTTATTCAGAATCTATTATTTTATACCAAGTATATTCTGTTTTTAGAAAGTCTATTGAATTCAGCGTTTTATTACCTAAAAGTTACTTTTTCTCTAAATTTTTTATCAAATACTTTCTATACAACTTGGTTTTGCAATAGTTTTTAGCGTTTACATTTATCAGATGATAATTAATTTTTACTATATCTTTATATGTTTAAAAATAATTAGTTTATTTATTTATTATTGATGATAAAAATTTTACAATATTTCTTATTATTTTACTGTATAAAACCTGCGGTATAATAGCCATTATAAGCTTGTTTCCATGCCATAGCTGCTTTGGCATAAAGCAAGGATAATTTTGGCGAGGCATCGGTGAGTATAATGGCATCTTCTTGACGAATATGGTCAGTATTAACAAAAAAAGGCGTTAAATCTCTGATAGATTCTGCCCCCGGTTCTTGATAGTTAAGCTGTGTGAAGTCTTTTTCTTTCGTCAGTCCCATAAACAGTAAATTGCGATTCTCTTCTGCTCCGGGCGTGGCAAGCAATTTGGGAATAAAACCTGCCGTTTCAATAGTACGAAATACGGAACGTGCTGCTTTTCCTGTATTGCCGCGCAAGTAGCCGTAAAAATTTGCTATAAACATACCATCTTCGTTGAGCACATTTTTTACATCGCCGAAGGCTTCCTGCGTAAGCAGATGCTCTGGTGCCGACTCGCTCAAAAAAGTATCAAAAATGACAATATCATATTTTTTATTGCATATTTTTAAAAAATGGCGTGCATCGTCGATAGTTACCTTTACATCTTTGTCCAAAAAGAAATAATTTTTTGCCACATCGTTAATACGGGCATCTATTTCCACCACTTCAAAATCAAATTGAAGGCGTTTGAGTTGCTTGGCAATCGTACCGCCACCCAGCCCTAATAACAGCACTTTGGATTGGGGCGGATACACACTCAGCGCAGTAGGAATAATAGACGACCACGCCCAAATGCTTGAATTATCGGGATTGGATAAGTCCATAAAGGTTTGAAGTGTATTATTTACCAGTAAACCACGCCCCATTCTGCCGTCTTGCGTGTACCACTCCGAGCTGTGGTCTATCACTTTCAGTTGCCCTAATATTCCTTCCGACTCATAAATCACTTTAAATTTTTGGGAAGATTTGGTGTGAGTGGCTGCATATCCGAATCCTACTAAAACACCTATCACTACAACTGCACCCGCCAAGCGTTGCTTTATTTGCGGCAGCAGAGGCAAAGCCGCCGCCATCAGTGCTCCCGAAAACATAAAAGCCGGAATTTTCAGCCCCCATTCGGGTATCAAATAAAAGCCCAACAGAAACGTACCGATAATACCGCCCAATGTAGAAACAGCGTAGATGGTACCAGCACTTTCGCCCGCATTATTGCCATTATTCAGAGCTGAAATAAGGTTAATAATAAGCGGGGAGGTAGAACCGAAACAAATCAAAGGCGGAAAAAGAAAAAATAACAGCGATAATATACTGCCCATCTGTAAACTCAAATGTAGACAATGTGCCATAATCCACGCCGAACTAAAAGGCATCAACAACAGAAAAAAGCCACCTAATAATAATACGAGAAGTAAGGATTTGATATTGTTCGGATTATTTTTTGATAAAAAGCCACCTGCAAAATAACCACACATCAAACCTCCAAGCGTAACACCCAGTACTGCCGCCCACACATAAATAGATGTGCCAAAATAAGGAGCCAATAATTTAGCACCTATCAACTCGGTAGCCATCACCGCAGCACCTTCCAAAAAAAGAAATTATATACAGGTTTTTCTTCATCGTTGCTGATAAAAATATACAATCATACTACAAATTATGTATTAAAATCCTTATTTTTGATGTTAATAATTTGTTTCTTTCATACCATATTTTAAAATAAATATCGTATAAATTTTTAAGTACTAAAAAATTACAAATACCAAAAAGCCTGATTTAGGTTTTAAAATATATTTTTTTATCTTTTTTTAATATAAAAAAATTATATACGTAATATATGCAAATATCAATAAATTAAACTTTTATCCAAGTTCAAAACCAATTTGAAAAGGTTTATAACTTACAATATTAAGTAAAAACTTTTTATTAAACAATAGGACATTTAAAAAAAAATTTCTCAAAATCTATTTTCATCCTAATTTTTTTATTCTTTTAATATCCAGATTTTAACACCTAATAAAATAAAATTTCGTATTTTTATGCATTAAACAATACTAAAAACATTTATTTAATGTATGTTTATTATGCAGGTCTTATGTGGATTTGCATGCTCAAAGTGTATGCATATTTTATCTAAGTTTGGTATAATACCAAATAAATATCTAAATGACACAGTGTGTAAAATCTTCTATATTGCGAATATCAGCCACTCTGAATGGAATTGAATCTGTAAAATAACTATGCCAAATAAATATTTGAATGGTATTGCTTTTCTTCGTTTTTATCTAAAATACAATACAGATTTTAAATGAAGTTTTAAAATAAAAAAAGGCTCTTTCTTTGTTGAAAGAGCCTTTTTTATTCACAGTAATAAAGCAGTTTAACGCACTAAAGTGAGGTTTCCTTTGTAGAATTTATCACTTCCGTCATCAAAAGTAACTTCAATATAAAAAGTATAAACCTCCATTTCCTGTTCGGTGTCTTTGTAAAATCCGTCCCACTGAAAGTCTATCTCATCGCTCTCATATACCTCATTCCCCCAACGGTTGAACACCGATACGTGGATCTTCGCAATATCCTTCTTGTCACTCAACTGCCATACATCATTCACTCCATCACCATTCGGACTAAAAGCAGTCGGTATATATAACTCCGGTATCTCGGTGCTATATTGTTGCATTGCATCACCGTCAGGCTCAATTGCGCCACATCGCTGCAATCCCCGTCTGTCAAAGGTGTAGGTAAATTGTAGTTCCCCACTGCCGCCGCCGTGAACAAACCGCTCACCACCGCGCCACTGCCGTCCGTCCATACGCCCCACTGTCAGGGGTGCCGTCCATCAACGCCAACAAACTCACTTCGCCCGACTCTATGCAATGCTCCCCACTGCTGTTGATCCCCGCATTCGGCTGACCCGAAACCACCGTGTGTACACAGATACAGGTGTTGCTGTCGTAGCTGTCTGCTGTCGTGCAATCATTGTCATCGCAATCAGGAACCGCTATCGGCGTATGCTCGCAGGTACAAGTATTGTCGTCATAGCTGTCCGCAGTGCCACAATCGTTGTCATCACAACTTGGCGGTGGTATCAAAGTATTTACGCAGGTACACGTCGTGCTGTCGTAGCTGTCTGCCGTATTGCAATCATTGTCATCGCAATCCGGCGGCGGTATTTGAGTGTTTACACATTCGCATAGCACCGCATCATAGCTGTCCGCTGTGCCGCAGTTCCCATCATCGCAAGCTCCCGGTGTTATCGGGTTGTGTTCACAGACACAAGTCTGTATATTATACACATCTGCCGTGTTGCAATCATTGTCATCACAATCCGGCGGCGGTAGCAGCGTGTTTATACAACTGCAAGTAGCCGCATCGTAGCTATCTGCCGTGTTGCAATCATTGTCATCGCAATCCGGTGGCGGTATCGGCGTGTTTACACATTCACAAAGCACTGCATCATAGCTGTCCGCCGTGCCGCAGTTCCCATCATCACAAGCACCCGGTGTTATCGGGTTGTGCTCACAGACACAAGTCTGTATATTATACACATCTGCCGTGTTGCAATCATTGTCATCACAATCGGTGGCGGTATTTGGGTGTTTACACAAGTACAGGTTGTACTGTCATAGCTGTCCGCCGTGTTGCAATCGTTGTCATCACAATCCGGTGGCGGTATCAGCGTGTTTACACAAGTACAAGTAGCACTGTCGTAGCTATCTGCCGTATTACAATCATTGTCATCACAACTTGGTGGTGGTATCGGCGTGTTTACACAAGTACAAGTCCCACTGTCGTAGCTGTCTGCCGTATTACAATCGTTGTCATCACAATCCGGCGGCGGTATCGGCGTGTTTACACAGGCACAAGCCGCCACATCATAGCTGTCTGCTGTCGTGCAATCCTGATCATCGCAAGCTCCCGGTTCTATCGGGTTATTTTCACAGGCAAGTCTGGGTATTATACACATCTGCCGTATTACAATCCCCATCATCACAACTTGGCGGTGGTATGATGGTATGGCTGCAACTGCACATAGCACCATCGTAGCTGTCTGCCGTCTGGCAATCTCCGTCATCACAATTCGGCGGCGGTATGAGCGTGTTTACACACGCACACAGACTGCTGTCGTAACTGTCTGCCGTGTTGCAGTCACCGTCATCACAACTGCCCGGTGTAACCACCGTGTGCTCGCAACTGCAAGTGCTGCTGTTGTAGCTGTCTATCGTCCCGCAATCCCCATCATCGCAATTTGGCGGCAGTACAGGGACGTAGATACAGGTACACGTATTGCTGTCGTAGCTGTCGGCTGTATTACAATCCCCGTCATCGCAAACCAATGGTGGTATCGGCGTATGTACACAGGCACACGCAGCTGCATCATAGCTGTCCGCCGTGCTGCAATCATTGTCCTCGCAAGCTCCCGGTGTTATCGCATTGTGCTCACACTGACACGTTTGCGTATTATAAACATCTGCTGTATTGCAGTTATTGTCATCACAATTCGGCGGAGGTATGATAGTATGGCTGCAACTGCACGTAGCCGCATCGTAGCTGTCTGTCGTACCACAGTCATTGTCATCACAATTTGGTGGCGGCAGCGGCGTATGCACACAGGTACAAGTCAAACTGTTGTAGCTGTCTGTCGTGCTGCAATCTCCGTCATCACAATTCAAAGGCGGTATGATGCTATGGCTGCAACTGCACGTAGCCGCATCGTAGCTGTCCACCGTACCGCAGTCGTTGTCATCGCAATTCGAAGGCGGTAGCGGCGTGTTCTCACAGGTACAAGTCAAACTGCTGTAGCTGTCTGCCGTGCTGCAATCTCCGTCATCACAATTCAAAGGCGGTAGCGGCGTGTTCACACACTGACACAGTCCCTCATCATAGCTGTCTGCTGTCCCGCAATTGTTGTCATCGCAGGCTCCAGGCTCTATAGGGCTGTACTCACATTCGCAAGTCAAAAAGTTATACACATCTGCCGTCTGACAATCCCCGTCATCACAACTCGGAGGCGGTAGCGGCGTAAACACACAAGAACAGCTCGCACTGTCGTAGGTGTCTGTCGTGCTGCACAAATTGTCATCGCATACCGGTAATGCGATCGGTTCGTGTTCGCATTCACAGATAGATGAGTTGTAGGTATCTGCCGTCTGACAATCCCCATCATCACAACTCGGAGGGAGGATTGGCGTATTGATGCATAGGCAAATCTGGGCATCGTAGGTGTCTTCGGTCGTACAGTCCCCGTCATTGCACAATGGTACGATGACCGTATGAACACAGGTGCATTGTGACGCTATATAGCTGTCTAAAGTATTGCAATCCCCGTCATCACAACTCGGCGGGTCTATGAACTCGTGCGTACATTCACATATAAATGGATCATAGACATCTAATGTACCACAGATATTGTCGTTGCAATTCGGTATCACCGGAGGTTCGCCCGCCAAACAGGAACAACTCAAATCATCCCAAACCTCCAAGCCGTTGTAACAGTTCCCATCATCACAATTCGCCGGAATAACGGGTTCTCCGGGCATACATACACACAAAGTAGCATTCCACCACTCTGCACCGTTCGAACATTGACCGTCATCACAACCCGGATCCGGACAGATAAAGATACACGACCCGTCTTCACAACTCGCATTCGGATTGTAATTCTCCGCCGTCGGATTCGTACAGCCCTCTATCCCCAATGCGATCGGTACCACCAAACTCTGGGCACAGGCTCCCGCCGGTGTAAACATCGCATTCACCACTGGCGGCATCGTAGATGGATTCACACTCGTCGGTGCCCAACTCCCTACAATCCCGTTCGATGAGATGATCGGTAGCGTAAATACCGCATCGCCCGGACATAAACTTGGAAAATCCGTGAAACTCGCCGTCACGACATCGGTAATTTCTATGGTCATTGTAGTGCTTTGCGCACAAGGATTGCTGCTCGGAGTGAAGGTGGCAAGGACAGGGGAGTTGGCCGTAGCCGGATTGATACTCGCAGGACTCCACGTCCCCGTTACTCCGTTGTTCGATGTGACCGGCAACACCAATACCCCCGAACTGCTGCACAAAGGATCTATCGGCGTAAACGTCGGTGTCACCGCAGGACTCACCGTTACACTCAGGATATAGGGCTGACCGCATACCCCCGCAGCAGGAGTAAACGTATAATCAAAACTCGCCGTATTCGAAATCACTCCCGGTACCCAAGTACCCGCTATTCCGTTGTCCGATACCGACGGCAGCACAGCTACCACTTCGCCCGAACAATAGCTGTCTGTCAGAGAAAACTCCGGCACGGCTCCCGACGTAATCGTCACATCCAATATATATGGCAGCGCACAACTGTTCGCCTGCGGCGTGAAGGTGTAGCTGCCTGAAGTGCTGTTTGATATCACCCCCGGACTCCAAACTCCCGTTATTCCATTGTCCGATACCGAAGGCAACAAGTCCGTCACCGCTCCGTTGCAATACGTATTCTCTATGCTGAACTGTGGCAAAACTGCATTTTGAATCACCACCGTCATCGTTGCCGTACTCGCACATTGCCCCCACTCGGGGTAAACGTATAAGTCGTCGTAGCGGTATTGTTCACCGCAGGAATCCAGCTGCCCCGATGCCATTCGTTGAAGTAGTCGGTAAAGTAATACTGCCACCCGAACAAATTGCAGCAATCGGTGAAAACGTAGGGGGCGTTTGATTGTTCACCGTCACCGTCAAGGTCGCCGTACTCGCACATTGTCCACCACTCGGCGTGAAGGTATAAGTCGTGGTCGCTGTGTTATTCACCGCAGGACTCCAACTGCCTCCTATGCTGTTTGTTGAGGTAGTCGGTAACGTAATGTTGCCGCCCGAACAGATCGGCGAAAGTGCAGTAAACACCGGTAAAATACTCAAACCATTGGGTGTATAAACGCATTGACACGTAATGCTGTCATAGCTGTCATCGGTGCTGCAATCATTGTCATCGCATATCGGCGGCGGAACCGGAGTATGCTCACAGGTGCAGCTAGCCGTGTTGTAGCTGTCTTGCGTACCGCAATCATTGTCATCGCAATTCGGCGGCAGAACCGGAGTATGCTCACAGGCACAAGTTGTTGTATCGTAGCTGTCCTGCGTACTGCAATCATTGTCATCGCAATTCGGCGGTGGTATCGGAGTATGCACACAAGCACAAGTTGTTGTATTGTAGCTGTCTTGTGTACCACAATCGTTGTCATCGCATATCGGTGGAACGCCGCTCACAACCCACACACAAGCAACCCCATCAAAAGTAGCCGTTTCATAACAAGCCAGATTCGTCGGAGCAGGTGGCTCAACACCACTCACCTCCCAAGCACAGGTGCTTGCATTGAAGGTGGCCGTTTCATAACAGGCTAAACCATTCGGAGGTGGCGGTTGTACATTCACTGTCACCGTCATCGTCGCTGTATTCGCGCATTGTCCCGCAGCAGGGGTAAAAGTATAGGTTGTTGTTGCTGTGTTGTTCACCGCAGGACTCCAACTGCCTCCTATGCTGTTCGTTGAGGTAGCAGGTAAGGTGATACTACCACCCGAACAAATCGCCGCAATCGGTGAGAACGTAGGTGTAACAGGGGCATTCACCGTCACCGTTAAAGTTGCTGTATTCGCGCATTGTCCCGCAGCAGGGGTAAAAGTATAGGTTGTTGTTGCTGTGTTGTTCACCGCAGGACTCCAACTGCCTCCTATGCTGTTCGTTGAGGTCGTCGGTAAGGTAATGCTGCCCCCTGAACAAATCGCCGCAATCGGACTGAACGTAGGAGTCGTTGCATTATTCACCGTCACCGTCAAGGTCGCTGTACTCACACATTGTCCCGCACTTGGGGTGAAAGTATAGGTCGTTGTCGCTGTAGTGTTCACCGCAGGACTCCAACTACCTCCTATACTATTCGTTGAGGTAGCAGGTAAAGTAATGCTGCCGCCCGAACAAATCGCCGCGATCGGTGTGAATGTAGGGGTCGTTGCATTGTTTACTGTCACCGTCATCGTCGCCGTACTCGCACATTGTCCCGCACTTGGGGTAAAGGTGTAAGTCGTTGTTGCCGTAGTATTCACCGCAGGACTCCAACTACCTCCTATGCTGTTTGTTGAGGTAGCAGGTAAGGTAATGCTGCCACCCGAACAAATCGCCGCAATCGGTGAGAATGTCGGAGTCGTCTGATTATTCACCGTCACCGTCAAGGTCGCTGTGGTCGCACATTGTCCCGCACTTGGGGTAAAGGTGTAAGTCGTTGTTGCCGTAGTATTCACCGCAGGACTCCAACTACCTCCTATGCTGTTTGTTGAGGTAGCAGGTAAGGTAATGCTGCCACCCGAACAAATCGCCGCAATCGGTGAGAATGTCGGAGTCGTCTGATTATTCACCGTCACCGTCAAGGTCGCTGTGGTCGCACATTGTCCCGCACTCGGGGTAAAGGTATAAGTCGTCGTAGCGGTATTGTTCACCGCAGGACTCCAACTACCACCTATACTATTCGTTGAGGTCGTAGGTAAAGTAATGCTGCCACCCGAACAAATCGCCGCAATCGGACTGAACGTAGGAGTCGTTGCATTGTTTACAGTCACCGTCAAGGTCGCAGTGGTCGCACATTGTCCCGTACTTGGGGTAAAGGTATAAGTCGTCGTAGCGGTATTGTTCACCGCAGGACTCCAACTACCATTAATACTATTAGTAGAACTCGTCGGCAAGGTAAAGGAACCGCCTGAACAAATCGCCGCAATCGGTGAAAACGTCGGAGTCGTCTGATTGTTTACATTCACCGTCAAGGTTGCTGTGGTAGCACATTGTCCCGCACTTGGGGTGAAAGTATAAGTCGTTGTAGCGGTGTTGTTCACCGCAGGACTCCAACTACCTCCTATACTATTTGTTGAGGTCGTCGGTAAGGTAATGCTGCCCCCCGAACAAATCGCCGCGATCGGACTGAACGTAGGGGTTGTTGCATTGTTTACAGTCACCGTCAAAGTCGCCGTAGTCGCACATTGTCCCGCATCCGGTGTAAAGGTGTAAGTCGTCGTAGCCGTAGTGTTCACCGCAGGACTCCAACTGCCTCCTATGCTGTTTGTTGAGGTAGCAGGTAAGGTGATACTACCACCCGAGCAAATCGCCGCGATCGGTGTAAATGTAGGAGTCGTTGCATTGTTTACATTCACCGTCAAGGTTGCCGTAGTCGCACATTGTCCTGCACTCGGGGTAAAGGTATAAGTCGTTGTAGCCGTGTTATTTACCGCAGGACTCCAACTGCCATTAATACTATTGGTAGAACTCGTCGACAAGGTAAAGGAACCGCCCGAACAGATCGCCGCGATCGGACTGAATGTAGGAGTCACAGGGGCATTCACCGTCACCGTCATCGTCGCTGTAGTCGCGCATTGTCCCGCAGCAGGAGTGAACGTATAGGTTGTCGTTGCTGTGTTATTTACCGCAGGACTCCAGCTACCCCCTATGCTGTTCGTTGAGGTAGCAGGTAAGGTAATGCTGCCCCCCGAACAGATCGCCGCAATCGGTGTGAATGTAGGGGTCGTTGCATTGTTTACTGTCACCGTCATCGTCGCTGTACTCGCACATTGTCCCGCACTTGGGGTGAATGTATAGGTTGTCGTCGCTGTATTGTTCACCGCAGGACTCCAAGTACCGCCTATACTGTTTGTTGAGGTCGTCAGTAAAGTAATACTACCCCCCGAGCAAATCGCCGCGATCGGTGAAAACGTCGGAGTCGTCTGATTATTTACATTCACCGTCAAGGTCGCTGTGGTCGCACATTGTCCCGCACTTGGGGTGAATGTATAGGTTGTCGTGGCTGTATTGTTCACCGCAGGACTCCAACTGCCTCCTATGCTGTTCGTTGAGGTAGCAGGTAAGGTAATGCTGCCCCCCGAACAGATCGCCGCGATCGGTGTGAATGTAGGAGTCGTTGCATTGTTTACATTCACCGTCATCGTCGCTGTACTCGCACATTGTCCCGCACTTGGGGTGAATGTATAGGTTGTCGTCGCTGTATTGTTCACCGCAGGACTCCAACTGCCTCCTATACTATTCGTTGAGGTCGTAGGTAAAGTAATACTACCCCCCGAGCAAATTGCCATTATCGGTGAGAATGTCGGGGTTGTCGGTGCATTAATTGTAATATTGACTGTTTCAGTGTCTTGGCAAGGAGCCGTTCCTTGTGTGTAGGTAAAAGAAAAAGTTCCTGCACTTGCTCCATTTGGTACAAATGTTCCGGCAGCCGCATTAAATGTTCCGCCGCTTGGGTTTGCGGCGGAAGCACTCCAGATTCCACCCGTATTTTCCCCCGTCAATTGATTGAATAAATTAATAGAATTGCTGCTATTGCTACAAGCTGAAGTAGTAGCAGCAGTCCCCGCATTTCCATCAGGATTTACGGTAATGGTAAAGGATTGTGGCGTACCTATGCAGGCGGGAGAAGTAGAAGGAGTGACAATAATAGTGGCTGTTTGTACAGAAGTAACGTTTGCTGCATTAAAAGAGAGATTTCCGCTTCCACTCGCAGCTAAACCAATAGACGGATTGCTGTTTGTCCAATTATAGGTAGCTCCTGCCGGTGCACCCGAAAAAGTTACACTAACGGCATCTCCAGCACAAGGTGTTTGATTAGCGGGGTCATTCATAGTAGGGGCTACACAAGAGCAAGAAACTGTAGCTGACCAACCGGCTTGGTTATTAAATTCATCGGATTGAAAAGTAACATATAAACACCCCGAAGCATTACTCGAAGTAACAGTGCCCGGACTGCTTGAGCCACAATAAGTACCGATTAAAGGAGCAGCGGCGGAATTTCCATTGTGAATTTTCATAAAATCATAAGAGCAACCACCACCGCCTTCTGTTTGGAATGAATTAAAAGTAAGTGTTACCTGCTGCCCCGCACCTGCACATATCACCCAAGCATCATCAGCATTACTACAATAATTATTAGAGCCGTTAGAATCTGTAAAAGTACCGCCACAGGCAATGGTTTGTGTCGTAGTTTGATAATTTATCTGAAAAGGGCAACTATAATTCACACAGCCGTCCCCATCGAAATCATAAATTACACCACCGCCAAAACCTACCTGATAAGCATCATAGGTTACAGGTACTACCCACACCGTAGATGGCCAGTTTACATCAGATGTGGAATGACCAGAACAATTGGTTTCTGAACCGTTGAAATTGCCATCGGAATTGGGATCCACATCAAGGTAGCAAGCATTGGAGCCGGAATATGTATTAGGGTCGGTTAAATCAAAAGAAGAGGGATTGCAGTCAAAAATAGCGTAAGCAAGACCGGCATTATAAATGGAAGTTCCGGGTGGCGGCAGAATATAATCACCGTTGGTGATGATATTGAGTGTTTGCCCCGATTGCAGATTGAAAGGTCCATTCCCGCTTTGAGCAGCACCATCTACATTAAAACTAAAAGTACCTGCCGATGAGCAAGGTGCTGAGGTATCGCCACAAGAACTGTTGCTCGTCAATGTAATGGCTAATACATCATTTGCCGTACAAGTAGTATTGGTAGTATTGGTAAGCGTAACTGATACATTTCCTGATGTATTTCCCCAATTGACTGTAATAGATGCTGTTCCCTGACCGGATACAATGGTGGCTCCTGCCGGAACTGTCCATACATAAGAAACGCCGGATTGGGGTGTTATTGAATATACAACGCCCGTTTGATTGACGGTGGGGGTGGCATTACCACTGACCGTAGGCGTGGTAGGGCTTGTGCAACTGTTGCTGATGGTCACTGTTAAATCATCGGTGGCGGTGCAGGAGCTGTTGGTGGTATTTGTCATTAATACACTTACAGTGCCACCGGAAGTACCCCAGTTTACGGTGATGGAAGAAGTTCCTTGTCCTGAAACAATGGTTGCTCCCGCCGGAACTGTCCAGTTGTAGCTGACACCGCTTTGTGGTATTACCGAATACACTACATTTTGTTGGTTGGCTGTAGGGTTGGCATTACCGGCAATAATGGGTGTAGTGGGTGTGGTGCAGGGGTTGGAGCAATTCACCCCTGTTGAAGCACTAAAGGTACAAGCATTGCCTCCTGTATATTCAGGATTGGCATAAAATGTAATATTTTCCACACAACCCGATACAGTAATGGATACTGTGCGGGTAAAATCGCCAAAGGCTGCATTACCAAAACCGCCATATTCGTAGGTTACGACATTGGTTTTATTATCTAAAAAAGTCCAGCTGGAACTCCCCGCCAATGAATTTACTGCACTACCCGTAAGTGCAGTCAAATCTTCCGATAAACCACCACCTTGTGCAATGGAGGATGTAAAACCACCTGCCACAATGGTTGGCGTGTTAGCAGAAGAAGTAAACTGAAAAGCACTACCTACATATCCCCACGCATCATCATTGCTACCATAATCTACCGTAAATTGTATGGTATAGGTAATTGTTCCATTGGCATTGGTTTGCATATCCAAAATACTAACTGAACTTTGGTCGCAGGCAAATAATATTGCTGTGCTACTACAACAGTACAGCAGCAATAATACAGATTTTAATACTTTAATCATGTTGTTGAGCAAATAGGGTGGGTATTTTAATGAATTAGGGTAAAAATTAAGGGTTCAAAACCCAACTCACTATAATATATATATTTGTATTTTTTGGTGTGAATTAATCAGTTATAATTAATATATTTATTATTTATATAATGAGTGATATGAACAAAATTAAAACCTTAAAACTTTGCAACGTCAGATAACTATTGTGAGTGTTTTTCAAAGTGTTTTTTAAAATTAAAACACAAAATAATGATAATCAATTATTTATGATTTTGCAACCTTCATTACTCCTTGCGACATTCTTTGTAAATAAACCCTGTTTTGGTGATAACTTACTCTTTTTTACCTCATAAAAAAATGGCTTTTGCTTTTTTATCAGACAAAAGCCGTTGATTGATTTTTTTATAAGTAATATGTCAAAAAAGTATGATTTTTGGGTTGCAAAAAATTAAAAGATAATAGAAGAAAAAGTGGATTGGAAGGGTGCAGAGCAATGGGCTTTTGATATGTGTTTTTTTTTAAGAATCTAAAAAAGCAACGCATATCATTATATGCAAAGGGCATCAGGTCAATTTTGACGGAGTACTTATTTATATTTTATATCCTGTTTTTTTTTGAAGGTTTTAAATGTTCTGTTTTTGTGTATTTTATTCATTTTGTTTCTTTGCTTTGCGAGGGTGTAAGGTGGCTTTGCAAAGGTGTAACCTGACATTGTTTCAGTGAAACGCGGCTTTGCGAGGGTGTAAATGTGCTTTGCGAGGGTGTAAATGTGCTTTGCGATGTGTGTAACCTGACATTGTTTCAGTGTAACCTGACATTGTTTCAGTGTAACGCGGCTTTGCGAGGGTGTAAATGTGCTTTGCGAGGTGTGTAACCTGACATTGTTTCAGTGCAACCTGACATTGTTTCAGTGCAACCTGACATTGTTTCAGTGCAACGCGGCTTTGCGAGGGTGCGAGATGGCTTTGCGAGGGTGTAAATGTGCTTTGCGAGGTGTGTAACCTGACATTGTTTCAGTGCAACCTGACATTGTTTCAGTGTAACGCGGCTTTGCGAGGGTGCGAGATGGCTTTGCGAGGGTGTAAATGTGCTTTGCGAGGTGTGTAACCTGACATTGTTTCAGTGCAACCTGACATTGTTTCAGTGTAACGCGGCTTTGCGAGGGTGCGAGATGGCTTTGCGAGGGTGTAAATGTGCTTTGCGAGGTGTGTAACCTGACATTGTTTCAGTGTAACCTGACATTGTTTCAGTGCAACGCGGCTTTGCGAGGGTGTAAATGTGCTTTTTTCGTGTTTTGTGCAGATGTTGTGCTTATATTCTCTTTCTTTAATCTTTCTTTAATCCGTATCTCGCTATCCAAGCTATAATTTTGATACCTGCCAGCAGACTGCCTTTGAACGTACCCGACACTTTGGAAACTCCTATGCGTCTTTTGTAACGTACAGGCACTTCGCGGCAACGCAGAGCATGGCGCAGTGCTTTAAGTTGCATTTCTATCGTCCAGCCGTAGGTGCGGTCTTGCATGTGCAGTTGCAGCAGCGAGCGATACAATATAGCCCGAAAAGGTCCTAAATCGGTGAAAGGAGATGAATGAAAAAGGAGGCGCATCAGCGAAGTGGCGAGCCAGTTGCCAAATATTTGCTGTGGCGTGAGCGAAGCGGCTTCGCGGAGGTGTGCGGCGCGTGCACCTACTACAAAATCTGCCGTATTTTCTGCTATGGGCGCAACCAACTCCTCCATATCTTCGGGAAAATCCGAAAAATCGCCGTCTAAAAAAACAATAATATCCGCCTCATTGTGCCATTGCTCCACATATTTCAAAGCAGCCATACAAGCATAACCGTAGCATTTGCGAGCTTCGTATATGACCACTGCTCCCTGTGCGGCGGCTTCGGCGGCGGTGGCATCAGTAGAGCCGTTGTTGGCAACTATCCGGCAATCTACCCAAGCGGGTACGGCAGCGAGCACTTTGCCGATAGCTGCTGCTTCGTTGAAAGCCGGAATGATTACGACTATTTTTTTTCCTTTCCACATATATTATTTTATCAAATTGTATTTTAATACTTTTTTTCGCTTTATTGCATTTTTGCCACAGGAAAATCTACAAAATTTTTCAAGCAAAAATAAAAAGAATTACCTTTGTGCTTCTGAAAAACAACCCTAGCCATACCATACAAAAAATATGTTAGCACTTGTCGTTTTATCTATTTGTGGCATTCTTTCGCTTTTTATCGGTTTTGTCAATAAAAAACTCCTTCTGCCCTTTGCGCTCATAGCCTCCCTGCTGGGATTGGGTGCTTTGGCAATAGAGTGGCAGGGGATATTGCCATTTTTCAGTGCTTTCAACAACAATATGTTGTCTATGAACACGGCAGCTAATTTATTTAGTGCGGTTATTTTGTTGTCGGCTTTTTTTATTTTTCCTTTTGTAAAACGCTTTGCGCAATTTCATGAATCCCAAGCGGCGGAATATTATAGTATTATGCTGTTTTCGTTGGTGGGGGCTTTGATGATGTGTTCGTATGAGCATTTGCTGATGCTGTTTTTGGGTGTTGAAACGCTGTCTATTTCGGCGTATGTGCTGGCGGGCTGCGACAAACGCAATCTGCTTTCCAACGAAGCGGCTTTGAAATATTTTTTAACAGGTTCTTTCAGTACGGGCATCTTTTTGTTTGGCGTGGCGATGCTCTACGGAGCTACGGGGAGTTTTTCGCTTTCGGGTATCCAAGCGAGCATTGCGGCGGGGGCGGCAGAAACGCACCTGCTGGCAGTGGGTGTATTGTTGTTGGCAGTGGCGTTGCTGTTCAAAGTATCGGCGGCTCCTTTCCATTTCTGGACTCCCGACGTGTACGAAGGTGCGCCTACGGTATTCACCGCATTTATGAGTACGGTGGTAAAAACGGCGAGTTTTGCGGCATTTTATAAATTATTTGCGGGTACTTTTGGCAGCATTTCGGCAGAGTGGCAGCCCTTGCTGATGGCGGTGAGCTTGCTCACTTTGTTTGTCGGTAATGTTACGGCGGTGTTTCAGAATAGTTTTAAACGCATGTTGGCGTATTCGAGTATTTCGCATGCGGGCTATTTGTTGTTGGCGTTGTGTGCTTTGGGCACTCATTCGCAATACAGCATTTTATTTTATACGTTGGCATACAGCTTGGCGAGTATAGCGGCTTTCGGCGTACTTATCAGCACGTTGGGCAATCATCGTGTAGAAACTTATGACGATTTCAACGGGCTGATGGAGCGCAATCCTTTTTTGGCAATAGTGCTGGCAGTGGCGATGCTGTCGTTGGCGGGTATTCCGCTCACGGCAGGTTTTATGGGTAAGTTGTTTGTGTTTATGAATGTATTGGAGCAGCACACCATTATTATATTGGTTTTTGCCGTATTGATGTCGGCGATGGGCATTTATTATTATTTCAGGGTTTTGTTTGCTGCTTTCTTCAAAAAAGCCAGTCCTTCTCAGAGTTCGGCACTTTCGTTAGATGCCTCTGTACAATGGAGTTTAGCTATTCTTACTTTGCTCACTTTGGCATTAGGCATAGCTCCGGGTTTATTTTCTCGTTTGTTTTTTTAGTATTTTTAATAAAAATAAAAAAGCGCACATTTTATCAATTAAAATGTGCGCTTTTTTTTAATATCCTTAAAAAGAAAGACTGTTTTTATGGTTGCCTGTTTATTTGGCGCGACTCAATAAATAGCGGGTGATAAAGATGCCTTGTGCTACACCTTCGCTGGGGCTTTGAACGCCTGTGGCTATATTTTCTATTTCCCAGCCCTCGGTAATAAGAGCATTGAGTTTGTTCAAAATAGCATTGTCGTTTTGTTTGATATTGCCGAAGTTGATACCTACTAAGCTATAAAAATTTTCCAAATCCTGTTCTTGCTGAGTGCCATCGGGCAATGTGACAATCATACGCGAACGTCCCAATCCGCCCGGAATAATAGACTCTACGGTGGTTACTTGCATGAGTTGTTTGGGGCTTCCTTGCGCAAAGGTTTCTGTATAAGAAAGGCACAGAAAGAAAAAGGCAACAAAAAATTTAGTCATAAATTGAAAATATAAATTATTGAAAAAATCTACAACGTTTTGTATAAGGTGCTGCTTATGCGTATTTTTGTGCAAATAATACGATATTCTTATGACCCCAAAAGTACAGTTTTTCTTTTTGTTGCTGTTGTTTTTTTTCATATTTGTAGGCTATGTAATACTCGTGCGTTTGCCGCGCCGCCGCTTGGCTGCCCGCAGTCGTATTGCACAACAATTTGAAACCAACAAAAGTCGCTTACAAACACTCGAAACCTCCGTGGCAGAAGGCGGTACGGTATTGTCGTTGCGCCAAAAAAACGGCGAATTATTTTCGGTGCTGCCCAATCAGTTGGTAGCTATTATCCGAGAAAATCAAGCAACCTGCAACATATACATATTGGATTTTTTTGGCATTAGCAATACAGTTTTACCACTTGCATTTGAACAAGCGGTAGAAGATGTCCGGCATTTAAAGCAAATGTTGCTGATGGACACTGCCATTATCAACATCAAAGCCATTACACACTTACAAGCCGTATCCAAAGGATATGAAATACAAGTGGCAGGAGTACCGCAGCCTTTGTTGTTGTATAAACCCAAACAACGCCAACAATGGGAGCAATGGCTGTATGAACACGCGATTATAGAAGAAACTTTGCAGCAATGATTGAGATTGTTTGTAAAATGATGTGCATCATTTCATTATACTATTATATTTGCTCTTTCGTTATCCAATAATTGATGTTGTTTTTTTTGGGGAGGTGTTATTTTTTTTATCACAAAATAAAATACCTTAAAATAATACTCATCATCATTAATAAATTCATCATTATTCTATTTGCAGGCAGTTATGAAACTATTTCCCAATATCAAACTAAATCGTGAGTTTTTTACCAAACGCCTACATACCAAATATCATTTACTGATTTTGGATAAAGAAACTTTGGAAGAAAAGATTTCTTTTCAGCTCACTCGTATGAATGTGTATATTGTTGCCAGCACCATTTTTGTAGTATTGTTCGGGCTTATTTTTTCGTTGCTGGCATTTACGCCATTGCGCGAGTACATTCCGGGCTATGCCGATGTGGGTATGCGCAAAGATATTCTACAACTCAACAGCACCGCCGATTCTTTGAGTGAAGTAATTCAGATGCAAAATCAGTTTATCAATAATTTGCAGATGGTACTCAATGGTGAAGATATGGATAGCGTGCAGTTGCAGATGCTGGCACAGGATATGGATCAGGAGGAAACCGCCAAAAGCAAGAAAGTCGCTCATAAAGATGTTCAGTTGTCGCATAAAACATCTAAAGACGACTCTATTTTGCGCGATAAAATGGAAAAGGAGGAAATTTATGCCATCACACAGCAGCAGGGGGTGTCGCCGGCTTCGCTGATGAAACAACTCAGTTGGACACCGCCCGTGGAAGGGCTTGTTACGAATACCTACAATATAGGCGGCAATCACTGGGGTATTGATATGGTGGCAAAAGAAAAAGAACCCATCAGAGCAGTGGCAGACGGACGTGTGATATTTTCGGCGTGGACTTTGGATACCGGAAATGTAATTGCCATACAACACGACAGCAATTGGATTACTTTTTATAAGCATAATTCGGAGTTGCTCAAAAAAAGCGGGGCTACGGTGAAAGCGGGCGATGCCATTGCCATTATCGGAAATAGCGGCGAACTATCAAGCGGGCCTCACCTGCATTTTGAAATGTGGCACAACGGCAAACCCCAAAATCCGGCAGAATATTTCAATTTTTAATCATTTGAAATAAACTGAATACTTGTAATATTTCTTTATTGTATTATCTTTACCCCTTCATTAATACCAATATTATTGGTTTATTTATTGATTTTTTTTATTCACCACCTCACTCTTTTTTATGTTCGGCTCTAAAAAAACAACTTCTGCCAATGGCGAAAATACTGCATATATGAGCAGTAATCCTGCCTCGGCTGCCAACCGAAATCTCATATCCAAAGGAACTAACATAGAAGGTACTATTACATCTGACGGGGCTATTCGCATCGAAGGTACCTTTTTGGGTAAATTGGATTCCAAATCAAAAGTAATTATCGGCGATTCCGGTTATATTAAAGGCGATATTATATGCGAATCTGTTGATATTGAAGGCACTTATGAGGGTACACTCAATGCCAGCGGTATTTTAACCCTCAAAAGTACCGCTAATGTAAAAGGTGATTTGACTTACGGAAAATTGGTGATAGAACCAGGAGCCATCTTTAACGGCACTTGTAATATGAATGATAAATCTTCCAATACCTATAATACTACGCCTCTTGCAGCAAACTCCTAAAAAATTCCGCAAGCCTATACCTAAAAAAGGTATAGATAAATTTTTTCGTTTTTCGGCTCTCGGCACTCAAATGTTCGGTATTATTTTGGTATTTACTTATGCCGGAATGAAGCTCAATGAATATATGCAATGCAAAAAACACTACTATACAGCAGCATTGGCGTTGGTGGGCGTTATTTTGGCATTGGGAGTGGTAATGAAAGAAGTGATAGATTATAAGCAGGATATAGACGACGACCCTCCCGCCGATATATCTCAATAATTTTTATAATAATATACTTTAAGTAAGTAATCAGGAATGAATAATTAATTATCAGTTATAAATTAATACAAATATCTGATTATCAATAATTTTTATCAACTTACAAATACAAACTAATTTCAAACAAATACGCACGTTTGATTATATTTTTCCATGTGGCTTTCTATACAGCGTAATCTTTTTTTTGTGTCGGTGGGTGTAATGCTATTGCTGTCGGCTACAGAATATGCAGGGTGGTTGCAAGGCGCAACAGCGTTTTTTGCTTGGGCTGCTTTGTTGTTTTTGTGGCTGTATAGCGTTGCTGTCTTTATGATACCTTCATTCTTAAAACTGACTCCGCAAAGCAAATATTTCACACACTATATGTTGGTAGTTTTATTTGCCAAATTTTTTCTGTCGGCAATTTTGATACTCTTGTATATTTCTTTGGCACACCCTACCGACAAATGGTTTGTAGTGCCGTTTTTTTTGCTTTATACGCTCTATACTGTTTTTGATGTGTATCAACTGATACAGTTGAGCCGCCGTGCTTCCTCCTCCGCTTCTGTATGACCCAACATCGCCTTTTAAGTCCACAAGAACGACAGTTATTAGCACAGCATGTTCCCGCCGCCGCCCTTGCACAGGTAGTGGAGTGGGTAGAAAATTTAGATTTTCATCTGACTATCAGTCGCTCGCGACACAGTAAATTAGGCGATTATCGTGTGCCGCGTGGTATCCGTCAGCAGCACCGCATTTCGGTCAATGGCGACCTCAACCCCTACGCCTTTCTTCAAACCCTCGTACACGAAATTGCGCACCTGCTCACTTGGCAACAATATCGGCAAAGTGTAGCACCGCACGGCAACGAGTGGAAACAACAGTATGTGGCTTTGATGCAACATTGTTTAGAACAACAATTTTTTGCGCCCGATTTAGTCCCTTTTATTCAGGCACATTTGCGCAGCCCTGCCGCCGCCTCTTGCAGCGATACCGCCCTGCTCCGTGCGATGAAACAATATAATTTTCAGCCGCCGACAGAAAAAGGGGAAATCCATATAGAAGATATAGCTCCGCAGACCCTGTTTTTGTACAGGCGAAAAATGTATCGTTTGGAGGAAAAACGCCGCAGCCGTTATTTGTGTACAGAAATTGTAAGCGGGCGCAAATTTACCTTCAGTGCTTTGGTGGAGGTGATTACAGTGCCGCAGCCTTAAACAGAGAAGTATCTGTTTTTTATCAATGCTACAAATAACCTTTTTGTACCAAATAATCTGCTAATTGCTCGGCTTCATCTTCAAGATCGTCCAATGTAATATTGAAGTCGGCATTATCCGATATCGTATGAATACGATACTGCGAAGATAAATCATCGTGTTGCTGTACCGCTTCTGCAACTAATACACCCGCAGGTGTATAAAACAAAAAGTTGTTCAGTTCCTCTATATCTTGTGTAATTTTTCCTCTTTGATACCTGCCTATCAGCACATTATCTTGCCGGATATTGTTGTCGGATATATGTATGTCTTCATCGGTATCGCGCTGTATCAATATGATTTTAGTGTGGCTGCCGTTGCTCACCGAATTGAGCAATGCCTTTTCCATCACTTTGGAATAACGCGGCGGATAATTCATCAAAAACCGTTTTTCGCCTTCGGGATTAACAGAGCCATCAGGAAGCACCAATTCATATTCTGCCACCAAACGCTCTATTTTCAAACCTAAATACATCTGTAATTCGGCTTGCGCACCCGACTCCAAAAACAAAAAACGGTAATAACATAAATCATCGCCTCCTTTCATATTTTCAATACAATCATACGGAACATCTATCAGAGGTTTGCCTGCCAAATTACATACAGTATATTCGCTCACCAAAAACTTTTTACGGGCTTTGAGCAAGCAGTAAGGTGTACCTGCTTTATAAACGGTGTCTCTGCTCCGCACTACGGTGCCTTGTTTTTTAGAAGCCTCCACCAAAGCCAAATGTTGTTCTAATTCCATTTGTTGGAGTTTCTGCTCTTTTTCTTTTTGCTTTTGTTCTTTTTTGGATTGTGCAAAAATAGTGGAAGTGGCTGCCAGCAAAAGTAGCGAAAGGAATAGTATTTTTTTCATCCTCTTTTTGTTTGAAAAATAAAAAAATGAAACTATGTATTTTAATATCAGTTGTAAATAAATAAAATCTATGCATGTTTACAAAAAAACATACATAGATTAAAGTCATTTTTTTAAAAAAACAATCTATTAAGCCGCTTGCTCCTTAGCGCGTTGCTTTTCGGCGTAGGCGGTGGCGGCTTCTTGTACCCAAGCTCCCTCGGCGGTAGCGCGGCGGCGGTGTTCCATTCGTTGCTGATTGCATATTCCATTGCCGCTGATTACATCATAAAACTCTGCCCAGTTAATTTCGCCATACTCATAATGTCCGGTTTCGGGATTGTGGTGCAATTTTTCATCGGGAATGGTAAGCCCTAAATAATGGGCTTGTGGCACTACCCTGTCCACAAAACGTTGCCGCAGCGTGTCGTTGCTTTCCCATTTTACACGCCACCCCATCAACTCGGCACTGTTGGGCGAGTGGGTGTCGCTCGGTCCAAACATCATCAAAGAAGGCCACCACCAGCGATTGATGGCATCTTGCGCCATTGCTTTTTGTTCGGGTGTACCCAATGCCAAAGTCATCACAATTTCATAACCTTGTCGCTGATGAAAACTCTCTTCTTTACAAATGCGTATCATGGCACGGCTGTAAGGACCATAAGATGTGCGCTGCAACATCACCTGATTGATAATTGCCGCACCATCTACCAACCAGCCAATAGCTCCTATATCTGCCCACGACAAAGTGGGATAGTTAAAAATACTGGAATATTTGGCTTTGCCGTCCAAGAGTTGTTGTTCCATTTCTTCGCGCGACATACCCAAAGTTTCGGCGGCACTGTACAAATACAAACCGTGTCCGGCTTCATCTTGAATTTTTGCCAACAAAGCGGCTTTGCGGCGCAACGAAGGAGCACGAGTAATCCAGTTGCCTTCGGGCTGCATACCGATAACTTCGGAATGGGCGTGTTGCGACATCATGCGCAGCAATTGCTTGCGATACCGCTCCGGCATATAATCTTTCGGCTCTATTTTTATATCGGCAGCGATTTTATCGTTGAATATTTGTTCGGGATTGATGACGTTGCTCATAAAAAAATATGAAGAATGGATTAGGCATTCTTTATTGTGTAAAAATAACAAAAAAATGCAAAATTGTTTAGTTTTTCTATTGCAAAATATTTTCCAAGCGTTGCAAAAGCTCATCTACCTGCTCGCGGGTATTCTTTTTGGAAAAAGAAAAACGCACTGCCACGCAATCTGTCGGCACATTGATGGCTTGCAGCACATGAGAGCGTTGCTCTACACCCGAACTGCAAGCACTGCCGCCCGAGGCACAGATGCCCGCAATATCCAAATTCATCAGCAAAAGGTCGGTTTTATATACCGGCGGAAATGCGACATTTAATACAGTATAGAGGCTACTGTTTCTCCAGTCGGTATTAAAGATAAGTTGCGGAAATTTTTGTTCCAACTGTTCCGCCAAATAATTTCGCAAAGCCGTAACATATTCGCGGTCTTCTTCCAAGTGTGTATAAGCCACTTCTACGGCTTTGCCCAAGCCCACAATACCTGCTACATTTTCGGTGCCTGCCCGCATGTTGCGCTCCTGCGAGCCGCCAAAAATCATCGGCGAGATGTGGAGGCGGCTGTTGATATACAAAAATCCTACACCTTTGGGTCCGTGAAATTTATGCGCCGAAGCACTCAAAAAATCAACCGGAGTACGTTGCAAATCAAAGGTATAATGCCCGAAAGTCTGTACAGTATCGGAGTGTAAGTAAATGCCGTTTTCGGTGCAGAGTTGCGATATTTTTTTAAAGGGCAGCATCGCCCCTATTTCGTTGTTGGCGTGCATCAGGGATACCAAAGTGGGAACACGGTTTTCATCAGTCGTAATCCATTCTTCCAATACTGCCAAATCCACTCGCCCCCATTCGGTGAGTGGCAGGGTTTTTACCTCCACATTCCACGCCTGCGCCAAATGCTCTAATGTGTGCAACACACAATGATGCTCTGTCGGCGAAGATATAATACGTTTTACGCCCAAATCGCGCACTGCTCCCAACAATGCCATATTATTGGCTTCAGTAGCTCCCGAAGTAAAAAATATTTCGGAAGGCGACACGTTGAGATGTTGTGCGATAACTTTGCGAACTTTTTCAATAGCACTGCGTGTCTGGCGACCCAAAGAATGAATAGCAGAAGGATTACCGAAATGTTCCTTTAAATAAGGCAACATTGCTTCGAATACTTCCTCGTCCAAAGGTGTGGTGGCTGCATTGTCAAAATAAAGAATAGAAGGGCGCATAAAATATCTTTTTGTGTATGATTTTAGCGCACAAATATAAAAAAAATGCCCGAAATAATCTAAAAATTGCGAATTACTTAGCGTCCATTATACGGCTGCGAAACGACCATTCAAATTCAAAATGTGCCACCTCCTCGCCCTGCGCATCAATGCCGATGGTAGCTACGCGCACCGCTTCCCAGTTGCCGTGCTGCTGCGCAGTAGCAATGGCATGCCAGATTTTATGACTGTCGCGGCAAGTAAAACGTATCACCCCCTTTGCTTTTTTGCTGAACTGAGCACTCATTCCTGTTACTAACATAGAAGCCGGTTTCGGATTATTATACACTGCCGCAAATGCAGGAATACCGGTAGATAATTCTGCTGCCATCGCCAATACTGCAAAATAAACGGACTGAAAAGGATTTTTATTCAAAAATTTATAAGGCACTGTCACTACGGTTTGCATTTCATCAAATTGCTCCACCCGCAAACCAGCCAAAAAAGCCATTGGCAATTGTGTGAGCAAAAATAATTTATAGGTGACAGTGCGTGTAATTTTCTTTTTAAATGCTTCTGCATTAGGGTTCACTTCAAGTAGCATGGCGATATTATTTTTATTTTAACACAGCAAAAGAACACATTTTTGAGCATAAAATCACAAAATTTTGTTGTAAATATGCTATAAAATTCAAATTTATGAAGTGGTCGGATAAAATTATGTCTAAAAAAGTAAAAAAAATTTTTGCAAATAAAAATTACGGTATAAATTTGCACCGCAATTAACGGATTGCTCAATGGTGTAACGGTAGCACTACAGTTTTTGGTACTGTCTGTCTAGGTTCGAATCCTGGTTGGGCAACTTTAAAAAAGCCTTTCAAAACACTTGAAAGGCTTTTTTTGTTTTTTATCTTTTATTTTTGTTTGATTATGATAATGCATCCCTGGCACGAAATAGCAAGCGGCGAACAAGTACCCGAAATACTCAACGCCATTATTGAAATACCACGCGGCTCTGTTGCCAAATACGAAATAGATAAGGCTTCGGGGCTGATAAAATTAGACCGTGTGATGTTTTCGGCGGTGCATTATCCTATCAATTACGGTTTTATCCCACAAACGCTCGGCGACGACGGCGATCCTTTGGATATATTGGTGCTTTCGCAAGTGGCTACTGTACCTTTGTGTTTGGTGCGCTGCAAAGTTATTGGATTGATGCAGATGATAGACTGCGGAAAATTAGACGATAAAATCATCGCCGTAGCCCTCAACGATGCAAGTGTGAGCCATATTGAGCATATTGACGATATTCCGCTGCACTATAAAATGGAACTGAAAAACTTTTTTGAAGACTATAAAAAATTGGAAAATAAAACGGTAGTTGTTGATGAGTTTCAAGGGCGCGATGCCGCTTTTGCAAGCATACAGCACAGCATTGAGTTGTATCGCCAACAATTTGGCAAATAATAACTTTCTTTCTGCCGCTTTATAAAAAAAGGTATATGATTTCAAAAAAAATGAAATATGCCGTAAAAGCTTTGTGCTATTTGACAAAAAACAGCAACAAAGAAACAATGGTGCGCACCATTGAAATAGCAGAATCTGAAAATATCCCCAAAAAATTTTTGGAACAGATTTTACTGGAACTCAAAAAAGCCCGTTTGGTAAACAGCAAACAAGGCAATGTGGGTGGGTATTATCTTATCAAAGATGCGGCTCTCATCAATCTCGCCGAATTATACCGCCTCTTTGAAGGACCTATTGCGCTGCTGCCCTGTGCCTCCGAAACCCGCTACGAATCCTGCACCGACTGCACCGACGAACAGCACTGTGCCATCAAAAAAGCCGCTCAAAAAGTGCATTACCAAACCCTCAACGCTTTGGCACAAATCTCTATTGCAGAATTAGTAGAGAAATAATTTTTTATCAAAAAAATCCTACTTTTATCGCATAGTAATAGCAAGTATGCTTGCTAAGATGCCATATAAAAGTTATATGTTTTTGAAATATTGAGATTATTCCACCCCCCCGTTTATTATTTTTTCTTTTTAATGAAAAGGATTATAACCCTATTTTTTTGTATAATTGTTACACAACAGGTTAATTCTCAGACTTTTAATGCAGCATTGGCTACTATGCTTCAGGATACGCTGAATACTTATGTAAGCCAAATTACTAATATTAAGGGTATGGAAGCCTCTGTCTATATACCCGGACAAGGTATGTGGACGAGTGTAACAGGCAATTCATATACAGGACAACCCATTACACCCGATATGCGAATGGGAATTGCCAGCAATACCAAATTATTGGTAGCTACGGTGATGCTGATGCTCGCCGAAGAAAATGTATTGAGTTTAGACGATTCTTTGAGCGATTGGCTACCGACTTATCCCAATATTGACCCCAATATTACCATCAAACAATTATTAAACCATAGCAGCGGCATCTCCGACCCTCTTTTTGTGTCGCCTTGGATGGATACTATTATGGCTCACCCCACACGCATATTTACGCCCGAAGAAGTGATAGGTTGGGTAGGTGCGCCGCTTTTTACGGCAGGAACAAACTTCGGATATTCCAATATCAATTATATTTTGGCGGGAATGATTGCTCAACAAGCGACCAGCTATCCTATTTCGCAGCTGATACGCGACCGTATTTTGAATCCTTTAAATATGAATACTACCTTTTATGATATACAAGAACCCGAAAACGGAACGATTGCGCATCGTTGGTGGAATAATGTAGATTATAATGATACTTCAAGGGTAGGATTGAATACTGCCGGAGGCTGTGCGGGAGCCGTTTTTTCTACATCAGCAGATATGGCACAATGGTATCAAGCCTTGTTTAACGGAGGACTGATAAGTCAGGCATCGCTGAACCAAATGACAACCTTTATTCCCACAAACAGCCCTACTTATCAATATGGGTTGGGGCTATCCCGCGAAACTGTTCAGGGAAAAACATATTGGGGGCACGGTGGAGCAACTTGGGGCTATAAAAGCAAAATGATGCAGGACTCTTGCTTGGGCGTATCGGTATGTGGTTTAGCCAATTCTTTTCCGGCAGGTATAGATGCGGTTACTTTTTTGTTATATCGCGTTGTCAAAAATCATATTCCCGGCTGTAGCGGTGCAATCAACGGCACAACTTCAATTTGTTCGGGTACTGAGGGGGTGGTATATTCCGTGCCGTCTATTCCTAATGCTACCTCTTATAGTTGGACTTTGCCCTCGGGAGCTACGGGAACAAGTACAGACAATACAATTTTGGTAAATTTCGGAGCAGAAGCTATATCAGGAAATATTATAGTGCGTGGAATAAATAATTATGGAGCAGGCGGCTATGCTCAATTATTTGTTACCGTACAGCAGCCCCCCAATCCGATAATTGCACAAAACGGAACTGTTGTGTCTTTTGCCAATGTTTGTGAAAATGGCATATATACTTACTCCGTACCTTTTGTCAATGGACATAGCTATTTATGGACAATTACAGGCGGCACTATTATTAATGGGCAAGGAACAAACACGATAAATGTACAATGGAATAATGGTACAGAGGGCGCAGTGTCGTTGCAGGTAAGCGTAGAGTAAGAATCCTTTTATATAAACATATTTATTGGGTGTTTTGAAATAAAAAAATCAATCCTATTTACTTAAATGTTAAGGGGTGAAATTTTACAATTTTCACCCTCAATAAAATTTTTTACTTTCTCTACGACCTGATATTTGAGTATTATAGAAAAATTTTTATTTAAAATCTACTAACTTTATAGAATTAGTAGTAATATTGCAATTCCAAACAAAAATTCTATTGAACATGCTACAAAAACTACTGCTTTTATCTGTGTTTTTTACGGCAATATGTTATCAAAATGTATTTGCCCAAAAAACAACAACCCAACAACAATTAATTTGGGTAGCTTATAATAACGACCTGAAAATCAACGAAAAATGGTCGCTCAACAGCGATGTACAAGAGCGGCGTTTTTATAATCCGGCGGCACAGCATCAGTTTCTTATCCGCGAAACATTGAACCGTGTTTTAGAGGGTGGCTGGACGGTTGGAGTTGGTGCTTGTGCATTTTGGCAAAGCCCCCAAGAACCGACCGCTACTCAAAAATTGGTAGTGCCTGAATTGCGCCCACATGTGGAGTTTAACCTCAAACAAAAAATTAAAAAATTAGCGATTGACCACCGCTATAAATTTGAAGGGCGGTTTTTTCATAATACCAATACCGACCACACGGCTTTGGATAAAGGCTACGATTTTGGAAATTTTCGTCTGCGCTATCGCATTCAAGTCGCTTATCCTTTGTGGCAACTCAAAAATGGTAAAATGCTAAAAATCAAAGTAAATGACGAAATTTTGTGCAATGCCGGCAAAAATATCGTCAAGAATGTTTTTGACCAAAATCGTATTTATGCTGCTTTATCATTTGATGTTTTAAAGAATTTAAGCATAGAAGCGGGCTATCTGAATTGGTATCAGCAGCGTGCTTCGGGCAGCGATTTTTATAATCGTCATATTATTCGTTTCGGCATCAGCCAAAAATTATCACTCCATTCCAAAACTATTCACTCCTAAATTTCTTTTCATTTATGCTTCAAAATATTTCACTCAAACATATCGGCATCGCGATTTTAGTATTAAAATTTTTACTCATTTCGTATTTAATATGGACGGTATTGCCCACACTGCAATGGCACGATGTGCAGCCTGATTTTAGTTTTCTGGGGTTTGTGGTCGTGGGTTTTATTGCACAAATCATTGATGGCACTTTGGGAATGGCGTATGGCGTAAGTTGCACTACTTTTTTGCTCAACTTGGGCGTAGCTCCCAAATTGGCATCGGCGGCGGTGCATACTGCCGAAGTATTTACAACGGGTGTATCGGGTTTGTCTCATATCAAATTCAATAATTTAGACAAAAAACTTTTTTTCCGCATTGTTATCACAGGAGTAGCGGGTGCGGTGGTTGGTGCTTATTTGGTATCGGAAATTTTTGACGGAAAAATCATCAAACCTTACATTGCGCTATATTTGTTGATATTGGGTGCGGTAATTTTGGTAAAAGGTATCCGCAATCGTCCCAAAGTGCATACCGAAGTAAAACACGCCGAAATTTTGGCATTGGCGGGCGGCTTTTTAGATGCCATCGGCGGCGGCGGTTGGGGACCTATCGTTACTTCCAACATCATCAATCAAGGAAAAAACCCCGCCGAAACCATTGGAACGGTCAATACTGCCGAGTTTTTTGTGGCATTTTTCGGAACGGGTGTATTTTTGTTTTTCGTGGGCGTTGATAGCTGGAAGCTCGTGCTGGGCTTAATTATCGGTGGTGTGATAGCTGCTCCTTTCGGGGCTTATTTATCACAAAAAATCAGCAAACGTCCTTTGCTGATAATGGTAGGTATCGTAATTATCCTTACTTCTGCTTTTACGCTTTACAAAACCTTGTGGGCGTAAAATCACAAATTTTTATCTTTACTCTGCACTTCTATTTGTAGCTTTGCGGGTAAAAAATATGCAAATGCCTCTTTTATCCGGCAAAACTGCCCTCATTACCGGTGCTTCGCGCGGCATCGGTGAAGCTATCGCCCTTCTTTTTGCGCAACAGGGTGCTCAGGTGGCTTTTACTTACCGCAGCTCTGCCGACAAAGCCGCCGCTTTAGAAGCGAAAATGTCGGATTTGGGCGTAAAAGCCAAAGGATATTGTTCCAATGCCGCTTCTTTTACCGAAGCCGAACAGTTGGTACAGCAGGTATTGAGCGATTTTGGTACGATTGATATTTTGGTAAATAATGCCGGCATCACCCGCGACAATCTGCTGCTGCGCATGAGCGAAAACGACTGGGATACGGTGATGGAAAACAACCTGAAATCGGTGTTTAATCTCACCAAACATGTGATTCGCACGATGATGAAACAAAGAAGCGGCAGTATTATTAATCTGAGTTCTATTGTGGGCATACGCGGGCAAGCCGGACAAGCCAATTATGCCGCTTCCAAAGCGGGTGTGGTGGCGTTTAGCAAGTCGGTGGCGCAGGAAATGGGCAGCCGCAATATCCGTTGCAATGTCATCGCTCCCGGGTTTATTGAAACCGACATGACCGCCGCTTTGAACGAAGACACCAAAAAATCATATTTGCAAAGCGTACCTTTACAGCGTTTCGGCACCGGCGAAGATGTAGCCAAAGTAGCTTTGTTTTTGGCTTCAGATTTGTCGTCTTATGTCAATGGGCAAACCATCAGCGTTTGCGGCGGTATGCTCTGATTATCGTTATTTTTATTGCTTATTATTGATATTCTTTTCATTGAAACTGTTTTTTAGTTGCTCTGCACTTATGGAATGGTTTTTGGAACAGGCAATATTATACATCTTTTTTGCGTTTCAGCTGTTATAAGCAAAGATTGTGTCATTGGCACATTAAGCATCTTTTTATCAAAAAAATATTAAATCCTGATTAATACTGTTTTGGGAGCATCACTGACTTTTCAATATCCGCTTTGGTATCTTTTCTTTTGTATGCTGGCGGGTTTGTTGTATGCCGCCGTTTTATACTACAAAGACGTTTCTTTTGCCGACAGCAGCACTGCTACGCGCCGTTGGGGGCTGCCTTTGCTGTCCTTGCTTCGTTTTATCAGCGTCACCGCCATTGCTGTTTTGCTGCTCACGCCTTTGCTGCGCCGCAAACTTACCGATGTACGCAAACCGTATATTATCATTGCCGCCGACAATTCGGAGTCGGTAGCGAAGGGCTTTACAAACGGCGATACGGCACAGTATGCCGCCGCCCTGCGCCAATTAGCCGCGCAGTTGGGCGAGCAATATGAAGTAGAAACCTACCATTTCGGCGAAAACCTCCGCGAAGGACTGCAACTTTCATTAGACGAAAAAATTACCGACCTCTCTGCCGCCGTTCTTGAACTCAACAACCGCTATGCCAATCAAAATGTGGGTGCAGTGGTGCTGGCTTCCGATGGCATTTATAATCAGGGCAGCAACCCGCTTTATACTCCCCTGCAACTCAATGCGCCGCTTTATACAGTGGCTTTGGGCGATACAAGCGTGCGCAAAGATGCCCGCATTGACCGCGTGCTGTGCAACGAAATTGTGTATCGCGGCGATAAATTTTTGTTGCGCATAGATGCCGCCGCCTTCAACGCTCAAGGCAATAATTTGAATATGAGCGTATATAGCGGCAAAGTGGGAGGCAATAAAGTATTCGGAAAAACAATACCCATTAATAAAAATCGCTTTTTTGTGTCGGAAGAGGTCACTTTGTCGGCAGAAAACACAGGTATCCGCGAATATACCGTATGTGTGGGCAACTTACCCAACGAAGATAATACCGACAACAATTGCCGCAGTGTATTTGTGGAAGTGCTGGAAGGCAAACAAAAGATTTTGCTGCTCGCCAACAGCCCTCACCCCGATTTGGCGGCTATCAAAAAAGCCATAGAGCGCAATAAAAATTACGAAACTACCCTCGCCTACCCTGCCGCCCTGCCGCCTTCGCTCAAAGATTTTAATTTGGTGATACTGCACGGCTTACCTTCAGAAAGCAACGGCGTGGAAAATATCATCAGTCAATGCCGCAATGAACGTATTCCTACATTTTATATTCTGTCGTCACAAACTTCGGTGGCGCGTTTCAATAAAGCGCAAGATGTTTTGCAAATCAGCGGGGGCAATGCGGCTGCCAATGATGTAAAAGCCCTTGCGCAGCGCGATTTCAATTTATTTACCTTTCCCGAACCGTTGCTGCAAGCCATTGAACAATTGCCGCCTTTGAGTGCGCCTTATGGCGAATACAGCGCAGCACCCGCCGCCCAGCATTTATTGGTGCAAAAAATAGGAACGGTCAGCACGAAGTATCCCTTGATGACGCTTTTGCAAAATGCCCAACAACAAAAAACGGCAGTATTGAGCGGCGAAGGATTGTGGCGATGGCGTATGTATGATTATGCTAAAAATAAAAATGCTGACGCAGTAGATGAGCTTTTTGCAAAAACAGTACAATATTTAGCGGTAAAAAATGACAAACGGCAATTTCGCGTGAATGTGGCGAAAAAGTTGTTTTCGGAAAACGAAACTATTACATTCAGTGCCGAATTGTATAACGACAGCTACGAACTCATCAATACCTCCGATGTATCGTTATCGGTGCGCAACAGCGAAGGCAAAGAGTATTCCTATATATTCAGCAAAACGGGCAATGCCTATACTTTGGAAGCCCGGTTTGTTGCCCGCCGACGATTACAGCTACCTGGACGCACCGCCCTCAACGGCAAAAACTATGAAGCAAGCGGCAATTTCAGCATCAAGCCTTTGCAATTAGAAACCGCCAACCTCACCGCCAACCACCAACTTCTATACGCTTGGAGCGAAAAAAACGGCGGCAGCAGCTTTACACCCGACCAACTATCGGCATTGGCAGACAGCATTAAAACAAATCCCGCCATCAAACCTGTTATTTACAGCTCTTACAAAACACAAGCCGCCATTAATTTCAGATGGATTTTCGCGGCATTGGCGTTTTTATTATTTATAGAGTGGTTTTTGCGAAAATACTGGGGCAGTTATTAAAGCTATCTTACCTAAAGAAATGCTACCCTCAGCGGGCTAGGTATCGTGCTCCACCTAAAGAATTGCTACCCTTGGCGGGATAGGTATCGTGCTGCACCTAAAGAAATGCTACCCTCGGCGGGATAGGTATCGTGCTACACCTAAAGAAATGCTACCCTCGGCGGGATAGGTATCGTGCTACACCTAAAGAAATGCTACCCTCGGCGGGATATATATCGTGCTGCACCTAAAGAAACGCTACCCTCGGCGGGATATATATCGTGCTGCACCTAAAGAAACGCTACCCTCGGCGGGATATATATCGTGGTTCACCTAACAAATTGCTACCCTCGGCGGGTTTGTATCGTGGTTCTCCTAAAGAATTGCTACCCTCGGCGGGTTTGTATCGTGGTTCTCCTAAAGAATTGCTACCCTCGGCGGGTTTGTATCGTGGTTCTCCTAAAGAATTGCTACCCTCGGCAGGATATACATCGTGGTTCACCTAAAGAATTGCTACCCTCGGCGGGATAAGTATCGTGCTGCACCTAATAAATTGCTACCCTTGGCGGGATAGGTATCGTGCTGCACCTAATAATCGTCTGAACCTTGATTTTCAGGATTAAAGGATTAACAGGATTTTTTAAAGTGTAGCGGGTTCGTCATCGGCTTCGGGGATAACTTTGTCAAAGTTCAAACTTTGACAAAGTTGAAATAAAAAAGGTTTATATTTGTAGCATTGCTTTACCACGCATAAAATACTCATATCGTGAAAACAACACAACAACACACACTCGGCAGCGGTAAGCAAACCGCCGCTTTGCAACAAGTCAGCCAAGCTCCCGCCCCCCGCTACCTACACCAATGGGCTAACGGCACCTATATCGCCACACTGCGCTCAGATGATGGTAAAGCAGAACACCATAAAATATCCGTGCTGCATCATTAATTCAATACAACAGTCGCTTATCGGAATAGCTATTCCGATAAGCGGCTGTTTTTATTGATTGATTGATTGATTGATTAATTTATTTGTTTGTTTATTTATTTTTAAAATCTGCCCGAAAAATGAAAAATATCTGTATATGCTGCTGCTGGCTGCTCCTGAATTTGCTCAACGCCCACAGCCAAGCCGACAGCACCCATTTCTTTAATCATACCTACAAAAAAGGCAATGATTTTACTTTCAACGCCGGTGCCTTAGAAACCGATGATGCCTATTTAATCGTAACCAATCATTTCTCTGATGATACAACTAATATTTCCGGATTTTCTTTGAGAAAGATTAATAAGGAAAATGGCAATACTATTTGGCGCAAAATACTTCGTGATACTTTGCGGCTCAATACCACCTATTATGACCGCGAACTCACCCTGACTGATGAAGGGAACTATATCTTAACGGCTAACACAAGACACTACAATAATACGAACAAGAAAGATGTGTTACTGATGAGTTTTGATAAGGAAGGTCAAGTATTATCCAAATCAATTATAGGAGATAGTGCAACTTTTGAAATGTCAAAATGTATAGTTAACCTCGGCAATGGTGCAGGTTATATTGTAGGGGGCACTTACGAGTGGCACGCCTATCTGTTGCGTTTGGATAAAAACGGACATAAACTCTGGCAGCGGCACTATGTCAATCCCTACGACAGCATTCAGCAAACACGCACCGCACTCAATGTCTATCCTACCAGCGACAAGGGGTTTATCTTTTCGGGCTGGGTCACCAAAGAAAGCCCTACAGGAGGCTACGACCCCATTTTTAAGATGTATGTCACCAAAACCGACAGCCTCGGAAATGAAATCTGGACACTCTACCCAAAAGGTGATGATGATGAAAATGATGGTGGATGCGGAATGTATAATATGGGAGGATTTTATTTGATTAATGCCAGAGTTGACAGAAAAGAAGATAATGAATATGGCAAAAACTATTTTGCACTCATCAGCAAAGACGGGCAAATGGGAGAAGAAGTTATTGTAAATATCCCTCAGGTAAGTGCTATACAAGGTATGTTACATTTTTATCCCAATGATGGTTTTATCGGTGCAGCAGTATATCTCAACGAGTACAAGAATACAGAGGCTTGGTTGGGGCGTTTCAGTGCCAATTTTGAGTTGTTGTGGAGTCGGCGTTATACCACCAATCCCCAAATAGACCACTATTTTCGCGGTATGCTGCCCACCCAAGACGGTGGTTTCTTACTCACGGGCTTGAGTATGGAGGGCTACGCCTGGGAACTCAAAGTAGATAGCCTCGGCAACACTTGTTGGTTCAATGCCCCGCCGCAATGGGAGCAAGCCACCGACCCCGAAGGCAACACCTACTACACCGCCGGCTGCGATAGCCTCCACCTCGTCCCCTGGACAGTAGGCATAGACGAAACATTCCCCACTTTGGGGGGGCAAGGGGGGGTAAGCATCTCCCCCAACCCCGCCGATGTTGAGGCTTGGATAACACTGCCGCAATTGCAAAAGTGGTATCTCTACGACCTCAACGGACGCTTACTGCTCCAGCAGGCTCAAAATCGTGTGCCTACCGCCCACTTGCCTGCCGGTTTGTATATGTTGCAAATCTACGACAAGCAAGGAAACCGTTTTACACATCAACTCAATGTAGTGCATCCTTAAGCCCTTTTTTCAGCCGCTCCGTACCCCCTGCGCGGGTATGGGGCGGCTTTTATTTACCTCTCTTTTAAAAAACAATACACAATGTGGCAGATTTATTTTAAATATGCAATTTATCTCATATTAGTGTTGGGTATTTGCTACCCTGCCGCTCAGGCACAGTACGATACGCTCACTACTTTTTTTCATAAAGCCTACGCCATAGATACCTTAGAAGTTTTTAATGGAGGAGCTTTTGAAACAGATGAAGCATACCTGCTCATCACCAATTACAACCGCAATTTACGCGGATTAGAGCTGAGAGCCATTGACAAAGAAAATGGTTCTTTGTTGTGGAAAAAGGATTTGCACCAAGACCGTTGCACTAACTACTACGACAACTTATTGCTCCAAACAGCACCCGATACTTTTATGATTACAATGAACGATTACACTTATGGGTATAGAGACATAAAAATGATATGGATAGACAAAAAAGGCAACATTGCAAAAGAATGGAAATACGGACTGCAGGAAGTAGATGAATTTATCGTGGTGACACAGCGCACAAAAGACGGCGGTTATATATTGGCAGGAGAGTTTATTGGTGTAGCTGATGGAGGGTTATATATATTAAAGTTAGATTTAAATGGCAATAAAGAATGGGAAAAAAAAATAATACCGGAACAACCTGCCTACTTTGCAGATAAAATTTTAAGTATTTGCGAAAGCAGCGACGGGGGCTATATGCTGTCAGGCATACATATCAAAACGATTGGCGAGTCGCTTCTTGATTTTGTCAACAAAATGTTTGTAATGAAAATAGACTACTTCGGCAACGAAGTCTGGACGGTATATCCCAAAGATGATGAGGAGGAGGATAGCGGTTGTTTTATGTCCCCATTCCTAACCCCGACGGCAGTGCTGCCAATACTTATTTACTTACCGCACAGGGAGCTTATAGCTATGGCAAAATATACTTTGCCAAAATAGATGAGCAGGGTAACCTGTTTGATATTGCAATAAAAGAAGTACCCAATGTGCATTCCTTCCAGAGTGCAATTCATTTTATCAATCCCACTACTTTTGTAGGCAGGGGCTTGGAAAAACAACCCTTTTTTGCCAACTCCAATGTGCAGGGCAACCTGATGTGCTTTGATACCGACTACAACCTGCTGTGGCGCAAGGGCTATTGCACCAACAAAGAGCGCGACCACTACACGCGCGGTATGCTGCCCACCCAAGACGGCGGCTACCTGCTCACGGGCTTGAGTATGGAGGGCTACGCTTGGGAAGCCAAAGTAGATAGCCTCGGCAATACTTGCTGGTTCAACAAGCCGCCGCAATGGGAGGAAGCCACCGACCCCGAAGGCAACCCCTACTACACCGCCGGCTGCGACAGCCTCCACCTCGTCCCCTGGACAGTAGGCATAGACGAAACATTCCCCCCTTTGGGGGCGCAAGGGGGGGTAAGCATCGCCCCCAACCCCGCCGATGATGTAGTATATATAGAGTGGAATGGTAAAGAAGGGACGAACTTAACTATTTACGATATGAATAAAAAACCGATGATGAAAGTTCGTTTAGAAACAGGCAACAACCCTGTTTCAATTCGTGCTTTACCCATAGGAATATATCTATTGCAAATAGAAGGCACTGCTCAAGTAAGTAAATTGAGTATTGTAAGATAAATATTGAGCAAAAAACTTTGGGAGGTTTTACTCCCAAAGTTTTTTATTCCTTTACTACAATTATTAATTTATTAGAGGAGTCATCACACCCCCTTTACTTGTGACACACAATATAAAATTGTCATAGCCTCTTGAGTGCCACTTTATTCATCAATGAAGATAAAAAAAGGAACTACTTATCGTGGCTTCCTTTAAATACCACACAACACCCCCTTTGTCTATATGCCAAAAGGTAGAACATTGAAATGATGCTTAAAGCTCTCAAAGCCGTTTTTATTACTAATTTTGGACAATTTGATTTCTTTTATTCTAAACTGTCGTATAGTTAGTAAAAAAACTTATTTTAGCCCTTTCATAGCTTTTCACATGGTGTATCAGATGAAAACACTTCGTTTTTTTATACATTTTCTGTTGTTGGTGTCAGCGTTTTATGCGACCCATCTTTCGGCTATCGCTCAAAATATCATTGAGCGCGTAGAGCCGCCCCATTGGTGGGCAGATGTACAAAACAGGCAATTTCAGTTGTTGATATACGGTAAAAATTTGCAAGCCGACAGTTTAACGGTCAGTGGCAGAGGATTGAAGGTACAAGCCCTACACCGCCTTCAAAATCCCAATTATCTTTTTGCCGATGTATTATTAGCTGATGATGCGGCGGCAGGTGTTTATACTTTTACGCTGTATTGCTGTGGCGGCAGTAAGGAAACTTTCAATTATAGCATTAAAGCCGCACCGCCCACCGCACCGCAAGGGCTGTCGCCCGCCGACCTCATTTATCTCATTATGCCTGACCGCTTTGCCAACGGCGACCCCCACAACGATGCACCCGCCGAAGTGCGCGAGCGCGACATCAACCGCAAAGAACTCATCAAGCGGCACGGCGGCGATTTGCAGGGTGTGTTGCAACATTTGGATTATATACAAAATTTGGGTGCAACGGCGTTGTGGCTCAATCCGGTGCTGGAAAACGACCAGCCTTTTGCTTCTTATCACGGCTATGCCTGCACCGACAGCTACCGCATTGACCCGCGCCACGGAACTTTGGAACTCTACCAACAACTGAGCCGCGAAGCCAAACAAAGAGGTATTAAAATGGTGATGGATATTGTACACAATCACGTAGGCGACCAGCATTGGTTCATTCGGGATTTGCCCGCTCCCGATTGGATTCATCAGCACGACACCTACACACAAACCACCTATCGTGCCACTACCCTACTCGACCCGCACGCCGCCAATGCCGACCGCGACCGTTTTCAGAATGGCTGGTTTGATACACACATGCACGACCTCAATTTGCTCAATCCTTATTTAGCGCCATATGTGATACCAAACAATATCTGGTGGGTAAAAGAAGCCGGCATTGATGCCCTGCGTATGGATACTTATACTTATTCTGCTCCCGAATTTCTGGAGCAATGGGCAGATGCCGTACAGCGTGAACTGCCCACTTTGAGCATTTTTGCCGAAGTGTGGGATCATGGCACGCCGATACAGATGTATTTTAGCAAAAACAAACTGAATACTACCGACAATCCTCAATTTTTTCGCTCCGGTGTGGCGGGAATGACGGATTTTCAACTGCATTTTGCCATCTTGGAAGCCGTAAAACAACCGACGGGCTGGACGGAAGGACTGACACGATTGTATTATACCCTCACCTACGACTTTTTATACGATAACCCGAATGCACACGTTATTTTTTTGGATAATCACGATGTGAGCCGTTTTTTCAGTGAAGTGAATGGCGATATGAACCGTTTTAAAATGGGTATTGCGCTGCTATACACTTTGCGCGGTATTCCTTGTTTGTATTACGGCACAGAGCTGCTGATGCAGGGCAAAACTTTTCCGATGGATAATGTGCGTACCGATGTGTCGGGCGGCTGGCAGGGCGATGCCCGCAACCAATTTACGGCAGGCGGCAGAACGGCGCAGGAAAATGAAGTCTTTGATTATATTCAGAAATTAGGGCAGTGGCGCAAAGGGTCGCGGGCGGTGCAAACGGGAAAACTGACCCACTTCGTGCCGGAAAACGGCGTTTATGTATATTTTCGCCATACCGACACCGAAAGTGTAATGGTAGTAGCCAACAGCAACGAGCAAACTGCTTCCGTAACAATGAGCCGTTTTGCTGAGTGTTTGAAAAGCTACCACAGCGCACGAAACGTAGTAAGCGGCGAAACTTTAAGTAACCTTCAAACGTTGAATATACCAAAAATGTCGGTGCAGATTTTTGAGTTGAAATAAGTTGTGAAACAGGTAAAAAATGTACTTTTTGCTGCCGACATGATTTTTCTTTTTTAAAAATTATTAACATAAAATATAAGCGATTTTTTACAAACCTTTTCAAAACGAGTGCTTATATATCACGAAAATAAACTCACATGCCCTCATTCCATTTACTTGATTTGCTGATTAGCACACTTTTAGGGCTGATAATGCTGGGAATTGGTTTGTCGCTGTCGCCAAAAGATTTCAGAAATATATTTTTATATCCCAAAGCCTTTGCTGCTGCCCTTGCCTCGCAGATGCTGGCATTGCCTGTTATTGCTTTTCTGATTGCTTCTTCATGGAATTTGCCGCCCGAAATAAAAGTGGGTTTGGTAATTTTGGCGGCGAGCCCGGGGGGTGCCTCTTCGGGTTTTCTGACGTATTTATTTAAAGGAAATGTAGCTCTATCTATTTCGCTCACCACTGTCAATAGTTTGCTCACGCTTTTTTCTATTCCGATAGTGGTAAATTTTGCATTGCAAACATTTATGGGTACACAATCAAGTATTCATTTGCCTTTTTGGGCAACCTTTCAGCATATTTTTATCGTTACCATTATTCCGGCAGTATTGGGTATGTGGATTCACCGGAGGTTTCCCGTGTTTGCCTTTCGTGCCGAAAAATATTTGCGCTATATTATGATGCTGCTGATGGCGGGTATTTTTGTTATTATGTTGCTGGGCGATAAAAGTGAAGGCGGCACCGACTTTAGTATTAGCGAAATCATACAATATCTTCCGCCGGTGTTGCTGCTCAATGTGGCTTGTTTGTGTTTTGGTTATTTCTTTTTAAAAATCCTGCGGCTGCCGCACGCCGACCAAATTACCGCCGCCATTGAATCGGGTGTACACAACACCACTTTGGCATTTTTGATTGCCGGCACACTGCTCGCCAACCCCGAAATGGTAAAACCGGCTATTTTGTACGCCGCTATTTCATTTGTTACCGCCGTTATTTTTGGCAGAATTGCCACCCGCTACTATGATGCCCAAAAACTCAAAAAGCATCAACCATAAAAAATCATTTTTCAGCACGCTATGAAATCGCGCTATTTTTTAATCAACAAACCCTACAATATGCTGTCGCAATTCAGCGATGAGGGCAGTGGCGCAGCTACTTTGGCACAGTTGGGTTTTGATTTTCCGAAAGATGTATATCCGGTGGGGCGTTTGGATAAAGACAGCGAGGGTTTGCTGCTGCTCACCAACGACCGCCGCCTCAATGCACAACTATTGCTCCCCGAACAGCATATTTCCAAAACGTATTGGGCACAGGTAGAAGGAACGGCAACTGCTGATCATATCGCCGCTTTGCTGCAAGGTGTAACCCTTCGTATCGACAAAAAAACATATCATTGCGCTGCTTTTCAAGCGAGGATTTTGCCCGAAGCCCCGCCTTTGCCGCCGCGCATACCGCCGGTGCGCTATCGTCAAAGCGTGCCCGACTCCTGGATAGAAATGAGCCTCACTGAAGGCAAAAACCGACAAGTACGCCGTATGACGGCAGCCGTAGGATTGCCAACTTTGCGGCTTTTTCGCTGTGCTATCGGTGCTTTGCGCTGGGAAATGTTGCAAGGAGTCGTTGTGGCAGAAATTCGGCAACAGGATATTGTTGAGAAAAAATAAAAAGTATATCATCTGAAATTATAAAAAAGTAAATGCAAATAAAAAAGCTCTTAGGCAAATGGCAGCACAATACCTTCTTATACACAAATATTATTCTTAACTTTGCGGTTTATCTGTTTACGTTTCAATTCAACCATCAATTTGTAATTTTCAGCTATGCAAGCAAGCTATATTCCCTCCGACTACACGCCCATTTTTATCCAGCTCACTTTGGCATTGCTTTTTATAGGCGGCACTATGGTGGCAACGCACTATTTAGGTCCGAGCCGCCACAGCAAAACCAAAGACCAAGCCTGGGAATGTGGTATTGATGCTGTCGGTGATGCCCGCACTCCTATTTCGGTAAAATATTTCCTCATCGCCATTTTGTTTGTGTTGTTTGATGTAGAAATTATTTTTATGTATCCCTGGGCGGTTAATTTTAAAGAGCTGGGCTGGTTTGGTTTTGTGGAGATGCTCACTTTTTTGGGCTTGCTGCTGGCAGGTTTTTATTATATCATCAAAAAAGGTGTATTGAATTGGATAGAGTAAAAAACGAAATATTTTTATTAAAGAAAAATAATATTGCCTTTATCTTTTTCTAAGATATTTTTGAAATATACAATTTTTTTGAAAAAATCTGAGGCAAAATATTTAAAAAACACAACCACCTTTATTATATATGACCAATATCGTAGAAGCCCCGAAAGGGCATAGCGGACAAGGATTTTTCGCCACCTCCTTTGATGAGGTCATCGGTATAGCGCGCGCCAATTCGCTTTGGCCACTGCCCTTTGCTACTTCGTGCTGCGGCATTGAATTTATGGCAACCATGGGCGCACACTACGACATCGCCCGCTTCGGTGCAGAGCGTCCGAGTTTTTCGCCGCGCCAATCAGACCTGTTGATGGTGATGGGTACGATTGCAAAAAAAATGGCTCCCATCGTAAAGCAGGTATATGAACAAATGGCAGAGCCGCGCTGGGTGATTGCCGTAGGAGCTTGTGCCTCCAGTGGCGGCATATTTGATACTTACAGTGTTTTGCAGGGCATAGACCGAATTATTCCGGTGGATGTGTATGTACCCGGCTGCCCGCCGCGTCCCGAACAAATTATCGAAGGCTTGATGAAAATTCAAGAACTCGCCGCCAACGAGTCGCTGCGCCGCCGCAACAGTGCCGAATACCAACAATTATTGGCATCGTACAATATTCAATAAAAGAAAAAAGAAATAATTTTCAACATACACACTCCCCCCATCAGCAGCTTTTTATTTAGTATTCAAGCATTGCATTTTATTATATGGCACAACTCACCCACCAAATTGTTATAGACGACCTCGTGAGTCGCTTCGGCGGCGATATTTACGACTATGCCGAGCCGCACGCACTGCCTACGTTCAGCACCTCCGCCGAGCGCATATTGGATATTTTGGAATACCTCTATTTTCACCCGCAATTTAAGTTTCAGTTTCTTACCGACTTGTGCGGCGTGCATTATCCCGACCAAAAAGGCAAAGAATTAGGCGTGGTATATCATTTACACAGCCTTACCAATAATCTGCGCCTGCGCATCAAAGTGTATGTGCCTTCCGACCAACCGAAAGTGCCTTCTGCTACGTCTTTGTTTGCCTCCGCCAATTGGCAAGAGCGCGAAACTTATGATTTTTACGGTATTATTTTCAATAATCACCCCAATTTAAAGCGTATTCTGAATGTTGATGAAATGGATTATTTCCCGCTTCGCAAAGAATATCCTTTGGAAGACCGCACCCGCCGCGATAAAGAAGATAAATATTTTGGCAGGTAAAAAAAGGATTATCAAATAAGGATTCATCGCACAAAAAAAGTCTAAAAAAATGGAACTCCAACCTCGCAGCCCTCTTTCCAAACAACTCATCGAACGCCCCGATTATATGGGCAGCCGCCAAGTGCAGCCCGATGATGCGATTTATATGAATGAGTTGGTGACACTCAATTTGGGTCCTACCCACCCCGCTACACACGGCGTGTTTCAGAATATTTTGCTGATGGACGGCGAAAAAATCGTCGCCGGCGAAGCAACTATCGGTTATATCCACCGCGCTTTTGAAAAAATTGCCGAACAACGCCCCTTTTATCAAATTACACCCCTCACCGACCGCCTCAATTATTGCTCCTCTCCTATCAATAATATGGGTTGGTGGATGACGGTGGAAAAACTGCTCGGCGTAGAAGTCCCCAAACGCGCTCAGTATATGCGCGTAATTATGATGGAACTGGCACGCATTGCCGACCACCTGATATGCAATTCTATTTTGGGCGTAGATACAGGTGCTTTTACCGGATTTTTGTATGTATTTCAGCAGCGCGAACTCATTTACGAAATTTACGAAGAAGTATGCGGCGCACGCCTCACTACCAATATGGGGCGTATCGGCGGTATGGAACGTGATTTTTCGCCCATAGCCATTCAGAAAATAAAACAATTTCTGAAGGATTTTCCGCCCGTGATGCGCGAGTTTGAAAAAATGTTCAACCGCAACCGTATTTTTATGGACAGAATCGTCAATGTGGGAGCTATCAGTGCCGAGCGTGCATTGAACTACGGCTTTACCGGACCCAATTTGCGTGCCGCCGGCGTAGATTATGACGTGCGCGTGATGGAGCCTTACTGCAGCTATCAGGATTTTGATTTTGATATTCCCATCGGCGAGTCGGGCGATACTTACGACCGCTTTATGGTGCGCAATGAAGAAATCTGGCAAAGCCTCCGCATCATTGAACAGGCTCTTAATAATTTACCCGAAGGAGCGTATTATGCCAACGATGCGCGCTATTATCTTCCTCCAAAACAATTGGTATATCAAAGTATGGAGGCACTGATTTATCATTTCAAAATTATTATGGGAGAAATAGATGCACCTGTGGGCGAAGTGTATCATGCCGTAGAAGGTGGCAATGGCGAGTTGGGCTACTACCTTATCAGCGATGGCGGCAGAACACCGTATCGTTTGCATTTCCGCCGTCCGTGCTTCATTTATTATCAGGCATTTCCCGAAATGGCGGTAGGCTCTCAACTCAGCGATGCTATCGTTACAATGAGCAGTCTCAATGTCATTGCCGGCGAATTAGATGCTTGATTTTTTAAAAACTTCTATCAAAAAAGTTTTTCTGTATAAAAAAAGAGGGGCGGCTCTATATAGAGCCGCCCCTCTTTTTTTAAGGATAAAATCTCACAGCTAAAAAATTTAGCGTGCTACTACAAAACGAACCGTTGCTTTATTACCTTGCACATCTTTTACATTCAAAGTATAAGAACCGTTGAGTAATTGAGCTACAGCAATTTGTTCATTGTTGTTGCCATTGCCATATTGTTTGCTGAACTGCATCACACTTTGTCCTAAAATATTTACTACCTCAAAAGTAAGTTCCTGAGCTGTGGCAGTGGCAAATTGTACGTTCAACATATCGCTGGCAGGCACCGGCGATACGCTCAACTGACGGATATTGAGTTGCTCCAAACCCACAGTTTCATTGATAGTAACATTGGTAGTATATACATTGTTGTTGCCATCGGAGTCAAAAGCGGTAAGGGTAACGGTGTAAATGCCCGCAGTTGGGTACAAGTGTGGCTCCGGATTTTGTTGCAAAGAAGTTGTGTTGTCGCCCCAACTCCAAAGATAATTGGTAGCTCCTTGTGAAGTATTCGTAACAGAAACCGTATTATTATCCTGATTAACTGACACGGTAAAATCAGCTTGCAGTGCAACAACACCTGCATAAAATTTCACACTAATACCTTCTCCGTAAGAAACACTGTTCCAAATAATATTACCAGCATCATCTTTCAGTTCAACACTGCCTTCCGTAACGCCTGCATCGCCATTGGTGCAAGAATGAGAAGTTGGATTGATAGGACCTGATAAAATACCATCGCCATAATCATCTGTGAGCTCCAAAGTATAGCAGCCGTCATCGCTGATGGTAATGTTGTCGGTATAAGTAGTTTCGCATTGCAAAGTGCCGTTTTGGGAAATAAGAGTACCACTGGGACTTTTTACTTTCCAGTGAATTTCTTCAGGCCATTTGTCGGTATGCAAAGTCATCGTTAAATTTTTGGAAGATTGGCGGAAAGTAATATCTTTTGATGCTTCATTGTTGCTGTTATCATCATCAATAGCACCATTCGGCAAAGAAACCTCCACTTTTACTTCAGCACTTTTTTTGTCGCCGATAGCAGCAAATATTACTGTTTCGGCATCAAAAGTTTCCAAATTACCTGTCCAGTTTTTGGTTTCTTTGAGTTCACCGCCAAAGTACAAATCCAATTTCGCGCTCGTAAGGTTAGTGCTTCCTAAGTTCTGAAGCATAACTTTCGGTGTAAAAGACTCGCAATTCTGGAACTCTGCATCGCCGGTATAGCTCACAGCGCGTGCATTATTAACACCGGATTGTGAAGGGCAGTTTAAAGAGGCTAAAGCAGCATATTCGCTGGCTTCGGGCTGATTTAATTCATAGGTTTCCTTAGACCCCGGACAAATCATATAAAGAGTCGGGAAATAAGCAATATTGTAATTATCGGGCATAGAGCCGGTTTGGTTAATAATAGGGTAAGCAATTGCTGAAGCCCAGTCACCCGCCTCGCCGTCGGGGTGTTGCAAATCATCGGTTGTTTGGTCATCACCTTCCAATGCCAAAAACACCATCGTATTATCGCCGTTGGGTCCGTGTTCTTCATACGCCTGTTCCAAAATAGGAGCATACGCCCAACAAGGTCCACACCACACAGCAAATACATCTAAAACCACGATTTTTCCTTGGTCAAGGTACTCATACAGATGATGTTGATTACCGTCTAAATCAGTCAATGTGAAATCAGGGGCAATAGTACCGGGTGCTAATTGTGCTTGAGACGATTGGGTACTTAAACCCAACAGCAAAAAAGCACTACATAATAAATGTGTAATTCTTTTCATTTGATTTTGATTAAGAGATTTTTTGTTTGAGGTAAAATTATAATTTTATCATTCAATGACAAAATTTATTTAACCCTATGTATAATAAATGTAAAAATTTTACTTACCCTGTCCGTTTTTTATCAAAAATAACATTTTATGTGTAAATTTGTTATTATTAACTTTTTTAACACTTATTTTATAACACCTTACATACACATGAAGCATTACTTTTTACTTGCAATTTTATTGGGAACTTTTTCGGCACAGGCTCAGGAAGCTGGAGTACGCCGATTTCCTATTTTTGAACATTTTACTTCGAGTAATTGCGGTCCTTGTGCACAGCAAAACCCAATTTTTCAAGAAAATGTTCTTTCAAAAAATTATGGAACTATCCACCACATTGCTTATCACACGAATTTTCCTGCTCCCGATACCGATCCCATGCATTTATTCAATAAACCGGAGGCATTGGCGCGGCAAAATTATTATGCCATACAGGGCGTACCCAATATACGCGGCAACGGCACTGACTACGGTAGTCCGGTAGCAGTGACACAAGAAGTAGTGAATGACTTGAGTCGCGGCAAAAGTCCGTTGGGTGTTAAAGTAAGTGACATGATTATGGGCGATATGCACCATGCAACCGTCACCATAGAAACAGCAGCAGCAGCAGAGTTTGGCAACAACCTGAAATTGCGTGTAGCCATTGTAGAAAAATTGGTGGAATATGTTACGGCACCCGGCAGCAACGGCGAAAAAGAATTTCCAAATGTATTCCGCGATATGCTCACCGACACCGATGCTACTTCTTTGGGCGAAAGTGTCACGCCGGCTCCTGTAGGTCAAAGCCTCTCTTTTAACTATACTTACACTATGAACGAAGTTTGGAATCCTGACAATATATATGTAGTAGCTTGGGTGCAAAACGATGATACCAAAGAAGTGATTAATTCGGGAGCTACCTACGACCCAAAATGGCATATTGATACCAACGATCAACCTTTTAAAAAAGGAACTGCTCTGCAAGTATCTGAATTTAACGGAGTGTTGGTTAATGAGGGCGAAGCTGATGATTTTGAAGTACAGCTTCTTTCTCCTACACAAGATTGGCTCGCTACTATGGAAATCAACGGTACTACTTACGATGCCAATGCTACAAATGTAGTGAGCTTGCCTGCCAACTCCACCACTCCCTACAAATTGAAAGTACTCGTAGGTCCGGCGGGAGGCATTCATCGTTTTTCGGTATCGCTCAAACAGCAAAATACAGAGTATTCGCCCAACAGTAATCAGTTTTATGCCATTGCTAATGTACGCGACTTAGTGCTGAATAATGCCTTGAGCGGAAACGGAACAACCAATACCGATATATTCAACGGCAAATACTATTCAGATGGTTTGGCAGCCGCTGGCAATACTACATACGGCAATTTAGATGTACTAGCTTATAATCAAGCTCTGCAATACGATGTATTAGATGGTATAAAAAATATTTATTATAATATCGGTTGGACTTTCCCTGCTTTTACCGATGAAACTATCGGTAATTTGGTAGCGCACCTAGCAGGCGGCGGCAATTTGCTTGTTTGTGGTCAAGATGTGGCGTGGGACGTATTCGACACCGCCTCCGGCTCTGCCAACGGTACAGCCGCACAGCGTGAGTTTTTGAAAAATTATATGGGTGTAGATTTTTCTAACGATGGCAGCACTGCCAACAGCCAGCTAACCCCTGTTGCTGATGACGAAATATACGGCAGCTTAGGAAATTCCGCTATCGCCCACGTATATGTAGATGGTAGCGACGACTTTTTCTATCCCGACGAATTAACCCTTGCAAGTGGTGTAAGCACTGCCACTGCCACTTTTAAATACAACAATGGCACAAAAATAGCAGGTATCCGAAACCACACGCCTAACTACAAAACCTCGTATTTGGGTATCGGTATTGAAATGATTGAAAACGAAGCCGTGCGCAATGAATTTATGAATATCACACACGATTGGTTCTATGAAGAAGTAATTATTGACGGTGTTACGACAATTAACGACAAAAAATTCAATTTATTTCCCAACCCATGCATAAATGATTTATATTTGTCTTCAGTTCAAGACAATCAGTACGAAATTGTAATCAGTGATGCGCTCGGAAAAGTAGTGTTCCAAAGCAATCTGGCTGCCGATACACAAAAAATTTCTTTGGCACATTTAACCAAAGGTGTTTATTGGTGTCAAATGAAACATTCAGGAACAATTTTTGATACTCGTTTGTTAATCAAGCAATAACAAGTTTTATACACACGCACATTTATAATCGGTTTAGATTATTTTTTTAACTTTTCAGCATTTGTTGTTTTATTTATGAGGAAAATATACTTTTTAGCGATTTTATTACTAAGTATAGCGGTAAAAGCGCAAAGTCTGCAGTTTATAGAGGAAGGTCCGATTAATGTGGGTTTTATGCCCAGCACTTCGCTCACTTTTTCGCCTGAAGTAGAGGTACTTAACTCCTCTACGGGTAAGATAAATGTAGTATGGGAACGTACCATTATTAATATGCCTAACGGTTGGGAAGTTCAAATTTGTGACCCCAACTTGTGTTATTTATCACAAGTGAGTTCCAATCAATTCCAACTTAATGGCGGGTCAAAAGCAAAAATGAAAATGGGTGTACAAATTGTCAGCGGTGCACCTACAGAAGGCTGTGCAATAATAGAATTGAAAGTAAAAAATGCTGTAAATCCCGACATCAATGATATAATTATTTTCAATATGTGTGCAGATGCTACTGGTTTTAACACGGTAATAAGTACACGTAAAGATTTTCGTATTTTCCCAAATCCGGTTACTTTTACTTTAAATTTGGAATTTAGCGGCTATGATTTTGATGAAATCAACGCTATTGAAATTTATAGTTTAGTGGGTAAAAAAATTGATGTAATTTATCCGCAAAACCTCAGCGATGTGTTCCAATACCCCGCTTACGATCTCTCCGAAGGTATGTATTTGGTAAATATTGTAGATCGCAATGGCAGAGTTTTAGGAACTAAACGTTTTTCAAAAGTGGATTAATCTGTAATCATTCTTTATTTTCCTCTCATCTAAAAAATCTAAACAGATATAAATATTTTTACATTTAAATTTATAAAAACGGCGGACTTTTTTTAAAGTCCGCCGTTTTTTTTGTACCTTAAAAAATTAATCGTTTTTTTGTACCCGATTATTTAATTAATAAAATTTATGAATATCACCCAATCCGAACAATTATTTCAAAGAGCCAAACAACTGATGCCCGGCGGTGTTAATTCGCCGGTACGCGCCTTCAAGTCGGTGGGCGGCACGCCTGTTTACATGGAGCGCGGCGAAGGCTGTTATATGCACGATGTGGACGGCAACCGCTATATTGATTTCTGCTGCTCGTGGGGACCGCTTATTTTAGGGCATCGCCCGCCGCAGGTAATGGAAAAAATCCAGGAAGCCCTCAGCAAAGGAACAACTTTCGGAACGGTAAATCCTTACGAAGTAGCATTGGCGGAGTTGCTCGTCACACATCATCGTTGCGTGGAGCGAGTGCGTTTTGTGAGTTCGGGTACAGAGGCGGTGATGAGTGCAGTGCGGCTGGCAAGAGGCTTCACCCAACGCGATAAAATCATTAAATTTGAAGGTTGCTATCACGGACATGTGGATTATCTGATGGTAAAAGCCGGCTCAGGACTGGTGACTTTCGGCGAGTCGTCATCGGCGGGTGTGCCTGAAGTATTTGCAGCACAAACTATTGTGCTACCCCTCAACGACCTCGACGCTTTGGAGCAAACAATGCAACGCATCGGTAACGAAATAGCCGCTATTTTGATAGAACCTATACCTGCCAATAATGGCTTATTGCTGCAAGACAAAACCTTTCTGCAAGCCCTACGCCGCTTGTGTACGCAATACGGCAGCCTCTTGATTTTTGACGAAGTAATTTCAGGGTTTCGTGTGGGCTTTGAAGGAGCAGCCGCCCACTATAATATCACCCCCGACCTACTCACCTTCGGTAAAATCATCGGCGGCGGTATGCCTGTGGGAGCTTTCGGTGGCAGAGCCGATATTATGAAACTCATCGCTCCCGAAGGTGCAGTATATCAGGCAGGCACTTTGTCGGGCAATCCGGTGGCAATGGCGGCGGGTTGGGCACAATTGCAAGCCTGCTTACAAGAAGGATTTTACGAAGAATTGCACAAAAAAACGGCATTTTTCTGCGATATAATCAACACACATTGCCGTCAAAAAGGCTATCCGGCTCATTTATTTCATATAGATTCTATTTTTTGGATTGCCTTCACTTCCGCCGACCATATTGCTGATGCCCACTCCATTGATGCTGATAAAATGGTGTATTTCAAGCGTTTGTATCCTTTGTTATTGGAGCGTGGTATTTATTTAGGTCCTTCGGGCTACGAGGTCGGTTTTGTTTCGCAGGCACACAGCTACGATGTATTACAAACGGCGGCACAAGTGCTGTGCGACTGTTTGGATATTGTATTTTCTTCGTAAAAAAATAATTTATTAATTGCAGAAAAAATGATAAATGAAGCATTGCTGTCGCACATTTGGCAATATCGTTTGTATGATATTGCCGAAAAAAACTTGTGCAGCAGTGAGGGTGAAAGTATTACAATATTACAAACCGGAACCAAACACAACCACGCAGGTCCTGATTTTTTCAATGCACATATCAAAATCGGAGATACACTCTGGGCAGGCAACGTGGAAATTCATACCAAAGCCTCTCACTGGCTGCAACACCGACATCAAAACGACTGCGCCTACGATTCGGTGATTTTGCACGTGGTGTACGAAAACGATGCGCCGCCCCTGCACCGAACCGATGGCACTTGCATACCCACCTTAGAACTCAAATCGTATTTGCCTCTTTCGGTGGTAGAGCGGTATCGTCTTTTGCAACACGCCCCCACACAACCTGTTCCTTGTGCAGCTATTTTTCCGAAAAACGATATTTTGCGCCTTTCTTTTTGGCTCGACCGTTTGCTGGCGGAGCGTTTAGAGCAAAAAACCGCCCTTTTTCAGTCGTATTTGAGCTATTTGGATAATGATTGGGAAAGTGCTTTTTATTGGGCATTGGCAAGAGCTTTCGGTGCGCCACTCAACAGCGATGTTTTTGAACAAGTGGCTCGTTCTTTGCCTTTGCTGGTGCTGCGCAAAGAGGCACATCAACCTCACAGTGCTGAAGCCTTATTGCTGGGGCAAAGCGGTTTTTTAGAAACGGTACCACCCGACGACACCTATGCGTTGCACCTGCGCGAGCATTATCTTTTTTTACAACACAAACATCAATTACAGCCAATTGCGGTATCGCAATGGAAATTTCTGCGTTTGCGCCCTGCCCATTTTCCTACCCTTCGTTTGGCGCAGTTAGCGGCTATTTTACAAAAAAATGAAGGGCTTTTTTCAAAAATAATAGCCGCCCCCGACCTAAAAAGCCTTAAATCTCTACTAAAAAGTAAACCTTCGGTGTATTGGGATACGCATTATATGATAAGAAAAAGCATCAAAGCCTCCACCCACCAAATAGGCGAACAGTTTTTGAATACTTTGCTCATCAATACCGTTGTTCCGGCGATTTTTGTATATGGACGCATACAGGCACAAGACCATTTAGAGGATAAAGCCCTGAATTATCTGACAGCTTTGCCCGCCGAAAAAAACAGTATTATCAGCGATTGGGCAGCTTTGGGCTGGAAAGCCGCCGATGCTCATCAAAGTCAGGCACTGTTGCAATTGCGCAAGCACTATTGCGATACCAAACGTTGTTTGGAGTGTATCATCGGCGCGCAATTATTAAAGGGGTAAAGTATTCTTTGCGAAGATGAACAAAAATCAGTTTTAGTACAGTTTAAATTACAGACTCAAATTTTATACCCCTTAAAATTATTTACCACCTACACCTTCTCTCGCCAAAGTTGTACGGCAGTACCCAAAATCAGGAGCAACAAAAACACCGACCCCACCGTGGCATACATCGTGCCTTTGGCTACATTTTCCGGCTCAAACTTTAACTCAATGCGATGCTCGCCTGCGGGTACGCGCAAAGCACGCAGCACATAATTGGCACGAATCAGCGGCGTTTCTTTATCATCTATATATGCTTTCCAGCCTTTATCATACCACATCTCCGAAAACAACACCAATTGTTCGCTGTTGGCTTTGAATTGATAAGTGAGTCGGTCGGGGTGATATTGTGTGAGGGCAACGCTGCCGGTGCTGTCTTTTTGTAAATTTAAACCTGCCAGTTGCGCTTCAAATTCTTTGTGAATAAAGGCTTTTTCCTGCGGATTAAAGTCTTTCAAACGGCTGATTTCTGTATCGGCATCGGGCACTATTTCGTAGCTGCCTACCAACCACGCATTGCCTGCTGCCGCCGGATTAGGCACTATTTTTCCGTCTTGTGTGATGATATACTTCGTATTGAGCATATTCAGCACCGACTGATTATTTTGTGAAATATGTTCTTCTATAATATCCTGATAGCGGCGCAACTTGGCGGCGTGATAACCCCCGATAAGTTTGTGAAAATTAGCACCACGCGAATCATTAAAAGGACTGCTTGTGAGGTCGAGTACACGGTACGATAAGGCTTTGTCTTTCATAATTTGTTCATCGGCGGCAGTGGGGCGCACTTCCGATTTTTTGGCACTTTTGAAATCATCGGCATTTTGGTAGCGTTTGCTCACCTGCCACATATCGCCCAGCATCAACACAACTACTGCAGCTATTACATAATCGCTGCGCATTTTTCCTTTTAAATACAACCACAAAGCACCCGCCGACAAAGCTATCAGCACTGCCGAGCGCAAGGCATCGTTGCGCAACATAGCGGCGCGGTCTTCTTCAAGAGCTTGTAATAACCAAGCGTATTGTTTAAAATTGGCATCGGTAGCCCCCGAAAAATCAAAAACAGCACCGCCTAATAAAGCCAGCAACAAACAAAAGGCAGCCATTGCACCGCCGACATAGAGCGTTTTTTTCGCTAATTGTTTATGGTCATCGGCGGTATAAAAAAGTTCGCGCAAAGCCAAAGCCGCCAAAGCTACTGCACACAAATGCGCCATAGACAAGGAGGAAGTAAAAGCGCGGAATTTGTTGAAAGTAGGAAAATGGTCAAATAAGAAATAATTAAAAGCGGCAAAATTTTTACCCCACGCTATCATCACAAATAAGAGCATACCCGCCAGCAACCACCATTTGCTGTAATGGCGAGAAACGATAACACCCAAAACTGCCAAAAACAACACAATTGCTCCGAAGTAAAAAGGACCTGACACACCGGGTTGTTCGCCCCAATAAGTAGGGGCTTGCTTTACAAATGACCGTGCCTGCTGCGGATTTTGTTGTTTGATGGCTTTGTAAGTAGCCGAATTTTCGCCTATATTTTCGGTAGAAGAACCGCCATAAGCATTGGGAATGAGTAAATTGATACTTTCGCCTACGCCATAGCTCCAGTGATAGGCATATTCTTTATCCAAACCACTTGTTCCTGCTTCCTGCCCTACCTCTGCTTTGCTCAGAATAGCTTTGCCGCGAATGGTAGCTTCGGCATATTCGTAGTTGGTGAGCAAAGAGCCAATATTGGGAGCTAAACCGATAACAACAGCAAGAAAAGCCACCGCCGTAGCGCGCAAAAATTCTAAAAACCGCCCCAAGCGAGCTGCCTGTATCAACTCCGACACCCCGAAAACAAGCGTAAGCAGCAGCAAATACAAGGTAATTTGATAGTGATTGGCGATAATTTCGCAGCAAAACGACACTGCTGTCAGCAATGCGCCCCAAGCGTATTTTCCTCTATAAATGAGTATCAGCCCCGCCATAAATGCCGGAACAAAGCCCAAAGCAATAATTTTATTGATATGTCCGGCATCTATCAAAATAGCATTGATGGTAGATAAACCAAACACTGCCGCCCCTGCCAAACTCCACCAACGCCGCGCTCCCAACACCGACAACAAAATGTACATACTCAGCATACACAGCAGCACCGTACCCAAAGGATTACTCACACCGGCGTAGTAGCCCGTAAAAATGCGGTAAAGCGGTACAAACCAGTTGCCGAAATGATGCCCCCAGGTTTGATAGGTGGGCATTCCCGAAAACATACCATTGCTCCACAAAGGGGCTTTTCCATCTTTTTCATAAAATGCTTTTGTTTCTGCCTGCCAGCCCAACGCCGACACCGTATCGTGCTGTTCGAGAACTTTGCCGCCCAGCATCGGATAAAAATAAACAGCGCACAACAACAATAAAATGCCTACTGCCACTAAATGCGGTAAAAGGTTTTTTATAGAAAAACGCATGGTATAATCAAAAAAATAAAGAAAAATTAAAATAATAGCATCAAAAGTAAGGTTTTTTTTAAAAAAGTCATTAAAAATAGCAATGTCAGATAGAAGTTAAATTGTATAAATATATAATTATCAATAGGTTGTGAGATTATAAATGATTTTTTATAAAAAATAAATCAAGATAAGCGTAATTTTGCGGGTTATTTTTCTTTTCTTTTCTAAAAAGCCCCCTGGTAAAAGTGAATTTACATTTCAGAAAAAATATCAGTATTTGCTTACTGCTGCTACCCCTGCTGCTACCCCAATGGTGTCGTAGCGAAGGAAATGGTATTTATCATATTTTAAATGAAGAAAAAGATGCTTTACGCTGTCGTTTGGATTTGATAGCTCACGCCGAAAAAGAAATTTTATTGTCGTATTATATCTTTGAACCCGACTATGTAGGTTTGGTAGTGATGGAGGCACTGTTAGAAGCAGCAGCACGCGGGGTTAAAGTTAAAATGCTGATAGACGGAAATAAACGTTTTACACAGGAAATGGCGCAGTTTTTATACGAACACCAAATAGAAGTGTGTATTTACAATCGCGGGAAACTGCCTTATATTTCTACTTTTACCAACCGTCTGCACGATAAAATATTTCTTACCGACCAAACACATCTGATAACCGGAGGCAGAAATATCAAAAATGCTTATTATTCCTTAGATGAGCGCAACTTTGTAGATTGCGATGTATATATACGCAATGCCCAAATAACGAGCGCGGCACAAACACATTTTTATGCTATGTGGAACAATAACCGCGTGAGCAGTTTCAACCGCCGCCGCCCCATTGACGACACCTATCGGAACAACATACAACAACAAATACAAGAAGCCCGCGAAAAATTGCAAGCAATTGGCACGCTTACCGATGCTCAAAACCAACTCTCTTATTGGGAAAACCCACAAGAATACAGCAGTTCTCAAATTGATTTTTATTTCAACTCACTCAATAATGTCAATAAATATTTTGCAAAAAAAGACGGTGCTGTATCAGATTCTCTCTTGTATTTGGTAAGTAGGGCGCAAAAGTCTATTTGTATAGAAAATCCTTATTTTGCACCGGGCAGACGTTGGCGCAAAGCCCTCAAAGCCGCCACTGAAAGAGGCGTACATATAAGGGTACTCACCAATTCGGCGGCAACCAATGATATATTGCTGATGCAGGGCGTGTACTTGAATATGCGCCGCCGCCTACTAAATATGGGCTTGGAATTGTGGGAATATAAAGGACCAAAGATGGTACACATGAAAACGTTTATCATAGACGACAGCATTTCCGTTATCAGCAGCTATAACGTGCATGCCGTTTCCGACCGTTGGAACACCGAAGTGGCAGCCGTTGCTTTTGAGCCGGACATCGCCAAAGAACACCAGCGCGTAATGCAGCACAATTTGAGCAATGCCGTACAAATTTTACCCAACAATCGTCCCGCACAAAAACGAAATATTCCTTTTAAATACCGCTTTCGTACCGCGCTCAATCGCTACACACTTTCTTTATTGTTGCGCCCTGTGCTTTAATTTTTTTATGAACCTATCACCTACATGGAAGATAAAATACAATCTTTTCGGCAACCTTTGGTCACTGCTACGGGTATTATTTTAGGGTTTATTCTCAACTTTGCCGCCACTTGGGTAAAAACCGAAAGCCCCCTACCCGACTCTTATGCCTATTTCGTGGCAATCTGTATTTTGTTGGGTGTGGGTTGTTTAATTACCACCTTGTATCGCTTGTTGCGCTTTGATTATCCGCGTGAGAAAGGAGAAATTTATTACAGTTTTTCATTGACGATTTTTATTATCGGGTTGGTATTATCATTTATAGGAGTGCTCACGGATATGTTTATCAATTTTATGGTTGATTAAGAGCCTGTTGTGTAGATATTTTTCTGTTTTAAATTTTATAGAATATGTTCAGTTCGCGGATTTATTTGTTTTTCTTTCTGTTTTTTATCTCTGCTTATTTTCAAACCTTTGCTCAAAATTCCGTTTCCACGCCTTTCAGTATTGTATTGGAGCCGCTTCAAATTCCCGAATTAGGAGGCTTGCAATCCTTTGCTTTCGGGCAGCACGAGGATAAGTACTTGATTGTCGGAGGTCGCTTGGACGGATTGCACCGCCGACAGCCTTTTGCAACTTTTGATGTAGCGGGGCATAACACGCAAATTTTTGTGGTAAATCCTGCTACCCGCGAAAAATGGTCGGTTTCTTTGGACGGACTGTCGGCTTCGTTGCGCGAGCAATTAAGCTCCACCAATATGGAATTTTATCAGGAAGGAAACTATCTGTACCTCATCGGAGGCTACGGCTACAGCCCCACCGCCGATGACCACGTTACTCACAACCGCCTCACCGCCGTTGATGTACCTGCACTGATAAACGCCATTATTCAAAAAAAACCGATTCAGTCGCATTTTCGCCAAATGACAGACGACAACTTTGCCGTAACAGGCGGTCGTTTAAGAAAAATTGATGAGGTGTATTATTTGGTGGGCGGACAAAAATTTATGGGTCGCTATAATCCGATGGGACCCGACCACGGACCAGGTTTTGTGCAGGAATATACCAATGCCGTGCGCCGCTTCACTTTACGAGATGATGGCAGTTTTATTTTTATCAAACACCTGCCCGAATGGAACGATAGCCTCATACTGCACCGCCGCGACTACAATTTAGTGCCGCAAATTCATCATAACCAAGAGAGCCTCCTTGCGTTTTCGGGTGTTTTTCAAAAACAAGCCGATGTCCCTTTTCTAACCGCCGTTTATATCGACAGCACCGGCTACCGACAACAGGAAAATTTTTTACAGCACTACAATCACTATCATTGCGCTACCACTTCGCTCTACGACAGCAGTACCCAAATTTCGCACAGCCTCTTGTTTGGCGGCATTGCCGAATACTACGACAGCAGCGGCGTGCTGATACACGACTATAATGTTCCTTTTGTGCGCAGCATTGCCCGCATCGCCTACGCCGAAGACGGCACCTTGCAAGAATATCTGCTACCCAATAAAATGCCTGCGCTTTTGGGGGCTGCCGCCGAATTTTTGCCTGCCCCGCAAGTGCCTCAATACAACAATGGCGTTATCAAATTGCACCAACTCCGCGAAAAAGTGAATTTAATCGGCTATTTATATGGCGGTATCAACAGCACTGCAGGTAATATTTTTTGGGATAATGAAGGCGAGCACAGCACCGCCAGCACTCAATGGTATAAAGTTTATGTTTTGAAAAACGATATTTTGGGAGCACACAGGCTCAATACACACAGCACACACCCCTTTCAGCTGCAAATATTGCCGCTATTGGATAAAAAATTATTACAAATCACTTTCCAAATGCCCGAAACCGCACCGCTTGATATTTATATCAGCGATGCAACAAAAAAACCACTTCATCAAAGCAATTTCAGAGAAAAAAATAAAGGCGAACACTCCCTGAGTTTTAAAATTGATAATTTGGATAAAGGAGGCATCTATGATGTGCGCCTTGAAAGCGGCAACCTTATCATTGAGCAAAGAATAATTGTAATTCCTTAATATAAGGTAATACCATTAAAATAGCTATTTGGCATAGTTGTTTTACAGACTCAATTTTCATTTGTATTGGCTGATATTAGCAACAATATCAGCCCACATCATTACAGAATAGCAGCCTTTATACACTATGTCATTTAGATATTTATTTGGTATAAGTTGCCGTACAAATATACAATAAGTAAATTTTATACCAAATAAATATCTAAATGACACAGTGTGTAAAATCTTCTATTTTGTAATGATGTGGCTGATATTATTGCTAATATAAGCCACTTTAAATGGAATTGAATTAGTAAAATAACTATGCCAAATAGATATTTTAATGGTATTAGTTAAAAACCGAGCGAATTGCTCAACTATATTCGGCAATATCTTGTTGTTGTTGTAATAAAAATTGATTGTAAAAAAACAAGACCTGTGATACAGCTTTTTCTTACTATTATCGGAGTATTTTTATTTGATCTTTATATCTACAACGCTTTTCGCACAGCCACACTTGCGTCTTCTCCTGCACTGAAATATACCATACGCATTTTGTTTATAATCATCAGTTTATTCATCATCGGTATTATGGTAGCGATGGAGATGGGCTATATTTCGCGTCATACGCCTTGGTTTCGCAATATAATAGCTCCTGCTATTTTAATGATAGTGCTGGCTAAAATCGTTATTTTTTATTTTTATTAATAGAAGACGGCACACGCATAGTGCGCTGGATAGTTTCTTATTATCAACGACAACAACACCCAACCCGCTGGGCTTCGCGGGCTACTTTCGTGAATCAATTAGCTATTATCGCCGGAATATTTCCGGCAGCCACTTTTTTACACGGTATGTTGCGCAATACTTACAACTATAAAGTTCGTAATGTAAACATCGCCCTGCCCAACCTGCCTGATGCTTTTAAAGGCTTTAAAATTTTGCAAATTTCCGACATACACATCGGCAGCCTGAGCGACCGCGACAAAGTAAAACGCGGCATTGACCTCATCAATGCACAAGAAGCCGATGTGGTGATGTTTACGGGCGACCTCGTGAATGCCAAAGCAGACGAAATGGACAGCCAATGGATAAATATTTTTAAAGAAATAAAATCCAAACACGGTATTTTTTCTTCGCTCGGCAACCACGACTACGGCGATTATGTGCGTTGGGCATCTACTTCGGAAAAAATACAAAACCAGAGCAACATCAAAGATTTGCACAAAAAAATGGGCTGGCGATTGCTCCTCAATGAGTTCGAAACCATTGAAAAAGAAGGCAGCAAATTGGCGGTTATCGGGGTAGAAAACTGGAGCAGCAAACCTTATTTTCCGAAATACGGCGACCTTAATCGTGCTTGTACAGGCTGCGGCGATGCCGATGTGAAAATTTTATTGTCGCACGACCCCACCCACTGGGACGGAGAAGTGCGCACCCAAAAACCCGACATTGACCTTACTCTTTCGGGGCATACTCACGGTATGCAATTCGGTATAGAAATAGGTTCGCTGCGGTGGAGTCCGGCGCAATATGTGTATAAACAATGGGCGGGCTTATATCAGGAAGGCAAGCAGTATTTGTATGTAAACAGGGGTTTTGGTGTGTTGGGCTATAAAGGTCGTGTGGGCGTGATGCCGGAAATCACCGTCATTACCTTAGAAAAAGGCGATACAAAAACAGCATAATCGACAATGCGATGAACAAGGTTCTTTCTTTGTTTATAAAGAGAGCCGATAAAAAAGCGGGTTGTTTTTTTTAAAAAAACAACCCGCTTTTTTTGGTATTTATTTTTAGCTTTTTTTAATTCGCCAAAGAGAAAGTAATACGGATACCGCCACGACTGTTGGTAATCGGGAAGGAAGCCGAAGTATAAGGTACGGTGCGGGTGCGGTCGTAGAAAAGAGCCACTTTTATACGGTTGTTCACTACATAATCCACGCTCGGCGAAATACGAATGGTTTTGCTGCCCGCCGTAGGTTGTGCCGTTTTTTGGTCAAGTTGGTAATTTAAAGTGCGGCTGTCGCGTACCGAAAAGTCCATCTTCACATTGATGTCGTTTTTGAGTGTAACGGGATTGCCTCTGCGATTTTTTATCGGCAATTTTAATCCTTTAAAACGATAACCCGCTCCTACCGTAATTTCTGAAGTGCGCATTTCGCTCAGTTGCCTGTCCACAAACAACAAGGAGATACTGCGTTGTTTTTTATATTCAAATTTTCCGGTAAATCCATTTTTCATTGTTGCCTCTCTACCCAATAAAGGGCTGAATTGCTCATTGACCGTCAAGTCGGGAATACGATATTGTACCTGAAAGTTTCCGCTCATCGTATCTATTACCACCGGTGCAATATAATTCGGGTCGTATTCAAAAACCTGCCCTTCAAAATACAAATTAGAGGTAAAAGTATTGACTGTGTAAGTTGCCGAATAACTGTGTCCGATATTGATAGTGGTGAATATATCACGCAGTTTGGGCAATTTTGCCAAACCATTGTACTGCAAAGTCCAGTTCGGGCGCGGCAATACATTCAGGGCATTGTTGATAGAAACTTTATTGGCATCTTGCTTGGTATATGCCGCCAAAAATGCCGGAATAATTACTTCCTGCGAAAAAGGACCATAGCCTTTTGCATAGTCGGAATTATACAAGCTGTCCAAAGGATTAAAATAAATTTCGCCCTGCGATTCGGGGTTAATGGCTTGCAAACGTTGCGAAATAATTTTCCGGTTGATTTCAAATTGTTTAAAGGTTTCTGAAATGCGTGCGGTGTCTAATTTGTCGAAGGTGGTATTGATGGGCAAAAATGTAACCGAATAATTTCCGGTTTTTCGCGGAGTGAGGTGCGCAAAACGGTCTTCTTCGTTCATTTTAAACAACTCATTATAAGTGTCGCGATAGGTTTTGTTCCAAATCAAATCAATTTTAAAATCGCGGAAAGGTTCAAATGCGGCTCTTGCTTCCAAACGTCTTTCGTAGGTTTGCCGAAACTCCTGATTCAGTAATTTATTGTCAATAATCCAACCTTTTTCGGCAATATCGCTCAACCATGAAGTGTCGGGCTGCCAACCGCTTACAAAATCCCAGCCCGGAGCTTGCACACTCAAATTTTGCCCCAATACGTCGGGACGATTTTCGCCGATAAAGCCAAAACCCGCTATTTGCGTGCTGCGTTTGCGATTATAAGTAATTGCCACACGATTTAAACTGAATAGGGGTTTCAGGAATATTTTTTCTGCCAAAGATGGTGCTGCTGCCACACTTTTCTTTTCTTTTTTATCCTTATCTTTTTCCTCTTCTTTGGCATCTTTATCTTTTTTGTCTTTATTTTTATCTTTTGGCGGAGTATTGGTAGATTTTGCGTTGTACAAACGGTCAAAATATTTAATCTTGGTCACAAATTTGCGCACATTAAATTCGGCATTGATTTGTTCGCTGCGTCCGTTTTGAATAAAATTACCATTGCTCAAGGAATCCAAAGTGCTAAACGGATACACCAACTTACGCGGTGGGCGCGGGGCGGTTGTCCATGTGAAGTCCGCATCTAAGCGGGTGCGCAAGGTTATCCAGTCCAAAATCGGGAATTTATTCAAAGGCACGTTATACGATAAGGAGGCATTGTGGTTATAATCCAAATCACGACCGCCCGTTTTTATGTTATCATAAAACACTTTTCGCTGTTCTTTATTGGGGGTGGGTATCAATGCTCCCGTCAGCGAGTCCATCGGCTCATCAATGCGCGAGCGGTTCATAGCATTAAAATCCAGCGTAATAGATTTAGTCAGGTTGTGTTTTAAACCGTATTCGCGCGTCCAGATAAAATCTTTATTATAAGAAGTGGGTGCTTCAAAGCCGTCATTTTCTAAATTTCGCATTTTTATCTTAAAAATAGACCTGTCCACTTTGTTGCGGAAGGATACATTAGAAGGCACTAAGTTGAAATTAATGTCTTTGATAATTGCCAGATATTTGTTCTTAGAGGTGATGATTTTATTAAATGGTTGAATGTATGTTGCCTTACCCGGAAAAGTATATGCCAAAATACCTGTATGCTGCTTGTCGTTTTCTATTTCAACAATCGGGTCGCGGCGGTCTTTTTCGGTATAAATGTAAGTAAGATTCCAATTCTCTATGTCGTAAAAATGTGGCTTGGCAGGTTTATTATTGACCGGTGGTGGTAGTGCTCCCGCACCTGCTGCCGGCACAGGGTTGGCGGCGGGTTTGTTGCCACCGGCTGTTTTCACTTTGCGCACGTTGGTAAAGTTCAGGCTTTTCACCGACTCGTAGGTTTGTGCTACTTTTTTGATGGAATCGGCATATTCTTCTCCTTTTTTCAATTTTACCATATCCAATTTGTCCTCCATTTCTACATCGGTATCGTAGGGGTCGTACTTCGGATTGCTGATAGATTCTGAAACACCGGCATACATCGGTATTACCAAGCCCCAGCTTTTGGGCAGCAATTTATCTAAATTCAGATTAGAAGTGACATCATACTGATAATAGGTGTCGCGGGTGCGCTGTGTCACTTTTTGTTCCAGCGAACCAAAACCCGGTGTGTGCATATTTCCTGTCACAGCTACCGAACCCAAATCAGCCAATTTGGCATTGGCACTTGCTATCGCCGCCCAGCCGCCGCTTTCGTCAAAATCCGACAGGCGCAATTCATTAAACCACATCTCCGCACATTTTGAAAAACCATCATCGCTGCTGCCGAGTTCTTTTTGTTTGGGGTTGCGCACACCGAGCATTATTACTTTTGCTTTCCCGATGTCGGGGCTGCCTACCACCGTAATTTTATTGCCTTTGTCGTCTATTTCGGTATAGGGGCGCAGCCAACTGTCGCGCGGGATAAAGTCTTGATAATTACGGCGTTTTTTCACATCTACCAAATCATCTAAATTAATATCCAAATTATTTTCGGTAGGCCAAGTGAGTTGGCGGCGTTGGTCTAAGGGCGTGCCATCGGCGATGAGGCGCGTAATTTTTAAAGGAATTTCGTACTCGTAATAGTTTTCGGTAAAGTCGTTACCAATGCGGATAAATGCCGTAATATCGCCGTCTTTGAGGGTTTGTCCGTTGCGCTCTTCGGCGTGGATAAACATACGCAGGCGTTTGAAAAAGCGCATGTCAAAACGCTCCGTTTTGAAAGCGGCACGCGCATAGCCATCGGGTATATCGCACACTTGAACCGATAAAGACTGCTCATTTTGGCGCAAAGGCGTAGTACTTTGATTAAAAAATTGTTCGCGCTCTACACCCGGCGGCAACAAATATGGAATAGGTACACGCGCCGAACTTTCTTCAATACCCACCGAACCCAGGTTAAATTCGCTGAATTGTCCGTTATCATCTGGCAAATACTCACCTTCTTCTACCAATGATGTCAGATATTTACGCCATTGATTGCGCACCAAATTAAATTCTGTCATACGACAAACCACCGTATCTTCAAAGCCGGTTAAATATACGCGCATAAATTGTATGGCGCGAAAATTTTCAATGCTGCCGTATTTATCCGTATAATTATAAATAGGAACACGGAACTGATACCACGTTTGGGCATTGCTTGTTCCTTCATTTACTACCCTTTTGCCGATAATAAAATTGCTGTTATTGGCTGCGCCGTCTTCAAGGCTTTCTTTGCTCAAATTAATTTTATATTCAAAATATTCTTCGCTCAGTTGCAAAGAGTTGTCGTTGTTTAAATCTTCTGCATCGGGCAAATTGGTGGAAGAATTGATTTGTTGCCCCTGCGATTCTGCCGCATTTCCTTGCTGGTGGTTAAAATGCGAATAACGCTCTGCCATCGCTACTGTACCGACATAGTGGTTGTCATCGGAAAAATGGTAAAAGTCGTCATTCGAGGGATCGCCTAAAATAATGGCACGGGCATCAGGGTTGGTGACAATGCTTTGCACCGCACTCAAATAGTCGGCGAATAATGCGTTTTCGCCATTATTATCTACCCCGTCAAAACCTACGTCCTGCGCAGTGCGCACCGACAATTCGTTGTCAAAGAAATTGGTGATGGGGCTGTTCAAAGGACGGCGTGCCCAAGCAGTGGTATCCACATAAGCCACACCACCCGGACGTGGCAAAGCGTTTTCGGCAAAAGGACGACCTGCATCTTTCAAAATATCTTCCGAAACATTTCCCAGATTCAAATACAACTCACCCGAATTATCCGGTTTTTCAATAAAAGGGTCTAACATCCAAAATTCTATAAATTCCACATTGGCTTGCTCAAAGTCGGTGATGTCCAAAGCGCGTTGCATGCCTCCCCAGCGACTGGCAGGGTCAAGCAATAAACCGTCTCCATCTAAACCCGCCGACACATCGGAAGGTGCGGTGTCAAAATTGTAGGGTCCACGTTTTTGAGGAAAGAAGGCTAAGTTTAAAGTGCGTAAATAAGAAGCCTGTTGTGCATTCACCTGACGTGTGGGAAACAAATCGGTGATGTTGATACGGCGATAAAACGGCGAAACTTTATCCGCAGCCGGAATATCATCTGCCTGTACATTGTTGCCAAAGCCTGTACCTTGCAAATTGCCCTGCTCAATGGAGTACCAGTTGAATAAAGCGCGGTTGTAGCCGTAAGAACGGTCGTTGAGGCGTTCGGCTTCGGGAAATCTGTTGTTGGTCGTGCGCGGCGTGGCTGCCAGCGTCCAGCGCGTCAGCGGAAATTCCATCGAAATCGCATTTGCCGAGCCTTCAAAGTCGTCAATAAATACCGTGCCTTCTTTGCCGATGGCGCGGGCGTGTCCCGGAATAAAACGCGCCACCTCGCCGTACATCTTCACACTCGAAGGTTCTTTGGTGCTGATAAGTGGCAATTTATCGAGGGCTTTTGTGAGCCAGGGCGTTTCGGCAAAATAATTCATATCAAAACCCACCATTTGGTTGGAGATGGGGTCGTCGCCGTAGTTGGTTTTGGGGGTAAAAGGTCGCTCCGACAACCAAACATGTGTAGCTCCGAGCGTGAAATCTTTATTAATCCAATAATCTAAACGCGTACCCGCAAAGGTTTTGGTCTGAATACCAAACAAAGTATTGTCTTCAAAAGAAATATTTATCGGCAAGGCAGAGTTGAGATAAGCCTGATTGATAATCGTGACACGTCCCAAACTGTAATTGACCGTATAATCCACACCTTCCGTCAAAGTGAGACCGCCCGAAGTAACTTTAATAGAGCCGGGCGGCAAATTAAATGCACCCACCGTAAATTCATTGCTCTGTGAAGATTTATAAGAACCTTTTATCACAAAACGATTTTTTTCGGGCACTTGCAAAGCGCGTATTTTGGTATCAACGTATAATTGTTCAAATGCGTATTTTTCGGCTATTTCCTGTTCATTTTCGGTAAATTTAGTGCGTAAATCCGCTCCGAAAGGCTCTATCACCGGAAACATCAAACGACCATTGCGGGTAAAAATGGTGATGTTGTCGATAAAGTCAAAAATACCATCGGGATAGGGGTCGTTTTGTAAATTGAGGCGGTCTAAATTGAGTAAATTAATCAAGGAGCGTTTTTCAGTGGAACTACCTTCCGACAAATAGCGCGTAGTTCCTTTGCCCGGATTTTCATAATATACATTTAATTGAAAATCTTCTTTACTTAAGCCAAAAGTACCCAAACGATATATATTTTTCATCATCAAATCCCAAATCGGCAAGGAGGGTTTTTGCTGTACATTTTTGAGCATTTTGGCAAAAATGAGCTTTTCACGTCCGTTTTCGGTGGAAGATGTATTGCTGGAATTGGGCGTGATGTCGGTGGAGAGTTCGCCCACCTGAAATACTTTTCCCGTCAGATTGTCGCGATAGCGAAAAGAAACCGCCACAATATCATTGTCCTGTGGGGTTACGTTCAGGGAGATAAAACCCAATTTGGGGTCAAAAGTGTATTCGTTGGGCTGCAACAAACGTGCTTCGGCGATGCGATAGTCGTCGCCGTCTTTCAAGCCGAGTGCATCGAGATAAATGGCGGCTCTGTCCATTTTGCGAATATCCACCGGCGAGGCGATGAGTTTGCGGTGCAGGTCGTTGGCTTGATAGTCGTAGCCGGGAACTTTGGGATCATCGTAGTTGCCCGGCAATTCGGAGCCGGGGGTTACCTGAATGGCATTCTGATTCCAAAGCGGACGCACGTCGCTTTCGCCCAATTCCATAAAAGCCACAATGTCTCGGGTGCGCTCGGTAGCTCCACTGCGGTTCGTTATCCACACTTCTATATCCGTAATTTCTACCCGCGAATTGATATAAGGTAAATAAGCTAATGCTTCGTTGAAGTGGTTGCGAAAATAATGTGCGAGAAAAAAGTTGCGGTCTTCTTCGTAATCATATCCAGAAATTTCAAATTCACGCTCCAAAGCACCGTTTTCTATACGAAGCTGATTGGGTTTGGAGTTTTGTTGTGAAATTACATTTCTTACCGTCAGACGCCCGAATTTCAGTTCCGACTTCAAGCCCATCAACGACTGGCTGCCCTGAATGAGCGTGGTGGGCAAAGGAAAGTTGATATTGCCCGCTTCTAAGCGTTGAATGATGTCGTCTTCATCGCCGGTATATGCCAATCCGATTTGACGGTCGAATTTGAAAGTGGATTTTGTATTGTAGTTGGTGGTGAGTTTTATTTTTCCGCACACATCGCCCGTGGCACTCATATTGATGTTCTCGTCAAACATAAATTGCGCCGGACGATTGCGCACGCGCTCCGGTAAAGTGGGGTTCTCCAAACGTTGCTTGGAAAAGCCCATCTCTACTTCAATATTTCCGGTAGGTTTGATGGATACTTCGCAACCTTCGCCAAACACGCGCCCCAAAGCTCCGCTTTTCATGGATAAGCCGTTGCCAAAAATAGAGCCTGCTCCCGCGCCTGTATTGTCGCCTTCAATGAGGGAGTTGCTGGGGTTTTGCCAATAATCCGACAGTGATTTGTTTTTAGATTGCTCCAAAAAATCATTGAACTGAATATCCGCTCCCGGACGGTAAGGCAAACCACCTACGTTTTCTTCTACTTCGTAGGAGTTGGTTTCTGGATTGTACTCTACTTGCTGCTGAATGGCGGGCGGATCTTGCAAATCAAAGGAATTTTCATTTTCCCATTGATTTTCATCATAGAAAAAATTTTCGTAGCGGTCTTCTATCGGAAACAATAAATCATTGGTATCGGCAGGTGCCATACTTCTGTTTTCTTTTTCCGTTTCGGGAGCTACCCATTCATATAAATAGTTTCTTTGCTCATTATTAGCAATAGCAATGCCCGCTATAAAAATAGGCAAGAAAGTGAGCCAAAAGGGTCTTTTTTTAGTAAAGTGCACGTTATTGACGGTTGTTTTAGCTTTTTAGGGTATTCTCAGGTAAAATTGAAATCTATTTTATTTCCACAAATACATCACGACACAAATAACATTTTGCCGCTTATTATAAACTACTTACAATTTTAAGGGCTTCTTTTATTAATGTTTGTACGCTGTTAATGCCTGAAGGGTTGTCTTTCAAGGCTCTGTTTACTGCACGAACCGCCTGATTTTTAGAAATTCCAAGAGCGGATAATGCTTGTAACGCATCATCGGCAAAAGTATTGTGTGTGGCGGAAAAATTATTTTCTTCGGGCAGCGCAGTTTTGGCAAGGCGGTCTTTGAGTTCTAATACCAAACGCTGTGCGGCTTTGGGTCCCACCCCTTTCACGGCTTGCAACATTTTGAGGTTATTGCCTACAATGGCACGCTGCACCTCGTCGGGTGAGTAGGTGGACAATATCATACGCGCCGTTGCCGTACCCACCCCCGATACAGAGGTCAGCTCCAAAAACAGCATACGCTCCGCTTCATCAGCAAAACCATACAGCGTTGGAATTTGCTCTGCACTAATATAATAATGTGCATAAAGGCGGCAAGTGGTGGCAGAGCGTATTTTCTCGTATGTATATAAACTGATATGCAAAGTATAGCCTATACCGCTACATTCTATGATAGCGGTAGTAGGGCTAATGTGGGCAAGTTTTCCTTCTATATATGCAATCACTCGACTTTAATTAACGTTCTAACCCGCAAAGGTATAAAATCTACCATAGATTATGGTGTGTATTGGGCAATAAGTTTATAAAAAGCTGATTTATTCTCTATTTTCTTCATCTTGCTTTTTTATTTTTTATGCTATCGCTTCTTTTGCCGTGTAGGTAATATGTGCTTAAATTGTTGTAATAACAAAAAAAACAGTAATTTTGTACATTCATTTTTTTTTTATTTTTGATTATTTCTTTGCAAAAAAATATGTCTGATACGCTCCTTTTTACCATTGACGAAGAAAAAAAATATGCTGCCATCACACTGAATCGTCCGGCAGTACTCAACAGTTTCAACCGCGAAATGGCATTTGCCCTGCAAGCTGCCTTAGATGAATGTGCTGCCAATGATGCTGTACGGGCGGTATATATTACAGGAAGCGGGAAGGCTTTCAGTGCGGGGCAGGATTTGGCGGAGGTCAATGAAGTGCCTTTGCCCACCATTTTGCAGGAGCATTACAACCCGATAGTGAGCCGCTTGCGGGCATTGCCCAAACCAGTGGTGTGCGGCGTAAACGGCGTAGCTGCCGGAGCCCGGTGCTAATTTGGCTTTGGCTTGCGATATAGTAATAGCACGCCGCTCGGCTTCTTTCATACAGGCGTTCAGCAAAATCGGCTTGATACCCGACAGTGGCGGCACTTATTTTTTGCCGCGTTTGGTGGGTTTTGCCAAAGCTGCTGCTTTTATGATGCTCGGCGAGCGCGTAAGTGCGCAGGAGGCGGAGCGGCTCGGAATGATTTACAAAGTAGCAGAAGACGACTCTTTTGACAGCGAAACTCGCAGCATTACCGAACAACTCGCAGCAATGCCCACCCGCGCTTTGGCATTTACCAAAGCAGCTCTCAATGCTTCACTTACCCAAAATTTGGAGCAGCAATTGGTGCTTGAAGACCGCCTCCAGACACAGGCTGCACAAACTTATGATTATCAGGAAGGCGTAACGGCTTTTTTAGAAAAACGCCCGCCTGTTTTTTTAGGTAAATAAATTTTTCTCACCGCTTATATCTCGCCGATATGTTTGAGGGCTTCGCGGCGGCTCAAAGGCGCAAGGTGATATTTGGCAACCACAGCACGCACAAAAGCGGGGTCGTGGCGGGCTACATTGCGCAATGCCCAACCAATGGCTTTTTGTACAAAAAACTCCTTTGAATATTGGCAATGCGCAATACATTCTTCCAGCACCTCATAATGTGTTTTTTCTTTGTATGACAATTGAAAAATAAGCGAAACCCGCTGCAACCAAATATTAGAGCTTTTGTTCCAGTGCTCCAGTATTATCGGCTCTATATGCTGCGGATAGCGTTTAAAATAATCGCCTATCAGCGCACCCGACAGGTGATCAACAGAGTCCCACCACGATTTTTCTGTAATAAGTTGCTCTATAATTCCTATACTTTCTTCCAAGTGCGCACTTTTGGCTTTTTTCATCACATCTACCGCCAAGTATTGAAATTCACGCTGCGGCAATTGCCATAGCTGCACTGCCGCCGACAAAGCTGCCGATGCCGAAGGTACGCCATATTGGTCAAAGTATGTCTTATTCAACGAGGCTCTTTGCGGCGAAGTAATACCCAAAAACAGAAAATGATTTTTCATATATTTAGCCATACCTATGGCTGTTTCGGGTTGTGCCTGCAGATGGTAGTTTTGTACCAAAACCGACAAAGGAGTATCTATAAAATCAGGCATCTCAAGAAAGATATTTTTATTATTGTTTGACGACAAAACTATAATAACAGGCATTTATTTTCAAATAAATATTCAAGTAAATTAGTTGCCAGTAAAAAAACATTATAGTTTTTTTTATTGTTTTTTTAAATAATACTTTAATAAATAAAAATTATACATATATTAGCAGACATCTTTTGTCTAAAAGTGATTTATATCATTTAAAGAGATTTTAAAATAAAATGATAAGTATCTTCCTTATTTTACTATATAAAATCAATATGATAACTCATTGATAAAGAGACAAATGGTGCTTTTTAGACATTTTGTGCCAATACTAAGTGTTGCTGATACCAAATAAATCGTTGAACTTTGTTTTCAACCTTACTTAGAAACATACCAGAACTATGATTGAATAACTACTACTTTATTTATCTGAAGGATATATCATGTGGGTTAAAATTTATTGCCCACATGATTTTCTTTCTAAGCTAAGTAGATATTATTTATTTTAAAATTGTTACAAATAATGAGAAAATTTGTATTGTTTTTTGCGATTCTTTCGCTGATGCAGTCCGTAGTATGGGCGCAAAATTGCTCTAATGAGCAATGTATAGAGGCTTATACGGGCATTGATAACCACGCTTTTTATTTGGCAGATATTGCCGGAAGCCCACAATATTTTTTTGACAGTAATTCGGGAAAATTTGAAGAATTTCCCGATGGTACTGCTCATTTGACAGGTGTGTTGGTCAATAAAGACGACCCCTCCAAAATGTGGGCAGCCGATGTGTGGTTTAAAAATAAAATGGACTATGCCACTTGGGAAGCTATGTCGAATCCGCCACATTATAAAGGCGACCCTTCCAATGTCGGTTTGAATTATTTGAACTGGACGTATTATACAATGGACTCGGGCAATGACGGCAAAAAAAGCCGCCTCACTGGTGGCGCAGGTTCTTATTTTGATGGCTGGGAGCTTTATCTCACACAAGATACTGATGGTAATAAATATACCACTCAGGTAGGTACTGCCGCCAACGACTTCAATACAGAGTATGGTATGTCCACTTGGTTTACCTATGTCGGGCACGATGCACAAGGAACAGCGGTGGTACAAAGTCGCGGCGATATTAACATAGATTTTTGCTCGCCTTGCAGTGGAGCTTATACCCTTAGTGTTCCGGCGGCTTTTGGCACATTCAACTATATGTTGTCGCCTTCGGCAGGCAATGTGAGTGCCAGTGGCAGCAATTTGACAGTAACCGGTTTGTGTGCGGGTAATTACACGTTTTATGTATATTATCAAGATGGAACTTCGCAGCAGTTTCCGTTTAGTATTGCGCCAAGCGGAGGCAGCGATTTTACATACAGCGTTGCTACCAACGATGGAACGGTGGGTACTTGCAATGCTTCTGCCCAAGTTACCTTGTCTTTGCCCTCCGGCGGCGATTACAGCTATACTTTCAATGAAAGCGGAACAGTATCTAAAAATGGAAATGTGTTGTCGTTGAGCGGATTATGCTGCGGCAGCCATAGTATTCAGGTACAATACGGCAATTGTACCAAAGACATCTCTTTTTATACCGCTTGCCAGACTTCCTGTAATTTGACGTTTAACACATTAAATACAATCGGTACGCCCACTGCTGCTTGCAATGGCAGCGCGCAAGTGACTTTAACCTTACCCGAAGGTGTAAGCACCTATACCTATAATTACTCCGAAGGCGGCGCTGTTACACAAAACGGCAATACTCTGTCATTGAGCGGCTTGTGCTGTGGTTCGCGCACACTCACTGTAAATTTCGGCAACGGTTGCAGCCAAAATGTAGTAGTATATATTCCTTGTTTACAAGAAGATTGCAATGCCGACACACAAATTACCACTCAAGGTACAATTATCGGTACTTACAATGGTACGGCTACGCTCACAGTAGATTTGCCGACGGGTATTTCGCAATACAGTGTGGATTTTAATTATCCTTATGCCACTACTACCATCAATAACAATACGGTTCATTTTACGGGTTTGGTATGCGGCAGCTATGAGGCTACATTGCACTATGGAGCAGGCTGCTCACAAACCGTTTCTTTTGATGTTCCTTGTTTGCCAAATCCCTGCTCCGAGCCTAATGATTATTGTGTAGAAATTGGTCATTCCATCGCTATTTGTCCTACTTTTTGCGATTTAACCGACAATTTTACTTATAACTCTATTCACAGTGCCTTGGGTGCAGTGGTACAAATTCAAAACAATTGCTTGTTGTATGCGCCTTTGGCTACTACCCTCACCAACGATGTGCTTACGCTCACTGCTACCGACAATACAGGTACTACTCAAACCATTGCTTTGGATATTCAAATCGGTAATTGTGACGGCTCATTTATTTTTGCGGTAGATGATTTTGTACAAACGCCTTACAATATTTCTATCGGTATCAATGTATTGGCAAATGATTTATTGCCTGCTGACTGCGGTTCGGCGGTGATTACCAATATCAGCACCCCCAGTTCGGGTTCGGCGGTTATTCTTAATAATTTGGTGATTTATTCGCCGAGTTTCAATTTTACGGGAGTCGCCACTTTTGAATATACCGTTTGCTGCACCAATACCGGTGTTTGTGATGTAGCTTTAGTAACCATTACTGTATTGAACCAAACCGAAATATGTAGTTTGCCCAGTGAAGTATGTTTAGAACCCGGCGAAACAGCTGTAGTATGCCCGCAAGTATGCGAAATTGAAGACGCTTCGGTGAGCCAAATTATCAGTGTTATCGGTGCAAGCACTCAATTGTTGCCAAGTGGCTGCATTTTATATACCGTTCCCGAAAATACTACTGCTTCGGTAGATACACTCGAAATTATCAGTTGCAACACCGCCGGCGAATGTGCCTCTAACTTTGTGTATATCAGCATCGGCGACTGCCCAAAATTGGGAGCAATGCCTGCCGACGACCATTTGAGTATATATAAAAATGCTCCTGCCGTATTAGATGTATTTGCTAACGATGCAATGCCCGAAGGCACTTTCGTTGCTTATTTCACGATGCCACAGCACGGTACTTTGGAATTTAATGCCAACCAGCAATTTGTGTATCAGCCCGCTAATGACTTCATAGGCGAAGATTATTTTACTTATTCCATTTCACGGCAAGGCGAAGTTGTACACCGTGCCGCAGTGGGTATTGAAGTACGCGATGAAGTGATTGGTTTTTCGCCGATAGAAGATATACAACGCCAAGTAGCTACCGGTTTTTCGCCTAATGGTGACGGCGCAAATGACCGCTTCTTTATCAATACTGTACCTGCTATGCAAGCAGTAAAATGGATTGTATTCGACCGCTTCGGAAAAGTTATATTGGAAGAAGACGAAATCGCCAATCAACATTCGCTTTCGTGGAACGGTACTTTGCAAAATAAAGGGGAAGTTGTTGCCGAAGGCACTTATTTCTATGTGGTAGAATATATAATGAATGGTAAAAAAGAGCGTTTCTCAGGAATGATAGAATTACAGCGATAATAAATAATTCGGTTGAAGTGTATTTTTTTATTGATTTTTAAATAAAAAAAAGCGTCTCTGCTCATCGCGGGACGCTTTTTTTACAATATAAAAACGAGATTAAGTGCTATTTTTTATAAAGAAAGAATAAAAGGCAAGATATAATTGGCACTGATAAAACCGCCTACCATAAAACAAATAGTGGCGATTAAAGAAGGTAGTTGCAAGGTAGAAAGCCCCATAATAGCGTGCCCGCTGGTACAACCTCCGGCATAGCGTGTGCCAAAACCTACCAATAAGCCGCCGATTACCGTCATTATAAAACCGCGCACTGTCCATACATCGCTCCAATTAAATAATTGTTCGGGTACTAATCCTTCAATTTTTGTAATGCCATAAGTGCTGAGTTCTGCCGACAAGCGCGGGTCTATGATGATGCTTTCGGGATTGGACAACCATTGCATACTGATAAAACCACCTATTAAAATACCTGCTACAAAAAACAAATTCCATATTTCTTTTTTCCAGTCGTACTGAAAAAACGGAATATTGGCAGGCAAACAAGCCGCACAAATGTGGCGCATAGATGAACTGATACCAAAAGATTTGTTGCCGATGAGCAATAAAGTAGGTACAATAAGCCCGATAAGGGGACCTGCTACATACCAGGACCAAGGTTGGCGGATAATTTCTAATAGAGTCGTCATAAGTTGCTGTTGCAAATCAACAAGTTTTATATGTTTATTTACTTTCTTTTTAAAATACAAAAAACGATTTTGTTGTGGTATTAAAACCTTATTTCTTCTATTGTGTATTGGGGTTCATAAGCGATACTTTCGCGCACCTGCGTTATGGGTAGCGGCGCATTGCTGACAGTGAGTATATCCAAAAAATTACTGCTCATACTCACCGAATGTACGCCCGATAGTGCCGCGATATGTTGGCTCACCGTATTTTTACAGCCTACACAAGTGATGCCTTTTATTTCAAATAATTGCACGGAAAGGGTGTCGTTTTTGCGCCACTCGCCCCATAATTCAAAGGTTGCCCGCGCTTTAACGGAATGTTCGCTAGTATTCCATTTTTGCGGTATAAACGCCCCTTGAAATAAAGCCTCGTACTCGGCGCGACTGCCGCCAAAAGGAGGGCTGTTTTCAAAATCCCTGTCAAACCAAAGCCCCACCAGCAAACCGTTTTTATTCAAAAGGCGGTGCATTTGCCACACATATCGCTGCCGCATCACTGGCGGCAATGCACAAAAGAAAGTTTGCTCAATGATGAGGTCGTAAGTGTCGGTATGAGCAAAAAAATCGCCCTGCAACACGCGCACCGTCGGAAAACCGACAAATTTTTGTTGCAACAATGCTGCCGCCGTAGGCGAAATATCCAACAGAGTGATATTCGTAAAGCCCTGTTGCGCCAGATATTCGGCTTCGTAAGCAGCCCCGCAGCCCGGAATGAGGATAGCGGCATCTTTATGCGGGTAGCCGTCTATAAAATGTTGGATAGGCGGCGATACCGCGCCCAAATCCCAGCCGGTTTGTTGCTGCTGCCATAAATTATCCCAATATTGTTGGTCAAAAGGATTGTTGCAGTCGGTAATACAGCATTGTATTTCGCTCATGATGATTAGTATTTTTTTTAGATGCTATAATAATTAGCACAAAAATAAGCCTATTATTTATCATCTCATTACAACACAAAAAAGACTGCCAAGTGTGTAATAGAAATTACTGCTTCGCAGCCTTTTTGTTTACGAGACTTCTTCTTTTCTTATCAATGAAATACCTATCTTTCTTAACTATAAATCAACCTGACAATGTTTTATTTCATCACCTTACTTTGGCACACAAAGTCGGTGGTAGGAATATTAGTTTCTTTGGCAACGGCATTATAACCACCCTGTACTTCGGTAAAGTTGCGGTAACCGCGTGCCTGCAAAATACTCGCTGCTATCATACTGCGGTAGCCGCCGGCACAATGCAAAAAGAAATGTTGTTGCGGGTTGATGTCTTTTATCCAGTCGTTGATGTAGGCTAAAGGCTTGCTGTATGCCTCTTCGATGTGTTCGGCGGCATATTCGCTTTCTTTGCGTACATCTACTACTACGCTTTCGCCGATTTTTACGCGCTCGGCAAATTGTTGCGGCGTAATGCGGTCAATGGTGTCGCTTTCTTTTTGGGCAGCTTGCCACGCCTCAAAACCTCCTTTTAGGTAGCCCAGCGCATTATCAAAACCAATACGGCTCAGGCGGGTAATGGTTTCTTCTTCTTTGCCTTCCGGTGTCACCAACAACAAAGGTTGTTTTACGTCCATAATCAAAGCACCTACCCAAGGCGCAAAGTCGCCGTCTAAACCGATATTGATAGACTGAGGAATAAATCCTTTGGCAAAATCGTTTTGGTTGCGCGTATCCAAAATGAGGGCATCGCCGTGCTCGGCAGCTACTTCAAATTCTTCTACATTCAGCGCACGCATACCTTGCAACAGTACCGTATCAAAGTTGGTGTAGCCGCCTTTGTTCATAGCCACATTCATACCAAAATAGGCGGGTGGCGGTGTAAGTCCTTCAATCACTGCTGCTATAAAAGCATCTTTGTTGGGCTGATTGAGAGCGTAGTTCATTTCTTTTTGATGTCCTAATGTATCTACGGTTTCTTTCATCATATTTTTGCCGCAAGCACTACCTGCTCCGTGCGCCGGATATACGATAACATCGTCAGCCAAAGGCATTATTTTATTCATCAAACTGTCATACAATAATCCTGCTAATTGCTCTTGTGTGAGATTGGCGGCTTTTTGTGCCAAATCAGGGCGACCCACATCGCCCAAAAAGAGTGTATCACCACTAAAAATAGCGTGGTCTTTGCCGTTTTCGTCAATGAGCAAAAAGGTACTGCTTTCCATCGTGTGACCGGGGGTATGCAACACTTTTATTTTCACGTTTCCGAGGTCAAAAACCTGTCCGTCTGTGGCAATGATGGCATCAAAAGCAGGAACGGCGGTAGGACCATAAACGATGGGTGCGCCGGTTTTGCGGCTCAAATCCAAGTGCCCGCTCACGAAATCGGCGTGAAAATGGGTTTCAAAAATGTATTTCAGGCGCACACCGTCGCGCTCTAAACGGTTCAAATAAGGTTGCACCTCGCGCAAAGGATCAACGATGGCGGCTTCGCCGTTGGACACAATGTAATAAGCACCTTGTGCCAAACAACCGGTATAAATTTGTTCTACTGTCATACTTGTATAATATGGAAATAGTTAATAATGTAGTTTGTAATCTTTTTTTAAATTGAAATGATGGTATTGATAAATCAATATTGCAGACGGTGTATTTAATGAAAAAACAATTCTTTAATAATAATATAAACGCCCATTGCCAATACAAAATAACCGAAAGCGGGTTTTAGTTGTGTGCCGTCTATTTTTTTGGAGAGGGCACTGCCAATAAAAATCCCCGCTATTGCAAAAAGTGATACTCCCAGCAGCAAGTACCAGTTCATAGCTTGCAGGTCGCTTTCGCCCAAAAATCCCAACAACGACTTGGCGGCGATAATCACCAAAGAAGTACCGATGGCTTCTTTCATCGGCAGTTTGCTCAACAGCACCAAAGCCGGAATGATTAAAAAACCACCGCCTGCCCCCACTAATCCGGTGAGCGTACCCACCACTGCTCCTTCTGTAAATATAAGCGGATAGTTGAATTGCTGCTGTGTGGTATCAGTGTCGGCGGCAGGTGTTTTTCCTTTTTTTATCATACTAAACGCCGCAGCCACCATCAGCACCGCAAATAAAATAAGCAAAAAAATAGATTTGCTCATCACAAAATCTCCTACACGAAATAATTCTTTTGGCAAAGCAGGTACTAAGTAAGCACGAGTAAGAAATACGGCGATAATGGAAGGAATACCAAAAATAACTGCTGTTTTTATATTTACCAATCCTTTTTTGAAATAAGAAACTGCACCTACTGCACTCGTAAGCCCCACAATAAAAAGAGAATACGCCGTAGCAGGCACTGCATCAACTCCAAACAAATACACCAACACCGGCACTGTGAGAATACTGCCACCGCTTCCGATAAGTCCGAGCGAAACACCGATGAGTACCGCAGATAAATAACCTAAAAAATCCATTACTGTTGTTTTATGGTGCAAAGATGTTGCGATTTTTGTTGAGATTCGGTGATAAAAGTTACATTGTGTGAATTTCACCTCCCTCAGTCCCTCTTAGCCTTTTGAAGGCAGCAAGCATTTAAGGAGCGACAAATTTTCCATCGGCGAGGGGGTTTTGGAGTGTTGGGTGAAAATACGGTAAAAATACACCCCCTGCGGCAAACTCGGCAACTGCCAGCGACTGCCCGAAAACTGCGCTTGCTCCACCATTTTGCCGCTTACATCGTAGAGTTGTGCCTCGCAAGGCGGTAGCTCCGCCCAAAAGTGGAGGGTATGGTCGGCGGCGGTGTAGGTGGCGGCGATGTGGTTGCCTGTGAGCGGCGGCATCGTTTCGTTGCCCACTGTCCATTCTTCGGGGCATTGCTCGGTGGTGCCGATGCGTATGCACTGACCCACGCTCAGGGTATCACAGAAGTAGGCGGTGAGCGTTGCCCAATATACGCCGTCTTGGGCATAAACGTGCTGCTGTGTAGTGCCTGCCAAGGTAGGCTCTGGTTCGCTGCCATCGCCGAAGTCCCACCACAAACTATACGGCTCGCCCCGAAAGCCCAAGGTGTCGGCGGTGAAAGTGACATCAGTGCCGTTTTGGGTGCTTTGGAAGGTAATGTTGGGATTTTCCAACAAGCCCAAGCAATTGGTATGCAGCAAATATACATTGGCACGACCGCCGTTGAACATAAAATTACCCTGCTCATCATACACGGGCACACTCTCTAAACCACTTTCGTATCTGCCCGTTACCCAGAGTGTGCCGTCTGTATCGCGCAAGAGGGCATAGCCGTAGTCGTCTTTCTCGCCGCCGTACAGACGCTGCCAAAGCAGATTTCCCTCCTTGTCTAATTTACTGATAGTCGTTTGTATGGTAATACTATTTTCAATATAGGTACAACCTGACATAACTATATCGCCATTGGGCAAAATTGTTGGAGTCGTCAGACTGCAATCTTTCATTAAATTTTTACTCTTCCAAATTATATCATAAGTCGAAGGAGCAAGTTTTACAATACAGGCAGTATCTGCATTTAAATCAGCATACATTCCATATACATAGCCCAAACTATCAATAGTAATGGATTGCATAGATTCAAAAGTTTCCCAATCAATAACATGTTGATGGATGATATTTCCCTGAGAGTCAAATTCTATCAAAGCTATATCTGAGCTTTCTTGTACAAACCAATTTATTGTACAAGTAGCTAAATAATTACCATTAGGCAATGTTATTAATTGTGCAATACGATTATTCCCTATATACCCCTCTATGACCTTATCCCAGAGTAGATTTCCATTGTGGTCTATTTTTACTAAGTAGGGTTGCCAAAAATACTCCTCCAAGCCGTATTCATACATATAGCCCCCTATCAAAAAGCCTCCATCTTCCGTTGATATAATTGTGTAGGGGTAAGTCACCTTAGAATTATCACCTATGGCTTTAATAGATAATAATTCATTATTTTTATAAAAACAGGTAATTATTCTAGATTGGTCTGCTTCACTGTAACTTAGCTCTGCTCCCACAAAACAATAGATGCCCTCATTGTTGTTTGCTATACTTTGCAGTCCTGCACTTTCATAAACAAGCGTATCACAAGGATTGATAGCAATTCTATTAGAAGTGTCGCCTTCTGCACTCAATGATATAATAAAACCTTGCCAGTTCTTATCTGACCAGTCAAAATTTGAACCATAAGCCAAGTATTGACCATCAGACAGCATTATTATTCCTTTTCCATTTTGAATATCTGTTATGGCAAAATTTTTTTGAAAAAAACTTTGAGCTATGCAGCAATGATTGCATAAGAGCAATACAAGTAATATTATCTTTTTCATGATATTTATAATTTTAAGAAAATGAAAAAGCAGAACTACCGCAAGGGTAGTTCTGCTTTTATAAAAAATATTACTTCATCAACACTATTTTACCGCTCCACCAATCCGTTCCATTAGCACACTCATATACATACATACCCGCAGGCAAATGAGCTATATTGCAAATATAGCGTGTTCCGTTAATAGAAGCCTGATATACAATATTTCCCTGTATGTTTTTAATACTTAGTTGCCATATAGTAGTATTTTTGGTTGGAGGCAACTCAAAGGTATAAATACCTATACTCGGATTGGGATATACACTAAGGGTTTTATCGGATTTTGTATCATTGAGTTTGGTGCTACTTGTAGTTTTGGCTGCCGCCTCGCAAGGCTCAATAGTTGCCAAAGCATAGCTACCTTGGGTCGCTATAAAGCCGGGTAGCAATTCTATAAATGTTCCTGCTCGGTACTCGGCACTCGCACCCGCTGCCACGCTGTCGGCACTCCGAATATGGTGCGTGGCGTGGTAGTGCAGGCTGTCGCCGCTCAGGTAGCTGCGGCGCAGGTCGTAAAATCGTGCGCAAGCGGGGTACGCATCGCAGGCATCGGGGATAAAGTCGCCGTCTGCATCTTGCAGGTCGTCGCCACTACTGCATACATCAAAGGCATCGCAAATACCGTCTGCATCGCTGTCGGGGTCGGCGGCTTGGCAGCCGGAGGGCAAATAAGCCAAACTATCCTCGGCGGGCGGCTCTGCCATCTCATAATGCGCCTGACGGAAAGTTTCCAAGAGGCTTTTGGCTTTGGCTGCTATAAAGGTAGGGGTGTCGGCGATGTATTCAAAGGTAGTTTGCTGCGCCGTACTCATTTCGGCAGGTGTTTTGCCGATTTCTGCTATATCCAATAGCGTGTGGTAGTAGCTGCGAAAATAGTAGTCGTCTAAGGCTTCGCTATGCGGGGCTGCTGCCGCCGAACCCGCCGGCAAGGTATTGAGGGTGCTGCGGGCGGTGTTGTATTCGCCTTTTTTGAGGTAATGCGATACCAAAAGGCGGCTGCTCAGGCGGTCGGGCACACAAGCCACCAGCGTGTGCAGCCCTTGCCACTGTTGGTGGCGGCGCAGATAAAACAATTTGTTGCGCAGCCCCCTCTACTTGCTCTTGCAGGGTGGGCAGGTTACAGATTTGCGCTTCGCTCAATAGCGGCAACCTGCCGCAACGGTCTTGCGGGTTCAAATTTGGTTCACAAGGTGCTACAGTTACCGAGCCGACCCACTCATTGGGGTAGGTGACAATAGGGGGTATATTGTTGGGCAGGTTCTCGTCGTCGCGATACCAATAAGTAAAGGCGGCATTGGTATTGCTGTTGATGTCGGAAAAACTGACACCGCAGGTGAGGGTATTGCCCAATACATTGCTATGGCAGCCGAATACATTGAGCGGTACGAAGTTGTCATCAACTAATCCGGCACAATCACCCTGTATTTTCAGGGTGCCTGTGGCGCGTATGCCGCCGCCGTAGCCTTGTATATTATTGCACCAGATGTCCATATTGCTGTTGTCGCCGTAGGTGCGTATGGCGGCAGAAGTGCTGTTGCTAAATTCATTGTTGCGCACTTGGTTCAGGTGGGCTGCGCCATTTACACAATACAAGCCCTGCGTCTGACGATTGATGCGGTTGGTGTTTTCTACCTGTATATCTGTTCCCACGAGCGTAATACCCAAATCGCCGCCGATATTGCCGTTATCGTCGATGGTATTGCCAAAAATACCGCCATTTTGCCCTTGCAGATAGATGCTGCGGGTGCAACGGTTGAAGGTATTGTTTTCTATCACTGCCCCCTCGTTGTTTTCAAATGCTACCCCCTGAAAAGCGCGGTCGTAAATACCTCTTTGGCAATCATTAAAGAAACTGTTCTCAACATGTAAAAACCGATTGGCGTAAGAATCCACTGCTATACGCAAATTATTAAAAGTATTTTGCCCGCCAATATCTAATGTAGCCACCGTAAGCCCCTGTATGCCTATGCCCCAAGAAGCAGCATAGTTAAAGGGATATTTGAATAGTCCGGTGTGTGAAAAACTAGATTGATAAATTTCGGAAACATCAGTAGGCAACCATATATTTCCCACCGCCTGAATACCCTTGTAGCAATTGATAAAAACGGCTCTGCTCATTAAAGCTATGCTGCCGCCCAAATTAAATTGCCCGCCGCCGTTGTTATTGCCCAAAGGGTCGGGATTATTGATGCTACTCAAAGGGAGGGTAGCGTCTAATTGTGCCCAATCATACACGGGTGTTCCCTGCAAAGCTACCCCAATGAGGGCATCGCGGATAGTAGCCACTTGTATAAAAATACTGCCGAAAGGTGCGGCACCGTTGTTGCCCTCTACCCGTATTCCCTGCCACATACAATCGCCTGCACTTTGTAGCACTGAGCCGCCGTTGATAATCAGGTTGCCGCCCGCCTGCACCACGATGCGCCCCAAAGGTCCGAAGTTCAGTGTTTGCCCGCTAATGGTGAGGGTGCAGCCGTTGGGTACGATAATATCGGCGTTGATGAGGCTTTCGTCTCCGGTGGCGGTGTTCCAGTTATAGGCAGTGCCATTGAGGGTTTTGGGAGTGGTGAGTTGGTAAGTGATACCCACATCACAAAAAGCGGCGGTGCAACCCGCATCTACCGCAAAGGTAAGCGTAAAACTGTTGGGGGTGCAGCCGTTTTCTTCCAAAGTATATACATATTGGTTGGCGTAGGTGGCGGATACGGCGGGGTTGATGTTGAGGTTGGTTAAAGGTGCGCCGTTCAAAGTCCAGTTACCGTTTTCGGGCAGGTTGTTGTCTTTTATAAATTGTGCCAAATTGAAAAGTGCATCGGTGGGGCAGATGCTCACTTGCATATCAGGCAGGGGAGGCGTACAGGACAACAATTCGTGTATGCCTATTTCGGGCATCGTCTCTTGCGCTACTTCCGTGCCAAAAAAGTCCGTTAAATTCAAGGGCGTATCGGTGCCGTTGTTTCTCAAAAGCGAGGTGCTTTCTATTTGATAAAAATTTTGTAAATGGTCGCGTAGCGTATTTTCAAAATTCCCCAAATTCTGCACGCCCGCTCCGTCATAAGCCGTACCCGCATTTCCGGCATCTAATAATTGCGGGTCGGCAAGCGTAAAAGTAGGGGTATTGTTCATTGTTGAGGTTTCAAAATTATTCGCATTTCCGGCATTATACTGCCCTTGCAGGTCTTCAAAGGAAATGGACGGCGCAAAGCAACCCTCATCTGCAAAAAATAAAGGGGCTTCACCGCCACGCCAGTAATTATTGTGTTCAAATACCATATCGGTAGCAGTACAAGTCAAATAACCCAATCGTTCATTTTCGGTGGTGCTAGCAAAAATATTATTTTCAAGACTTACTTCATAAAAACTGCTGCCCGCTATCCAAAAAACAGGATAGTCGTGCTCTGTTCCTCTGTGTGCTCTATAAAAAACATTGTTGTAGATTTGTGTATTGTTCACCGAAATATCTAAGTCCCCACTCTCGCAAGGAATTACTCCCGCTGTCCACATATACAAACTCGCCGATTCCAACAAAGCCCCGTTAATGGGCCACAAGGGGTCGGTTTGTGGGACATTAATAACGGCAGGTAATAAACCATTCTCTCCACCCGGCACATAAGCATATTGCGCATCATTTTGACTTACATTGTAGCGAATGACATTGCCATTATGGTTGATATTCGGCATACCCGCAGCCAGCATACCGCAATCATAACCCTGCGCAATCAGTATGCCCGGACCTATATTATCGTGCGAATAATTGTATTGAAGTGTGGAGTTCGTGACACTGTAATCAAAATCAAAGCCGCCGCCGTCTCGTGTCATAGATTTATTGTTATACGACTCGCAATGTTGTATGGTAATGCCGTCCGAAAAACAAGTCCAGATGCCCACCGGACCCGAAGGACCATTGTTATTGTCGCCGTTGTCACAGGATACGCAACGCTGTATAGTGCCGCTTTGTGTGCCGAGTACCTTTAATACCACTCCCGAATGGCTGTATTTTTCAGCATCAGGGTCAGGTGAGGTATTAAATACGCCGTTCGCATCGTAGGTTAAGCAGCGTTCTATCATTACATTGCTGTTCGGATAAGTAAGATTTTCATTATATGCCCGCATATTGCCCTCTATACTAATGCCATAGTGGGGGTTGTTGTGTATCTCGCAATCAGCAATATAGATATTATCATAACCAAAGGTTGCTTCGGTTGGAAAACTGTTATAACTTGATACCAAAATCCCTGTTTCGTCAAAACTGTGAATTTCGCTATCTTCTACACTACAATTCTGCAAATCGGCAGCTATGTAGTTGCCAAAAAAATACACACCATAGCGCACCTCCGCATTGTCGGCAGGCTGTAGGTCTAAGTTCTGTATATGTACGCCCCCTACTCCTTCCACTAAAATGGCAGCAGAAATATTATAATTAGTAGAAGGAAACGCCAGAATTTGGGCGGTAGTGCCGCCGCCATAAGGAAGTATTTCTACATTGGCATCTTGAGGCGTAGCATTGCCTATATTTGCATCATTTGCATTGGCTGCATTCAGACAAGGGTGTAAATTACGAATATGAATTTGCCCTGTGTGTGGGTTTGCTGTATTTAAAAACAAGCGGATAGGCGTAGTATTGTTATAAGTGGTGGTAGCGAGGTTGTCGCAGTTGGTAGAAGAAAATTTACTAAGAATAAGGTCATTAATACGCTGGGAGGCTTCTGCTAGGCTTTGAATAGGCGAAACAAGCGTACCCACATTAGCATCATTGCCTAACGCAGCATCTACATATATATCCTGCCCGTGCAGCCTGCCCTTGTTACAAAAGATTACGAATAGAAGCATCGCCGCATATTTTAAAAGATGAAACGATGAGGGGGGGTACATCATGTGCGTAACACTACGCGCGAGGGAATTTTTTTGTTTCATGGGTTAAAAACATTTTTTAGTGATAAATGATAAAAAACAGGGAGACAAGTAAGTTTTTTTCAGTGATAAAAAGACAAAACCGCACTCCCTAACGGCAAATATAACGCTTTAATAAAAAGCGTGCAAGTTTTTTTTAGGAAAAAACAGAAAATAAAACACGCAATAAAATAAAAGTTGCCGATACCTCTGGTAGGTATCGGCAACTCGTCAGTTGGCATCTTTCGTGCTTTTCGCCTATACTTCCGGCTCGGCGGGCGGTGCTACAGGCGGCGGTGCGGGGGCATCGGTCACATAACGGCGGTTGTAGTCGTCAATACTTTCCAAGGCGCGGTCTAAACTCGCATTCAGGTCGCGGGCGTTCTGCAAAGAGCGGTGCGCCAAATCGGTGTGGCTCATCAACTCCACCCCCAAAGCCAGCACGGTGTCATCTATGAGTTCTGCCGTTTCTTCCGCCAGCACTTTGAGGCGTTTCCATTCGTCGTACAGCTCCAAGAGGGCGGTGTAGTCGGTGAGTGCAAAACTGCGCGGCAACTCGCTTTCGTATTCGTGGCTGATGCGCCAGAGTTCGCGCACATAACCTTCGCGCCCTTCGGCAACGGTGCGTTTGCCTTTGCGTTCTTCATCGCTCAGGCTTACGGCAAAACGGCTCAGGTGATTTTTGCAGTCGCGCAGGGCGGCAACGGCATTTTCCATCTCGGCGGCACTCAGGCGGCGCGAGAGGTCTAAAAATCGTTTGATACTCATCGTGGAAAAAAATGTTTTTTATGAGTGATTGGCAAAATCGCCGTTTTTATAACGTAGGTCATCAAGAAATATTTTATCCAACTTTGACAAAGTTCGAACTTTGACAAAGTTATCAGCGAGGGTAGCACTTTCTTAGGTGCAGTGCGATACCTATCCCGCCGAGGGTAGCAATTCTTTAGGTGAACCACGATACCTATCCCGCCGAGGGTAGCAATTTATTAGGTGAACCACGATACCTATCCCGCCGAGGGTAGCAATTTATTAGGTGCAGCACGATACCTATCCCGCCGAGGGTAGCAATTTATTAGGTGAACCACGATACCTATCCTGCTGAGGGTAGCAATTCTTTAGGTGCAGCACGATACCTATCCTGCCGAGGGTAGCAATTTATTAGGTGAACCACGATACCTATCCCGCCGAGGGTAGCAATTCTTTAGGTGCAGCACGATACCTATCCCGCCGAGGGTAGCAATTCTTTAGGTGTAGCACGATGTATATCCCGCCGAGGGTAGCAATTTATTAGGTGAACCACGATACCTATCCTGCCGAGGGTAGTAATTTATTAGGTGAACCACGATACCTATCCTGCCGAGGGTAGCAGTTCTTTAGGTGAACCACGATATATATCCCGCCGAGGGTAGCAATTCTTTAGGTGCAGCACGATGTATATCCTGCTGAGGGTAGCAATTCTTTAGGTGCAGCACGATGTATATCCTGCTGAGGGTAGCAATTCTTTAGGTGCAGCACGATGTATATCCTGCTGAGGGTAGCAATTCTTTAGGTGCAGCACGATGTATATCCTGCTGAGGGTAGCAATTCTTTAGGTGCAGCCATTTTACCTCTCTCAATCCTTCCATTTCACAGGAGGGAGGTTTTTTTATCTCAACTTCTCAACTTTGTCAAAGTTCGAACTTTGACAAAGTTACCCTCGCAGCCGATAACGACCCCGATGCACTCTAAAAATCCTAAAAATCATTGAATCCTGAAAATCAAGGTTCAGACATTTAGATACTGTTTTAGATTCTTTTTTAAAACCTGTTCCAAAAATTTTAATAGGTTCAATAGAAAGAAAAATTAGCGAAGCTCTCAAAAATGTAATATTTTTACGCGGTGTTGTGCATCAAACGTTTTTATCTTTATCATTCATTATTCAATATTTTATGGCATCAATTCTACAACAAGTGGCATTCGTAGCACTCGGCGGCGGCGCAGCATATATGGCATCGCGGCGGTTTGGCGATGTAATACGCAACATACGGCGCGGTAAAGAAACACATATAGACGTAGGCACTACGGGTGAGCGTTGGAATAATGTGTTGTTGGTGGCATTGGGACAGAAAAAAATGTTTAAAAACTGGATTCCTGCCGTGTTTCACCTGTTTATTTATGTCGCTTTTCTGTTTACACAAATAGAAATGATTGAAATTGTAGCAGATGGCTTGCTCGGCAAACACCGCATTTTCGCAAAGCCTTTGGGCGGGCTTTATACTGCTGTTATCAGTAGCATCGAAATATTGTCGGTCTTGGCGTTGGTAGCAACTTTTGTATTTTTGGCGCGGCGCAATCTGCTCAAAGTGCCGCGCTTTTGGAAAGCCGAAATGAAGGGTTTTCCGCAGTTGGACGGTAATATTATTTTGTTGCTCGAAATACTCCTCATTACGTTTATATTTATGATGAACGGAGCTGATACTGTATTACAACAACTCGACCCTGCCCACTACCCTTCTACGGGCAATCTGGCAATCAGTTCGTGGTTGGGACCTGCTTTGTTCGGTGGTTTGGGCGAAAATACACTGCATTTTATAGAACGCTTGGGTTGGTGGGGACACCTGACGGTGGTGCTTGCTTTTTTAACATATCTGCCGTTTTCCAAACATTTACATATTATCCTCGCTTTTTTCAATACTTACTTTGCCCCTTTGCAGCCCAAAGGTAAGATGAATAATATGCCGGCGGTGGCGCAAGAAGTAGCCTTGATGCTGAACCCTTCGGCAGCAGCACCGCCTCCTTCCGATGCCGCCCCGCGCTTCGGAGCCAAAGATGTAGAAGATTTGACCCGCCAACAACTGTTGTCGGCATATACGTGTACCGAGTGCGGACGCTGCACCGCCGAGTGTCCTGCCAACCAAACGGGTAAAAAATTGTCGCCGCGAAAAATAATGATGGACGTGCGCGACCGCTTAGAAGAAAAGACAGCGTTGGAAAAACAACACGGTGCGGGCTACGATGACGGCAAAAGCCTCCACGACCGCATCTCGCGCGAAGAAATCAACGCCTGTACCACTTGCAATGCCTGTGTGGAGGCGTGTCCGGTACTGATTAATCCTTTATCTATTATTTTGGAGTTGCGCCGCTATAAAATTATGGAGCAAAGCGACTCGCCCGCCGAGTGGAATTTGATGTTTACCAATACCGAAAACAACGGTGCTGTATGGCAGTTTGCACCGCAAGACCGTACCAAATGGCGCGATGAAATGTTGGCGGAGGGGTAAAAGTTCTTTTTCAGAAGCATATTAAAAAAACACTATAAGGCTGCAAAAGTCTTATGGTGTTTTTTTTTATAATCCCCAGTAATAAGGAACAAGAATCATCAATATTATCCAAAGGATAAAAGTAAGCAAACCTCCTACTTTTAAAAAATCTATAATGCGATATTTCCCCGGACTGAAAATGATGATACAAGCCGGCTCAAAAGGCGTAATCATAGATACCGATGCCGCCAAAATAATACCAATAGCAAAGGTGCGTTCATTAGCACCCAAAGTATGCGCCACCTGAATGGCTACGGGCAGCACCACCAAAGCAGCGGCGGCATTTGACATCGGTTGCGTGAGCAGCATCGTGAGCAACATAAATCCGCCCAATATTGTCAGCGTACCAAAAGGAGCTAATATTTTCATTATTCCATCTGCCAAAAAGCTGTCTGCACCGGTATTGCTCATAGCTGCGCCAAAAGCACTCATTGAGCCTATCAGCACCAACAAACCCCAGTCTATATATTGATAGATTTTTTTTATATCAATGGCTTTGATGGCGAGTATGCCCAAAGTAGCCATCAAAAAAGAACCACTCAAAGGTAGCAGTTCCAAAGAGCCGCATACAATGGCTATTCCGAAAAACAACAAACTCAGCCAGCCTTTGCGCAAAGTAGGAAAATTGGCAGTTTGAATTTCTTCCAGAACAATAAATTCCACATTGCTGCGCAGGCGTTCTATGCTGTCTTTTTGCCCTTGCAACAACAATACATCGCCGGCACGGATAGGCATGTGTGCAATTTTTTCTATTACGTTTTCGTTGCGGTGGTGCATTGCCAAAGCGGTGAGTCCGTAGCGATTGCGCAAATTAATACTCTTAATAGTGCTACCCACCAAGGGCGACTGCGGCGTAACCACCACCTCCGCCAACGATAAATTGTCGCCCATCAAATCGCTGTCGTTGATGATTTTTCCCAAAATATCAATGCCTTGTTGCTGACGAATGCGCATCAATTCGTCTCTATTGCACTCTACTAACAATACGTCATCTTTTTGCAAAGTAAATACTGCCTCCGGAAAAATAGCTTCTTTGTTGCGAATGACTTTTAAGATATTAAAATTAAAATTACCCAATTGTTTGGCGGTATCTTGTAAGCGTTTGCCGATGAGGGGCGAGTTAGGCAGTACTACTATTTCGCTCAGGTAAGAGCGGATATTGTATTCATCTGCGACGCTTTTGTCGGCGTGGGCAGGCAACAAACGATAGCCGATAGTGCTCATAAACAGTACGCCTACCAACATGAGTATAATGCCTACGGGCAAAAACTCAAACATAGCAACGGGAGACAGCCCGCTGCGCGCCATCAGTTCGCTGCCCGCAATATTGGTAGAAGTGCCGATAAGGGTGCAAGTGCCGCCGAGCAAAGAGGCGAAAGCCATCGGCATCAGGAGTTTGGAACTACTGATCTTGAGCTGGCGGCACACGCTCACCGTAGGAGCCAAAAAAATAGCGGCTACGGTGGTATTGTTCATAAACGCCGACACCGCACCCGCCAACAGCATTAAACTTATCAATAGCATTTGCGGCGGCATTTTACCCAAAAAAGTAATCCGCTGTGCTATCCAGTCCATAACTCCATTGTGTTGTAATGCGGTGCTGATGATAAAAATACACGCCAGCATCACTACAAAATCACTTCCGAAGGCAGCAAACGCTTCTTTAGGCGTTAGAATATGAAACATCAGGAGCACGGTCAATAAACCTATTGCCACTACATCTGGCGGTATGCGCTCCCACGAAAACAACAACACCGCCGCAAGCAATAAAAAAATAACCAACGCAATGCCCATATTAGAAAAGATATTTTTAAAAGAAAAAATTGTCGTATTCCTCGCTTTTACCTACGCCCACGCCCAAAAATACTAAAAAAAAGCGAATATTTTTGATTAGCTCAAAAAGTATGAGGATATTTTTGCCGTGAATGGCATCATTGAGAAAAAAACAATATTTGGCAGATATACACACCTTTTATACAACAATAAGATAAAGTTGCCTAAAAATCAGCCTTTATACCCCATTCCACAGCAAATTTGTTTTGAATATTTTAATCGCCATTGCCAATAAAATAACACCAAAAATACGGCGCAGTACTTCAATGCCGCTATTGCCGAGCAGACGTTCAATGAGGGGCAAAAAACGCAATACTATATATACAATAATAAGATTGAGCAATATGCCGATGGCAATGGTGTAGGGGTCGTATTGGGATTTGAGCGTGATGATAGTGGTGAGTGTACCGGCTCCGGCAATGAGCGGAAAAGCAATAGGCATCACTGACACGGTGCGGGGACTGGCTTCTTTGCTGCGGAATAAATTAATACCCAAAATCATTTCCAGCGCCATTAAAAACAATATAAATGAACCCGCCAAAGCAAAAGAAGGCACATCGACACCAAAAAACGACAACATACTCGCTCCCAAAAACAAAAATGCAAACATAATGCCTCCCGATACCAAAGTGGCACGCAAAGAATTGATATTGCCCGTTTTACTGCGTAAATCCAAAAAAATAGGAATAGCACCCAATACATCAATTACGGCAAACAAAGTAAGGCTTACACGCAAAATTTCTTTTATATCTAATTTCATAATTTATTATATTTTAATGATAATCAACATACTTCGCGAGTATGCTGTTTTTATGGTTATGAAAGGGACAAAGTTCATATTTTTTTATGGTAACTTTCAACAAAAAACCTTAATTTTGCTTGCACATCAACCGTACATCTCCATATTATGCCCTACTATCATCGTTTGGGAAATATCCCGCACAAAAGGCACACTCAATTCCGCAAAGCCGACGGCTCACTTTACTCCGAAGAGTTGTTTTCTACCGAAGGTTTCTCCGACAACTACTCCTTATTATACAGTTGTCAGCCGCCTACTGCCATTACAAACGTAGGCGATGCGTATAGCGTAGCCCCTAAAACTGCTTTCAGCAAACAACTGAAACAGGTCAATTTAAACGGCTTTCAGATTGCTCCCCGAGCCGATTATTTGGAAAGCCGCACCCCTGTATTAGTGAATAACGACTGCCATATTATTTTGGCAGCACCGCAACAGTCGCTGCGCAATTATTTTTATAAAAATGCTGATGCTGATGAAATGATTTTTGTGCACGTGGGCTCGGGCGTATTGCGCACGATGTATGGCAACATTGATTTCTCTTATGGCGATTATCTCATTATTCCGCGCGGCACTATTTATCAAATAGATTTTCATACCGCCGACAACCGCCTGTTTATCGTGGAGTCGTTTCACCCGATAGAATTTCCGAAACGCTACCTGAGCAAATACGGACAACTGCAAGAACACGCTCCTTTCTGTGAGCGCGACATTCGTCCGCCACATACCCTCGAAACCCACGACGAAAGCGGCGAATTTTTGATTAAAGTAAAAAAACAAGGCAATATCTATCCGTATTATTATGCGTTTCATCCGTTCAATATCGTAGGCTGGGACGGCTACAGCTATCCGTATGCACTCTCTATCCACGATTTTGAACCCATCACGGGCAGAGTGCATCAGCCGCCGCCCGTACACCAAACCTTCGATACTCGTGCTTTTGTGGTGTGCAGCTTTGTGCCGCGCCTCTACGATTATCACCCGCAAGCCATTCCTGCACCCTACAACCACAGCAATATCGACAGCGACGAGGTACTGTATTATGTAGATGGCGATTTTATGAGCCGCAAACACGTTGAAAAAGGTATGATTACGCTGCACCCGGGCGGTATTCCGCACGGACCACACCCGGGCACCATAGAAAAAAGCATCGGAGCCAAAGAAACCCGCGAGTTGGCGGTGATGGTGGATACCTTCCGACCTTTGCTGCTCACCGAAGCTGCTTTGGCTATTGAAAATCCCGACTATTACCGCTCTTGGTTGGGATAAATAAATGGATAGTGTTTAGTTTTGAATGATTAGTTATTAGTTAATTGCATTATTTCCAATTTATTATATCATTGATTATCATTCAATATTTAACACTACCAATAAATGAGGATTTTTTTTATAAAAAACCACACCGCCCCAAAATTGATTTTTGAGGCGGTGTGCTATAAAAAGATTAAAATAAACATTAAGACTTTAAACAATTTGTTTTTCTGTCAAAACAAAATTTTCTTTCTTATTAATAAATTCAGTTTATAATGCGTTTAAAAACTTAATCAAATTATCCCTATCCGTTTTTGACAGGTTTTTATATTTTTTTTGACTGGATTCCGCTTCTCCGCCGTGCCACAAAATAGCTTCCTCCATCGTTTTTGCCCTGCCATCGTGCAAAAAAGTAGCATTGGGATTAATAACGTGCGTGAGACCAATTCCCCAAAGCGGGGGTGTCCGCCATTCTTGCCCGTCAGCTAAAAATGTCGGGCGATTATCTGCCAAACCTTCGCCCATATCATGCAAAAGCAAATCCGTATAAGGATAAATAGTTTGATTGGATAAGGCTGCTATCTCGTGTACACCCGTCGTATGTTTGGGTGTGTGGCAGCTCTCACATTCAATCTGACTAAACAATTCCCGTCCTCGTATTACCTGCGAATCAGAATAATTTCTTTGCGCAGGCACCGCCAAAGATTGGAAGTAAAAAGCAAATAACGATATAGTTTCATCATCAACATCAAGTGTGGCTTGCGTTCCGTCTATGCAGTTCGTTTGCCCTTCACAATGTTCATCGGGAAAATAAAAACTAGTCAATCCCATATCGTTGTGGGCAGCACCTGCGGCTTGCTGTGCGGCTGTCGGTTGCTCCGCTTTCCACCCAAAACGCCCCAATTTAAAGGTTTGCTCCAAAATATCCCATACCATGTTGGGTTTTCCAGTGATGCCATCTCCATTAGTGTCGGTTTCATCGGCGAGTGCCATAATACTTGATGACGGTATTGCCTCCAAAAGCCCCAAACCATGTACAGGAGGCGCATTTCTCGGTGATATAAGTACATTTCCGGATAAAGGCAAATAGGTATCTGTGATGGTATAAGCAGGTTTGTGCAAAGTAACTTGCTGCCCATCAAGAAAACTGACAATCTGTGTAATTTCCGACTTAGATACCTTGCCTTCCGGTGCTGTGCCGAAAATAGCTTTATTTTGCAGTTGTCCGCCAAACTCCGGAACAGCAATAATTCCGCCATTAGCATTTTGTCCGGTCAAGCTAATACGCAGTAAGAGTCCGCTATTCGGGTCGTTATCCATTTGCGGAATCATACCGCGCCCATTGCGAACATGGCAGGATTCACAGGAATTTTGATTAAAAAGAGGACCCAGCCCTCCAAACTGAACAGCAGGCGCACTTACAAACTGCTGACCAAATATCCCATCAGCCAAGAAATGACGCTCCACTCCGAACGCATCTAAATTAGGCAAAGGAAACGTAAAAGCATCAGGACCCGTACTGAAAACCGTACAATCTCCTCCTGCCATAACCGACTCGGGAATCATAGTTTTTTCGTCTTCTTTACGACAACCCAAACCAAACAGTAGCAGTGCAATAAAGCAACTTTTAAGTAATTTATCCATAAAAAAAAACAGTTTAAAGATTAGAGATAATCGGCAAAACCTTTTCTTCCAATGTTTTCTGTAAATTTCTTACGGCAGTTTGAGCCGCTTGTACAGAAGTGGGATTATTGAACACGGCATCTGAAAATGTACCCGGAATATTCTCTATGGCTGCAATTGCCACATTTATTTGCTGTAAAACCTCTGTATTCACCGAACTGTTTTTTTCGCCAACAATAGTGGAGAGCGATTTTCCGTTGCCGAAGGTACTGAATTTACCGGTATAAATATTTTGTATGCTGCGCATATTATCGGTAAAATCGGCTTTGGAATTAGCACTAAAACGTGATTCTTCCAAAGACAAATCCTGCTGGCTGAAAGGATCATTTATTTTTCCATTGGCAACCTCATCGGAAATAATGATTAAAGCATTAGTGATTTCTTCAAGAGCAGATTTTTGGCTGATATACACTTGGCTGCCGTTGCCGGCATCTAAAATGTTCTTTATAAAATTTTCGCCATCGGGTTTCCATAAATAGTATAATTCCTGCGCATCTATACTCAATACTTCTGCCGCCGCCACAAGGTATTCAAATTCGCGCGATGTAAAATCAGCAATTTGTTTATTACTGCTTTCACTCCACAGCAAAAATTCAATCGTATGAAATCCCTTTAATGTTCCTTCTTGTTGGTCCAGAAACTCTGCTGTGAGCGCATTGTTGCTCAATAAAACATTATTCAAATCTGTAACATTTACAGGCCAGGAGTCTAAAGAAGGGTCCAAACCCTCCTGCTCCACCGGACCAAACAAAAAGCCCTCCGACTGCTCCCAAGGCAGACGAGTTTCTACCCAAGCTGCTTTAGCCCCTTCAAGATTAGCCGAGGTGGGGTTGTTTTTGAGGGTTTGAGCGGCGATATACAAATTCTGCGCTTTTGCTGCTAAGTCCTCGTATGTTTGGAGGATTACGTTTTCTCCAATATTGGAGAGAATATCCTTATAATCAGCCGTAGGCGTAATCGTTTCATCTTTTTTACAAGATGTAACCAATAAGGCTACTACTAAAAAAGCACAGATTAAATTAAATTTTTTCATTTTTTATTTATTCAAGTGATGATGATAAAATTAAAAATCAAATCCAAAACCCAGCGTATAGGTATTCTCTTTCTCTCCAGAACCTAATAAACGCCACGCATAGTGTGTTTTAAAAACAATATTGGGGTGAGGGTAGTAATTGAGTCCGGCTGTATAAACGGTTCGCTCGTATCTCGGATTATCAAAAACAACACCTTCGGTACTCAACATAGCATCGTACCATTCGGCACGCCCGAAAGCATATAATTGCGGTGCTTGCTGTTGTTGGGGCATTAGTAGGTGCAGCAAATCATAGGCGGCTTCTATATATGCACCGCCGGCGGTTTTGGCAATGGGGGTGCGTTTTACATTGAGATTATTGGATAAATTTTGATTTGCTTTACTCAATGCCTCGCTGTTTTGGATATGCCCCAACATACCGAAAGCTCTCATTCTCCAGGGCTGTCCATCATAAGCAAAATGCACATCGCCGTAGGTAACCCAAGAGTCGGCAGTAAAATCTTTTTTGGGTCTGTTTCCGGTGGCATTGCCTGCATAAATATTAAAGCCGAGCCAACTATCTTTTTTAAACATATAATCCAGCCTGAGCGCATACGCTAAATTGTTGGCATTGATGGTTAAAAAACGAGTTTGATACCCCCTTCTAATCCAGTTTTGAGATGAGAAACCGCTATTGTCAAGCCCGCTGACTACATATAGATTATATTCAATGTATGGATATTCACGATGGGGTGCAAGCGCAATAGCTCCGCTAAATTCTAACCCTGTTTCATACCAGCCCAAAGGCAAAATGGTATTTTCTACCTCCGACCTGTATGCCGTAAAATATTCTCGGGGTTGGTCTTGCTTGGAAGCATTGCCCATATAAAAACGCATTTTTCCTACCCTTACATTAAATGCTTTTTTGATTTTAAAAAGGAGGTTTATTTGCTCCACTACTACTTCTCCGCCTTTCTCTACCTCTTGTTCAAATTCGCCGAACTCCTCCAAAGGGTCAAACGCCATAGTAGTGCCTGTTCCGCCATGTTCAAATTCAATTTCGGATTTAAACTGAATTTTTTCCGTGAATTTATAATATAGATAAAGGTTTAATCGCTCAGGGTCAATAATGTTCCGTTTGTCGGGAAGTGTTTCCCAATCAAAAGCATAGTAATTTACGGCACCATACCCCTTGAGTTGAAACTTTGAGAGAACATCATCAATTTTTTCAAGCCTCTTATTTGAACTAAGACTGTCAATTTGGGCAAATGTGTTTAAATTTAAACACATAAATACGTTGATTATAGTAAGTATTCTATACATTTTTCTTTGCACTTCAAATATTGTTTGCAAAGATATATTGTTATTTTTATTTAGACTAATTCTATTTTAATTTTTTTTATAACTTTTTTATAACAATAAATAAAAAATATTTGCGTTTTAGATTTTAAAAATCAGCAGATATTATAAAAATTATTTGACCTGAAAACAAAAAAGTTTTAAACTTTTCCAATTTTCATACCTTTGTTATTATCATTCGTTTTTTTTTACTTCGTATTTATTGCAAAATAAAAATATGTTGAATTTACGCCGTCTTGTGCCACTGATAGGTTTGGGCAGCCTTTTTGCCGCTTTTTCTTTTATCAATTTGGGCGAACAAAATTTTGAAGTGAATAAAAATTTGCGTTTGTTCACCGACCTCTACCGCGAACTCAATGCGATGTTTGTGGACAACTTAGACCACAACCGCCTCGTGGCTGACGGCATCAACGCTATGCTCGGTTCGCTCGACCCCTACACGGTGTATTATCCCGAAGAAGACCAAGAAGGCTACAAAATGCAAATTACGGGTAAATATGGCGGTATTGGCGCAGTTATTCAAAAAATGGACGACTATATCATCATCGCCGAACCTTATGATGGTTTTCCTGCCGCCAAAGCCGGTTTGCTCGCCGGCGACATCATTGTTGCTGTTAATGGAAAACCCATCAAATCGGGCGATACCGACCAAGTGAGCGAAAACCTGCGCGGCGCACCCGGCACTACCATCACCCTCACCATTCGCCGCGCCGGACAACCACAGGATATGACCGTGACACTCGTGCGCGAAGAAGTAGAAATCGGCAGTATCCCGTATTACGGTATGATAGAAAACGACGTAGCCTATGTGCGCCTGACCAACTTTACCGAAAACTGCGCCGAAGATGTGCGCAATGCACTCGACGAACTCAAAGCCAAAAACGCCATCAATGGTATTGTTTTAGATTTGCGCGATAACCCCGGCGGCTTACTCGACGAAGCCGTGGGAATGAGTGCTTTGTTTTTGAATAAAGGCGCAAAAGTAGTGAATACCAAAGGCAGGCAAAGCGAGTGGGAAAGCAACTACAACACCCGCGAAAACCCGTTCAGCACCGACCTCCCACTGGCAGTAATTATCAGTCGCGGCTCGGCTTCGGCTTCCGAAATTGTTGCCGGCACCATACAAGACTACGACAGAGGTGTCATTATCGGCGAAAAATCATTTGGAAAAGGTTTGGTCCAATCTACCAAAGGTTTGGGCTACAATGCGCAAATGAAAATCACCAATGCCAAATATTATTTGCCCAGCGGACGTTGCATACAGGCTATTGATTATTCGGGAAAGTATAAAGATGGCACCGAAGAACACGTTCCCGACTCCTTGCGCACCGCTTACAAAACTCAAAAAGGGCGCAAAGTATTTGATGCAGGCGGCATAGACCCCGACATGAAAGTAGATGTAGGTATGCTCGCCGATATTACCGCCGGTTTATATACCAAACAACTCATTTTTCAATACGCCACCCTTTATACCCAAAAACACCCCAACATAGCACCGGCAGCGCAATTTGAATTTACCGATAGCGATTATCAGGATTTTATGAATTTTTTGGCGGATAAAGAATATGATTATTCCAGCGAAAGTGAATTATTGTTGAAAAGTTTGAAAGAAAAATTGCAAAAAGAAAAATATTACGCCTCCTTGGAAAGCGATATTCAAACGCTGGAAAGCAAAGTGCGCCACGATAAAGCCAAAGATTTGCAACTCAACAAAGAAGAAATCAAACGCTATCTGAAAGAAGAAATCGTATCGCGCTATTATTTCCGCAAAGGTCGCATAGAGAGTACACTACGCCAAAATCCATATATTAAAGAGGCACTGCGCTTGCTCAAAGACAAAGCCGCCTACAATAATTTATTAAAAGGACAATAAAGGCATTTGTTTTTAAAAATCAGCAATTTAACCGCTTCTTTTTTTGTATGTTTTTTCTAATAAAAAAAGAAGATATTAATGTTTCATATCCGCCACACAATGCCCCATACTCCTACCCCTGCTTCTGACGAATGGTTCGGTGTTTGGTTCGATTCGCCTTATTATCACTTACTGTATCGGCAGCGCAGCCAAGAGGAAGCCGCCGACTTTATGCAACACCTCACCACCGCCCTGCATTTGCAGCCGCAAGCGCATATTTTAGACCTTGCCTGCGGTAGCGGTCGCCACGCTTACGCCCTGCACCGCTTGGGCTATCACGTCACCGGTATTGATCTTTCGGCACAGAGCATCGCACAAGCCCGCCGCCTTCAAAACGAGCAACTCCATTTCGATATACACGATATGCGCCAGCCCTACCGCGCCGCTGCTTTTGATGCCGTATTCAATTTGTTTACAAGTTTTGGTTATTTTGATAAAAAATCCGACAATCGGGCTACCATAGAAGCAATACACTGCAACTTGAAAGAAAAAGGCACCTTAGTCATTGATTTTCTAAATGCAGAATATGTGCGCAATAATTTAGTGCCGCAGGAAACAAAAATTCTGGATAATGTCATATTTTATATACGCCGCTATATTGATGGAGATAAAGTGATAAAAACCATAGATATAGAAGATGGCACGAAGCAATATCATTTTGAAGAAAAAGTACAGTTACTCCAACTCAACGACTTTTATGAATTATTGCAGCCCTTTTTTAAAATTATACACCTTTGGGGAAATTACTCCTTGACTACTTATCAGGCGGCTACGGCAGAGCGACTGATTATACACGCCATTAAATCATAAAATAAAAAAATTATTTTTGCTCTAATTATTTCTTTTACTACCGAAAAAGCCCAAGCACTGCCTGTGCTTATATCTCTTTATATAATTTGGTATAATTATCGCTGTTGCACCGATAAGGGTAATTATTTACACACCTGTTCAACACGCTTTTTAGCTTTTTGACAGCGTATGTCCGAGTGATGTAAAATAAATCTCGCTTTTTTAAAAGAAATTTGCAGCCGATAACGATATGGATGTGAGATATATTTTTGAAACGCTGTGGCGCAGACGATGGCTTATGTTGTTGCCTGCACTTTTGGGTGCGCTCGTCGCTTGGTATATTTTACAACAACAACCCAAAATTTATAAGTCGGAGGCAACCTTAGCTACCGGCGTTATTGATGAGGTAAAATCTACGCTGATAGATGATTACGGTTTTTCGCGCCCTTATGTGCAGGAATACACCGTTGACAATAAATTTACTAGCTTGGTAGAAGAAATTAAATCGCCTAATAACTTGTCGTTTTTGGCGTACCGCTTGTTTTTGCACGATGTAGCCACCCCAAAATCACAATTTGGCAACATTAATAAAGTGCGTGAGAAACATAATGTAAGCAAAGCCGCCGAATTGATGCAAATGCGCTTAGACTCCCTGCAGCCGCTTGATTACAACAAAGAACAAGATAAAGTATTAGGCGAAATGCTCAAATTGGCGGGTTTTCACCCTGAGCAGCTCAAACCCTACATCAATGCCCAACGCTACAAAGAAACCGACAACGTAACAGTTATCGCCATTACTCCCAATCCGGAAATGTCGCAGTTTGTGGTCAATTATGCCATAAAAGATTTTATCCGCTATTATGGCAGCCTCAAATTGCAGCGTGTACAAAAATCCATCGATTTCTTTCGCAAGCAAGCCGAAGAGAAAAAAATATTTTTAGATGCCAAAGTAAAAGAACTCAACGATTTTAAGATCCGCAATAATATTGTGGATATTCAGGAGCAGCGCAACCTTATTATGCGGCAGGTGAGCGATTTGGAAGTGCGCCGCGACGAAAGCACCAAACAACGCGAAAGCAGCGAAGCCGCCGTGCGCAGCTATCAAAAATATATGAAAAAAGGCGACAACGCCACCGCCGAGCAGCAAGCCAAAAACCGCGCCATTGACCAAATGCGCAGCCGCCGCGACTCGCTCCTCAACCGCTATGTGGCAAGCGGCTCCAAAGATGCCAAAATAAAAACCCAATTAGACGAAATACGCTCTCAATTGGAGGATAAAATCCGCGATGCTGCCCTCAATACCGGCGACACGCGCACCCGCGCCACCACCGAACAGGAGTTGCTCATGCGCAAAGTAGAAGCCGAAATAGATTACGAAGAAGCCGCCACCGCCTCGCGCCTCAGCAATGCCGAAATCACCCGTTTAGAAACCAAATTGGGCGCGCTGCTCTCGCAAGAAGCTCGCGTAGCTACCTTAGAACAACAAGTGCAGGTATCCTCTGACGAATACAGCAAAATTGTAGATAAAATGGAAAATGCCCGCGTATCAATGGGTAGTGCCGTCAATACGCTCTTGTTCATAGAAGAAGGCAAATATCCGTTTACCCCCGAACCCAACAAACAGTGGTTTATCGTACTGCTTACCTTCATCGGAGTGCTGCTTTTAGGAGCTTTATTGGTACTGTTGAGTATCCTGCTCGACCAACGCCTCCGCAATGCCAATGAATTTAAAAAATTCAGTAACTTGCCCGTACTCGCTTCGCTCAACCCTATCAAATTCAAAAATATTGATTTAGAAAAACTGTACCACAGCGTAAGCCCCAATACGCAGTTGGAAATATTTAAGCAGTTTATCCGAAAAACGCGCTTTCATGTAGAAAACAGCAACGGCAGAATAATTTTAGTAATGAGCCTCAACGAAGGTGAAGGAAAAACTTTTTATATCGTCAATTTGGCATACTCACTGTGCCTGAGCGGTAAAAAAACGCTCATCTTTGATATGAATTTAAAAAATAATGCGCTGACGCAAATGCTCATGAACGAACATCAGCAACAAGCCATTGCCAATACCGAACTGATAAGAAAATACAAACTCAGCGATATATTTGTATCATCGCGCATCAGCGATTGCGGCACAGAGTCGCATGTGGATATAGTAGGTTGCAACGGCGGTTTATTGTCGCCCGTGGAGTTATTTTCGGGTAAAGATATGAAAGGTTTTTTCGCGGAAATCGGCGGTTTTTATGATTATATATTGATGGAAGCACCCGCTTTTAACGAATATCCCGATGCAGCCGAATTATTTGAATATGCAGATAAACTATTGGTGGTGGTGTCGGCACAGCGCAGCCTCAACGACAACGACCGCCAGAATTTGGCTTATTTAGAAACACAAGAAGATAAAATGCTGGGTGTGGTGATTAATCAATCCGAAACGAGATAAAAAACAAGCAGGGCAAAAATAGTACTGCAAAAAATTGGTGTAATTTCTTGCAAAAGAGCCGCTAACTTTGCGGTTTGTTTCCTTATTGATTTTATATCATTCCGCCTCAACTTCAACCGGTTATGCTGCATCAGCTAAAAGAAAAAATAAAAAGTAATCCGAAACTCAAAAAATATTTGCATTGGTGCTTGATACGCCCACACGAAGCACGCCCGCGCCGTTGGGTGGCTTGGTTGGTAAATCCTTGGATTCACGAACGCGGCAAAGGCAGCAAAATACGAAGCAGCGTGCGTTTAGATGTAGTACCTTTTCAGCCGTTTAGCTTAGGCGAAGCAGCTATTGTAGAAGATTTTGCCGTACTCAACAATGGTTTAGGCGGCTTGCACATCGGCGACCATACTTTTATCGGTATTTCAAGTGTACTCATCGGACCGCTGAACATTGGCAAAGAAGTAATTATGGCACAACACGTTGTAGTATCTGCACTTAATCACGGCTACGAAGATGTGATGACGGCAATTTCCAAACAACCCTGTCAGGTGCAGGCAATTCGGATTGATGATGCCTGCTGGATTGGTGCAAATGCAGTTATAACCGCCGGTGTACATATCGGCAAACACTCGGTAGTGGCGGCAGGCAGCGTGGTCACTAAAAATGTACCGTCTTATACCATTGTAGCGGGCAATCCGGCAAAACCTGTCAAAGCCTACGATATTGACAGCAAACAATGGATAAAAATAAAAACTCAAGTATCTTCATTATCAGACCCTAATCAAAATGAAATACAGCACTAAAGATTTTCGTGGAAAAGAATTAAGCGCGAAAGAAAAATTTATAGAAGCCTACCTGATTATATTTTGCTTATTGGTATGCTTCGCATTTTTTGTAAAAATTGTATTTTTATAAAAAAGAAACACAAATTGTATTTCTTTTGCCGCATCATTTCATCTATTTGTTGCTATGAGCATCATCTATAAAAACTCACATAAAGAATCGTGGAGCAACCGCCTCTATCGTCTGCTGATTGTAGAAAAAATGAACAATATGGCGGGCTTGATACTATTGTTGCTGTTGGGTTTGGCGGTGGCATTAGTGATGGGCAGCGGCGGCACAACGGTTTCTATGCTCATAGTGCTGGGGCTATTGGGCTTACCGATAGGCTTACTCACGGCGTATCACCTCAATTTCGGTATTGCTGCTACTTTATCCATTTCTTTCTTTTTACTGGGTGTCGGCAAATATATCGGCGACCCGCCGGTGGGCATTTTGTTGGATACACTCATTTTATTGCTCTTGGTGGGTTTGTTGCTGCGTTTGGTATTGGAGCGCGATTGGCGTTTTATGAAATCCTGGGCAAGCCTCATCATTTTGGTATGGATCAGCTACAACGTCATTGAAGTTATCAATCCCACTGCCCCTTCGCGGTTGGCGTGGCTCTATACGGTGCGCCGTTTGGCGGCAATTGTAATGATGTACTATGTGGCTGCCTACGCTTTTTCGGGGTTGAGGCAGGTGCGCACCATCGTGGTCGTGCTGATTGTGTGGGCAGCTCTGGCAGCTTGCTATGGCATCTGGCAAGAAATTTTCGGTTTTAATGCGGCAGAAATGGCGTGGCTCTATCAAGTGCCCGACCGCATGGAATTGATTTTTCAATGGGGACGCTTCCGTCGTTTCTCTTTCCTCTCCGACCCTACCACTTTTGGTATTATGTGCGCTGCTATGGCTGTTTTCTGCACCGTATTGGTGATGGGTACTTATCGGCTGCGCTACAAAATATGGCTCATTCCCGTTATTATGCTGTTGTTGGCGGCGATGGTATTTTCAGGAACACGCACCGCTTATGCTATGCTGCCCGTCGGTGCATTGTTTTATGTACTCCTCAACCCTAATTTTCGCAACGTGCTGCTCACTGCCATTGGCGCATTGGGTTTTGTGGCTTTAATTTTAGTGCCTACGGGCAATGTTGAGCTATATCGTTTTCAGTCGGCTTTCAAAGGCTCAGAAGACAAATCTTTTGAGCTGCGTCTCAATAACCAGAAAAGAATACAACCTTTTATACAGGAACACGTTATGGGCGGCGGCTTGGGCAGTAGCGGCGAATGGGGCAAACGCTTTGCTCCCGATTTTATCTTAGCAAAGTTTCCGCCCGACAGCGGCTTTGTGCGCATCGCCGTAGAATTGGGCTGGTTAGGGCTACTAATTTATTGCTTAATGTTCTTTTTAGTGCTGCAAGTAGGCATCTATAATTACATGCGTGTGCGCAATCCTGAAATAAAAAACCTCTATCAAGCCTTTTTATGTCTAATTTTTACACTTACTATAGCAAATTATCCACAAGAAGCCGTAATTTTGGTGCCAAATAGCTTAATCTATTTTATAGCCGTCGCTGCATTGGTGCGTTTAAAAGACTTTGATAGGGTGTGACTAAAAAAATAATTGAGGTCAATACTACTATATATGTCGTTGAAATACAATACTATCAGAATATTCGGCTACCATTGTCAAAAACTTTACAATCAGGAGTAAAATGGCACAACCCTTGCATGACATAGAAGAAAATGAACAACCTATGATGAGCCGTTTTCTAATACCCGGCTGGGTGAAATATCACTACAGTCTGCCCGATAATTGGAGAGAAACTCCGATTGAGCGCATACAAGAAATTAAAGAAGGATTGAAACGTTTTAAAAACGTTGAAAATCCGGTCGTGTCTATTATTATACCCGCTTATAACGAAGAAGGGTATTTGATGAAAACACTTTCATCAATATCTAAAATAAAAACCAATTTTCCCACCGAGCTATTCGTCATCAACAACAACTCCACCGATGCCACACAAGAAATATTGGACTTGTTGGAGGTAAACAGCTATTTGGAAAAATTGCAGGGGGTCAGTTTTGCACGCCAAAGCGGTTTGGAGCGGGCGCGGGGCGAGTATATCGTCAATGCCGACTCCGACTCCATTTACCCCGAAACTTGGGTAGATGCACACGTTGCGATGCTGCAAGATAAAACTGTTTCCTGTTCTTATGGCAGATACTCTTTTATTCCTACCCAAAATAATCGTATTTCTTTGGGTTTTTATGAAATGATGGCGGAAGTAATATTTCGTATGCGTATGCCGCACAAAGAATATTTTAATGTAATGGGCTTCAATTTTTCGTTTCGCCGTGCCGATGGCATTCAGGTAGGCGGCTACAATACCAAACGCAAAGTGTGGGAAGACGGCTGGATGGGTATGCTGCTCAAGCAAGTAGGCAATATTAAACGCATCAACGACCAAGGGGCTTGGGTATGGACAACCGACCGCCGCCTCCTCGAAGACGGCAGTTTGAGTGTCGCTTTCCTGCGCCGCGTATCGGGGCAGCTGGGGCGTATCTACGGCTATCTCTTTCCGGTGAAAGATTACACTTTCAAACCACGTTAAATGATAAAAAATATTTTTGTAAGTGTCTTATTGTGTGGTTTAGTGGGCATTTTGTACTGCAATAGCCTACAAGCACAAAGCATTGACTACGACCGCATTGTTGCGCCCATTAACCAAAAACCGCGCGAATTTGAAGAACAATTGGTGCAATTGGCTTGGAAAAATTATCCGGAAAACAGAAATTTTGAAAGCAAATTGCGCATGGAACAAGAACGCCGCGAATTGGCAAAATGGGATTGGGCGAAAGATTTTAAAGCGAGTGTCAATCTCACCGACCGCCTTTTGCATTCCAACTCACAGGAAAATATTTTCTTTCCTTTGGTAACGGTATCTTTGGGCGTGGATTTGGGAACGATAGTAGGCAGAAAACGCGAACTCAAAATTGCCAAAGAACATATTGACATTGCCAAAAATGATATCAATGAACAAAAATTGTTCGTTCGTGCCGAAACCCTCCGCCGCTACCGCCTGTATTTGGGGGCGATGGATATTTTGAAAGTGCGCCTGCAAGCCGTAGATGATACTTACAATACCTACACTTTATTGTCGCAAAAATTCAAACAAGGTGATGCCACTTTGGAAGAATACAATCAGTCTGCCGATATTTACAACGATGCCCAAGAAGCAAAAATCCGTGCCGAAACCGATGTAGCCATCGCCAAATTGAATTTGGAAGAGTTGATTGGCGTAAAATTGGAAGAAGTAAAATAAAAATCTCTTTTATTTTTGTGTAGAAAAACTATTCGGGTTATAAAAAATTATTACCCGAATAGTCTGTTTTTTTTTATAGATTTACTTTTTCTATGAAACGCCGCTACTCATTTTCCCTGTTGCCTGCACTTTATTTTTTGTTACCCGCCTTATTCATCATACTGATAGCACTGTGGCAAAATAAAGTACCGCGCTGGCAATTGTTGTTGGATAGCAATGCGCTATGTAAACAACCCTTTTATGTAGGATTTATTTCCAATATCGGTATTTTGATGTGGAGTGCCGCCGCCGCCGTAAGTGCTTTAGCATCAATCGTACTCAACCGCAACAATCATACACAAGGTCTTTTAACAAAAATGCTGGCAACTTTGTCTGTATTCTCGTTGATATTATGCTTTGATGATTTGTTTCAAATCCACGAAGATGTATTTCCGAACTACCTGCACATTCCGCAGGAAGTGTTGTATTGTGCTTATGCCGCTATTTTTGTTATTATCATTTTTGCATACCGCACGCTATGGAATTTTACACCCTACGGCTTGCTGCTTTTATCTATCAGTTTTTTTGCAATGTCGCTGTGCTTCGACACCGGCTTTTGTAATAATAGCCGAGGAGCATATTTATTGGAAGATGTGAATAAATTTTTCGGCATCACGGCTTGGTTGGCGTATTGCTCCATTTTGAGCTACCGCAGCCTGCGCAATGTTATCTGATACCGAAAAAATATTTATTTATTATTCATTTTCTGTTTTTGTCGGAAGTAATTTCATTTTTTTATGATTTTTACTAAACCGATAAGCTGCATTGACATTAATTAAATAATCTGCAAAGGCAGCATCGCCCTGTGTATAAACACCGGTTTCTTCCGTTCTTTGTTTATCCAAATAGCTCTGTGTGCGGTTGCGATACAGGGCAAACGGAACACTTAATTGTAGAGCTAATCTATTTTTGTTGTAGCCGATGCTCGGTTCTGCCGATACTGCATAGCCGGGTCTTCTGAAACCGTCGCTGCCACCGATTATATCTTTAGAAGGGACTCCTTCACAACGCATTCCCAAAAAGGCATTCCAATTAGAAAAAGCATTATAAAAAATACCGGTACGTACCGAAAACTGATCAGGACAGGAGTATTCACTCGTTCCGGTGCGGGTAAGCATACCATTGCTTTCTTGTGGGCTTAACATATAATATAAATTACTGCTCCACACAAAATGTTGGGATAGAGGATGAAATCCTTGCACATCTATCGTAAAACCATAAGCACCATCACCCGGTTGAATAGATTGGTCTACCACAGCTTCTATATCTTGGTCTTTATTGGTACCCTGATTATAAAAAGTATCTGTATAATCATATTTCCCTGTCGGTAACTTTATGCCCACCGCTACCGAATAATTAAAAGGGTGTGTCTGTGGATTAAAAAGCCAATAGCCTCCCGCAAGACGAATATCTGCCAATCCCTGCGATTGAGTTGTATGCCGTTCGCCCAATCCGTTGGGAGGATTGCCGGGTTGGAACGGTGGGATTGACAAGGTACAGCAGCGGGCGGGAACCTAAAAGTGTCCAAAATGCGACTTATTGATTATCGTCCCCGCTTCTACTCGTTCAGCCTCTTCGTGGTCGCCGCGAAAATGACGAAATGACTTAAAATAGCGGTAATTGGTTTGTACAGCAAAATCGCCTTTAGCCAAATTGGGGGCAGTACCCAATGAGCCGCCACAAGCCCGTATAGCTATACAGCCCTGACTGTAGGTAGCGTAATGATGGAGCAAAAAGAAAGCCGTAAATAATAAAATTTTATTATAAAATTTCATATTTATTAAAAACAAATTAATGAAAGAAGGTACAAAAGTAGAATATTTATTTTATTTCATCTCTTTCAATTCATTTACAACTTTTGTAAAAGTCGCTTTTGCATCGCCGAAAAGCATCAAGCAATTGGGATAGCCGAAGAGTTCGTTTTCAATACCGGCATAGCCTGCCGCCATACTGCGTTTGCTCACAATAACGGTGCGCGCTTTGTCGGCATTTAAGATGGGCATTCCGTAAATAGGGCTGTTGGGATTAGTGCGTGCCGCCGGATTGACCACATCATTTGCTCCTATTACAATGGCTACATCGGTATTGGAAAATTCATCGTTAATCAGCTCCATTTCCATGAGTTTATCATAAGGCACATTGGCTTCTGCGAGTAATACGTTCATATGACCCGGCATACGTCCTGCCACCGGATGAATGGCGAATTTGACACTGATATTGCGTTTTTCCAATAATTCCATCAATTCGCGCATTACATGTTGTGCTTGCGCCACCGCCATTCCGTAGCCCGGTACTATCAGCACCGACGAAGCAGCATCTAAAATCAAAGCGGTTTCTTCTATGCCCACTTCTTTTACTGCAATATCACTGCCTTTGCCGCCGCCCGTATCCGTACCTGTTGTTTGCCCGAAACCTCCCAAAAGCACACTAATCAGCGAGCGGTTCATCGCTTTGCACATAATATCGGTGAGGATAATTCCCGAAGTACCGACCAATGCACCCGCAATAATGAGTACATTATTACTGAGTACAAATCCTGTGGCGCAAGCCGCCATACCCGAATACGAGTTGAGCAAAGAAATAACCACCGGCATATCCGCCCCGCCGATAGGAATGACGGTGAGTATGCCCAACAATAAAGAAACAGCCAAAATAATCCACAGCCACAGGCTTTGCTCCACTTGCAGCACCAGCAATACAGAAGCGGCAATACTGCCGATAAACAGCAATAAATTCAGCAAATGCTGCCCCTTGAATTGCACCGAACCGCCGTAAATACTGCCGTTGAGTTTGCCAAAAGCCACCAAAGAGCCTGTCAGTGTAAGAGCACCGATAAAAATACTCAAAATAATACTGATTAAAGTAATAGTATCCGGTGGATTATGCACCTCCATCACCCGCAGCCAATAATCCGAAAGTGCCACCAATACCGAAGCCAAGCCGCCAAAACCATTAAAAAGTGCCACCATCTCCGGCATTTTGGTCATTTGTATCCGCTGCCCTGCAATAACTCCCACCACACTGCCAATGAGCATCGCCACTAAAATTTCAGGAACACTCGCCAATCCCACCTGCACCATCGTAGCAACAATCGCTATGAGCATTGCCAACATAGAATAAAAATTTCCTTCGCGGGCGGTGTTGGTTTTTCCTAATTTTTTGATACCTGCAATAAATAATACGGAGGCTATCAGATAGGCAATAGATATGAGTGTATTCATACAATATATTTTGAGTAAAATAGCTGTTGCCGAGCAAGTTACAATTTATTTGGAAAAAGAAGGAATAGAAATTTTAAAAAATATTTTCAAGTATTTTTTTCTTACCAAAATTAGGTCGTTTTTGGCAAATAAAAAACTGCTGCTCTGTTATTTACACAAAGCAGCAGCATATCGTATCAAATCATTGATACCTCTGTATTATTATCTCATTAAGGCTTTTCGATAGCCAATAATTCTACATCAAAAATAAGGGCAGTGTTGGGTCCGATGTCGTCACCTGCGCCGCGCTCGCCATACGCCAAATTTGACGGAATAAACAAACGCCATTTTGAACCAACGGGCATCAGTTGCAAGGCTTCTGTCCAGCCTGCTATCACACGATTCACCGGAAAAGAAGCGGGCTGTCCACGTTCCACCGAGCTGTCGAATACAGTGCCGTCAATCAAAGTGCCGTGATAGTGCGTAGAAACCGTACTTGTAGCCGAAGGTTTAGGTCCATTACCCTCCTTCAAAATTTGATACTGCAAGCCACTGGCGGTGGTCACCACGCCTACTTTTTTGCCGTTTTCAGCTAAGAAAGCCATACCTTCTTGCTTGTTGATTTCTTTGAGACGTGCCTGTGCCGCCGTAAAATAGGTCTGCAAAAATGTATTCATTTCTGCTTCGGAAAATTGCAAAGATTTGCCGCCTTGCGCATCTACAAATCCGCGCAATAATTGCTCGCTGTCGATGTCGGTTGCTCCTTGACTTTTCAGTCCGCGTGCCAAATTTACGCCATAAGCATAGCTCGCTTTTTGGGTATCGTTCATGTTTGATGTGTTTTGTTGAGCAAAAAGTGCGGTGCTGCAAGCACTCAGCCACAATCCGCCTGTCAATAATATTGTTTTTAAATTCATGTTTGTTGGTTGGAGGATAAAATAATGATTGGGTATTTTTTTATAAATAAAATGTATTTTTTCTGTTGAAATGCAAATAACGACAGGTATAAACAAAAATTGTGGACGGCAAAGTTAAAAAGATAATTGACAGACCACACCTTTTCCTTCATAAGCAGGGGCAATGCTGAACAGTTGCCAACGACTGTCGCGGTGATGCAAAGCCGGAATCAGATAACCGCAAGCTGCTCCTACCACATAGCCCACTACTACATCGGAGGCAAAATGCTCTCCCGACAAATAACGATAAGTGCCCACTGCCGCCGGCAAAGCGGCTGCCGCCAAATACACAAAAGGACGATGAATAGAGCGTGGGTGATAATCGGCATATACGCGGGCACAGAAAAAACTTATCGCCGCCGCATTGGAAGTATGCCCCGAAAAAAAAGACCACCGCGCATATTTGGTGGTTTTGCGGCTCATCGCCACCCACTCATTATAAGCAAAAGGACGCGGACGCTTGGCGATGCTTTTGGAAAGATGGGTGAGGGCATTGGTGACAAATACCGCCTCCAAACCCAAAGTAGCTACCGTGAGCACATCTTCGCGCACACGCGGCGACAACAGCAAAGCCGGCGACAGCACAAAAGCCGAAGCCGCCAAATAGTCGCTGCGTTTTTTGTAAGTCGGCGACAAATTATCCAAAGCTCTTTGGTCAGGTTTCCATACTTTGTTGGGGTCAAGAGCCTCCACATCAGTTTCGCTCAAAGGCGGCATCACATATTTTATCCATTGCGCCACACCAAACCCCACAGCACTGCCGCCATATACCCACAAATCTTTGCGGCGGTCTAATACATAAGGGCTGCGGGGGCTTTGAGCCAGTGCCGACATATTTATCAACAACAAAAAAATACATTCGCAAAGCAGCAAAAAGCGAAAATATAAAAACATGCCGGACTTAGAGAAAAAATTAAAGTAAAAAAATAACGCCAAAAAATGTAGTTTAAAACAAACCAAACAATTTAGCCGACACCATATTAATTATTTTGCCTAAATCCTCTTGATTTTCGGCAAAATCCAATTCATCAATATCTACAATCAGCAATTCGCCCTCTTTATAATTGCCTATCCATTGTTCGTAGTATTCGTTGAGGCGTTTGAGATAATCCATACGCAGGTTTTCTTCATAAGCACGACCTCTTTTTTGAATTTGGCTCACCAATTTGGGCACCGAAGCGCGGATATAAATGAGCAAATCGGGAGGTGTAATAAACTGCGTCATGAGCAGAAACAAAGACGTATAATTATTGAAATCGCGGCTGCTCATCAGTCCCATGTGGTGCAGGTTGGGCGCAAAAATAAGCGCATCTTCATAGATAGTACGGTCTTGCACCACCGTTTTATCCCCCGTATTAATATCGCATACCTGCCGAAAGCGGCTGTTCAGAAAATACACCTGCAAATTGAACGACCAGCGCGGCATATCGTTATAAAAATCCTGCAAATACGGATTAATTTCTACATCTTCAAAGTGGGTCTCCCACCCGAAATGTTTTGCCAGCAGTTCGGCTAAAGTTGTTTTTCCGGCTCCTATATTACCGGAAATACCGATGTGTTTAATGGGGCGTTCCAAAGGTAAATGTGCGCTTTTTAATGAAAGAAAAATAAATCCTGTTCGTGCAAAGATAGGTAAAAGCCCTGATACGATACAGTTAATTTTATCAATAAAATGAAAAAAAACCGGACTTTATCCTGTGTTTTAAAACAAAAAGCAAGCGTAAAGTTTTTTATATAAATAAAGTAATATTTTGTAATCAAGACATTATTATAAAATATTAGAATTTAGGTATAAAACCTGCCAGACTCGCCGGATTGCAAGCCAAAACAATATAAAAACAATACAGCAGCTTAAAAAAGCTAACTATCTTACTTTTATCACTAATTTTACCCTTTCTAAAAATAGTTTGGATTCTGTTTTTTTTAACACAAAAATACCCTCATGAGTCAGGAACTCTTAGCAGCCGTACATCAAAAAATTGCCGAAATTGCACAATATCCCATCAGCGATGCCGCCTCTTTAGAACAGTTTCGTATTGCCTATTTGGGTAGTAAAAACGAACTAAAAGATTTATTCGGTGAAATGCGCAACGTAAGCCCCGACCTCAAAAAAGAATTCGGGCAACTGCTCAATACCGCCAAACAAAACGCCGAACAACGCCACGAAACGGAAAAGAAAAAACTCGCTTCGGCAAAACGCCAAACCGACATTCCCGACCTTTCGCTGCCCGCCGCTTTCAGTATGGGCACCCGCCACCCCATTTCGGCGGTGCGCAACGAAGTCTGCAATATTTTCCGCCGTTTGGGTTTTGTCATTGAAGAAGACCGCGAAATAGAAGACGACTGGCACAACTTCACAGCACTCAACTTTCCGCCGGAGCACCCCGCCCGCGATATGCAAGACACCTTTTTTATTGACGAGCAAATGGCATTGCGCACACATACCTCATCGGTGCAGGTGCGCCTGATGGAAAAAAGCCAACCGCCTATCCGCGCTATTATGCCCGGACGCGTATATCGCAACGAAACCATCTCTGCACGCTCTCATTGCCAATTTCATCAAGTAGAGGGCTTGTTCGTTGCCGAAAACGTGTCCCTCGCCGACCTCAAACAAACTTTGTTTTATTTCGCACAGGAAATGTTTGGCAAAGACACCAAAATCCGTTTCCGTCCGAGTTATTTTCCCTTCACCGAAATTTCGGCAGAAATGGACGTAAGCTGTTTTATCTGCCACCAAAAAGGTTGCAATGTGTGCAAACACAGCGGCTGGGTAGAAATTCTCGGCTGCGGTATGGTAGATCCCAATGTGTTCGACAACTGCGGCATTGACTCCAATCGCTATACAGGTTTCGCCTTTGGTATGGGCATCGAGCGCATTGCTATGCTGAAATATCGCATCAACGACATACGCCACTTTTTTGAGAATGATTTGCGCTTCTTAAAACAATTTGCAGGCATATAGTTTTTTTGTTAAAAAAACATTAGCTCTGTACTTGTTGTTATGATGGCAGAGCAATATCATTTTTATTAAAAATCAACAGTGGCTAAAAAAAATACGTCAGCTCCTACCGCCACCAAACAAGAAATAGAAGCCATAGAAGTGGTGGGCGCAAAGGTGCATAACCTCAAAAACATCAATGTACAACTGCCGCGCAATAGTTTGTGTGTCATTACCGGCATTAGTGGCAGCGGCAAGTCGTCTCTCGCCTTCGATACCATCTTCGCCGAAGGACAACGCCGCTATATGGAAAGCTTTTCGGCTTATGCCCGTCAGTTTGTAGGTGGCTTTGAGCGTCCTGACGTAGAAAAAATCAACGGACTTACGCCGGTGGTGTCCATTGAACAAAAAAGCACCAACCGCAATCCGCGCTCAACAGTAGGTACTGTCACCGAACTCTACGATTTTCTGCGCCTCCTGTATGCCCGCACCGCCGATGCCTATTCCTACATCACCAACAAGCCAATGGTGCGTTTCAGCGAAGCGCAAATGATAGAATTTATCTCCACACACTATGCACAACAAGCCATTGTATTATTAGCACCCTTGGTAAAAGGACGCAAAGGACACTACCGCGAATTGTTTGAGCAAATTCGCAAACAAGGCTATGTGCGGGTGCGCGTGGACGGCGAAATGCTGGAAATTGTCCCCAAAATGCAACTCGACCGTTACAAAGTTCACGACATTGAAGTGGTGATAGACCGTTTTACGGTAGAAGAAAAAAATCATCTGCGCTTGCGCGAATCGCTGCAAAGAGCTTTGCATTCGGGTAAAGATATTGTAATGGTACAGACACATCAGGGCGGCGACTTAAAAACACTTTCCAAAAACCTCATGTGTGCCGATAGCGGCATCGCCTACGAAGAACCTTCGCCCAATACCTTTTCTTTCAACTCGCCTTATGGTGCTTGCCCTGTATGCAAAGGTCTGGGGCGTATTCCAAAAGCAGATTTGGATTTGATTATCCCCGACCCCACCCTTTCCATCGAAGTTGGCGGTTTAGCTCCTTTGGGCGAAGAGCGCGACACTTATACCTATGCAAAAATCAAGGCATTAGCCGCCAAATATCAATTCAGCCTCAAACAGCCCATTGAACAACTGCCAAAAGCGGCTTTGGATTTGATTTTATACGGCTCTGAAAAAGGACAGCCTGTTACAGAAACCATCGGATATGGCACAAAACGCTGGTACGATTTGGAGTTTGAAGGGCTTTGCAATATAGTGTTGCGCTGCTCGCAGGATAATGACGCTCAATCTTTGCAACGGTGGGCGGAGCAATATATTCGCCATTTGCGCTGTGATGATTGCGGCGGCACGCGCCTCAAGCAAGAAGCGCGTTATTATAAAATAGACGGTAAAAATATTGCCGAACTGGTAGAGATGGATTTGTCGGTTTTGTATGAATGGTTCAAAGACATAGAACCGCGCCTCAGCGAACGCCAGCGCAGCATTGCTCACGATTTGCTCAAAGAAATACGCGCCCGTTTAGAGTTTTTGCTCAATGTGGGTTTGGATTATCTGAGCCTCAACCGCCCCACCGCTTCTTTGTCGGGCGGCGAAAGCCAGCGTATTCGCCTCGCCACACAAATCGGCTCGCAGTTGGTGGGCATCACTTATATCCTCGACGAGCCGAGTATTGGTTTGCATCAGCGCGACAACCACCGCCTCATTCATTCGCTCAAAAACCTCCGCGACAGCGGCAATACGGTTTTGGTGGTAGAACACGACCGCGACATTATGCTCGCTGCCGACCATATCGTGGATTTGGGACCGGGTGCGGGAATTTTGGGCGGAAAAGTGGTGAATGAAGGCACAGCAGCACAATTTCGGCAGCAACACAGCCTCACCGCCGACTATCTGAGCCGCCGCAAAGACATTGAGCTACCCCACGAAAGACGAAACGGCAACGGCAAAACCCTGATATTGCGGGGCGCACGCGGTCATAATCTCAAAAACATAGATTTGCATTTGCCGCTTGGCACTTTCATCGCCATTACGGGTGTATCGGGCAGCGGAAAATCTTCGCTCATTACCGACACGCTGTATCCGGTACTGATGCAGCATTTTTACCGTTCCAAAAGAGCAGCTTTGAATTACGACAGCATAGAAGGTCTGGAGCATTTGGATAAAATTATTGAAATAGACCAATCGCCTATCGGCAGAACACCGCGCTCCAATCCGGCTACTTATATCAAATTGTTTGATGAAATACGCAATATATACGCCAAACTACCCGAAGCGCAAGTGCGCGGCTATAAAGCAGGGCGTTTTTCGTTTAATATGAAAGGCGGACGCTGCGAAACCTGCGAAGGCGGCGGTATGCGCATCATCGCTATGAATTTTTTGCCCGATGTGAGCGTATTGTGCGAAACCTGCTTAGGCAAACGCTACAACCGCGAAACCTTGGAAGTGCGCTACAAAGGAAAATCCATCAACGATGTGCTGAATATGAATGTACACGAAGCACTAGATTTTTTTGAACATTTTCCGAAAATTGCCCAAAAGATAAAAACGTTGCAGGAGGTGGGTTTGGGTTATATCACTTTGGGACAGGCAGCTACTACCCTTTCCGGCGGCGAAGCGCAACGCATCAAATTGGCAGCAGAACTGAGCAAACGGGCAAGCGGCAAAACGCTGTATATTTTAGATGAACCCAGCACCGGCTTGCACTTTGAAGATGTCCGTATGCTGCTGGAAGTATTGCAAAAATTGGCAGACAAAGGCAATACAGTAGTGGTGATTGAGCATAATTTAGACATTATTAAAGTGGCGGATTATGTGGTGGATATGGGCAAAGAAGGTGGCAAAGGCGGCGGCGAAATTTTGTTTGCGGGTACACCCGAAGCCCTCGCTGAATGTGCAGAAAGCTATACAGGGCAATTTTTAAAAGAGGAATTGTTGCAGATGCAGGGCACGGAACAAGCATCTTAATGCTGATGATATTGTATTTTTTGTATTATTGTTTTTTCAATAGGCACAGTTTATTTTACAGACTCATATTTCATGAAAAGAAAACCTTTTTTAGTAGTGCTTACAGGGGCGGGCATCAGTGCCGAAAGCGGCGTAAAAACTTTCCGCGATGCGGGTGGTTTGTGGGAAGGACACGATGTAATGGAGGTTGCTTCGCCGCAGGGCTGGCACAAAAATCCGAAATTAGTGCTTGACTTTTATAACCAACGCCGCCGTCAGTTGGCAACCGTGCAGCCCAATGCCGCCCATCATTTTCTCAAAGAAATGGAAAATTATTTTGAGGTGCAGGTTATTACACAAAATGTAGATGATTTGCACGAGCGCGCCGGCTCTTCCAAAATACTGCATCTGCACGGACAACTGACGCAGGTGCGCAGTACACACAATATCAACGACATTCGCGACATCGGCTACAAAGACCTCAACTGGGGCGATACCTGCGAAAAAGGCTATCAGTTGCGCCCGAATATTGTGTGGTTCGGCGAAATGGTACCCGCTATGGAGTCAGCCGCCCTCATCGCCGAAAACGCCGATATTATGCTCGTCATAGGCACTTCGTTGGTGGTGTATCCTGCCGCTTCGTTGTTGCACTACACACGCCCCAACATACCCAAATACCTCATCAATCCGAATACAGATGATTTCAGCCGCCTCAGAGGCATCACTATGATAGCAGAAGCTGCTACAACAGGTGTTGAGCAATTGCGCCCTTTGTTGATGCAGCACCTGAACGGCTGAAGTGTATAGTGCGGGAAAAGAATAATTGTATCTTTATCCTATTCTTACGGAGGTCATACTCAAAGAACCCGCCAATAATTTATCGTTGAACAAAGATAAAGTATCTCCTTTTTGTTGCAAACCCAATACATATAAAAGTGGCAAAAAATGGTCGGGCGAAGGAATTGCCAAATCAAAAGCCTTGCCTTGTCGGGTGTATTGTATCAATGGCGTATAGTCGCCGCCCAATAAGCTGTTGTTTATCAAAGTGCGTGCTTCTATCGCCCAGTCATAGCCGTAATTATCTTTATGAAAATTTTGAAAATCTACCAAACGCAGGTTGTGTATGATATTTCCGCTTCCGATAATCAAAACGCCTTTGTGACGCAAAATTTGCAGTTGTTTTGCCAGTTCATAATGATAGGCGGCATCTTTGGTATAATCAATGCTCAACTGTATAACGGGAATGTCGGCATTGGGATACAAATGTTTGATAACCGACCACGCCCCGTGGTCTAAGCCCCAGGCGGTATCTGCTTCTACTTTTGTTGTTGTTTGCAATAGCTGTCGGGTTTCTTCCGCTAAGGCAGGCGAGCCTTTCGCCGGATATTGCACTTCATACAGACTCTTAGGAAAACCGTAAAAATCGTAAATAGTACGCGGATTTTCCATCGCTGTTACTTTTGTGCCTTCGGTGAACCAATGTGCCGATATGCACAAAATAGCGCGCGGGTGCGGCAATGTGGCGGCTATTTTTTTGAAACCCTGTACAAATTCATTGTCTTCAATGGCATTCATTGGGCTGCCATGTCCCAAAAACAAAAGCGGCATTTTTTCGGTATTGCTCCAAGTGTTGCCGATACGCTCCAATTCACTCAATTCGTGTGTCAATAAAAAAGGACTAATTGCCATAAATTTTAAAAAATGGGTTCTTTTCATCTTCAACCTCATTTATACTTTATTTTATAAAAGGCGGAATGTATATTATATTCCCAAACAACATTTTTGAAAGAAAATAGTTTTTTTCATAAAAATTCCGAATTTTACTCGCCGTTTTATTTTTTTCATTCATTGAGCCGATCATTCGGTTTTATCGCTCAAATCGCATATTTTTCTGTTTTTTTAAAAAAAATAAATTATAACTTTTATCTATTATCCGCACTCTATATGCAGCCTGAATCCATCGCTATTTTACGGCAGCTATTACAAAAATGTCGTGTGCGCAATGCCGCCTTTATATTGTATCGTTTGCCACAGCAGATGTACAGCCGCCTCATCATCGGCACTGCCGAAATATGGGAGCAGCACCGCCGCGAAGCGTATCCCGAAGAGGGTTTTGTAATGGCGGCTTTTCAGGCGAGCACCACTTGTCCGAATGTTTTTGTGCGGGCAACAACGAGCCTGCCGCAAGCCGATGAAGCCGCTTATCTTGTAAATATAACAGTGCCTGAAGGTTCAGCCTGTCCACCCTCTTTTTTGAATAATGACCTGTATGCAGCAGCCACCGAAGATTTTGAACAATTGGTCAATGATTTTCAGGCGGCTTTTACACAAGGAACGGCACAAAAAGTAGTGGCTTCGCGCATTAAAAAAGTTGCCAAACCCGACACCTTTGATGAAATTGATTTTTTTGCCTGTATCTGTTCACAATATCCCACCGCTTTTGCGTATTGCGCTTATACCCCATTTACCGGAACATGGATAGGTGCAAGCCCCGAAACGTTAGTACATATTCAAGAAAAAACACTTGAAACAATGGCATTGGCAGGCACACAAAAATGGGACGGCAGCACCGCTTTGAACGATATACAATGGGGTGATAAAGAGCGCGAAGAACAGACTTTGGTGGGTGATTTTATCGAAGATATTTTTAGAGAAACGCACTGTGTTTTTGAAAAAAAATCTTTACAAACAAGCCGCGCCGGTACTTTATTGCATTTAAAAACGCAGTATTGTGCTACTTTGCCTGCCGCACTCAATTATTGGAAATTAATAGAAAAACTACACCCCACACCAGCAGTAGCAGGATTGCCGCAATCGGCAGCTTTGCAACTCATTCGCCGCCACGAAAAGTACGAAAGAATGTATTATTGCGGCTATATAGGTGAGGTCAAAAAAAACGAAGCGCATTTATTTGTTAATCTGCGCTGTATGCGTGTGTTGGATCAAGAACTGGCTCTTTTTGTAGGGGCAGGTATCACCGCCGGCAGCGATGCCCAAGCCGAATGGCGCGAAACCGAATGGAAAGCAGATACTTTGTTGAAGTATGTGTAACTGCGTTTTTGTTCGTAAAAAAAGTGCGGTAAAAATCAGTAAAGAGGAACTTGCAAAAAAGCCCCTCTTTGCCAATAAAAAAATTGTCATTTAATAAAAAATAATACTTCATTAACCTTTCGGGCGCAATTTGCGCACTTCGGCACCGGTTTGCCACAGTTCCGACTGACGTATTTCTTTGAGTTCCTCCTCCAAACGCTCGCGATAATCAGCTTTGCTGCCTTCGGCTATTACACGCGCCGCTTCTTTGCCGCTCGCCACACTGTCGTAGAGTTCTTCAAACAGCGGAGTGGTTGCCTCCCGAAATCTTCCTTTCCAGTCCAATGCGCCGCGCTGTGCCGTCACCGAAGTATTGGCATACATCCAATCCATACCATTTTCCGCTACCAAAGGCATCAGGCTTTGTGTGAGTTCTTCCACCGTTTCATTGAAAGCCTCCGAAGGCGAATGTCCTTTGGCACGCAGCACATTGTATTGCGCCTCAAACAAACCTGCCAGCGCACCCATCAAAATACCGCGCTCGCCCGTGAGGTCAGAATATACTTCTTTTCTAAAATCGGTTTCAAACAAATAGCCCGAACCAATACCAATGCCCAATGCCAGTACTTTTTCGCGGGCATTGCCACTGTAATCCTGATAAATGGCGTAGCTGGAATTTAAACCTTCGCCCTTTACAAAAAGACGGCGCAATGAAGTACCCGAACCTTTGGGTGCTACCAATACCACATCAATATCGGCAGGCGGCACAATGCCCGTTTGTTCGTTGAAAGTGATACCGAAACCGTGAGAAAAATAGAGTGTTTTTCCGGCGTTGAGCTGTTTTTTTACGGTTTCCCACGAAGCAATTTGTCCGGCATCGGAAAGCAGATATTGAATGATAGTAGCGCGGCGGCAGGCTTCTTCTACTTCAAAAAGTGTCTCACCTTCTACCCAGCCGTCAGCAAGTGCTTTTGCCCAGCTGTTGCCACCTTTGCGCTGCCCCACAATCACCCGAAAACCATTGTCGCGCAGGTTCATCGCTTGCCCGGGACCTTGCACACCATAACCGATAATGGCAATGCACTCATTTTGTAAGGTTGCCAATGCTTTTGACAACGGAAATTCTTCACGCGTAACGACATTTTCTAAAACGCCGCCAAAATTGATTTGTGCCATAATTTTATTTTATACTGATTGATGTTTTTTTTATGTAAAAAAAAGCAGCCAACAAATTATATTTTATCGGCTGCCTTCGCGGTTTTTTTGTGTTGGTGTGGAGCAAAAAAAGAAGAGTGTTTTTATTTCAAACCCAATTCTGCTTTTACCAAAGGCATTACATTGAGCGTAGTATCGGCATAGAGCAAAGCGGGAGCATCATAAATAAATATGTAGCCGTTTTTTTCGCCCACTCTTTTGATAGCTTTATTGGCTTTATCCAAAATCGGCGCATACAAACGCTCTTTTTCTTTCAAAAAATCGTTTTGCGAGTTGCCTTGCATTTGCTGCAATCGCTGCTCTATTTCGGCGAGTTCTTTCATTTTTGCCTCTTGCTGCACCGGAGTCATATCGCCGGCTTTTTCCTGTGCATCTTTCAGTTTATTCTGATAATCTAAAAAAGCCGTTTGCAAAGCTCCCTCGCTTTGGCGGGCGAAGGTTTCGAGTTTTTTGTCGGCGGCTTTTACGTCGGGCATCAGCGACAACAATTCCATAGAGTTGATATAGCCGTATTTGACACCGGCAGGCGGTGGCACAGAGGCAGCGGTCGTCTCCGAAGTGGAAGCAGGCGTTGTTTCTGCAACTGTGCTTTCGGCAGCAGGTTCGATAGTATGAGTACTGTCGGCAACAGTGGTATCAGTGTCGCTTTTTGTATCTTTTTGTTTGCAGGCAACAGTGGCAAGCATCATACAGCACAGCAACAATAGCCCGTTTTTAGAAAAAAATGTTTGCATTGAAAAAATTGATAAAATTTCGGCAAAGATACGCTAAATTGGATATTGACAAGGTGAAACTTTGTATAAAAAACAAAATAGAGTCTGTTTTTATATAAAAAAACAAGACTCTATTTAACTCGTTGATAAATGTACAAAACGAGTAAGAAAGAAGAAGTAGGTTTTGAAGAAAACTAACTGAGCCTTTAAATGTCCCGTTATGAGTTCTGCTTCAAAATTAGCTTCAACTTTGCTTGTAACAAAATACATTTTTTTTAAATTAAAATATATAATAACATATAAAATAACATCATTAACAAGCATTACTTGTTGATAATCAATACATTATAATCAATAATTAATTACAAAATATTTGTTTTTTCATTGTATTTTTTGCAAAAAAACTGAACACAAGCGCGTAAATTAAACTGTGCTAAAGTCAAATTTTGATATTGATAATCAGAAAGTTAAAAAAATTGACACTGTTTATTTTACAGACTGGTGCCTGCCTGCATCGTCCTCCCTTCAACCCTCGCCGTCCTCCCTTTGACCTGCAATTTGCTCCCTTTGACCCTCGGCATTGTGGGTGCAGACCTGCAATTTGCTCCCCTCTACCTCCAACGTCCTCCCTTTGACCTGCAATTTGCTCCCTTTGACCCTCGGCATTGTGGGTGCATACCTGCAATTTGCTCCCCTCTACCTCCAACGTCCTCCCTCTGACCTGCAATTTCCTCCTCCTTACCCTCGGCATTGGGGGTGCAGACCTGCAATTTGCTCCCCTCTACCTCCAACGTCCTCCCTCTGACCTGCAATTTGCTCCCTTTGACCCTCGGCATTGTGGGTGCATACCTGCAATTTGCTCCTATCTACCTCCAACGTCCTCCCTTTGACCTGCAAATTGCTCCCTCTGACCCTCGCCGTTGGGGGTGCGTACCTGCAATTTGCTCCTATCTACCTGCAAATTGCTCCCTTTTTAATTTTCAATTTTTAAAATTAATTCCCGACTCACACAATACAATGCAGTTAATCACGTTTATACTTTTGCAACCGAATTGGTTGCCTTGTAACCACTTCTTAAAATTTTTATTTGTTGTATGGCACAACATAATCAGATTTCGGCTTCGCTGAATGCTGCCGACCTGACGGAACTGCTCAAAGCCGTAGCAGTTATCAAAGAAAAACTGCCCTTCTTGGTGAACCTCACCCCCGAAGAGCGACAGTCTTATGCGCGTATGGGCGATAAATCGCTGGCTTTTGTTGAAAAATCTTTGGACTATGCCAAAGAAAATCCGCAATTGCTGCCGCCTTTTTTGAACGTGACGGAGTTTGAAAAAGACATGCTCCTCGTAAATGATTTGCGGCGTTTGCTGCGCCCGCTCACGGCAATTGTGGAAAGTATAGACGATACCGTGATGCTGGCGGGCAGCGAAAGCTATTCGGCGGCTCTGATTTTTTATCAGGCGGTGAAGATGGCGAAAATGATGAACATCGCAGGTACAGACAGCATTTACGAAGATTTGGCGAAGCGTTTTTCGGGTAGAGGTCTCAACGAAGAGGCTCCCGCACCGCCGCCAACCGAAGAGCCGGAGGTATAGGCTTTATGTTGAACTACCGACATCTCAAAGGTGTCGGTAGTTTTTTTGTTGTATAATACTATATTATTTATAATAGTAAGTACAGGAAAAATTATAAATTTGGGCTTTGAAAAAAGCAGATACTTCTAAAATGACTTTCACAGAAGCAAAACACGAGTTTGACACTAAATACGGAACGGCAACAGAATATGACTGTTTCCTAACCGAACATTTGACATTTGGACGTAAGACCAACTTCAAAAAGAAGAACGGAACAAAAAACGAGCAATATTACAAGTGGCAGTTTTTATATGCTATCATTCAATCAGGACTTTTTACAAAAGACTACATTGGTACAGAAGTACACTTTCCAAAAGGGAACAAATCTTCTGCACCATTAAAATTGGACGGAGCAATCTTTGATGACATTACTTGGTTTGATAAGTATAAAGATTACCACGAAAACGGAAATAATGAAAGTTTGGAATGGTTACGAGAACATTTAATAGTTTCGTTAGAGTTCAAAAAAGAAGACAACAAAAATGTTGCTGATGTTTGGGACAAACAACTCAAAGCATATCTAAACGAAAGTAGAAGACCGTTTTGTTTAGCTGTTTTATATGATACAGAAAGACTTTATTTATTCCGTAAACACAACAATAAATTTTTACGTTATAGCGAAGAATTTAACACAAAAGGTGAAGAAAGTAAAAGCAAAGAATTGGCTTTACATTTGCCCGACCCATACATAAATATTCCAAGTTTTGATGATGTTTTAGAATGGACAGAAGCCAAAACTATTGACCGTTCCAAACGTGGAATAAAGGAATTAGATATTATTTCAGGAGTTCATTCAACGCAAATTAATGATGCAATGAGTAGCATTTTGCGAACAATGGACAAAGTGGGAATGGTAAACCAAAAGGGATTTGAGATTTTAATTCAAATTCTTTCTTTAAAAATCTATGATGAAAAAAGAAACGAAAAAACGGCAAGCCGTTTTCTCGATTTTTACATTACAGATGAAGAAAGAAATTTTAAATCTCTTGCAGACAAACCATTACAAGAATTTATCAAAAGAAATAACGATTTAAGAGACGAAGCGTCAGGAACATATTATCGTATTTTAAAGGACAATCCCTTAAACTCAAAAAATGAAAATCATATAAAAGTCCTTATTGAAGTTGTGTATCAATTTCAAGATTACTCATTTGTGCGTTCCCACAAAACCGACCTTTACCAATTAGTATTTTACAAGTTTGCAACACCATTTTCTAAAGATGCAAATGCACAATTTGTAACGCCTTTGCCTTTAATTGATTTTTTAGTAAGCATTGTAAACCCGAGAAATGGCGAAACAGTAATTGATCCAACTGTAGGTATTGCTGACTTCCTTTCTGTTTCTTATGTAAACTCAAATAGCAAGTTAGACGACAACAATATTTTCGGAATGCCGAAGGCAAAAAGAAAAAAGCCGAAAAACAAGCCAGCAAAATAGATTTAGGAATTGTTTTTCTTGAAAATGCGTACCGCATTTTGAAAGAAAACGGAAGAATGGGAATTGTAATTTCTAATTCTATTGCAAGTATTGACAGCCACAAAATTGCAAGAAAATGGCTGATGGATAAAATGCGTATTGTTGCCATTTTTGACTTGCCAGCCAATGTATTTGCTGAAACAGGCGTAAATACTTCAATCATTGTTGCATACAAACCCAACGAAAAAGAACTAACAAAATTAAAAGCACAGAATTATGAAGTGTATTTTAAAGGTATTGAAAGAGTTGGTTACGAAGTAAAAACAAGTAAGAGAGTAAAATTCTTCTCACCAAATTATAAAATTAATTACGAAAACTTTGAGATAGAAATTGACAACGAAGGTCGTGCTTTGCTTGATGAAGAATTTACAGAAACTATTTCTGATTTTAAGAAATGGTGTTTGAATCAAGAAAAATCATTACAGGACATTTTTATAAAAATAAAGTAATTATGAGCAACGCATATATAAAAATACCTAATTCAATTTCTTTCAATTCCATTGTTGAAAAGGACTATACTTTGTCTTCTTCTCAATATATGGACTTGATAATGCCAAACGAAAATTTCCTATTTGTAAAAGACTTTCTAAAAAGAGATTTACAAAGAAAAGATTTAGGCGTAGAAGTTGGTTCTCTTAATTATATCGGACAATCAACCCATTATTTTGTAAGAACAAAAGCATTACAAGCTCATTCGTTTTTACCTGAAATTACAAGCGAAACTGCTTTACCAATTATGCCAAATTCGTTTGTAAAAATGAATTTAAAACAAGGCGATTTGCTAATTTCAAAAGATAGTAATATTGGCGAAGTAGTAATTTTAGATAAAGATTATCCAAATTTTATGCTTTCAGGTGCAATTTACAAATTGCCAGTAACAGAAAAGAAATATTATTTATTAGCATTCATAAAGCACAATATTTTTAGAGAACAATTGGATTTTATGGTTCCCAAAGGTGCAACCATTCGCCACGCTAAAACTATGTTTTTGGACTGCAAAATCCCAATGCCAAATAGTGATGCAGAAAATGTAATAAACTTTGTTGAACTATTAACACAAGCCATAATCAACAAAGAAAAATTAATAAAAGAACGTCACGAAGCCATTTTAAAAGCAATAGAAACCGAACTTTTGGAAAATCAAAAACCAAACAAGTTTAGTTTTGCGTTGCCGAGAATTAATGAATTAGAAGAAGTTGGCAGATTAGATACAAATCTTTACAGAGAACATTTTAAAAATGTTGTTTTTGAAATACAAAACTATAAAAATGGTTTTCAAACTATTTCCGATTTAGGTTTTTCACTTTCTCGTGGACAAAATTTACAAGTTTCAAACATTGGTGAAAGTGTATATTCCAAAAAACAATATTCTAATTTCTATACTTTAATGTTACCAAAGTTCCTTTCAAAATATGGAACAGTTGATAAAATTGAATATTTAGGCAATCAAAATGACTTAAAAACATTGCAAAAAGGCGACTTGATTTTTGGAGCAGAAGGTTTTGAAAAAGGTCGTTCCATTGTAATAATTGAAGAACAAAGCAGAGTAATTACAAATATTCACGGTATTACAATTCAACAAAAAGAACACGATGTAAACAAAGCAATATTTGTAAAATGTTGTTTAGACTATTTGCGTAACAAAGGACTAATTGACCTTTATGCAGTTGGTGGAAACGGTGGTAGTTTAGCACAGAAATATTGGGAAATTATACCCTTTCCAAAATTTGACAAAACTAAACAAGACGAAATTGCAAGACTTTATCATAATGTAGAAATTGACTACAAAGCAGACACTTTTATATTGGCTAACTTTTTAGACAAAGACAACGAATATAACCAACAAGCAGGAATTTATGAACTTGACAAAACAGCCAAACAACTCAAAGAAATCCTAAACCAAACCATTGACGACATAGTAAATGACAGAGAAGTAATTATAAATTTTATAATTTAAGGATAGCAACTTATTTTTCGTCTTCCTGCAATTTGCTCCTATCTACCTGCAACGCCCTCGCTCTGACCTGCAATTTGCTCCTATACACCACATCATAATTTGGCTGTGTAACATTAGTTTGTTATCTTGTAGTATTGGGAAAATACGAATAGTATCAACGAAAATCATTTTCCAACTTTTAATCCGTTTTTTCCGGCTGCAACAACACACAGATGTTTTAAAAAAAATTAAGCAGTTGCTATTGCCAAAGTACATACGCTGATGCGCAGTTGGGGGTATTTGCTTTGCAGGGCGGCGGCGCAGGCTTCGAGCGTAGAGCCGGTGGTGAGCACATCGTCCACGAGTATGATGTGTTTGAAGTTGTTTTGTGTTTGCTGTGCAGTAAATACTTCGCCCACATTTTGCCAGCGTTCTATTTTGTCTTTGTGGGTTTGGGTATTGGTAAAAAAAGCGCGTTGCAAAAAGGCAGTATCTACAGGAATATGCAGCACCTGCGCTATGCCTTCGGCGAGGATTTGTGCCTGATTGTAGCCGCGCCGCCTCAACTTGGCAGGGTGCAGCGGCACGGGCAGCAGGGCATCGGCGGCGGCAAACGCGGGATACGGAGCAATACTTTTTCCGAGAGCCGCCCCCAATTGCAAACCAATGTCGGCAACACCGCCATATTTGAGCTGATGCACTAAATGTTGTACTTTAGAGCCTTTGGCGAAGTAGTAATAAGCGGCGGCGGCTTGCAAATAGTGAATACGCCCCGCCAAAAGCCGAAACATCGGATTGTCGGCGGCGTGCTGCTCAAATTCGGTACGCGGCAATCCGTAGCGGCAGTGGAGACACAGCAAATCTTCTTCGCCTTGCAAGCGCGTGGAGCAGGCGGCACACACACGCGGGTATGCCCACGACAGCATATCTTCAAGCAAATGATGCGCAATCAATTTCATTGTACAAATATACTGAAAATTGCGTAAAGACTGATTTTAATCAAGCACGCTGTCTGTTATTTTTTTTAACACCGATTTAAGAAAAATTGAACAGATTTTTTACGGATAAAAAAATCAATTCAATGCGTTTTTTATTGGTATTTTGCTTTTATTGATTAATGCCCTAAAAACAATATGCCCACTTTATTGCCAAAAATCGTTGTCGGTCACTGCGTCATCATTATCATTGTATTCACCTTCCTCTTCTTCGTGAAATAAAAAAGGAGAAAATACAACATTCATCGTTTCGGGAGTCAGCATAAAAATACAGGCGTAGTAGCGGGCATCTTTATATAAAGTTCTGAATTCCTCTACCTTGTCGGCTTGGATAATGCCGCGTCCCACCAATTCTTCCAGCATAGAAGCGTTGAACGACCAGTAAGTGCCTGATTTTTCCGCCAGCACCACCGCCCGCCCCAATGAAATGGCTCGCTCGCGGTGCGCAATGAACAAAGGAAATTCCGAAATTTCATTGTCTAATATTGCTTCTGCAATTTCTTTCAGATATTCGCCCACTTTTTTGAGGTCGGAGCGCAAACTCAGCAGGCTCTGCTCTTGATTCATATACAATAAAAAAATGTGTGGTATCTTTTTGTCTAAAAACTCCACGCCACATTGAGCGCGGGCAAAATGGGCAATTGGTATATTTTTTCTAAAGTAAGGCGATTGACATAAAAAATATTGTCGCGGTTGTAGGTATTGGTGAGGCTGAAAGTAGCCTCTAATATAGAACGCTCGCTCAAATTGAAGCGTTTTTTCAGTGCCAAATCTAAGCGGTGATAGTAGGGCAAGCGTCCGGCGTTGAGTTTGTCTTCGTAAATAATGCCCACGTTGCCGTTTTGCGAAATATAATCGGTGCTGATACCGTCCGAAAAATCCACCTCTTCATAAAAGCCCTGCGTTTTGGTAAACGGAAAACCACTACCCAAATTCCAACGCGCGCTCAGTTCCCAGTCTTTGCGCCGTCCCATTGTGTAGGAACTCACTACGTTGGCATTGTGGCGGCGGTCGAAGTGCGGATAATAATTCAGGTCGCCGTCTTGCCGCTTGATGTAACCCAAAGAATAAGTGAGCCACAAATACCAGCGGTTTTTTTCAAATTTACCCAAAAAATCAATACCATAGGCATTGCCTGTTTCTACAATAAAGTCGGGGTCGGAATTGAATAATTTGGCGCGGTTGATATTGACCAATTGTGTAAAATCCTTGTAGTAGGGTTCAATGTTGAGTTCAAAATACTTATTTACATCAATTTCTACGCCGCCGATATAATGAAAAGCAGTTTGCAGGCTGGAAGAAGCATCGTTGCCGTTGCGGTCGGTGATACCTTCTTCGGGAGCCGATAAAAATCCGGTGAAGAGGTTCACTACATCGCGGTCGGATTTGGTGCTGATGAAATTTTGTGTGTAGCGTCCGGCAGCAAATTTAAAACGCAATCTCTCCGAAGCGTTGTATTTCAAGCCCAGGCGCGGCTCTATTTGTCCGTTGGTCAAAGAGGCATAATAGGTGAAGCGCACACTCGGCTCTATAATCCAGCGTCCGGCGGTGGTGCGATACACGAAAAACGCACCTATTTCGGTGGTGTTCTGATTTTGTTCGTTTTTGATACCCAAACTGTTGTAAAAATAATATTCCGTACTGAAACCACTCAAATCAAAGCCATATTGCAACATTCCTTTGGGCAAAAAATATTTGTTGTCCAATTTAAAATCAAAACCGCCGATGCTGCTGTTGCGCGGTTTATCGGATCCTTCTTCCTGTAACTCAATGTTGTATTTGGAATATGCCAGTTTGCCGCCAATGATGGTTTTAGTTTGTCCGGGAACAATCACAAAATTGCCGCCTGCGCCATAGGAGTTCCAGTTGAAAAATGCAGAGTTGTTGTAATCAACGGCATCATTAAAATTAAAACCAAACAAACTCACTTTGCTGCCGTTGTCGGCACTTACGGTAATTTTGGCAAATATATCATCAAAACGATACGGCAAACTCGTAATTTGTGCGTTTTGCTTTTCATTTACATAAGGGTACAGTTTGGGAGAGGTTTTGTCCAAATACGAATTTTTGTAAGATAATATATAGGTGATGGCAGAGCCGCCGTCTTTGGCACGCATCAGAGGACCCTCCAATTGTGCTTTTGCCAAAAAAGGACCTACGCTCACTTTACCGCGATGCTCTTTTTTGTTGCCGTCTTTGCTCACCACATCTACCACCGCACTCACACGCCCGCCGTAGTAGGCATTGAAACCACCCGTATAAACTTCTACATTGCGGATAATATCTGTATCAAAAACAGAAAACAAACCGATGGAATGAAAAGGATTATACACCGTAAGTCCGTCCAGCAGCACCCGCGTCTGAATGGGTGCGCCGCCGCGAATATACAACTGACCGCCCTGGTCGCCGGTAAAAGTAACGCCGGGTAATACTTGGAGGTATTGCGCCAAATCGGGTTCGCCGCCGATGGCAGGAATACGGTTGATTTGTTTCGGGGTAATTTTTACCATAGAAGTACGCACTTCGGTACGCGCTTCTTCGCGTTTGGAGGAAATTTCCACCGAGCCGAGTTCCACCGACTTTTTTTGCAACTGCAATTTTTGATTCACCATTTGTCCAGCTTCTACCTGAATAGCGATGCGGGTGGTGTCGTAGCCCACCGAGCTGCTCAACAAGTTGTACGCTCCCACCGGAACTTTATTGATGGAGTAAAAACCATTGACATCGGTGCTGCCGCCAAAAGCAGTACCTTCCAGCAATACGGGCGTAAACATCATCGGTTCACCGCTTTCGGCATCGTACACAAAGCCTCGCACATCACCGTATTTCTGTGCCATCAAACCGAGGCTACCTATCAAAAAGGCTAAAAAATAGTTTAAAAATCTCATCGCAAAAAAATTGTATGGGCAAAGTTATAAGTTTCGGTCAATTTAGCCGCCTTATTTTGTCATGCCTTTGTTAAATTTTCAATACTTTGTAAAATTTGCACGCTGTATGGCTGCATCTATAAGTATTTTAAAACTTTTTTACAGCCAAATAAAAAATAATACATAAAAAATTAAGTTATTGATTAATTTATCATCATAAAAACATAGTTTTTGCTAAAAACAATTTATTGTGGAATGAAGTGTAATTATCAGATATTTTTTGATACAGATTGCGTGTATTTGTGTTATTTTTGCGGTTATATACGGCGTATATGAAATATTTGGCTACAATTTTCGCTCAATCAAAATTAATAACACAATTATTTATCTATTTATAAATGGCGACAAAAACAAAATTAATTTTACAATACATTTTTGGAATTCTTCTTTTATTTTGCTCGCTCATAATGCTTGCCGAAGGAAATAAAGGAATTATTGGCTCTTTATTTATGATTATTATTGGGCTAATTTGCATTCCAAAAACGAGACAATTAATAGAGCAGAAGTTTAATTTTCGATTCAGTAAACCTATTAAATATATTGCAATAATATTTGGTTGGTTTTCTATTAGTATTCTTTTAAAGCCTACTACTTCTTCTGAAAATTCTATAAATACCCTTGTTCTTTCTTCATCGGAAGAAAATGTAACAACTGTTTCAAAAGATACAATCATAACAAGTAGTGTTTCAGAAAATAGAAATCAAGAAATTGTCAAAAAATCAGAAAAAACTCAAAGTTATTTACCAAAACAGAAATCAAATAAGAAAACAGAATATATATATAACGAAAATTTCCCAATAGAATCTCAAGATAAAACCATAACAAGTAGTAGGTCAGAAAATAGAAATCAAGAAATTGTCAAAAAATTAGAAAAAACTCAAAGTTAGGTAGTGATTTAAAATGTATGCTGAATATTAAGAGGGGTACGGAACTTGTTTCTAAGAAAGATATAAGTTTTAATGATACCGTAGTGCATATCATCTTTCTTAGAAAAACAAACGGTTTGGCGACAGAGCCTTTTTAAATGTGTTCTGAAATCTCGGTTTCGCCTTTCAATATGGGTAGTTTTAGCCTTTGCGATAATATGCTTTTGAGGAGCAATGTACTTTTTATAAGACTTCCAATCATCGGTTCGGTAGGAATCAATTTGTAAATGAGCGAGTTTTCTCATCAGAGCTTTGCAAGCCGAATTATTGCGTTTTCCGATGTAAAAAGCTAAAATTTGACCAGAATCTGCGTCATAAGCATACCAAAGCCAGCGTTTGCCTTGTTTGCGATGTTTGACAAAAGTCCACATTTCATCAATTTGGACCTTCTTAAAATGTCCTTGAACAATAGGCTCTTGTATTTGTCTGAACCACTTGCGCAAGATCAATAAGATGCCCGCGATGCTTATTCCACAGACCCTTTGAATATCTCTGATACCACTGCCATTGAAGGTCATACAGCGAACCTGCCGTTTAATACGAGGATCTGCTCCTTTGTATTTGTAGGCAAATTGAAATTGTTTTTTGCACTTATAACAATAGAAATTTTGAGTACCATTGGCTTTTTTGCCATTTTTTTTTACATTTGTATCCTCACAATGAGGGCAAACCACTTGAACCAGTATTTCAGACATACTAATTTAAGTTGGTTTTGCCCTTTTGGGTTGTCAATATGACAACTTTTTGCAAAAATCACCAGCATACATTCTTAATCAGTACCAAAACAGAATATAAGTATAATAAAACCCCTTCAAGAAAACCAAAAAAAACAAAAAACAAAAACAATGGATATGGTAATAGCTATACTTCAGGAACAAGTGGTTATATAACAGGCCCGAGAGGAGGTTGTTATTATATTAATTCGAATGGCAATAAAGTATATGTTGACCATAGTTATTGCCATTAAATAAACAATTGTGGAGTACTTTAAATTTTATTTATTCTGTAAAAATCTAAAAATAGAAACAGATTCAATCTAAAAACAAATTATAAACTATCACAAATCAAAATATTTTCTGTGCTATTTTCTTTTCAACCCCACCGTTCCCGCAAGGGCAAAAAGGGCTGCTCCAAAAAACGGTACGATACCGCCGCCGTTGCCAGCGACAACAAGAGCGTAACAACGATAAAAATGCTCACATGCAGCGTATTGTCCAACAAAATCTGATGGCGGATACAATACTGAAAAGCGAGGTGTATAAAAAGAATATGAAACACATACAAGCCATAGCTGATGCTGCCTAAATAATGTAAAAGGCGACTTTTGATGCGCAAAGGCGTGGTGTGCGGAATGAATAAACCAAGGCACAGCGCGAAAAAAAGCCCGATACACGAAGGACGCACGATATAAAAATTGTAGCGCGTGGTATTGGGCAACACATCATTTTGAAAAATTATCAGCAGCAGCAATGCCGCTATAATTGCCCACTGCCCGCGTAGCGTCAGAGCTTGTATGCGCCGAAAAAGACCTTCGTAGTTCGTAACTACGATATACGCCAACAGTCCGCCGGCGGCAAAATAATCTATGTTCGTGAATAAGTCGTTTTGGGTAATGTTGGTGTTGTGCCAAAAAAAAGGCTCGGCGTAGCGGGCTGCCCACGCCAAAGGGAAGCACGCTACAAAAAAATACAACAAATAGCGCAGTGGCAACAGCGACATCAGCAACACCCACACGATATAAAAATGCTCCTCAATACACAAAGACCAGAATACCGAAAGCGGCGTTGTTTTGGGAAAATTATCTTCGGCGAGCATTTTATAGTTTTCGGTGAAAGTAAAAGAAAAACGCCCGTCTGCCTCGTAGCCGCCGCCAATCATGTGCAAGCCGTAGTAGGCTTTCCATTCGTAGGGTAGCAAATACACCAACACAAGCACCGCATAAAACAAAGGAAATATCCTGAAAGCACGCCGCAGCAGAAATTTTTTTACCGAAATATTGGCTTGACGCTGCTTTTCAAACAACAACAAATATGAAATCAAAAAGCCACTCAGCACAAAAAAGAAAGAAACACCGATGCCGCCGCCTTTTTTGAGATAAGAAAACACCGGAAAACTGCCTTGCAGGGGCACATGCAAAAAATATACTTTCAGAAAAGCAAAAAAACGCAGGGCATCAAAAGAATGAAAATGCAGTTTTTTCATAGGCGGTGTTGCGTTTTTGTTTGTTTTTTAGCATCACACAAAAATATTTTCTTTTATTAATCTTTTATCATCAAGGGCTGAATTTTTATTTTTTTCTGAAATTTGCCCCTGATTTTCAATGTACCATTTTATATTTACCCTTATTCATCATTTCATTTATCTATTTTGGCAGAAGAATTAAATTTTCAATCGCGGCGTTATCTATATCTTATCAAAGAGTCGGTGGGCGTGAGTATGCGGGTGCTGCTACTGCTGCTGCTCATTGAAACCGCCTACCTCGCTTATTTGTTGAGCGAAGAAATTTATATTATGTTCATCGCTCCGGCGGCGGCTATTGTGTTGTGGTGGTTTTCAACGTGGGTGTATGGCATTTATAAAATCGGCATCACCAACAATCTGGAACAACGCCTCACCGCTATCAATAATGGCAATGTGCGGCGCGTATATTATGTATTTGTGAAAAAAATAGACCGCGCCGGCGAAGTAGAACAAAAAATTCACGACCACTTCGATGCTCAACGCCGCAATGGGGAATGGTTTGTTTTATGGTTTTGGGAGGTGGCGTGGTTGTGGTTGCGCTATTTCAGAGTATGGAAACATCAAAAATAGAGGGTAGCCTGTGGCAACTGATTGCACCCGACACGCTGCGGCGCGGGCGCAAAAGTATTTCGCTCGGTGCTACGATGGCGCAAACGGAGGCTTTTTTCGGAGCAAAAACGAGGAGCGATGCTGCTGCGCCGCAATCCGCCCTACTTTCTTTTGAGCAAGGACTGATTGAGTGCTTTTTTCATCGGCAATCGCAACGGTTGATAGCGATGCGCTTGTGTGCGCCTTTGCCTTTGCGAGCGGTAGGGTGGCAGGTTTTTAAGCAACAAACACAGCGTGTGAAAACGCATTTACGGGAAGTTTGGGGCAATATACAATATGTAGAAACAGAAGGAGAAAAAAAATGTACGGCTATTGTGCTCGGCAGCCCGACATATCAGGAGCAACAACGCCTCCAACGCCGACAATGGCTGCACGATACCCCCGAAAACCGCTTGGCGGCTGCACTCGCCACGCCTTTGGAAACAACACATTTAAACCTCAATTATGGCGCACTCAATACCCTGCCCACCGCTTTGGCTCAATGTGTGTATTTGCGCTCACTCCACCTCAGCGGCAACGCAATTGATTATCTGCCACCCGTTTTTCAGCAGCTTCAAAAATTGGAAACTTTACATATCAGCCGCAACCCTTTGCACGAAATTCCTCTGTGGATAAAAGAATTGCCGCAATTAAAGGAATTACATATAGATTTTATAACGCCAAATGACCTTCAAAAGTCTTTTGAGTTGCTGCAAAAAATGCCTACTTTGCAATATCTGTCGTGGCGGGGGCTGCCGTATCGGTTTTTTCCGTTTTTTTTGTTGGGGTTGCCGCATTTGAAAAAATTAGACATCGGCGCATCGCCTGCGGAGCAATACGCCGAAGACCTGAAATGTTTGTTGCCACAAACAGAGATTTTGGTATAATACAAAGCATAAAAAAAAACGGCACGATGATAAAAATATACACAACTGCAAAACCCGAAGGGATTGTGCTGCATTGGTTGGAACTCCTGCAAACACAGGGTGTGCGGCTGACCACACTTCGCGCGGCTGCACCTGATTATGTATTAAAAATTGACAAAAATGATTTTATCACCGACAAATTTGCACAAATTCCGCAGATAGAAGCCGCCCAACTGCCTTTGTTGTATGCCCGATTGCAAGCACCCGCTTGCTTGCCTTTGCCCGAGGCAATAGCAACATATACCTGCAAAGCCTTATTGAGCCACAACGAGGCTGATGCTTTGCTCGCCCTTGCAATGCTACACAATTATCACCTCAGCGAAGCCGTAAAAAGTGCTTTGTATATACGTTATTATGAGGCAAATGCTCCTTTGCGCCTCAAAATAGAAACACTACTGCTGCCGCAAATTGCTGTTCCCCGTATCTCACTTGAAGCGATGGATGAAAACGGAAATTTTGTAAATTTTGCCCAACAAATCGGTATTGATATTCAGGTTTTAATTTACAATTGCGTCTATTATTTTAAATTTTGCAATAACACTTTAAAATCCTTTTTCAAACGTTATATTTTAATATATGGAAATGAAACTCAACAGGCTGCTGTGTTGGAGTCGGATATACAAGATGGAAGTTATTTATATATAGAGCAGCCCGCAAGTGGTATAGTGGCATTGCAGCAAATTCGTTATTTGGCTTTGCGTGGAATTTTTTTTGAAGCTGTGGCGAAAATTAAATATTTGGAAACCTTAGAAATATACGGCTATACCGAAATGCTGCCGCCTACCCTTGCCGAATTGAAGCATCTGCGCCATTTGCTGCTCCACGATGCCTGCCTCTCTGAAGCTCCTGCGTTTTTGGAGTGCTTGGAACATTTGGAAATGCTCCGTTTGCCGCAAGCCCTGCCGCGCCACGCCGAAGGCATCTGTCGCCTGCCCGATGCTTGGCAGCAACTGAAAAAACTGCACTATCTCCATTTAAAAAACCAACAAATCAACTGCTTGCCCGACTCACTGCCGCCCGCCCTGCGAACTTTGCAGGTAGCAAACAATGCCTTGACCGAATTGCCGCCCGCTGTGGCAATGCTCGAACAGCTCCAAACTTTAGTAATAAGCGGAAATCCTTTGCGTGTTTTGCCGCCATTTTTGGCAACAATGCCCACCCTGCGCCTCATCGTATATACAGAACAACCTCTGAACGAAGAATTTTCGGAGTCGGTGCGACTGCTGAAATCCAAACTGTTGCCCGCTTGCCGCTTACAAGCAACAAATATCTGATAAAAATAGAATAGAGCCATCGCACGAAGCAAATGACTCTATCCGTATTTATATTATTAACACAAAACCAATTTTATAACGATGTAATCGCATAGTCTGTTTTTGTTCGTAAAACACGAAACATAGCAGTTATTTTTTATACACTATAACATTCTTTGGCGAGCAATTCCATATTTCGTATCAGCAAACGCTTGCGGTCAAAATAAATAAGATTGCGGCTTTTTAAGTCATTGAGCAACATGGTTACGGTTTGGCGCGAAGAGCCTACCAAATCGGCGAGTTCCTGATGTGTGAAAAAATTAAGCACCAACATTTCAGTTCCTACTTTTCTGCCGTGTTGCTTCGCCAAATCTATCATAAAATAAATAATACGTACCTTAGAGTGAGTACGGGTTTGACTACGCCAGCGTTCCTGCATTTTATAATGTTTTTCATTGATAAGGGCAATGATTTTTTGTGTTAAATCGGGCTTCTGTGCCATCAACTCGCGCAAATAACTTAAACGAATAATTCTTACGGTGGCATTATCCAAAGCTTTTGCAAACTCTTTGCGGTGGGTTTCGTTACTCAGCCCCTGCTCCCCAAAAATCTGACCACTGCTCAACATATCTTGCAATACTTCTTTTCCTTCTTCATCAATAAACCCCAACTTTATTCTGCCCGATTCTAAATAATATACTTTTTCGGTGGTAGAATTGGGCAAATAAAAATACTCGCCACGTTGCACATTACGAGTAACAACCGAACTATCCAAACTATTGGGTTCGTTGTTCAAAAACTCCACTACACCTATGGAGGGTTTATAGTTGGAAATAGCAATGGACATAAAAAGACGCTTTAAATAAAAAAATAGATATTATATCTTTTGTTTATAACAGTGGAAAATTCCGATGATTTTTTTATAAAAAAAGCGACATATTTATTGCTTATCCGAACTTTAAATAAAAGTTTTTTTTGTTTACATAGTTTTTTTATTTACATAAATTATTGATTATCAATGTGTTATATTTTTACAAAAATAAATGTTTTTTTTCTTTTTCCAAGAAAAACGCCTTGTTTTTGTATTTTAATTTAATAAAAAACGTGATTTTTTTAATAAAAAACTATTCTTTATCATTTTTTACCAATAACCACAATACAGATGATATACTAAGAGCAATGGCGCAAATGATAAAAATGATGTTTTTATCGTGTGTTTTTTCAATAATTGAGCCTATCAGTGCACTCACTATCAACTGAGGTATCACCACCGACAAATTAAAAATCCCCATAAACCAGCCCATCTTGCGGCTGTCCACGCGGTCGGCAACAATGGCGAAGGGAGGCTCACCACCGATGCCCAGCCCACACCTGCCACCGCCATAAACAAATACAGCATGGCAGTGCTTTTTCCGGCAAACAAAATACCCCAATATGCCAATGCCATCACCACCAAGCAAAGGGTATGCGTTTTTACACGCCCGATGCGCTGTGCCAAAGGATTGAGAACGGTAGCGGGCAATATAAAACCTACACTGTTGAGAATAAGAAAAGCCATTGCTATTGTTTTGCCGTTAGTAGCGTCATCTAAACCCAATACATGTTTGAGATAAGCAAAAATAAACACAAACATCGTTTGCACACCCAACCACGTAAATCCGTGTGCTATCAAAATTGCCCACATATTCTGAGCGGGTTTTTCGGGCTTTGTATCTGTTGAAGTATCTGATACGGCGGCGGTACTTATGAGTTGGCGCGGCTCTTCGATCAACAAAGTAGGCAGCCACGAAAACAACAGCACTACTGCCACACCGATATAAATAAGTGCGTAGTTGCCCCACATCGTGCCGATAAAATACGCCAGTACGCCCAAACTCCCCGACACCGTTTGCATAATCGTGTAGCCTTTGGTGCGGGCTGTACCTTCGGGAGTGAGGTCGGCGATGAGGCTGCGCGTGGGGTTGAAACTGATATTAATGGCTAAATCCAACGTAAGAGCCACCAACAAAGCTACTGCCAACAGGTTCGTAGTACCCAGTCCGGCGGCGATGCTGTCCAAATTCGGCAAACACAACAACATCAAAGCTGCCAGCGTGCCGCCAATAAGGATAAAAGGGCGGCGGCGACCGTTCCAAAACCACACCCCATCACTGATTTTCCCTACCAGCAATTGCCCGATAATACCCGCCAAAGGACCGGCAGCCCACACATAACTCACCTGCTCTATATTGAGTTTATACTGCGTGGATAAAATCCAACTCAATGCCGAAATTTGAACACACAAAGCAAAACCCATCGCTGTGGCGGGCAAACTCATCAGTGCATAAAATGCGTTGTTTAATTGTTTTTGAATATTTAGCATGGCGTATTGCGGTATTTTTTTGGTACAATATAAAGAACTAAGCAGCAAGATAATACATCTATTGAATTTTGTAAGTATCCGACAACAAAAATGAGAACAGCAAATATACTTAGCGAAGGACAAATTAGCAGATAAGGCTTTTTAACAAAGGACAATTCATAAAAAATATTTTAAAAATGCTGTTCGGCAGCACAAAAAATTGTCGTAATTTTGCACCATCATTTATATAAAATATATCAAAAATGAATACGCTTATCCACACTATTCCGCAGTCTGCATCAACAGCAGATTTTTTGCCCATTAAAGGCACCGATCATATTGAATTTTATGTAGGCAATGCCAAACAAGCCGCCTTATACTATCAGTACGCTTTCGGATATACGTTGGTAGGCTATGCCGGTCCCGAAACAGGACTACGCGACCGCGCTTCGTATGTGTTGCAGCAAAATAAAATTCGTTTAGTATTCACCACCGCACTTACGCCTCATCACGAAATTGCGCAGCATTGTCATTTGCATGGCGACGGCGTAAAAGTACTCGCTTTATGGGTAGATGATGCTTATCAGTCTTTTGAAGAAACGGTGCAGCGCGGGGCTGTGCCCGCCATTGAACCTTATACCGTGAGCGATGAATGGGGCGAAGTGCGCATTTCGGCAATAAAAACCTACGGCGACACGATTCATAAATTTGTAGAACGTACTAATTATAGCGGCGTGTTTTTGCCGGGCTATCAGCCGCGTACTTCCTCTGCCGAAATTGCAGGTACGCCCGTTGGTTTGCAATATGTAGATCATTGCGTGGGCAATGTGGAATTGGGCGGTATGGATCGCTGGGTGAATTTTTATGAAAATGTGATGGGCTTCAAATTGCTCCTTACCTTCGACGATAAAGATATATCTACCGAATACTCGGCACTGATGAGCAAAGTGGTGAGCAACGGCAACGGCTACATCAAATTTCCTATCAACGAACCTGCAACCGGTAAAAAGAAATCACAAATTGAAGAATACTTAGATTTTTATCAGGGTGCCGGCGTACAACATATTGCCGTCATCACATACGACATCATACACACCGTAACCGAATTGCGCCGTCGCGGTGTGGAGTTTTTGCACGTTCCTGACGTTTATTATGAGGATTTATTGGAGCGCGTGGGCAAAATAGACGAAGATATTGAGCCTTTGCGCCGACTGAATATTTTGGTGGACAGAGATGAAGAAGGATATTTGTTGCAAATATTCACCAAACCCGTAGAAGACCGCCCGACTTTGTTTTATGAAATTATCCAACGCAAAGGAGCAAAATCTTTTGGAAAAGGTAATTTCAAAGCCTTATTTGAGTCTATTGAGCGCGAACAAGCCCTGCGCGGTAATTTATAATAGCCCCCAGATAAAAATTTGCGGGCGCAGGTTTTTATATTCTACCTAAAAAAAAGAGAAGAACTGTTTAATTTTAATTAATAATTCACCGATTCATTTGGCTAATCCTTGGCACAGCAATCATTACTGCTGCTAAGGATTTTTTATGTGTATTTTAAGATTCTTAACACGGCAGGTACGAAATCTTTATAGAAAAAATTAATACCGAAAATCTCAAATCCCCTTTCGGAGCGATATATGGTTTTAAACTTTGCCAAAGTAGGAAAACTAAACGCTTTTTGCTCTGCGACAAAAAAGACTAAAATGCTTTTCGGCTTTTTACAACAAATTCAATTAATTATAAGTTATTAATAATCATTAACTTATAATTAATTATTTATTTTAAAAATTCAAAAAAATTATTCCTAAAACCACAAAAAATCGCCTTCGGCACGATGTATGTATTGTTTATTTAAAAAATATACATGTATATTTGTTACATCACTTACATAAATTATTTATTGTGCAAAGCAATACTTATCATATTATCACCCAAATCGTAATGGTCATTATTACCATTACGATTAGCAATGTGGTCATTACCGATCATACAGGGGGTATTATATGGCAATAAAAATGTTTTAAGAAAAAATAGTATTTTATTGACACACAAAAGCCCCCTTATCACAATGAGGGGGCTTTTTTTATTTATATCATCTTTTTAAAAACAAACTGCAAAATGATGTATTATCACGCCAACACCCTTTTATTTTTAGATGGTCAGTATATCAAAGCCTCCGAAGCACATACCGACCTGTACAGCCAAACACTGCACTACGGCAATGGTGTTTTTGAAGGAATCAGAGCCTACAACACCGGCGGTGGTACACGCATTTTCAAAGCCAAAGAACATTTTGAAAGGCTGTTGTATTCGGCACGTATGATGCACATCACCTTGCCCTACACCGCTGCCGACCTCGAAAGCATCGCCTACGAAGTACTGGCAAAAAACAACCTATCTGATGCTTACCTGCGCCCCTTGGCATATTTAGGAGCGAATATGTCGCTCACACCCACCACCGAAGTTCATTTTACGATGATGGCTTGGGAATGGGGCAAATATCTCGGCGACCAACTCACTCGCGTATATCTTTCCTCCTATTGTCGCCCACACCCCAAATCCTGCCATGTAGAAGCCAAAACGGTAGGGCATTATACCAACAGTATTTTAGCCACCACCGAAGCCAAAAGCAAAGGGTATGATGAAGCATTGCTCTGCGATATGAACGGGTTTGTAGCAGAAGGTTCGGGCGCAAATTTCTTTTTTGAAAAAAATAAAACCCTCTACACAGCACCTTTGGGCAATATTTTGGCGGGCATCACCCGCGCCACCGTATTGGAGTTGGCTGCTGCCGAAGGTATTCAAATAGTGGAAAAACACTTCACCCCCGAAGAAGTGTTGCAAGCCGATAGTGCTTTTTTCTGCGGAACTGCCGCCGAAATTGCGGGTATTGCCTCTCTCAACGATTATGTGTTTCCGCTCGCTTGGCAAAATTCTTTGGGTACTGTATTGCAAAAAAAATACAAAGCGCGTGTGGTGGAATATTAAAACAAATTTTTTTCTTGGTGAGATAACGAATCACAAGAATATTGATATTCAGGGGTTTATGATTTCTTATATAAAAAAGATTTATTCTCAAAAAAAAGAAGATGGAATTAAATAAATACAGCAAAACCATTACACAAGACCCCACCCAACCTGCTGCACAGGCGATGCTCTATGGTGTGGGACTCAGCGAAGTTGATTTGCAAAAAGCGCAAGTGGGTATTGTCAGTACGGGCTACGAGGGCAACACCTGTAATATGCACCTCAACGATTTGGCAAAACATATCAAACAAGGCGTACAAGCGGCGGATTTGGTGGGTTTGATTTTTCATACCATCGGTGTAAGTGACGGTATTTCCAACGGAACGGAAGGTATGCGTTTTTCTTTGCTCTCGCGCGACCTCATCGCCGACTCCGTCGAAACCGTGATGAACGCACAATGGTATGATGCCCTCATCGCTTTGGCAGGCTGCGACAAAAATATGCCAGGTGTGCTGATGGCAATGGGACGAATCAACCGCCCCGCACTGATGGTATATGGCGGCACTATCCGCGCAGGGAACTGGAAAGGCGAAGCCCTTAATATCGTGTCGGCGTTTGAGGCTTTGGGCAAAAAATTCAGTGACAGCATCACGCCCGAAGATTTTAAAGGCATTGTACAAAACGCCTGCCCGGGAGCGGGTGCCTGCGGCGGTATGTACACCGCCAATACCATGGCAGCAGCGATTGAGGCTTTGGGAATGAGTTTGCCGTACAGTGCCTCCAATCCCGCCACCGGCGAACACAAACTCCGCGAGTGCTTTGATGCCGGAAAAGCTATACGCACCCTGCTCGAAAAAGACATCAAACCCAAAGATATTATGAGCCGCGCCGCTTTTGAAAATGCCATAACAATGGTGACAATATTGGGCGGCTCTACCAACGCCGTACTGCATTTAATAGCGATGGCTCATTCGGTGGACCTTACGCTTACGCTCGACGATTTTCAGCGCGTGAGCAACCGCGTACCGGTGCTGGCAGATTTAAAGCCAAGCGGCAAGTATTTAATGGAAGATTTGCACCACGCGGGCGGTATGCCGGCAGTGATGAAATATTTGCTGGATAAAGGATTGTTGCAGGGCGATTGCCGTACTGTGACGGGCAATACGCTCGCCGAAAATTTGGAAGAAATAATGGCTGTCGGCGACACGCAAACGATTATCCACAGTGTAGAAAAACCACTCAAAAACAAGGGACATATTCAGATTTTGTACGGAAACTTAGCCGAAGAGGGCGCAGTTGCCAAAATCAGCGGCAACGAAGGCGAGTATTTTGAAGGAAAAGCAGTGGTATTTGACGATGAATTTGAAGCTATCAAAGGCGTACAACAACAGGCGGTGCAGGCAGGCGATGTGGTAGTAATTCGTTATTGTGGTCCGCGCGGCGCACCCGGTATGCCCGAAATGCTAAAGCCAACCTCCGCAATTATGGGGGCGGGTTTGGGCAAAAGTGTGGCACTCATCACCGACGGGCGGTTTTCGGGCGGCACGCATGGTTTTGTGGTAGGACACATTTGTCCCGAAGCACATTTGGGCGGAACAATTGCTTTAGTACGCAACGGCGATATAATTTCGGTAGATGCCCGCAACAATCGCATCAGTTTGCAGGTAACAGATGAAGAACTCCAAAACCGCCGCGCCGCTTGGCAGCAGCCCGCTCTCAAAGCGAGCAAAGGTATTTTATACAAATACGCCCGCACTGTGAGCAATGCCTCTACGGGTTGTTTGACAGATAAGTAAAAGGTTGAATACTGCAAATTATCAATATCTAAATTTAATTTTTTGCTTTTAACAGATAATTAAATTTAAAATTCATTTGTAAAAAACAGCATGTTTCTATCATCAATTTACCATTCTCACCAATAAAAAAACATACAATGATAAAAAAAGATACCATCACCGGAGCAGAGGCGGTGCTTCGTGCTTTGATTGCCGAAGGCACAGAACTGATTTTTGGCTATCCGGGCGGAGCTATTATGCCCATCTATGATGCACTCTATCATTATTCAGAACAGGTACGCCATATATTGGTGCGCCACGAGCAGGGAGCTATCCACGCCGCACAAGGCTATGCCCGAACCGCCCGCAAAGTGGGTGTTTGTTTTGCTACTTCGGGACCCGGTGCTACCAACCTTATCACCGGCTTGGCTGATGCCCTCATCGATTCTACGCCCTTGGTGTGCATTACAGGGCAGGTATCTTCAAAGTTACTCGGCACTGATGCTTTTCAGGAAACCGATGTAATTGGTATTTCAATGCCCGTCACCAAATGGAATATTCAGGTAAGCCGTGCCGAAGAAATTCCCGCCGCCATTGCCAAAGGCTTTTTTATCGCCGCCTCCGGACGACCCGGTCCCGTACTCATTGACATTACCAAAGATGCACAATTCGGCGAAATGCAATACGAAGCAGTTCATTACAAAAAAATACGCAGTTTTCAGCCGATTCCCAAATTAGATGTACAAGCAATAGAACAGGCTGCTGCACTCATCAATGCTGCCCAAAAACCTTATTTGCTCGTAGGGCAAGGCGCAATTTTGAGCCGCGCCGAAAAAGAACTGCTGGCATTTGCCGAAAAAAGCGGTATGCCCGTAGCTTCTACACTCCTCGGATTGGGGGCTTTCTCAACGACGCACCCGCAATATGTGGGCTACCTGGGTATGCACGGCAACTATGCTCCCAACATCAAAACAAACGAATGTGATGTGTTGGTGGCGGTGGGTATGCGTTTCGACGACCGTGTTACGGGCGATGTATCGCGCTATGCCAAACAAGCCAAAATTATTCATATTGATATTGACCGCGCCGAAATCAACAAAATTATTCCGGCTACAGTAGCCATACACGCCGATGCCAAAGAAGCCCTGACGGCTTTGTCGCAGACGATAACAGAACGCAACCATCAAACGTGGATAGATTCTTTTAAAGAATTGGCACAGCAGGAGTACGAACAAGTAATACGGCACGAATTGAGTTTGGAACAGGGCGAACTAAAAATGGCGGAAGTGGTGCATCTGTTGTCGGAAAAAACACAGGGCAAAGCAGTTATTGTCACCGATGTAGGGCAGCATCAAATGATTACTTCGCGCTATTATAAATATCAAAAACAAGACAGCAACGGCAATATTACTTCGGGCGGACTGGGTACGATGGGCTTTGCTTTGCCGGCGGCTTTGGGCGCAAAATTTGGCAGCCCCTGCGACACCGTAGTCGCTATTATCGGCGATGGCGGTTTTCAGATGACCTTACAGGAGTTAGGAACAATTTTGCAAGAGCAGATTGACGTAAAAATTTTGATTTTAAACAATAACTTTTTGGGAATGGTGCGCCAATGGCAGCAACTTTTTTTTGACAAACGCTATTCATTCACCGACCTCATCAACCCCGATTTTGTGCAGTTGGCAAAAGCCTACCGCATTGAGGCGCAGCGCGTGAGCGAACGAAGAGATTTGAGTGCGGCTTTGGATACGCTGCTGCAGCATAAAGGCACTTATTTGCTGGAAGTGATGGTAGCAAAAGAAGACAATGTATTTCCGATGGTGCCCACAGGAGCGTCTATTTCAGAAATCCGTTTAAGTTGATTTTTTTTATTTCAAAACAAAAAATACCCTCGCACACACATGGAGCAATTATATACCTTATCCGTATTTACCGAAAATCATATCGGCATTTTGAGCCGCATCACACTCATTTTTACGCGCCGCCACATCAACATCGAAAGCCTCAACACTTCAGAGTCGGAAGTAAAAGATGTGTATCGCTACACCATCGTGATCAAAACCACCTACGAACAAGCCTGCAAAGTGGTGAATCAGATAGAAAAACAAATAGATGTGCTCAAAGTATTCGTACACACCGAACAGGAAATTGTACATCAGGAAATAGCTTTGTATAAAATCCGCACTGCTTCGCTCATCAACGGCGAAGTAGAAAAAATTATCCGCGAAAATCACGCCCGTATTCTTACCGTAGAAAACGACTTTATGGTGATTGAAAAAACCGGACACGCTTACGAAACACAGGCACTGTTTGAAAAACTGCAACTGTATGGTGTTCTGGAATTTGCACGCTCGGGCAGGGTTGCCGTCACCAAACCGATGAAGGAATTAAGCAGCTATCTGAAAGAGTTGGAAATGGAAGAAATATAGTAGTTTATATATGGCTGATATTTGTTCGGAAATACTAGAATTTTATGCTACGTTGGAGGTGTTTTCTCTACGAAACGGGTATATTTGCTACAAAATTTTACACCTGCGGCACTTAAACATACGATTTATCACTCTGCTGCTTTTCTTTTGAAACAGAAAAAAAGCGGAATGATAATTTTTTTATACAAAAAAATAATACTTTGAAAACTTAGTATTGCTTTTTATCGTTGATATGGTTCATTATTTAGTTTTGTGTATATGACATTTTTGTTCCGTATTTCTACTTGTTTTATTTTTTATATTATCTTTTCATTTCAGCTTGCCGCACAAGAAAACGAAGTTTGGTCGCTGGAGCGTTGTATTCAATATGCCAAAGATCATAATCTGCAACTCCGTCAGTTGGACATCAACCGCCGCTCGGCAGAATTAGATGTTGTACAAAGCAAAAACGCCCGCTTACCCAACGTAAACGGCAACACCAATCTCAGTACCAATTTCGGACGCTCCCTCAACCCGACCACTTACAGCTTCGAAACCTCCAATATTGTATCCAACTCCATCAACGTAAGTGCTTCTGTGCCTTTGTATAATGGTGGCAGAATCAAAAACTCCATTGAACAAAATCGCCTCATCGCCCAGTCGCGGCAATGGGACGGCAGCAAAGCCTTCAACGATTTGGCAACCAATATTGCGGCGGCGTATTTGGCGGTGGTGCAAGCCGAACAGCAAATCAGTATTGTACAACACCAAGCCGATAATACCTTGCAACAGTTGGAGCGCACACAAAAACTTATTCGCTCCGGCACTGTGCCGGCGGGCGACTCCCTGCAAATAGAAGCGCAAATTGCCAACGACCAGCTTACACTCGTACAGGCACGCACCGCCGCCGATAATGCTTATCTGAACTTGTCGCAGTTGCTCAATTATTTCAAACCCTTCCGCATTGAAATTCCGGCGGTGGCTGTTCCAGAAACTGCCGTCTTAAAAAGTATGCAACCGCAAAATATTTACGAAGATGCGCTGCGCCGTATGCCCGAAATCAAAGCCGCCGACTTGAATGTGCAGGCTTCGCAAAAAGGAATAGATTTGGCAAAAGCCGGAAAATTGCCTTCGGTATCGCTGTTTTCGGGGTTTGGAAGCAATTATGCCAGCATTGCCCGCGAACTTATCAACAGCGAAAAACAAACCGCTATTATTCCCATTGGTTTTGTGGGCAGCATCGGCGGTACTCCCGTTTTTACACAAACAGAAATACCCATTTCTACCGACACACGCCGCACTCCTTATTTCAAACAATTTTCAAACAATTTCAATTACAATATCGGAGTGAGCCTTGCTGTACCCATTTTTGATGCCTACAATACGCGCACCAATGTGAGCCGCGCCCGCTTGAACATAGAAAACAGCGAAATACAACTGGAAAACGCCAAAAATCAGCTATACAACAACATTGAAATTGCCTATCGTCAGGCGGTAGCTGCTGCCGCCCAGTACGAAGCCACCCAAAAAAGCATCGCCGCCGCCCAATTGGCATTAGCCAATATAGAAAAACGATTTCAGGTAGGAGCTGCCACTGTTTTTGATTACAACAACGCCAAAAATCAGCTTTCCATTGCCGAAATTAACCAAAATACGGCAAAGTATGAGTATATTTTCAGAATGAAAATCTTGGATTTTTACGCCGGAAAAGCACTCGCTTTTTAAAACAAATAAAACCGACCGCCTCCTATTCCGATTGAGCGTTTTTTGCTATCTTTGCCATTCATATCTTATCAAAAATATATTTTTTTTCAATGGATACTTTTTTAAACGACAGCGAAGTGCAGCTCCAACGTGCCGTAAAGCCCGACTTGTATCAATACCACGACTACTACGGCGTGGACGAATTGTTGAGCGAAGAACATAAAATTATCCGCGAAGCTGCCCGCGACTGGGTAAAACGCGAAATTTCTCCTATTATAGAAGATTGCGCCCAACGCTGCTATTTTCCTAAACATATTTTGAAAGGCTTGGGTGAAATAGGAGCTTTCGGACCTACGATTCCGGTGGAATACGGCGGGCAAGGTTTGGATTACATCTCTTATGGTATTTTGATGCAGGAATTGGAGCGCGGCGACAGCGGTATCCGTTCTACGGCATCGGTGCAGGGTTCTTTGGTGATGTTTCCGATTTATGAATTCGGTTCGGAGGAACAACGCCGTAAATATTTGCCCAAATTAGCCACTGGCGAAATGATGGGTTGTTTTGGACTTACCGAACCCAACCACGGCAGCAATCCGGCGGGAATGACCACCAACATCAAAGATCAGGGCGATTATTATTTACTCAACGGCTCAAAAATGTGGATTTCCAACGCACCTTTTGCGGATATTGCGGTAGTGTGGGCAAAAGATGAAGCCGGCGATATTCGCGGTATGGTGGTAGAGCGCGGTATGGAGGGTTTCAGCACGCCCGAAATGCACGGCAAATGGTCGTTGCGCGCTTCGGCTACCGGCGAATTATTGTTCAATGACGTGCGCCTACCCAAAGAAAACATATTTCCGACCATAAAAGGGCTGCGCGGTCCTTTGAGCTGCCTCTCATCGGCTCGCTACGGCATTGCGTGGGGTGCTATCGGTGCAGCCTTGGATTGCTACGACTCGGCATTGCGCTACTCGCAGGAGCGCATTCAATTTGATAAACCAATAGGAGGATTTCAGCTGACGCAAAAGAAATTGGCGGAAATGATTACCGAAATTACCAAAGCGCAATTACTTGTTTGGCGTTTGGGGGTGTTGAAAAATCAGCACAAAGCCACACCGGCTCAAATATCTATGGCAAAACGCAACAGCGTGGATATGGCTTTGCACATTGCCCGCGAAGCACGACAAATTCATGGAGCAATGGGCATCACCGGCGAATATTCTATTATGCGCCACATGATGAATTTGGAGTCGGTGATTACCTACGAAGGTACACACGATGTGCATTTGCTCATTACAGGTATGGACGTAACCGGCTACAATGCTTTTAAATAAATTTTATTTTATACCATTTACATAAAAAATATAGTCCAATACTGATAAATGTTTTTCTATTAACTTAGATAAAAATATATGCAGTTTTGACTATATTTTTCAATATTTTGATTGGGCTATTTAGTACATATATTTGGTATTAAATAAAAGAAAAAGAGCGCGGCATCTCATACAGATCCGCGCTCTTTTTTTTACAGTTAATGAATATTATTTGCTTCAAAACCTAAAATTTTACATCTGCAATATCCTTGTTTCTATCAAACTGGGCTTTTGCAAACGGACACAAAGGAATTATTTTTAGTTGTTGTTCTCTTGCCAGTTCAACGGCTTTTAAAAGAAGTTTTTTACCAATTCCTTTTCCTTCAAAATTTTCTTCCACGCTCGTATGGTCAATGATAAATTTTGTTGTTCCTGCCCAAGTATAAGTCATTTCGCCGGCAAGTATGCCGTTTTCGTATGCCGCAAATCTTCCCTTTATTCCATTGTCTTCCCTTTCTATATTAATGGAGTTTTTTATAATACTTAATGCGCCCGAAGGGCATTGTGCCACTTGATGTATCAGTTCTTGAGAAGTGGCATTTTCCGCTTTTATCCAAGGTTTTTCTTTTGGATTATACACTTGTGGAAGCGTTTTTACGCAGATGCCCGAATGTACACATTTTTGGGGTTGCCACAAGATGGTAATTTCGCCGTTGCTGTATTCTTTATTTTCCATTTTTTCTTTATTTTTTATTCTTCCAAATATCCAAATTTACCTTTGCTGAAATCATCAAAGGCTTCCATTAGCTCTTTTCTTGTATTCATTACAAAAGGACCTTGCGCTGCTATTGGCTCTTCAATGGGTTCTCCGCTTAAAATCAAAACTATCGTGTCGGCTGTAGCCTCAACAGTGAATATTTCGCCATCATTCGCCATTAATACAAATTGGTCGCTGGCTGCATTTTGTTTGTCATTCACAACAATTTCTCCGTTTATTACCAACAATGCGGTGTTGTAATTTGCAGGAAAGCTCAAAGATATGACAGCCCCTTTTTTTAGTTTGGCATTGAATAAATTTAAAGGAGAAAAGGTGTTTGCGCTTCCTTTTATGCCTTTATATTCTCCTGCAATAATTTCCATTTCTCCGATGTTATCATCAAATATAAAGCGTTTTATTTGGGCATTTTCGAGCGATTGATATTTGGGGCTGCTCATTTTATCTTTTGCGGGCAGGTTTACCCAAAGTTGTACCATTTGAAATACTCCGCCTTTTTTACTCCACTCCTTCTCGTGAAATTCTTTGTGCAAAACACCGCTTGCCGCCGTCATCCACTGCACATCGCCTTCGCCGATAATGCCTCCGCCGCCGCTGCTGTCGTGGTGTTCTACCCTGCCTTTATAAGCGATTGTGACGGTTTCAAAACCTCTATGAGGGTGTACTCCTACTCCTTTGGGAATTTCGCTCGGAGCAAAATTGTATTTCGGATTATAATCCAACAAAATAATAGGATTCATTCTTTTCATACTTAATCCGTAGGTGCTCGGAATGAAATTATGTACCCTGAATCCATCGCCAACCCAATGATATTCGCTCGGAGCAACAACAAATTCTACTGTTTTTGTACTCATAGTTTTACTTATTTAACATATATTTATTGCAAAAATATACTGTAAATATCAATACATCATTGATATAAATCAAGATTTATATTTTACATAAAAATAAAGACAAAAAACTTATAACCTTTGTTTAAAAAATCAACTTCTGGCTTAAAGTGTGGGAGCAACGGCACTTCAATTAACGCACATATATATTGCTCTTATTTAATCATACACGGAGTATTCTTTTTTTTATATAAGCACCCCGTTTTTGGCTGCAATAGGCTTCGGAATATCATTTTCGCCCATCATTTGCAATAAATCTATTTCTATATTACGGCAGATAGAAAACATCGGAGTATCATTTGCCATACCCTGAAAAGGATTTTCGGAATAATCACCAACCAACTCCATCGTAATATAAATCCAACCTACCAAAATTGTAAACGGAATACTCATCCAAATTCCCCATTCGCCAAGTTTACTCATTTCGCCTACCATTCCAAAGGGCAATAAAAAAATAAGAATACCCACAAAAGTGCTGCTCATATTGGCGTATTGTCTGGGCAAGGGGTATTTTTTGATACACTCGGCTTTGCCCTGATGCTCATAAAATGAACGCAGCAAATTTTGAAGCTCTATATGCCTGAAGTCGTCAATAATGTCATCTTTACGCAAATCTGCCAAAATAGTAGATTGTAAATCTATAATTTGCACAGCCGGATTAGCGAAGTGTGTGATTTTATTGTGTATTTCCGGTTCTAAGTATTTATCCAGTTCGGTTTCGGTATTTTCGTCAGTAAACTGTCCGATACCGGCACGCCTGTATTTTTCTGCCAAACGCCTATAATGCCCGTTTTGATTTGCGCGTTCCCAATGAGTAACCTCCAAAAGTTGTCTTCGCAATTGGTAGAGCCAAGCAATATGGTTTTTTATTAATTTTTTTTGATGGAGCGTAAGTGTTCTTCACTCGTTTTATTGGTCCGAAACTGATTACTGATATATGATTTTACAAAAATTCCCCAAGTGCGGCTATCGTTGGTAATTGCCCCCCAAATTTTACGGGATTCCCACATACGGTCATAAGCAGAATTGTTTTTAAAACCCACATAAAAAGCAACCGCCGTACCTACAATAGACAAGGGCAACCACGGCATTGCCATCCACCTCCACCCTGTAAATCTGTATATTGCAACCGCCACTATTGCCCACACTCCAATCCATATAAGATGAAAACCTGTCCAGTTGAGTATGGTTCTGAATGAGATTCTTTTGATTATAATCATATTTTTTTACGTTCTATTTTCTAAGATTTTTTTATACTCAGGACTCGCTGCTTCTCAATGCTGATTCAATATTCCATTTACAAACTCCACCCACTTGTGTTGAGGAATACTTTTGTCTATATAATAATCGGGCTGTATTCCTTTTTCATCAATAGTCATTTCAGGAATTCGCATACTTTTTGAAATTGAATATGCCAGCTTAAATCCTTTGCAGGGTGAATCCACGATGTGCATATTAGAAATATCCAGAACACCTGCGGTTGTAGTGCCAAACAATTTTACTTTTTTACTTTGTTTTGCTGCCAATAAAAATTGCTCTGCCGTACTCCCATTTTTTTCATTAATAATAATACCGACATTTTTCGGATAATCATAAATTGTTTTCAGGGTATCAATGCCAACGATGGTTTCGTTTAAATTAACAAATTGTCCGAGTTGCTTTTCTAATTTATCGTATGATTCTTTTGCCCATTTTTTGCCTACTTCATCAAATCCATATTCGGGTTTGTTGATAAAATCCAACATTCTTTGGTTGTTCAACTTGGTAGAATAAAATGCTGCACCGACCGTTCGGATAGGGTTTGTGTAAATAAATGGAAGAATTTCCTCATAGCTGTCATCACTGCCGCCGCCGTTATTGCGTATGTCAATGATTAAATTTTCGGTTTGTAATATTTTTTCTTTGTTCTTTAAAATTACGCTGTCAATATCCTTTTTAGCCGCCATATCAAAAGTTGGTATTCTCAAAATCAGCGTATTTTCGTTGAATGTTTCAACAAGAGGTTCTTCGGAGGTCAATAATCTGAAATAATCGTCTAATTGTTTATTGGTCGGTATAGCCGGACTTAATCTTTTATAGATAAATTCACCGATTTGAAGATAGTTGTCGTCTAAGAGTTCTGCCGAATTAATTTTTTTTGATGATTTGTCGCGCAAATAATAGGTGGCGTTTATTTGTTGTTCTTCCTTAACAATTTTCAATTTTACTTGTCCTTTTTTCCAAGATTCCACCTCCGATTCCACAATAAATCCGATATATGAGTTTCCTTCTTTTTTAATGCCTATTTTATAGGGTTTTGCCTCCCAAATACCTTCATAATCCAATTCTTTTTTGCCATTCAAATATTTTTCAAATTCCGGCAAATCAACATTCAGAGTTTCCCATTGGTCGGCTTTGCTTTCGGGTTTTTCTGTATTTGCTGTTGCTCCGTTTTCATCGTTATTTGTTAATATAACGCCGAGATGCCCTTTTCTGAAAAACCATAACCACTCATTGAGTACCTGAGCGCAATCTTGTTTATTGCTGTTTGCCGATTTTATTTTCGGCAAAAACAAAGCATTGTAGCTATTGTATTCCTGTTTGCCTTTTTTGTCAATTACATACTGAAAACCGGCATCGTTTTCTTCAAAAGTTTTTTTCACCCACTCAAAAGTCTGTTCGCAATTACAATCTTGTGCATAAGTGGCGGCAGAAATAAAAATAAGAAACAAAAAAAATTTTAATGTCGGCATCATTGTCTTTGCTTTTTTGGTTAAAAATATTTGGTATAAATGTATGAAAAATTAAATGTATTTGAAAAATTTTAAAAATTAAGACATTTGATACAAATCCCCCAAAAGAATAAGCACCAAAAGTGTTGTTTTTTTTTAGAAAAAAATACTTTTGGTGCGAAATATATCTAATTTTTTGTAGCTATTTTCCTGTAAAGTGCTGTTTTTTTTACAAAAAACACGTTCTTTATTGAGTGATTTAAGATTAACTCAATCCCAAAAAACGCAATTAGTTGGTGAATACCCAATTTCTGACACTTTTAATATATTAACATCAGGTGCGGCTACTCATTAAAATTCGGCGCGCTGATGCTCATTTTTTCCATATAATCGCTGATAACTTCGGGTGTTTGTACCCACACCGCCACCATACCTGCCATACGCGCACCCTTGATATTTTGAGGCAAATCGTCAAAATACAATATTTGTTGCGGCGGCACTTTCCATTGTTCGGCAACTTGCTTAAAAATAGCAGGGTCGGGTTTTATCATTCCTAAATGATGTGAGCAAAATATATCGTCAAAATATTCCATTAAATGGCGGTAAGCTCCCATAAATATTTTTTCGTGGGTGATGTTGGTATTGCTGAGTGCGCCCAATACGGCTCCCTGCCGTTTGAGTTGGCGAAGCCCGCTCTCCACAAAAGGAAAAGCATCGCCGTAAATGGCATTCCAGCCCCAAAAAAACTCGTGCCGCGACAGACTGATTTGCAACATATCGCTCAATGATGCCCTGAATTCGTCTTCGCTGCAAGCTCCGCGCTCAAAACGGCGGTGCTCCTCCCCCAAACGATAGCGTTGGCGCAAATCCTCCACTGCTACGCCTTTGCGCTCTGCCCAGTAAGCCAGCGGTTTCTGCATATCAATGGCAAAAAGGGTATTTCCCAAATCAAAAAGAAAATGACGAATACGGCTCATACAGGAGTGATGAGTGAGGGTTTTTGAATGATAAGTTGTTGATAATTAAGGCAAAAAATAAATATCACCCGGAATAATGCCCACCTGAAAAGTATCGATAGGTACTCCCTGTGCCGACAAACGATATACTTTTCCTTTTTGCTGAAAATCAAGTGCATCGCTCACATATATTTCGCCGTTGGCAGCATTGCAAGCCAGCGAGTAGAGTGTGCCGCCGGCGGAGGAAAAGAAAGGTGTATTGGCGGAGGTGCTATCTACATGCACTTCATATACTGCATCATTGATAAAATACAATTTATCGCCTGCGGCATTGATAGCCAGCTCATCAGGATAGGAGTTGTCGGAAAACCCAAAGTTTAGTATTTGCTTCGTGTTTAAATCTACACGTTGGAGGAGGGGTACATTTTCCAAAAAATAATTATAAGCGCAGAGCACCCACAATTTTCCGTTTTTATCTATTTGTAGTTGTGCTGCACCCGCCCCCACAGTAAGGCTGTCGCTGAGGTTTTCAGTGGCGGTATCAAATACATACACTTTGTTGCCGCCATAGTTGGCGATATAGATTTTGCCGTCGTGAAGCAACATTTTTTCGGTGCTTCCTTGTGTGGGAATGGTTTTAATGATGCTGTTGTTGTTTAAATCCAACAAAGATAGATGGTTGCTGTTGCTGCTCACCAAGGCTTTGGCGTTGCCGAAACCCTGTAAGTAGCGCGGCGCAGCCACACCGCTGATGGTGGCGACAGAAACGGCAGTGAGTGGATCTAATACTTCTATTTTGGACGAATTATTGACCACTGCATAAATTTTATTATTGAATTTTGTCACCGACTGGCATACATCGCCGAGCGGACGATTGTCGTTGGCGGCGGCAAAAACATCTTCGGTGGCGGTAGCGGTATTGGGATTATAATGAGAAATAGATGCAGTACCTGCTCCGAAATTTCCTTCGTTGGCGATGAGTACGCCACTGCTCACATTAAAAGTCCCCGAATTGGGGTCGGGTGTATCTTTGTGTTCGCAGGCGGTACTTGCCCACAAATAAATGAACGTGCAAAAAGGCAGCAGCAGATTTTTTTCATTCGTATCATATTATATTTTTTATAAAAAAATGCGAACAATGTGCGATATATACTTAACATTCACTTCCTTATATCCACTTTTTCGGAGATTTTGAGCTTCCGAATAATTGATGAAAAATGAAATTTTTGAAGAAAAATTTTTTAATAAGCAGGACTCCACCACGCATACAGCATTGCCAGCGCACCGACAGCAAAACAATAGTAGGCGAAATAATCAATTTTGGCGGCTTTTACCAACTTAAACATCACCTTGCACGCCCACATACCCGTAATAAATGCTACTACAAAACTGATGGTATAGGGCACAAAATTTACGGAGGCGGTGAGCGATTGTTCGGCGGTAAATGCCTTGATGCCTTTGAGCAAAGCAGCCCCCGACAAAGGAATGAGCAACATCAAAAAAGAAAACCTTGCGGCTTGCTCGCGCTCTATGCCCATTGCCAGTGCCAAAGAAATAGTACTGCCCGAGCGCGAAATACCCGGCAGCACCGCCACCGTTTGCGCTATGCCCATCAAAAAAGATTTTATCGGCGTTACACTTCCGTTGCCGTGTTTGTTGAGGCGCGACAAGAGCAAAATAAATCCATTGACAAAAAGCAACAAACCCACCAGCATCAGCCTGCCCTGAAACAGCGCATTGATTTGCTCTTCGTAGAGCAAGCCCACCACACCCACCGGCACAGCCGACAGCAACAGCAGCAGCATATAATATTGCCGCGAACTCAAAGGTTTGTCAAAAATACCTTGCAGTAGATAAGCAATATCGCGGCGCATTACTACAAAAATGCTCAGTAAAGTAGCAAAATGCACCAATAAAGTAAGTGTCAAGTCGTTGGAGGCATCTAAGCCGAGAAAAATTTTTGCCAACTCCAAATGTCCGTCGCTGCTGATAGGGATAAATTCGGTAATGCCTTGTATTAATCCAATAACAATTGCTTCTAAATTGCTCATCAAAGGGGATTTTGTAAAAAAAACGCCGCAACACAAAGGGAGCAGCCATAAAAAAGATTAAGCTAAAAAAAAAGAGAACCTCTTTAGCGGTCTTTCGGGTGGTATAAAATAGCTACAATTTGTACACCCAAGCCCAAAAGTACCAAAAAAGGAGCTAATACCGTAGCGCGAAAACCGTAGAGATTTTCGGCATCATACACATTGGGGTCGGGATTGACGGGAACGTTCATTACCAAAAAGCCGAGCAGCATCAGTACAACGCCTGCTATCACCAAATAAAAATTTTGGCGGTGAAATAAAAAATGATGTTGATATTTTTCTTTCATCGTTTTTATAATGTATAGATTGCTTGTATGCAGAACATAAATATTTCGGATAAATATTGGTTATTTACCTTGTTTTCCAAGCGCGAAGGTACAGCAATAATTGTACTTTTTAATGTATCAGGAAGATATTTCCTTTTTTTAAGTTTTTTTTTATAAAAAAGAAATATATGTGTTCCCAAATTATTTTTGCGCTCGCCACACTAAATACAGGCTAATAATACCAAAAAAGATATTGGGCACATACACGGCAATCAGGGGCGGCAAGCCGGCGTGGGTAGAGAAGGTGGTGCTGAACTGAAGCATAATTACATAGAGGCTGCTCAATGCAATGCCTGTAAATAAATGTACACCCAAGCCGCCGCGTACCTTGCGCGAAGCAATGGAATAGCCCATAATAGTAAGGATAAAAGTAGCCAAAGGTGTGGCAGTGCGGCGGTAGCGTTCTACTATAAAGAGTTCTAAATTTTTCGCACCTTTTTCCTGTTCGCTCACGATGTATTCGTTGAGTTCGGGCGTACTCATCGTTTCTTTGAGGTATTTTTTCTGCCCGAAATCTTCCGGTTTCAGCAGCAGGGTGGTGTCTTTTTTGTCGCCCGACAGCAGTTGCTCCTCCAAACCGTTGATGCTGCGCGAAAACCAATTATAGAGTGTCCAAGTGCCTTTATCTTCGTGGTATTTGATGCGGTCTGCCATCAATTTGTAGGTAAGTTCTTTGTTGTCGTTGAATTTTTCGAGTGCGAAGCGGCGTGCCGTACTATCCTGCACCGTGAAGCCACTGACATAGATGTAGGTGTTTTTGTCTATTTTGAGATGCACATTACGCTCGTTTTCGCTGTATTTGCTTTTGAGGTATTTAAAAATAAACTCATTGGCGCGGGTATTGGCTTGTGGCACTAAATAGTGATTGGCATACATTTGCAACGCAAACAACAAGGCAGCGGCTATCATATAAGGCACAAAAAGTACTCTGTAAAAACTCACGCCGCCGTTGGTAACAGAAATGATTTCGGAGCGCGAAGCCATTTGCGAAGTAAAAAATATCACCGCTATAAAAATAAAAAGCGGCGACAGCATAAACACGATATTGGGGATAAAATTGAGGTAATACTGAAAAATTATCTCTTGCATAGAAGCCCCTTTATCAATGAAATCATCAATTTTTTCCGAAACATCTACTACCACCGAAATAGCAGCAAAGAGCAACACCGTGAAAAAGAAAGTGCCCAAAAATTTTTTGATGATGTATAAATCTAAAATTTTCAAAGAAAAAACAAAATTAAACAGCAGATAAAAACAATTTAAAAACGGGAGCAAAGGTAGAAAGGTAGCTCCAATAATTAGGTACTGAGCAAATTTTTATTTTCTCCGAAAGGTATCATTCGATTTTTACCGAACTTTTTGAATATCACATATTTTTTATGTTCGGATTTATTGGTGAATGAGCAACTTCTGACGGTGTAAAATTTTTTCGGGGTATTCGGAGCTTGCAATTTCCAATAGATATAAGCCTGTATTCAGCAACTCAATATTGATATAAGGCGCAGAGATATTTTGTTGCAATGCCGTTTTTCCCTGCATATCCGTCAATCGCAACACCTTGCCCGTTGCCGCCGCCGGACACTGCAAAAGGTGCTGCTTGCCCACAACCGGATTGGAAAATACATAATCGGGGTGCTGAACAAGGGCAGATAACGCATCTATTTCGGTGGTGTTGGCATCGCATATATCCAACGGAATTTCCTGCCCCTGCGCATTAATGCCGCGCACTTGATCTATCTCAAACAATAAAGCCTCGCCACTGATATTGTCAATCGTCACCACATCTAAATACGCCACATTGCCGAAGCCGCCTGTTCCATTTTGGTCGGTGCGCACATAAGCGACTTCTATACGTCCTTCGTCATCAAAATATTTTACAAACTTCAATTGGTCGGGAATAGAAATGCCGTTAAAAAACCAGCCTTCCTCATAAGGGTAAAAGTTGATGCTTTCAAATTTGGTATTGTCGTAATACACATTAAAAGCGAAGCCGTAAATATCATTAGCGGGCAAAGCTGCCGTACCGATTTTTACATCTACAAAATAATGTGTGGCTGCCTGTGGATTTTCAATGGCATCGATACATATCGGCGGCGCACCATCGGCGGTGGCGTATGCCGCTTCGCTGTTTTTGCCCACGGTGTAGTTGTAATTGATGGCAATGGCGAGCGCATCTTCGTTTATGTCAATAATACCATCTCCGTTGCAGTCGGCGTGTTTGTAGTTGGTGCCGTCTGCAAAATTTTGCGTCCAGTCGGTGGCTTCGTAACCCTGAAAAACGGTACTGACCTCAGCACGCGGCACTCCACTGCTGCCGTAGCCGATACCTATATTAAATACGTCATATTTATTTATAATGCCATCGTGGTTAGAATCACCCGGAAACACACAGTCGGCGGAGAGTTCTTCGCATTGTGCATAGAGTTGCTGAACAAAAAAGCCCTGCAAACACAAAAACACAAATAAGTTTCGAAGAAATAACATAGAAAAATTTTAATACGGTAATGAAGGATTAGCACTTATAAAACACAAAATTATAGTATTTTTATTTTACAAACGAAAATGATATTTTCATTATACAGATTTTAACATTTTTATCTTCGTTTTACAAAAAAATGATCAACAACAATACACCTAAACTTTTTCGTTTATTAGCGCAACTTTCTGCCGACGAATGGAGTAATTTATTGTATTTTATCCATAGCAATTACCACTATACGCGCCCCGAAGTGCAAAATTTATTAGAATATTTAAAGGTCGGTTTTCAAAAAAAAGAAGAACATTTTTTGAACAAAAGCGCAATATTTGCCCATATTTATCCCCAACGCCCTTTTCACGACAGCACTTTTCGTTTGCTTTTAAGCGATGCCGTCAAAACCCTTGAAACCTTTGCCGCCTTCGAGCAACTCAAATACGAAACGCATACCCGCGCTCAATTAAAATTGCGCTTTTTCAGAACGAAAAATACAGATAAAGAATACAAACAAATGTATCAGCACGAGCGCGAACTGCAAAAAAATCAAATAATTCAAGATGCGGCTTATTATAAAAATACTTTTGAACTAGAAGATGAGTATCGGCTTTATTTAGAAAAAACCTTTGTGCGCGAGCAAGAAAATTTTAAAGCGGCTTTGTTTTTTTTAGATGTTCATTATATCCTCAAAAAAATGCAGTTTGCCTGCGAAATCATCAACCACCACCAAATTATAGCCGGAGACAATACAATATGGCTGCTTGATGCACTCCTCAAAGAACTCCATCTTCAGGGCGATTATTTGCAGTTTCCTATCGTCAATATTTATTATCACATCTACCAAATGCTCACCGACACCGGGCAACAAGATCATTATTTTACCATACTCAAAGATATGCTGCAAGCAGCAAGCGGCAGTATCGGGGCTTATGAGCTACGCGATATGTATTTTTATATGATGAATTTTTGTACCCGACAAATCAATGCAGGACGACGGGAGTATCTGCGGGAAATTTTCGGATTGTACCAAATTACACTCAACAACCGACTGATTTTTCAAGATAAATACTTGTCGCCTTGGCATTACAAAAATATCAGCACAGTGGCTCTGCTGCTCGGCGAATTTGATTGGGTGAAAGATTTTATAAAGACCTACCGACAGCATCTAAGCGAAGAATTTGCCGACAATGCCTATACCTACAATCTGGCGCGCTACCATTTTTATACCAAAGCCTACAAAAAAACCATTCAGTTGCTGCACGGTGTGGAATATCAGGATGTTTTTTATGCCTTAGATAGCAAGTCGCTGCTCATCAAAACCTACTACCACCTCGACGAAACCGATGCTTTGTTTTCGTTGATAGACAGTTTTAGGAAATTCCTGCACCGCAACAAACTCATCTCCGCCATTCAGCGCACCAATTATCTGAATATGCTGCGCTTTATCAATCGCTTGGTACTCATCAACCCGCGCGACCGCAAAAAACGTGCTGCCCTACGCCTGCAAATTGAAAACAGCAAACAAGTTGCCGATAAAACGTGGTTGCTGGCTCAATTATAAAATGGAGCAAAATTAAGTACACAAAATATTGATAATCAATTTTTTATGTGTTTTTATTGTATAAAAAACAATATTTTTAGAAGCTACAAACCGCAAAAAATGTACTTCTTAAAGGCTGTAGAGAGAGATAATTTTGTGCTATGATAAATAACAAGCAAGCATTTATCATAATTACATACATTTTTTACATCATTTCTCAAAAAAAAAATTGACAACAATGAAAACAAAAATTTTTATCGCTGCCTTGGGTTTAATGATAAACTTGGGCGCACAGGCGCAAAGTACCCGTGCGAAATTGGAAGTTATAGAAAATAATTACGTTGCTACAGGTGCAGGTGGCGGCGCGATTGAGGCTACTCAATATACTTACGGTATAGGCAATGCTATTATTTCCAAGGGAATGAGCGGTACTTTACCTTTAAGCACAACTAAAATAAATGGATATGGAGCCATAGATGCAACTAATCGCGATTTTGGGCTTTGGGCAAATGTAAATGGCTACAATGGAAATCCTGGTACTGCGGTAGGTTTGGCTGCTACTTATCAGGAAAATGATGCCGGAGATATTTCAAATTCGGCTTATTTAGCGGGTAGCGATTATGCCGCACGATTCAAAGGAACGGTGGATATTTTATCGGGTCCGAATACTCTTGGATCGGTTCTGAATTTTAAAAATAACGATGGTACAATAACTGGAAGCATCACTACTGGTCTTGGAAGTCTTTTGATTAATAATATGCAAGGTCCCGGCACCGGAACACTATACAATGTGGCTTTACAAACAACGGGGGGCCTGTTTACCTTGAAAGATAACGGAAATGCTCAACTTGGAAGTGGTAGTTACGGTGCTTATAAGCTAACTGTATCTGGAACTGGCACCGCTGCTAAAACCGATGGTAGTAGTGTGTGGACTGTCGTTTCTGATAGTCGCTTAAAAGAAAATATAGAAAATTATAGCGACGGGTTGGAATTGATTAAAAAAATTCGCCCTTATAGATACAACTATACAGGTGAATACGGTTTGCCTTCCAGTAAAAAAATAGTAGGTGTATTAGCACAAGACCTGCAAAAAATAGCTCCTTATATGGTGGAAGAAACGGAATTGAGCGAAACCAACGACAAAGGTGAAATTATTAAAAGCGGCAAGTTTTTGAGTATCAATATTGATGCGCTGCGTTATGCAATGGTAAATGCCATTCAGGAACAACAAGCAATGATCGAGGATTTACAAGAAGATAAATCGGATTTAAAAAATGAAGTAGAACGGCTGAGTCGTGAAAACGAATCGCTCGAAGCACGCCTAACCGCCCTTGAAAATCTCTTGTCAAAAGAACTCCCCTGCCTGCAAAGCAACAGCAACAAAACTACACCTTCGCTCCATGTAGAAATGATAGAAGAAAGCCGTTTGGAACAAAACGTACCCAATCCCTTTTATCACAGCACTCGCATCAGCTACTTTGTTCCCGAAAATGCGCAAAATGCAGCACTGCAAGTGGTGACTTTGGACGGTAAAGTGGCAAAAAACATCAATATCACCAATAAAGGTACAGGTACTGTCAATATCAGCGGCAACGAATTAGCGGCAGGCACTTACGTTTATACACTCTATGTGAATGGCGAAAAAGTAGCCGCTAAAGAAATGATTTTAACCAAATAAAACCTAAATACAGCACATAAGAAGAAGAATTAAATCACCGCAAAAGCGGTAGCGTGATGCGCCGCTTTTGTACTCTTCTACTCAAAATATGTGCAGTATCAACAGGATACTTATATTATAGATGAAAGTAAAGTAAAGTAAAGTAAAAGTTAAACCAATTCAATACTCGCAAAAGCGATTTTTTAAGCTCTACACAGAGAATCGCTTTTGCCTCTTTTTCAAACTTTACACCCTATTTTGGATAACCTTTAATTCCTTTTTTCCTTCATATTTTAAAAAAAACAAAATAAAAAATATCATGAAACACTTCTCATTTTCCTTATTGTTGCTTTTAGTGTCAATGTGTTCTGTGGCTTGCAACAAAGATGATGATGATAACAGCAATAGCAGTGATACCAATTTGGTGGGCACTTATAAAGTAAATAAAATTGATTTTATCTGTACAGATGATAATCTTGATTTATTGTATAATGAACTGCAAGACAACGGCTGTGTAGATGAAGGTGGTATCACAATTTGTATGGATTATATACTAAAAATTCAGGCAGACGGCAAATTTATTACCACTGCTACAATGCAAATGGACGGTTTGCCTCCACAAACAACCGAAATAACTACCTACTACACAATCTCGGGCAACAACAGCATCAAAATTTGCGGCAGCGGCAACAATGCCACCAACTGCTTAGAAGGCACTTATTCGTTGAGCAGCGGCGGCTTGCTCAAAATACAGGGCAACAACGCCACCACGCAATGCAACGGCTCTTATGAAGCTCAAAAACAATAACAAAAAACAAAGTGAAAGATAGGATAAAGATAGATAGTGATAAAAATTTCTGTAGATTCAGAAAAGGGCTTTTGCATTGACAGTTGATATGGGAGAACAAAAAATATTAATCAGTTATAAGCAAAAGTCCTTTTTTGTATTTTTTATAATGATATGAATATTGATTATAAACCATTAAATTTTACATTACATTTTTATTATACATCTTCAAAATCCGATACAATACCATGAAATATTTTCTGATTTATTGCCTACTGCTGCCTTTTTTGCTCAACGCCCAAACCAACAACAAAACATTTTTTCTGGGGCACAGTCTGGTTAATTTTCATACGCCCAATATGGTGAAAAAATTGTCGGACGCTGCCGGAATTTCTTTTCCTTACAACGCCAATATCGGCAATGGTGCTTCTTTGTACTGGCATTATACCAGCCCCGATACCGGACAGGGCGACACATGGACAACTACGCTGCCGCAAGGCGGTTTTGATAAATTTTTGCTCACCGAAGCTTTGCCTTTAGATGCTTATTTAGAGTGGAATACCCACGAATATGCCGACTCGTTTTTTATATACGCACGCGCATATAATCCTGATGTAAAATTGTATGTATATGAAACCTGGCATTGCATCTATTCGGGTACGGGGAGTGGCTGCACTTCGTGGGAATGGGACCCTGACACCCTGATAGCCTTCAAAGACCGTATCATTCAAGACTTGCCCAAGTGGGAATCCATTGCCGACTCCATCAACGAAAAATACGGCGTTTGCAATGCCTTTGTAGTTCCTGCGGGGCAAGCCTTGTTGGTACTCAGCGACAGCATTGATGCTGGAGCAGTGCCGGGTATCAGCAGTTTGAGCGATTTATTTGTAGATAATATTCACGTTTCGTTGCGCGGGGCTTATTTTATTGCCTGCGTGATGTACAGTTGTCTTAACAAAACTTCGCCTGAAGGGTTGCCCAATGCACTCACCGATCCCTGGAACACCCCCTATTCTACCTACACCACCGAAGCCAACCCTGTACCCACACCCACACAGGCGGCTATTTTTCAGCAAATCGCCTGGCAAACGGCTTCCAATTATGCCAAAAGCGGCATCAATACCAACACGCTCACGCTCAGTGGAGCAGCAAATGTCTGCACCAACGACACATATACCTACACCGTAAGCGGCGGCACTGCCGGAATTCCCTACGAATGGATAATAAGCGGCGGCACAATAACAAATGGCGGCGGCAACAACGACACTTCCTGCACCGTACAATGGAACAACGGCGGCAACGGCAACATTCAGGTCAATCAAAGTACGCCTTAATCTTTTTTAACCTTTCTTTTTATAAAACGAATTGCTGCATGTTTGTAGAAAAATACGAACTTTGCAGCAATTTAATTTTTTAAAACATTTGTCGCCTTGCTGTTGTTCGTGTGCAATAAAGGTAAGGGGTTCATTTTTTAGGACAAAATTTTATCTTTTTCATTGATTTTTATGAAACATCTTCTTTGGATAGTAGTCTGCTGTTATGCCACAACACTTAATTTGTGGGCACAAGGAGCAGCAGCCGTCAAACACGGCGGCTCGCAGGGCATTGAGTTTTTTCACGGCACTTGGGAGCAGGTAAAACAAGAAGCAAAAAAACAAAACAAAGCTATTTTTGTAGATGCTTATGCTTCGTGGTGTGGTCCGTGCAAACGCATGGCAAATGAAGTATTTACCGACCCCGCAGTGGGTAGTTTTTACAACAAAAATTTCATCAATTTCAAAGTAGATATGCAAACCGGCGAAGGTCCTGCTTTAGATGCCATCTGGGGCGTAGATGCTTTTCCTACTTTGATATTTTTCGACAGCAAGGGCGAGATGGTTTCCAAAACCAAAGGCTATCAAAATAGTATGACCTTTTTGACTTTGGGTAAAAGAGGACTTTACAGCCCCGCCAAAATGGCAGAAATGGAACAAAAATATATCTCCGGCGAGCGCAAGCCCGAATTTTTGATGGAATATGTAGAGGTATTAAAATTACAAAATAAAGATGCCACCGCCGTTGTAAACGAATACATTACTACACAAAATGACAGCAGCGACTGGCTGAAAGAGGAAAATATGGTATTTGCCTATACCAACACGCAAAATGTGGAATCGCCTTTGTTGTGGAAAATGTTGCAGAATCTGCCCGCTTACAGTGAGCGTTTCGGCGAAACGTGGATTGCCGGAAAAACCAACATCGCCGTAGCGTATAGTTTGAAGGCAGCTTCCGAACGCGGCGATGATGCTTTGGTGGGGCGTTGCAAAGAAGCTATCAAAGCTTTGGGGCGCACCGATGCCGATATGTTGGGTATGCGTATTGATTTGGAATACTACCGCCTGACTAAACGCTGGAACGATTTTTTGAGAACAGCAGCTACCGAAATGGATAAATACGACATTCGCGATGCCGAATTTTTGAACAGCATCGCCTGGATAGTATTTGAAAATACCGACCAAACCGCCTATTTGGAAAAAGCCCTCAACTGGGCAAAACTCTCCGTTACTTTCAACAGCACCTACAACAACAACGATACTATGGCGGCTATTTTGTACAAACTCAAACGCAAACAAGAAGCACTCGTGTATGCACAAAAAGCCGTAGAAATTGCCCAATCGCAGGGAAAATATCACCAAAACACCTTGGATTTAATCAAAAAAATAGAGCAGTTGCCGTAGAAAAACAACCCAATTTTCTACGATTTTCTGTTGATATATTTTTATCCCCGCACCTGCCGCCATGCTTTGGATAAAAAGGTTCTTTTTTTTGGGCATTATTTTGCTCCTTCTTTTTGCTGTGGCTTCTTTGCTCATAGAAGCCCTGTACAGCGAACAGTTGAGTCGTTTGCTATTGCAGCAGTTCAACGCCGCTTTGCGCGTAAAAGCAGAAGCACGCGGCGACAGCGATATGTCTTTGCTCAAAGATTTTCCGCGTGTTTCTTTTGTGTATAACGATGTGGTGCTCCCCGATGCTTTTGCCGCCGATGTGTATTTACTCAAAGCCGAAGAATTGCGTTTTGTATTTGATATTTCCAGTTTGCTCTCCGAAAACTATGAAGTAAATACCCTCGTTTTTTCGGAAGGTTTTTTGCACATTCGCAGCGATGCAAAGGGAAATTACAATTTTGATATTTTTAAAGAAAATAAAACATCTTCGTCCTCTTCAAAAAATCTTCAGTTGAACGAAATTCTGCTGGAAAATATGGAGTTGGAATATAAAAATGCTGATGCTTCGGTGCTCATGCAGGCGATGGTGCAGCAGGGCAATATCAAAGGCAGCTACAACGACAAAAATGCCCGTTTCAATATGCAAGTGCAAGGTATCGTGCAGCAATATTATGCCGATTCTTTGCATTATTTTAGCAAAATTCCTTTGCAGTGCAACAGCGACATTTCTATAGACTGGCAAAAAAACCACTACGATTTTCAAAATACTCAAATTGCTCTTGGCGATTTGGAATTTGACATCAAGGGCAATATCAGCAGCAAAACTGCCTCCAATGTGCTGGATTTGAGCATCAAAGCCGATCAACTACCGGTTGAAAAACTGGCAATATTGTTGCCGCAAGAGTACAACGCCTACGCCGATTCGGTGGAGTTGGAAGCCGGAACAGCCGCCTGCACCATCAATATCAGAGGCAACTGGTCGGAAACGGAAATGCCGCGTTTGGTGGCGCAAATGACTACAAAAAATGCAGCACTGATGCTCAAAAAATGGGAACTGCCCTTAGATAATATCACCGCCGATTTTACTTTTGACAACAAAGCCTCCCTCACCGCCGACCGCTACGAAATCAATATCAGACCATTGAAATTTACTGCCGACAAACAGGAAATGACGATGGAAATGCAATACAAAAACTTTGACAATCCGCAAATGGAGGGTATTTTGCACGGTAATTGTGCCTTGTCGCTGTTGCGCATTTTCAGAGACCGTTTTCCGCACATAGATGCGCAGGGAGCAGCAGCACTCAACCATTTTTCGTGGGCGTGGACTGCCGAAAACGGCTGGCACCGCTTGGGTGGCACTATGCAAATTCAGGAAGGAACTATTGAAAACAAAGCACTGAAAATAGAAAATTTGCAGGGTTTGTTGTGCTTTGAAGACCGCAGCATCAAAATAATGGCACTGAGCGGCAAAGCCTTCGGCGGCGATATAACGCTGCGATCCAATATAGGTATGCTGCCCGACAGCACTTGGCGCACACAAAACCACATCATTATGCAAAATGCCGATTTGGAAACACTTTTTACGCAATGTGAGAATTTTGGAATGGACGTGCTGAAAGCCGAAAATATCAAAGGCACACTACAACTTAATATGTTGCTGCGAGCCAATTTGCTGTCCGACAATACTTTGGACAAAGAAACACTGTGGGCAACGGCAGATATAGCGGTGGAGCGCGGCGAGCTCGTCAATTTTCAGCCGATGCTTACTTTGGCAAAATATGCCCGCATAGACGAATTGCAGCGTGTACAATTCAATACTTTAAGCAACCATTTTGAAATAGGAAACCGTGTATTGCATTTTTACCCGATGAACATTGAAAGCAATATTTTCAATATAGATTTTTCAGGAAAACATACGTTTCAGAATTATCTGATGTACAACATTCGCGTAGATGCTTTAAATACACTGGCAAAAAAAATAAAATCCAACAAAATCAACTACAACGAAACCCCCGAACTGAACACAAGAGGCGGTTTTAATTTGTATTATTCGCTGCGTGGCGATATGAATAATCCGAGTATATTAAGCGGCAAAAAGGGATTGATAGAGAACAACTTTGAAAAAGACAAAAAAGGCTATAAATACATCTTGACAAAAGAATTGGAAGCCGCCGAAAAATTAAATATATGGCATTGCGAAAGCATCACACAGTAAACAGCACACCTACGGCATTTTAGTTTCAAAAATTTGACGATAATAAATTTGTTCTAAGCGATAATTAAAGCCCGATATTCAAATTCGGATATTAAACTACCGCCTTTTATACTTTTTTTATCCTGTCTTAAAATAGCCAAACACAGAATTAATTATAAAGATAAGGCAAAATATAATTACCTTTGCCATTTCTTATAAAAACGAAAACCTAGTTTTATTCAGCTAATTATGAAACGTATTTTATTATTGTACTTGGCAGTAGTGCTTACTTCTTTGAGTGCAACTGCCCAGCAATACGGCAACGAATGGATTGACTATACAAAAACGTATCACCGTTTTTTGTCTGACCATACCGGCTTAATCCGTATTGATTATTCTACCCTGTCGCAACTTGGCATTCCTTTGCAAGGTTCCAATTTAAAAATGTATGCCCGTGGCGAAGAGATCCCTATTTATGTGAGTACCGATGGCACTTTTGGAGCGCAAGACTACATAGAATTTTACGGCGAAGCCAATGATGGTTATTTTGATACACAAATGTTTATCAATCCCGATTATCATTTTAATCCGTATCGCAGTTTCTTTTCTACCAAAACCGCCTATTACCTCACTTATAGCGGCGGCTCTAACAAACGTATGGCTCCTACGTCCAACGATGTGAGCAATGCGGGCAGCCCTGAGCCGTATTTTATCCACGAATCCATTAAGCAGGTGACTACGCTCTTTAATCCGGGCGAAGGACACCGCGATGCCACTGGCGTTATCAGCCATTATGCTTTTTTTGAAAAAGGAGAAGGACGCGCCAGCACCACCATCGAAACCAGCCTGCAAACCGCCGCTCAAAGCACATTTGATGTGGATACCAAGTATAAATATACGGGTGCGGCGATGGACGCTTCGGTGCGCGTGCGTATGTGCGGAGCCGGACAAGCTATTCCTGCTATCACCAACCACTTTTTCAAAATAAAAGTAAATAACCAAACGTATGCAAATGAGTCTATTTTTCGCTGGGACGTAAAAAATATACTCTTCAATATGCAAACGGCTACGTTGGGCACTGATAAAACGTCTTTTTACATTCAGCCGCGCGACTCTGTGTATGCCGTACCCAACACCAATATTACTTTTGATTTAACCACCAAAGTAAAATTAGCATATATCCGCGTAGATTATCCTCGTTTGTTCAATTTTGATAATCAAAAATCATTTTTGTTCAATGTAGAAGTGCCTAATGAAAAATACATAGAGGTAGTGGGCTTTGAAGGTGGCAGCAGCCCTATTTTGTACGACCTCACCGCACAACGCCGCCTTATTCCGGTGGTGAGCAACGGCGTATATAAATTCAAACTGCAACCCGGTGGTGCTACCAAACACAAATTGTACATCGTCAACTCTACCTCTAATTTAGTAAAACAAATACCTTTTAATGATTTTAAAACAATCAATTTTACTAACTATCAATCCGCTTCCAATCAGGGCAATTATCTGCTTATTTCGCACCCCGATTTGCGCACCGGAGCCGTTGACCAAGTGGAGCAATATCGCCAGTATCGCGCTTCGGCAGAAGGCGGTGCTTTCAATGCTGTTGCTGTGAATATAGAAGAACTCTACGACCAATTTTCCAACGGTATTCGCAAACACCCGATGGCTATTCGCAATTTTGTCAATTTTGCCATTGATAAATGGGGACTTGACCCGAAATTTGTATTGCTTTTGGGAAAATCTATTCAATATCAGTATTTGATAGAAAATTCTACCAACCCAAGTATCATCAACTTTGAACAATGTTTAGTGCCTACTTTCGGTCATCAGCCTTCGGATAATTTATTGGTATGCCCCAAACTGATGCACGACTACCGCCCGCTGTGTGCCGTTGGTCGTGTGCCGGCACGTACCTCTGATGATGTAAAAAATTATTTAGACAAACTCAAACAATACGAATCGCTGTACATCACCAACTGCAACGATTTATCCAATCGCTATTGGATGAACCGCTTGGTGCATATTGCCAGTGGTGCCAACAGTTTTGAGATGAACACTTACCTGAGCCATTTTGTGAATTATGAGCAATACGCCACTTCGCCGCCTGCTTCGATGAATTTGGCACAGACTTTTTCAAGTTCAACGGCAGCTATTGAGCCGGAGCCGCAGTTTAAACAATTATTTGAATCGGGACTCAATGTGATAGAATATTCAGGTCACTCTACCATTAATGACGAAGGGTACTGGGATTTTGATATTGCCCGCAATCCCGACCAATACAGCAATCAAGGCAAATATCCGATTGTATTTTCGCAATCTTGTTTTGCCGGACAAATTCACGACACACAATCCAAATCTATTTCGGAAGAATATGTAATGGACGAGCAAGGCGGTTTTATTTGTATGCTGGCAACATTGGCATTGAGTTCGCCGGCTTTGATGAACGAATTTACCGACCCGCTTTTTCATAATCTCTACATCGACCACTATGGCGAAAGCGTGGGAGAAAATATCGTACATACCATTAAAGAAATCTTTATTCCGATGGGTGCTTCTAACTGGGAAGACGTAGCCGTTACGAGCACTGAATTTACGTTTTGCGGCGACCCCGCCGTGCGCCCTTATCTCTGGAAAAACCCCGAATACCTGATTTCCGGCGTTACCAGCTACCCGAATTTGCAAAGCAATACCACCGTAGATGTTGCCTGCTCCGGTATTCAACTCAATGTAAATATTGATAATTTAGGAAAAGTGCAAGGAACAGTGCAGGTAAAAGTAATACGCGTAATGCCTGATGGCTCTCAAATAGAAGAAATAAATCAGGTAATTAACTCTCCCGACCGCTCGCAAACTTTAACTTTCAATTTACCTTCGCGTACTGACCAAGGCGGTTTGGGTGTCAATGATTTTATTATTTCCATCAATCAAAACGGTGCTGTAACCGAAGATTGCTACAACAATAACCAATTCTTTATTGACAATGTAAATTTAGTATCTTCAGGAACAGGCTCTCAAAGTTTGCAAATCGTAGGTTTGCAAAATTCTTATTGTTCCGATGCAGGTGCAGTTACATTGCAAGGCAGCCCTTGGGGCGGTACTTTTACTATTGACGGTGTACAAAGCTATGTATTATATCCTTCGCAAATCAGCGCAGGCACACATACCATCGCCTACAATTATGTAGATGGAGGCGGCTGTGCCTATTCAGTACAACAAACCGTGAGCATCGCTGCACCGCCGGTTGCTACTTTTGATTATATCCAAAATGTATGTACGGTCAAGCTGCTATTTTTGATTATACCGGCAACGAACCAGACTGGAATTTAAGTTGGAACTTTGGCGAAGGTGCTTCTCAAAATATTGTAGAAGATCAGGGCTATATCAGTATCGTGTATAATACGCCCGGTACTAAAAATGTAGTATTGACGGTTCAAAATGCTTCGGGTTGTACAGCTTATAAAACTGTTACCGTAAATGTATTGCCTAAATTGCAAACGCCGCAGGTATATTGCACCAACAGCACCGATTCCAGCGTAGAAATGGCATGGAGCAGTGTGTCAGGCGCAAATGGATATGTGATTACCTACAATGGAAACAGCCAAGTGGTATATGGCAACTCCTTTTTAATCAGTGATTTGTCATTCGGACAATCGGTGACGTTTCAGGTGTATGCCGTTGGGCAAGGCGGATTTGAATGTAGCAATAGTGATGTAGCAGCAACTGTATGTACGATTACCGCCTGTCCGAGCGAACAGGCTACATTTACAGCTGTACCTGCTCAATTTTGTAAAGGTGGGGCTGCTGTTGCTTTAAGCGGACAACCCGCCGGCGGTTATTTCCAAATAGACGGCAATACCGTAACTATGTTAGACCCCGCTACACTGAATGCAGGCAACCACGTATTACAATATTTTTATGCCGACCCTGCCACCTTATGCAGCTATGTGTCCGCACCACAAACATTTACCATCACACAGCCTGCTCCGATTGCCTTGACAGCAAGTGATTTACAAATTTGTCCGGGCGAAGAAGTAACGATTACGGCTGCTGACGAAAGCAATATTGTTTGGACAGGCCCGAATATTATTTCGCAAAATGGCTCTACCTTAGTAGCAGCCCCCGAAGCCAATACTACCTACACCGCTACTACCACCGATTTCAACGGTTGTACCAAAGAAGCACAAATTACGATTATCATCAACGAGAGTGCTTTACCTACTGCCGATTTCTCTTTATCGGACTATGCAATATGCAGTGGCGAAATAGTTGAATTTATCAATGATTCGCAAAATGATGAATCCAGTACTTGGGAAGTAATTTATCCTTCCGGTCAGGTTTCTACTTTTTCTGACAATGCGCCTTCAGTAGCTTTTGAAGAAGCAGGCGTATATGATGTAAAATTAACAGTTCAGGGCTGCGGAAATACCAGTGATGAAATAGTTTTGGAAAATATAATTTCTGTAACAGCATCACCAAACTTTGAAATAGATGCTCCGCAGAGTGTATGTCCGAATGAGTCTTTCGTTTTACAATTAGAAGGCACTCAGGGCAATGCCATCTGGCAGGGTGATGGCTTAAGCACAACCATAGGTTTGGAAGTGAATGCTGCTCTATCTGCTCCCGAAACATATATTGTTACTGTAAGCGGCGAAAACAACTGTTCAAAAACAGATAGTGTTGCCGTTGATGTATATGCAGTAACACCGCTCACTCTGAGCAATGATACAACAATTTGTACAGGCGATACGATTCAGGTTTTTGCTGCCGGAGCTGTTTCTTTTGCGTGGTCGCCGGCAACTGCCGTATCCGATGCCACTTCGCCCAATCCGAGCGTATTTGCAGCAGACAGCAGTTTTACGCTCACTGTAGCGGCTGCCGATGAAAACGGTTGTGCTAAAACCGGTTCTATCTTTTTTACGATTAATGATGACCTCTGCCTCTGCGATGACGGAGATTGCAATACCACAGATATTTATAATCCGCAAACCGGTGCTTGCGAACATTCGCCTATTGTGCTGCCTTCCTGTGACGACAACGACCCGACTACCGTTGATGCTTATAACCCTGAAAATTGTGAATGTGAGCATACCGTTACTACCAAATTATTTATTCCGAATGCAATTACGCCCAATGGCGACAATAGCAATGATGTTTGGTTTATTGAAGGTTTAGCTGCGTATCCGGAGGTGAGTGTTACTATTTACAATCGTTGGGGGCAACTGCTGTACGAAGCCGCCCCCTATGGTAACAACTGGACAGGTGAATATGAAAATGAGCCACTCCCCGATGGTACTTATTATTATATTTTAAAACTCACACGCGGCGGAGAAAGCCAAACCGGAACGATTACAATTATCCGTTAAAAAAATAAAGTAAAGTTATTTTTCGGTATCATTTTACCGAAAAATAACTTTTAATAACAAAAACGGAAAAAAATACGCATCATTTTTTATTTACAAAACGACTCTTTTTTATAAAATAATCAATCATGAAAAAAATATTGCTCTCTACAATTTTGTTGATATTTGCCTGTGGAACGGCACAATCGCAACAGTTGTATCAGCTTTCACAATATATGATTAACGATTTGGCGTATAATCCGGCAATATCGGGCAGCAAAGGGCAACTCGCTATCCTTAAGGCTTCGTATCGCAAGCAATGGGCGGGCGGCTTTGGCGGTGATGAACCGAGTACTTTTACCATCAGTGGGCACAGCAGCGTAAACGAAAGCCGCTCGGTGGGATTGGGTGCTTTGATTTTTGCCGACCGCACCGGACCTACTCGCCGCACCGGTTTTCAGTTTTCTTATGCCTATCATTTGCCCATCAACGGTGGCGACCAACACTTGGCATTGGGTTTGGGTGCTTTGATTTTGAACTACGGCTTGGATTTTGACAAATTGGAGTTGGTGACAGAAAGCGACCCTGCCGTTATTGAAAATGTAGCTTCCAAAACAACTATTGACTTCAACACAGGTGCTTATTTTTATGACGAAAATTATTGGGTAGGTGTATCTGTGGCGCAGTTGGCAGCACGCGAGTTGCAATTGAGCCGCCGCTCCGACTCCTTAGATGTAGAAACCGTAAAATTGGCGCGTCACTTGTTTGTATCGGCGGGTTATCGTTTTGATATTAACGAAGATTTTGCCGTAGAACCCTCTATTTTACTCAAATCGGTAGCTCCGGTAAAGCCGCAGTTGGATTTGAACGCCCGTGTTATTTTCCGTCAGCAATATTGGGCAGGTATTTCTTATCGTTCCAAAGATGCTTTTGCTTTGTTGCTCGGCTTAAATCTGAACAATGGCTTCAATGCTACCTACTCGTATGATATTATCACTTCGGGTTTGAATGCAGTGAGCAAAGGTTCGCACGAAATAGGCATCGGCTACAACTTAGATTGGCGCAACAATGCCGCCGAAGCAGCACCAGCAAGCTATTAGAAAGACACGGCACATATATTTTATTTTTATAAAAAAAGCGGCTCTTAGTATAAGAGCCGCTTTTTTTTATTTTTTTCAACACAGGCAAAAATTTATATGATTTGTCGTGCTATAAATTTTGATTCTGGGTATATTTAAAATTGAGAAAACCGTGTTTTGTTTTTTACATACGCCCCTCGCCTTTTTCATAAATCACATTGGAGCGTCCGACAATTAAAGGATCTACTTTTCCTATTGTATCCTGATTTTTTTTGCTGTAAGGCAGTTTATGTAAAATATAGCGCATCGCATTGAGGCGGGCGCGTTTTTTACAATTGGATTTTACCACAATCCAGGGTGAGTCGGAGGTATCAGTATAAAAAACATTTTTTCTTTGGCTTCGGTATAGTCATTCCATTTGTCCAAAGACGCTTTATCAACAGGCGATAATTTCCATTGTTTCAAAGGGTGTGTTTCGCGGTCTTTAAAACGGCGTTTTTGCTCTTCTTGGCTCACCGAAAACCAAAACTTAAACAAATAAATGCCACTGCGCACCAAATTGCGTTCAAATTCGGGTACTTGGCGCATAAATTCCATATATTCTTCGCGGCTGCAAAATCCCATTACTTTTTCTACGCCGGCGCGATTGTACCAAGAGCGGTCAAAGAGAACTATTTCGCCGCGCGTGGGCAGGTGTTTTACATAGCGTTGAAAATACCACTGACCTTTTTCTTCTTCGGTGGGTTTTTCAAGGGCAACCACTCTGGCTCCGCGCGGATTGAGGTTCTCCATTACCCGCTTAATCGTTCCTCCTTTGCCGGCGGCATCTCTGCCTTCAAACAAAATAATCACCCGTGCGCCTGTTTCTTTTACCCAAGCCTGTAATTTGAGCAACTCTACCTGCAAATTGTATTTTTGGCGTTCATAGTTTTTGCGCGACATCAAATTTTTGTAAGGATAGCCGCCATTGTGCCAATCCTCCGCCAATTCTGCATCGGGGTCAATAGACGGCACAATGCTGTTTTTATTTTCATCTGTTTCGCTCAAAAGTATTCTTAACAGATACTGACGCTCATCTTTCGGATAGTTGTCAAGAAAAGACTTCGCTGCAGCTTTTTTTTCGGCTTCGGTGGGTGCATTTTGGATTTTTCCATTCAATACGGTGGCATCACTATTGAGCCGTGCCCTAATTCTTCGTTTTACTGTATTGTTGCGTGCTTCTTGCGGTGTATCCCCTGCCAGCACATCTCCCTCTGCTACCTTTCTCACTCTGGTTTTCAAAACCTCCGCCTCTTCTATAAGATTTTTCTTTGCCATTGTATTATTTTTTTATAAAAATTATGTGAAATTTCAAACTGTAAATATACTAAGAAACGCAATAATATGAAAGTGTTTTCTGCTATTTATTCAGTGTTTATATCTATACAAATATCACACACACACTCTACATTTTTATCATTTATGATTTCAGTCATAATTCCTTGCTTTAATAGCGGGTAACTTTGCACATTCATTTATTATCTCAATCTTTTATATCAAAAATATGAAAACAACACCCCTATTGCTATTTTTTAGCATTTTATTTTTGGTAATGGAAGCCTGCGGCGGTGCTTCAAAGGACAACGCTTCAGGTGGTACTGCCACACCTGCCACTACGCCTAAAAGTATGGTAGAAGAAGCTCCTTCTTATGACCCTGTGCGCGGCGAAGGAAAATTTAATGCAGAAAATGTAAAAATTGGAGCATTAGATGCAACAATGGCGAGTAAAGGTGAAGGTATTTCAAAAACCAAATGCTTGTCGTGTCATAAAATGACAGATGAAAGATTGGTAGGTCCCGGCTGGAAGGGTGTTACTACTCGCCGGCAGCCGTTTTGGATTATGAATTTCATCACCAATCCCGACCCGATGATTAACAAAGATCCTGCCGTACAAGCGCAATTAGAACTGTGTTTGGTGCGTATGCCCAACCAAAGTTTGACAGATGATGATGCCAGAAATGTATTGGAATATATGCGCAAAAACGATGGAGTGCAATAAAAGAATTAAAATTTTTATATATAAATGAAAAACAAACACATCATAACGGCTTCTATTTTATTGCTATCAATATGGGCAATAAGTATGAGTTCTTCTTGTAAACCTAAAAATGCTGCTACTGCCATTGTAGGCGATGCCGCCAACAAAGCCTATGTAGCTCCGGGTAAATACGATGAATTTTATAATTTTGTATCCGGCGGTTTTAGTGGGCAATTGTCGGTATATGGTCTGCCGAGTGGCAGATTGTTGCGTGTAATTCCTGTATTTTCGGTAGATCCCGAAAAAGGTTGGGGCTACAGCGAAGAAACTAAACCCATGCTGAATACCTCACACGGTTTTGTACCTTGGGACGACCTCCACCACACCGAACTTTCCCAAACCAAAGGCGAAATTAACGGAAAATGGATATTTGTCAACGGCAACAATACACCACGTTTGGCACGCATTGACCTAAAAACATTCCGTACTATGGAAATCATAGAATTGCCCAATAGTGGCGGTAATCACAGTTCGCCTTTTGGCACTGAAAACTCAGAGTATATCGTAGCAGGCACACGTTTCAGCGTACCGCCCGACGATGCCAACGGTGATGTTCCTATCAATACTTACAAACAAAACTTTAAAGGACATATCAGCTTTGTGAGCGTAAATCCCGAAAGCGGCGAAATGAATATCGCTTTTCAGCTAAAAACTCCGGGTGTTAATTTTGACCTGGCACGCTGCGGAAGAGATAAATCGCATGGTTGGTTTTTCTTCAGTTGCTACAATACCGAACAGGCAAACACCCTGCTGGAGGTGAACGCATCTCAAAAAGACAAAGATTTCATTATGGCGGTTAATTGGAAAAAAGCGGAAGAGTACATTAAAGCCGGAAAAGGAAAAACCGTAAAAGTGAAATATGCTCACAATAAATATAATGAATCTACCCAAAGTGCCGCTTCCGAAATCAAAAATGAGGTATTGGTATTAGATGTAGCAGAATTAAAGGATATTTGTTATATGATTCCCTGCCCAAAATCGCCGCACGGCTGCGATGTTGATCCCACCGGCGAATATATAGTGGGCAGTGGTAAATTGGCAGCCCTGATTCCGGTTTTCAGCTTCGACAAAATCCAGAAAGCCATCGCCAACAAAGAATATGAAGGAGAATATGAAGGCATTCCGGTAATCAAATACGAATCGGCATTATACGGCGAGGTAAAAAAACCCGGCTTAGGTCCTTTACACACCGAATTTGACGGCAAAGGCAACGCTTATACCTCTTTCTTTGTGTCTTCGGAAGTGGTGAAATGGAATATCAAAGATTTGACTGTAATAGATAGAGTTCCCACTTATTATTCGGTAGGACACTTGTGTGTGCCCGGTGGCAATACACGCAAACCCAACCCTAAATATTTGATTGCTTACAACAAAATTACCAAAGATCGCTACTTGCCTACTGGTCCCGAATTGTCGCAAAGTGCCCAATTATACGATATCAGCGGCGAAAAAATGCAGATGATTCTCGATTTCCCGACTATAGGTGAACCGCACTATGCGCAGGCAGTTTCGGCGGATATTATCCAAAACAACGGTCAACTAAAAATCTATAAAATAGACGAGAATAAGCACCCTTATGCCGCCAAGGGCGAGGCAGAATCCAAAGTAGTACGCGAAGGCAATAAAGTACATGTATATATAACTTCTATCCGTTCGCACTTTGCACCCGACAATATAGAAGGCGTAAAAATGGGCGATGAGGTGTATTTCCACGTTACCAATTTGGAACAAGACTGGGACGTGCCACACGGCTTTGCCGTAAAAGGTGCTGCCAACGCCGAATTGCTCATTATGCCCGGCGAAACTACTACCCTGAAATGGGTGCCGGACAGAGTAGGTATTTTTCCGATATATTGCACCGACTTTTGCAGTGCTTTGCATCAGGAAATGCAAGGATATGTGCGCGTGTCGCCTGCGGGTAGCAATGTGCCTCTTACTTTCAGCGTAGGAAAAACTACTCCGCCGCCTGCCGATGCTGCCGCACCCGCCGAAGCCGCACCCAAACAACAATAGTCAGTATAAATTTTAATATAAAAGAAAAGGAAACGGTTTTGTTTCCTTTTCTTTTTATAGGAAATCGCTTGCAGCCGATGTATCGTATTTTTTTTATTGTAAAATATTGATATGTACAATTATTATCAATCCTTTTTACATCTACAATTAAAAATTATCATTTACTGAAGCGCATTTTTATTTTTTTTAATATTATGAAAATATCCACTTTATCCAAAATATTTTTAATAATAGCAGCCATTTTATTAATCGGCTCTTTATTTGTACCTCTGTGGCGCATTGATTTAGAAGCACCTCAATATCCCGAAGGTTTAAACCTATTAATTTATGCCAATAAAATAGCCGGCAACGTGGACATTATCAATGGTCTAAATCATTATATCGGAATGCAAACCCTGCACGCCGAAAATTTTATTGAATTTACCGTTCTCCAATATATTATTGGGGCATTTGCATTATTATTCGTCATTACCGCCATCATCGGCAAACGCAAATTGCTCTACGCAACTTTTATCGCTTTTGCTGCTTTTGGCGTAATCGCCATTGCCGATTTTTGGCGGTGGGAATATAACTACGGACACCACTTAGACCCCAACGCACCGATTATTGTTCCGGGTATGGCGTATCAGCCGCCGCTTATCGGCTTCAAACAACTGCTGAATTTCGGAGCTTACTCCATGCCGGACATAGGTGGTTATTTTTTTATTATATGCGGTATCATTTTACTTGCATTGGTGGGTAAAGAGTCGGGTTTCTTCAATCGTTTTTCAAGCAAAAAAAGTGCTTATGTAAAAATGTTGTATTGGTCGCTGGGTTGGTCTGTATTGATGGCGAGTGCCGCCTGCTCCAGCGAAGACACACCCGCCGACATCGCTCTTAATCGAGATATGTGCGATTATTGCAAAATGAAAATATCCGACCAACAATTTGCGGCGCAATTAAAAACCGAAAAAGGTCGCTATTATAAATTTGACGATATATTTTGTTTACAATCTTATCGCAAAGAACATAATGAGGTAAATTACAAGGCTCTTTGGATATCCGACTACGCCCAAGCATCTCATTTTGTGGCGATGGAGCAAGCCCATTTGTGCGCTCGCCCGACCTGAAAACCCCGATGGGCGGCGGTATAGCTGCCTTTGCCAACAAAGCTGATGCCGAAAAACTGGCGCAGCAATACAACACTCAGGTACTTAACTGGAAATCCCTTAATGAATAATATTTCCTTCTTTTGGCATATTTTGTTGTGGTACATATCGGCGGCGATGCTTACCCTGCCCACACTCTCTGGAGCAGTACTCACCGTAGATAAAACAGCCCCAAACAACAAAGTTTACACCCACCTCAAAGCAGCAATTGCGGCGGCACAGGCGGGCGATACTTTGTTGGTAAAGCAGGGTGTGTACGAAGAAGGAAATATCCGCATTGAAAAGCCGCTTTGCTTAATCGGCGAAAATTTTCCCATATTGGAGGGCAGCAAAAAATATGAAATTCTTTCGATTTACTCCGACAGTGTGTGGATAGAAGGATTTAAAGTGCAACATTCCGGCTTTGCCGCCTTAGACGACCCGGGCGGTATCAAAACCTATAACAGTCATTATATCAATATTATAGGAAATATTTTGTACGACAATTTTTTTGGTATATACATTCAATACGGAACACATTGCGTAGTAAAAAACAATGAAATTGTTGCCTTGGGTGGCGCAGAACAACAAATCGGCAATGGTATTCATTGCTGGAAAAGCGACAGCCTCCAAATTATCGGCAATCATATCAGCGGGCATCGAGACGGCATTTATTTTGAGTTTGTGACACAATCGCTGATATGGCGCAATATTGTAGAAAAAAATCTCCGCTATGGTCTGCATTTTATGTTTTCCAATGATGATGCTTATTTCAGCAATTTGTTCAGGCAAAACGGTGCAGGTGTGGCGGTGATGTTTACCAAAAATGTGACAATGATGAATAATACCTTTGACCAAAACTGGGGCGATGCCGCTTACGGCTTGCTGCTCAAAGAAATCAGCGACAGCTATATCGGCGGCAACCATTTTGAACAAAATACTTCGGGTATTCGTATGGAGGGCACCAACCGCATTACCTTAGAAAAAAATGTATTTTCAAACAACGGCTGGGCTATGCAGATACAGGCGAGTTGTATGGATAACCACGTCAGCAACAACAATTTTATTGCCAACACCTTTGACATCTCCACCAATGGAACACTCCTACTCAATACCTTGAACAATAATTACTGGGACAAATACGAAGGCTACGACCTCAACAAAGACCGACTCGGCGATGTGCCTTTTCACCCCTTGAGTTTATTTTCTATTATTGTTGAAAATCAGCCGGCAGCGATGCTGTTATACCGCAGTTTTATGATTAGTTTATTGGATAAATCCGAAAAAATGTTTCCTTCGCTCACACCCGACCATTTTATTGACAAAGAACCTCTTATGCAAGCATTACCCTTATGATTCGTATTCGCAACCTTTCAAAAAAATTCGGCAAATTAAATGTACTCCAACATCTCAATATGGATTGTGAAATGGGGCAGTGCATTGCTTTGATTGGTCCGAACGGCTGCGGCAAAACTACGCTCATTAAATCAATTTTGGGAATGGTGCTGCCCGACGAAGGGGAAATATTAGTACACGAAAAAAACATAAAAAATGATGTCGCCTATCGTTGCCATATCGGTTATATGCCTCAAATCGGTCGTTATCCCGACAATATGAAGGTGGCGCAAGTATTGAGTACCATTAAACACATCAGAGCTGCACAGGCTACAGATGAAGAGTTGTTGCATACTTATCATTTACATACTATTTTTGAACAGTATATGCACACGCTGAGTGGCGGCACGGTGCAAAAAGTGAGCGCGGCTTTGGCTTTTTTATTCAACCCCGATATTCTGATTTTAGATGAACCAACAGCCGGCTTAGACCCTTTGGCTGCCGAATTGTTGAAAGAAAAAATTATTGCCGAAAAAGAAAAAGGGAAATTGATTTTGATTACCTCGCACCAACTCAGCGAATTAGATGATTTGGTATCTCAGATTGTATTGATGCAGGAAGGAAAGTAGTATTGCATCAAAATATTGAAGCACTGAAAGCTGCCAGTGGCGAACAAAAATTATCCAAAGCCATTTCAAATATATTACGCCAACAACAACAAAGTATTTCTTTTATTGCACAATGATGCGCCTGATTTATTTAATTTTAGCTGATATTGTCAGAAATAAAATTGTTCTCGCTTATACGCTTTTTTTGGCGGTATTTGCGTGGAGCATTTTTAGTTTGGAAGACAGCAGCAATAAAGGGGTGCTTACGTTGCTCAATATTATGTTGCTGGCAGTGCCTTTGGTATCGGTGTTGTTTTCTACTATATATATATACAACCGCTCCGAATTTATTGAGTTGTTGTTGAGCCAGCCTATTCCACGCAGCCGCATTTGGATTAGTTTGTTTGCGGGTTTGTGCATTAGTTTGGTGTGTGCTTATATTTTGGCTGCCGCTTTGCCTTTGTTGTTGTTTGTGAGCACCGATTTGGCTCTTTTGTTGCTCGGTGTGGGCAGTGTGGTGACGATGGTGTTTGTGTCTATTGCGTTTTTTGCCGCCACCACCAGCCGCGACAAAGCCAAAGGCATCGGTATCGCCGTATTGTTGTGGTTGTATTTCGCACTGTTGTTCGATGGATTGGTGCTGTTTTTATTGTTTCAGTTTTCGGAGTATCCAATTGAAAAAATGATGGTGTGGCTATCCGCCAGCAGCCCTTTGGACTTAGCGCGAATTTTGGTGCTGCTGCGCTTGGATAATGCCGCTTTACTGGGCTATACAGGGGCGATATTCAAAGCATCGTTTGGGTCGGGTGGCGGATTGGTGCTGGCATTTGTGTGTTTAAGTTTGTGGGTGGCAGTGCCTTTTTTTATTTCGTTAAAAATATTTCAACATAAAGATATTTAAATAACAACAACAAAATGATACAGGAATTATGGGCGCAAATAGGTAGTGCAACAAAACCCTTAACTGCCGTGCTGCATCGGTGTTCGGACAGCAAAGTAATCGTCATCGGGCTGCGGTCGAGTGTTTTGCTCAAAGAGCATGTGAGTCCGGTGGCGGCGCGTTTGATGGTATTGCAAGGTGAAGTGGAATATCGGCAAGGCGATGAAATATATACGTTGCAGCCTTACCAACAACAAAATATTCCCGCCCAAACGCTGCGTTTGCAAGATACCTTGTGTCTTTTGATTCAAGGCTGATTTTGAACAAGTGTGTTATTTTTTTTATTATTCATAAAAAGAACCAAGAAATATGGCAAGCGATATTCGCGACAGAAAAGATATTGTGCGGTTGATAGATCGGTTCTACGACAAAGTAAAAGATGATGCGCAAATTGCCCGTTTTTTTACGGAAGTAGTGCCTGTACAGTGGGACAAACACCTCCCTGTGATGTACGACTTTTGGGAAAACGTACTTTTTTACAGTGGAAACTATAGCGGAAACCCGATGCTCAAGCACCGCGCCCTGCACGAAAAAAGTGCTTTGTGTGCTGCCGATTTTGAGCGGTGGTTGCTACTGTTTACCACTACCGTTGATGAAATGTATGCCGGCAAATACGCCGACACCATTAAACAGCGTGCCGAACAAATTGCTACGGTGATGCAAATAAAGATCATACAAAACACCTCTGCTTTTTGATAAGGAAAGAGGCACGGATAAAATACAAATTGAGTTTTTGTGTTTGGATTATATACAAAAAAAATGCAAGCCTGTCGGAGAGGCTTGCATTCATTTTTCAAAAAACCTATAAGCACAATCTTTAAAAAAAATATTTTATTTATTGCGATACGGTGGGCGGCAACAGCACGTCATTGATAACGTGTATTACGCCATTGGAGGTTTTAATTGTAGCAACGATTTCTTTGTCGTTTATATATGTTTTGTTGTCTTTTTTCGTAATCTTCACTTTTCCTCCATATACCATATCATACACAGCCCCATCTTGCAGCAAAGCTCCGTCGAGCACGCCCACATAAGTATGATATCCCAAAATATTTTCTAAATCGCCTTTCTTTTCGGGTTTGAGAAGCCCCTCCACTGTACCCGGTGGCAGTTTTTCAAAAGCGGCGTTGGTAGGTGCAAATACCGTAAAGGGTCCGGCATTGCTGAGGGCATCTACCAAGCCGGCGGCTTGCACGGCAGCTACGAGCGTGCTGTGGTCTTTGCTGCCTACTGCTACCTGCACGATATTGGGCTTAGATACGTCGTCTTTTACGCCCGATTGTCCGGTGGCTGTCGGAGCAGCACCTTCGGTGGTAGCAGATGATGATGATGGTGCAACTTCGGTGGTGGCGTTGCTTTGGCAGGCGGCAATACTCATCATACCGCCTATTATGAGCCAATGAAAATATTTCATATACTTAAAAAATCTTTTCGCAAAGATACCACCTCTCTTTGCGCTTATTTATGATTAAAATCATAAGCGCAGCCGCATTTTTTATTTTTTTTACAGTAAAAAATTTTGAGCTTGTTTCCGTAAAGAAATTACATCAAAAATCCGTTTTCCGCCGTTATAGGTTTTGGAATATCAGTTTCGCCGAGCATTTCTCTCAGGTCTATTTCTATGCCCCGTGCAATGGCAGTAATGGGCACATCGTTGTAAGTTCCTTCAAAGGGATTTTCTGAATAATCGCCTATCATTTCCATCAAAAAAAACACCCAGATAATTAAACCTGAAAAAGGAATAGTGAGCCATATTGTATGGCTTTTGAGGTCATGAAAAATATTTAATAAGCCAAAAGGCGCAAGCACAGAAAATATTAAAGTCATCCAAAATGCTACTGAGGCGTACTGACGTGGAAAAGGAAAATTTTTAATCCGCTCGCTTCTGCCCTGATCGGCATAAAACTCTGTAATGAGCTTGTGAAATTCCATGTGCCGAAAATCGTCAAAATAATTGCTGTCTTTCAGTTCTTGCAAACGATTGGCTTGTTTGTGCAGAATTTGAACCGCCATATTCGCTTTACCTTTATAAAGGTTAAATTCTTCTTCACACAGTATTTCATTGATTTCATTTTCCAAATTATCAAAATAAGTTTCGCTGATATTGGGTATATATCGCCCCTTAATTCTCATTTCGCTATGTTCCCATTCGCGCGAAAGCCGCAACTGATAGCGCAAGGCGGTGAGCCACGCTATATGGCGATATATCATTTCTTCTTTTATTTTTTTGTTGTTTTCGCCTTGTATAAAGCTACTCACTGCCACCCCGAAAGTTCTTGAATTATTCACGATGCCGCCCCAGATTTTTCTTGCCTCCCAAGTTCTGTCGTAGCTGGCATTGTTTTTAAATCCCAAATAAAAAGCTACTGCTATCCCCAAAATACTAATCGGTTGCCAGCTGATTGATAAATCAAAATTGAGCTGATGATAAAAAAATTCAAATATAAAGGCTAATACTGTGGCATAAACAACCCCCATAAATAAAGGGAGCTTTGCTCCAGAGAAACGTCATCCAAAAACCGTATCGTCTGCGGGTGTACATTTTTTTTGTAAAAAATTTTTAAATTTTCAAAAACAATTATAATTGCGAACAAATAAACGATGCAAAAACGGGCATTTTTTTTAATTACAATGGCAGCATATCTAATGTTTTTTAAAAAAAATGAGCCAAATCTATTTGTCGGGCAAAAATGAAAAAATAAAAATTAATAATACAATTTTCTGTTGATAATTTCTACCTTCTGTTTTTGTTTGAGGGCAGACAGGGTTCTGATGACGGTTTCTACGCGCAAGCCCGTAGAATCAGCAATTTCTTGGCGGGTGTAGGGGATTATCACACGGAGACAGGGATCTGCACCGATGCTTTTTTTGTGATCTTCCAAAAAAGCGATGATGCGATGCTCGGGATTATGATTGATGTTTTCGCTGGTTTTTCTGGATTTATAAAAAATGCGCTGTGACAAGAGTTTCAAAAAATCTTTTTCAATACTGCGGTGCGCCTCCAACAACTGAAAAAACACTTCTTTGGGTAGCCGTATCAACTCTGTATGTCGGGTGGCTCGGGCACTCGCCGGATAAGGCAGGTCGATAAATAAAGGCGGTTCGCCAAAACTTTCACCGTCTTTAAAAACACCCTGGATAAACTCTTTGCCCTCCTCGTTGAGGCTCACCATTTTCACTGCTCCACTCAAAATCTGGAAATACGACTTAGGTATATTACCCTCATAAAAAATAAACTCCCCTTTCTCAAAAACCTTAATGGAAGCTCCCCAAGCCAATAGTAATGGAGTATCTATCATTTGGCAGTTGTTTTATTTTTGTTTTCAGCACTCATACAAAACGGCTGAATACTTATCAGTAAAATATCATACAAATATAAGAAATTCTCTGATAAGTTCTATAAAGTTAAACGGCTGTTCTTTCGGGCTTATGTTCCAACTTTGACAAAGTTATAACTTTGTCAAAGTAAAAAACGCCTGCATTTACCTTTTGCAGTGCTGCATTTACCTTATGCAGTGCCGCATTTACCTTTTGCAGTGCCGCATTTACCTTTTGCAGTGCCGCATTTACCTTTTGCGGTGCCGCATTTACCTTTTGCGGTGCCGCATTTACCTTTTGCGGTGCCGCATTTACCTTTTGCAGTGCCGCATTTACCTTTTGCGGTGCCGCATTTACCTTTTGCGGTGCCGCATTTACCTTTTGCGGTGCCGCATTTACCTTTTGCGGTGCCGCATTTACCTTTTGCGGTGCCGCATTTACCTTTTGCGGTGCCGCATTTACCTTTTGCGGTGCCGCATTTACCTTTGCGGTGCCGCATTTACCTTTTGCGGTGCCGCATTTACCTTTGCGGTGCCGCATTTACCTTTTGCGGTGCCGCATTTTACCTTTTGCGGTGCCGCATTTACCTTTGCGGTGCCGCATTTACCTTTTGCGGTGCCGCATTTACCTTTTGCGGTGCCGCATTTACCTTTTGCGGTGCCGCATTTACCTTTTGCGGTGCCGCATTTACCTTTTGCGGTGCCGCATTTACCTTTTGCGGTGCCGCATTTTGCGTGGGCATTGCTGCTTATGGCGTGGGCATTGCTGCTTATGGCGTGGGCAATCCCAACTTTGACAAAGTTGGAACTTTGTCAAAGTTAAACACTGTTGCATTTACCTTTTGCACTGTTGCATTTGGCGTGGGCAATCCCAACTTTGACAAAGTTGGAACTTTGTCAAAGTTAAACACTGTTGCATTTACCTTTTGCACTGTTGCGTTTGTCGTGGGCAATCCCAACTTTGACAAAGTTGGAACTTTGTCAAAGTTAAACACTGTCGCATTTACCTTTTGCGGTGCCGCATTTTGCGTGGGTATATCCCAACTTTATCAAAGTTCAAAATTTAGAGGTTCAAAAATTTTCTCCCTGTTTTTTCAAAAAAATCTTTATTGTGTATGGTTTTACGGGCATTTCTTTACCTTTGCAGCCAACAAGAATAATATATAAAATACACGCTACTTAAAAAACATGATAGTATCCAAATGGCGGGCTTGGCGCAACACGGCGATGTATCAGGGCTGGGGCAAAAAGCAATGTCACTTTGAACAATGGAGCTACCGCCTGAATGATGCCGCCTCCGCTCGCTCCTTTTTGGTGACGGCGGGCATTGCTTGGGACACCCCCAACAACACAGCCGCAGCTTTTATTGAGATAAAAGACAACAAACGACCGCTTTTTTACCAAACTTTTCCTTTGGAAGCGTGGCAAGCCTCGCACAAAAATGTTGAAATCAGCATTGGCGACAATTTTTTTTCGCTTCATCAGATCCGTTTGGCATTGCCTCATATCAGCGGCACTGTTGAAATGCAGCAGTTGTCGCCGGTAGCAGAGCAGTTGTCCGAAAACCGCAGCACATTGAGCCGTTTGGTGCGCCCTTTTCCGTATTGTCAGGAGGTGTTGAGTATGCGCCACACCCTGCAAGGCACTTTGCACCTCGACAATGAAACCATCAACTGGGACGGCGGCGTGGGCTACAGCGACAAATTGTGGGGGCATACTTTTCCGCCGCATTATTTGTATTTGCAAAGCACACAATTTCGCTACGATGAAGAAGTGTCTTTTATGTTGGCGATGTTTCCTGCCAAAGAAAACCAAAACGAATTATCCAACTTTATCGGCGTTTTGTATCACGAGGGCGATGTGTATTCTTTTACGCCATACAATGATACAGACATAAAAAAAGCCACCATACAAGGCGAAGCGGCAGAAATCAATTTTGTACAAAAAGATTATTTGCTGATAGTAAAAATACAGGAAAACTCTTCGCAGCAGCAGTTCGGGCAACAATTTGAAGTGCGTTTTTTTAAGGGTAATAAAATGATTTTTTGCGGCACAGGCAAACAGGCGGTCGTTCAGGTAAAAGGTGCTTACCGAAATCTGAGTATTTAATACATCAAAAAAAATTCATCTCCAACCTTACATTTATGAACAACGATGCTTCTTACATCATCATCAGCGGAGCTGCCGGATTTATCGGCTCTTGTGTGGCGGCTGCTCTGAATGAGGCGGGCTATCGCGCTTTAGTTTTGAGTGATGATTTTTCGGCAGAACAAAAGAAAGCCAATTATATACACCAGCAATATGCCCATTTGGTAGAGCGCAGCCGTTTGTTGGAGTTTTTGGAAAAAGAACAACTTCCCGTTGCTTTCTTTTTGCATATCGGCGCACGCACCGACACCACCGAAACCAATTGGGCTGTTTTTGAACAACTCAATGTGTCGTATTCAAAAGCCGTATGGCATTATTGCACCCGTCATCGTATTCCGCTGATTTATGCTTCCAGTGCCGCCACCTACGGCGATGGCGCACAAGGCTTTGATGATGACGAAACACGCATACCCGCACTGCACCCTTTGAATATTTACGGCGAGTCCAAACAAATCTTTGACCTCTGGTGCTTACAACAAAACGAAAAACCTCCTTTTTGGGCGGGGCTGAAATTTTTTAATGTATTTGGTCCCAACGAATACCACAAAGGGCGTATGGCTTCGGTGATTTTTCACGCTTTCCGCCAAATACAGGCGCAAGGCAGTATGCAGTTGTTTCGCTCCCACCGCCCCGATTATGCAGACGGCGGGCAGTTGCGCGATTTTATCTATATAAAAGACCTCATCTCCATTATTTTATTTTTGATGCAAAATACGCAGCGCGTGCCTTCGGGTATTTACAATGCGGGTACCGGACAGGCGCGCTCTTTTTTGGATTTGGCGCGTGCCGTATTTGCGGCGATGAAATTGCCCGAACACATCATTTTTATAGATACTCCCGCCGACATTCGCGACAAATACCAATATTTTACCGAAGCAAATATGGATAAATTGCGGGCAGCCGGCTTTACGCAACCTTTTTACAGTTTGGAAAATGCCGTACAAGACTATGTACAAAATTATTTATTGCCACAACATTATATGTAATTTTAAAATAATCGCTACATTGCATTTCCAAATAACCAACTAAAAAAGCGTCCTTTGCATAAAGAAAAGATATTCAGCATCTTATATATTGTATTGGCAGTACTTTACTTGCTCAATACGCTGTTTTTTCAGCACCCACAAATGGCAATGTTTATCAAGCCTTTGTTTATGCCCTTGCTCATAGCACACTACATCAGCAACACGGAGTACGAAAAATTGCGCTATGCTATTTTGTTGGCACTTTTCTTTTCAGGAATAGGAGATACGCTGTTGCTGTGGGGCAATGAACCTTTGTTTTTTATGGCGGGTTTAGGTTCTTTTTTATTGGCACATCTGAGCTATATTTGGTTGTTTCATAAGCAAGGTGGCACAACCATTCGTTGGAACAAACTCATCGTACCTTTCTCTGTCTTATACGGCTTGTTGTTTTTTTATCACTTATACCCCCATTTGGGCGATATGAAACTTCCGGTAGGCGTGTATGCTGTGGTATTAACTACCATGATGATTACTGCTTTTTTTCGCCGCAGCAGACCCTACAGTTTTTTGTTTGTTTTTGTAGGAGCGGTATTGTTGGTAGCATCTGATTCGCTGTTGGCAGAGTCAAAATTTGTACAAAAAGGCAGCGGAGAATATAATTTTTGGGTAATGCTCACCTATTTAACAGCGCAGTTCTTTATTATTAAAGGTTTGTTGATTCGTTTTGACAATAAAAACCCCTCCGCTATTGATGAACAAGATGATGCAGATGAAGAAGAAGATGTAACAGCTTTGTTAAACTGATCATCAATAAAAATACAACGCTCCGAAGGTTCTTGAATCTCCGAAGCGTTGCAAAAAAATAATTAAAATATTATCGGTTCAGCTTATTATATCGGCTGTATCATCGGTAAATCAAGATACTGCTCTTCTTCTTTTGATACGCTGAAAAATCCCAGTACACCGCCATCTGCTCTTGCTACTTGCTTGGCAAAAGACAATAAACTTTGGTAGTAAGGCACTGAAAATTCAGGGTTCAAATCGGCTAATACCGGATTTAATTTTTCTAATTGAGAGGATATAATCCCTTGTCTGATGGGCGTATTTTCGGGCAACATTTCAATGAGATCCCGCAGGCGGGCTTCAAAACGATTTTCGGCTAACTCCTTGTAAAAATCCTGTAAAATTTCGGCAGTTGTAAATTCGCGAAAATGAATAACCCTTTTTGCCCAGTGGGTTTCGTCGAGTTCAATGTCGTCATCTGCACCTGCTATCAAAATAGTGATGAGCGGAAGCGCATCATACATCACATTTTGTTGTTGTTCGGAAAGTTGTTCAAAATTTTTCATACTTTTTTAACTATAAAAATTGGTAATTTGATTTAAAACTGATATTTTTCAGAGGTATTGAGCTTCCCAATCCGGTAATTTAGGCAAACTCTTCGTGTACATTATATTCATTTATATCACTGCACCACTAATTTAAAACTATGCGTTAAAGTTCCTTTTTCGCCTTGCACCTGCACAATATACATACCCGCCGATAAAGAACTGCCGGCAGATATGGTTTGTAATTCGTATAATGTTTTTGTATCGTCGCTTTCCATTACAACCCTTCCTGCGAGGTCGCAAATATAATAACGAACTGCCTGCGAGTCGGCGGCGTGAAAAACATAGCGGGGTACATTTTCTGTCGTCCATAAGTTGGCAGAAAAAACTTCGCCGCTTGCTAAGATTTCGTGGGCTTTCACCATATCAGGAATCCCATAACCGAGCCTATCATCGGGCGCAGTGTATTGCGAAGCACTTTGCTGAATGGCAGCAAAAAGCTCCATACTGCTTTTATAGCGCAAACTTTGCCACAGGCAAGCGGCAGCACCCGACATCAAAGGACAGGCGTAAGAAGTGCCACTGCCGTTATACACCGAAGTATCGCTGATAAGTGCCGTTGCTTGCCCCATTGTGGCTACATTGGGCTTTATGCGTCCATCATACGAAGGTCCTCTTGAACTGAAACCTGCGTACTGACGCTCTTTATCCACTGCACCCACTGACAGTACACTATCGCCATCGGCGGGCGCAATGATATAATTCCAAGGGCTGTTGCCTTCGTTGCCGGCAGCGTTTATCACCAAAATTCCTTTGGAAGCCGCTATATCGGCAGCGCGGGTAATGATGGTGTAGTCGCCGTTCATATCGTTGTAGGTATAATCTTCATATCCGTCATCAAATAAATAATAGCCGAGCGAAGTAGAAAAAATATCAGCTCCGGCACTGTCGGCAAATTCGGCGGCGAGTGTCCAGTTTACTTCTTCTATGGGTGTTTCTGACGATACATCTTCGCTCACAAACAGCATATAGTCCGCAGCAGGGGCACTGCCATAGTATTTGTCGGGATAATTACCCGCCAATATAGAAAGCACATTAGCACCGTGTGTAGAGCCGGTATTTTCAATATCGGCACTATTATTGACATAGTTCCAAACATGTTTGATGCGCTGCTCCTGAATCAAATGCTGCAATGCCGCCGATGTTTTATATTTCGGAAATCCGGCATCTATTACTGCTATCAACATACCTTGCCCCTGCAAGCCAATGCGGTGAAACTGATGCAAATTGAGCATTTCTATTTGTGTGCGTGCGCCGCCATACCAAGTGTCCAAATCAAAAGTTTCGCTCCATTTGTGTTGGGCATTGTTGTTGGCAGTACGGCTGTTGCTGCGGTGTAATAATTGAGTACGGCGCACAAAAGGCAACCGTGCGAGGGCGGCGATTTGGTCGGCATCGGCATATACAGCAACGGCGTTGAACCATTTGGAAACGCTATGTATTTCAACGTTGCTTTGTCGGATAGCAGCGATGTAGGCAGGATTGACAGGCATATCCTGTTCGGTGACGGCAATACCCGCCTGACGACGGCGTTCCAAAGCAGCAGTTGATAAAAACGTCTGCGGGTGCAGCACCGAATAAGGCGATGCTTGCTTATCGCTCAAATGCAGCCAATAAATATCGCGCTGCTGCCCCTGCGCCGCCGCTTGCAGTGAGCACAAAAATATTATAATGGATAATAAAGTGATGATACTGCGCATAATTTTGTTAGCAACCGAAAATTATTATTTTTTTATCAATAAAAAGCCATTCAATATTTTTACCCGCTATGTGCTGTACAATATTTCAAGTACTAAAAAAGCAACTGCCCTTTGATTTTCTATATCATTTCATAATAAAAATCAAAATCACTCATCAGTTTTTTCAAATGATTCAATTCTTTTCTATGTATTTTAATTAAAATATTTTTCGTTGCTTTTTTATTACAGGGCATTTGAAATCGTACAAAAATACGATAAAATTTGGCATTACTGCCGTGTATTTTTATATTTCAACGCTGCTTCTACAAATGCTGCAAACAGGGGGTGTGCTTGGGTGACGCGGCTTTTGAACTCAGGGTGAAACTGTACGCCCACAAACCAGGGGTGTCCGGCGAGTTCTACCACTTCTACCAAATTGTTGTCGGGGTTGATACCGGTGGCTCTGAGACCATTTTGTTCCAATGCCTCCAAATAGGCATTGTTGAGTTCGTAGCGGTGGCGGTGGCGTTCCGAAATCGTAAGAGTGCCGTAGCTTTGCGCCGCTAAGGAGTTTTTTTCCAGCACGCAGCTATAAGCACCCAGTCGCATCGTGCCGCCTTTCATCGCCACGTTTTTTTGTCCTTCCATCAAATCAATAATCGGGTGTTCGGTATCGGGTTGCATTTCGGTGGAGTGGGCGGCGGAGAGGTGCAGCACATGGCGGGCAAACTCTATCACGGCACATTGCATGCCCAAACAAATACCAAAAAACGGAATTTTCTGTTCGCGCACATAGCGTATAGCGGCAATTTTTCCTTCAATGCCACGATTTCCAAAACCCGGTGCTACCAATACGCCGTGCAAATCTTTTAACAGGTCGGCTACATTATCTTCATTTACCTGCTCCGAATGAATAGGCACTACCTGTACTTTGATTTGCAAGTGTGCCGAAGCGTGTATAAATGCTTCCAAAATTGATTTATACGCATCTTGCAGTTCAATGTATTTTCCTACCAAACCGATGCGCACTTCGTTTTTCGGGTTTTTGAGGCGTTTTAAAAAGGCTTGCCAATTATTGAGGTCGGGTTTTTGGCGGTTGGGCAGACGCAATTTTTCCAGTACCAAATTATCCAATTTTTCTTCCAGCATCAGCAAAGGCACATGATAAATGCTGTCGGCATCAATGGCTTCAATGACCGCATTTTGATCCACATTGCAAAACAAAGCCAATTTGCGGCGAATATCTTCGCTGAGGTGGTACTCGGTGCGGCAAACTAACACATCAGGAATTACGCCGTCTTTGGCGAGTTCCTTCACGGAGTGCTGCGTAGGTTTGGTTTTGAGTTCTTGGGCGGCGTTCAGAAAAGGTATCAAAGTGAGGTGCAGCACCAAACAATTATTTGCGCCCAAACTCCATTTGAGCTGGCGCACCGCTTCTATATAAGGCAGCGACTCTATATCGCCCACGGTGCCGCCCAATTCTGTAATGACGATGTCGAAGTTGCCTTTGCCGCCCAAAAGCAACATACGGCGTTGGATTTCGTCGGTGATATGCGGCACAATTTGTACGGTTTTGCCCAAATAATCACCGCGCCGTTCTTTTTCAATCACGGTTTGATAAATTCTGCCGGTGGTTACGTTATTTTCCTGAGCAGTATTACTGCTCAAAAAACGCTCATAATGCCCCAAGTCCAAATCACATTCGGCTCCGTCTTCGGTCACAAAACATTCACCGTGCTCGTAAGGATTGAGCGTGCCGGGATCTACATTCAAATAAGGGTCAAATTTTTGGATAGTTACCCGCAAGCCGCGTGCTTGGAGCAACAAAGCCAAGGAAGAAGCGAAAATGCCTTTGCCGAGAGAAGAAGTAACCCCGCCCGTAACAAAAATATATTTGGTCATTGTTCCAGTCTATTTTTTTTAGAATACGGGATACAAAGATAGGTAAATATTACCACACTGTTGAATATACGGCGTAGGCTTTACAAAGAATTAACAAAATAAGATATTTAAACAATAACAGAACACCGATAAAATGGATTTAACTGATGACCATAGCTTTATCTTTTAAAACTCATTTGATTTTATTTTTTTCAATAAATTTATCTATAAAATTTTCATGAAAAATATTATTTTTTGTAAGTAAAAAAATAAATACAAATTGTTTTAATTCAGAATTATACGTATATATATATATATATATATATATGCGTATGCATATCATTATTAATTAAGAAATTTCAAAAAAGTGTAATTGAATCACTATTAAGCAATAAGCATTTTTACAATTTATTACATTTTTTAATTCTTAAAAAGGTTATTTGATATGCAAAAAACAATTATTTTATTTCTTTTTTTAGTGGCAACAACGTTTAATTTTGGTTGTAATAAAGATGATGATGACAATGGGGGTACTAATAATTCAGGGTGTACTCTTGTTCCAATGCGGTTCACAAACACCTCCGACAATCCCTATAATTTGTTCATAGACGGGACATTCAAAAAACAGATGTCGGGAAATACTGAAATTGTATATGAATTAGAAAAAGGGGTACATACGGCTAAAGCGGAGCAAGTAAGTGGCTACGTTTTTTATCCAACAATAGTAAATAAAAATTTTACGCTTTCTTCTTGTCAGGAACAGGGGTGGATATTTCCTTGAGAAAATAAAAAAACGAGGCTGACAGCCTCGTTTTTTTATTTTCAAATCATCTTTAAAAATAATTTTATTAAAAAGCAATACCCACCTGAATACCGCCGCGCAAAATAGGAATACCTTTGCTCTCAGCCCAAGCCGAAGTTTCGTTGGAGCCGGCTTCTATATTTTCTATAATACGCCCCAAACCAAATACTTCGGCGGTTTTGTTCTCGTCAATTTTTTGTTTGATTTCGGCATAATCTTCGGCAGTTAAGTTTTCGGGATCATATACGTTTATCCACGATTTTCCGGCGGCATAGCCCGCACCAAAAAATACGTCTAAAATAACAGGACCTATCGGAAACTGCGCACCCAAATCCAAGCCGCCGCCAAAACCTTTGGCATAGCCGGTAGCAATACCGGTAAATTTTTCGCCGTCTTTGGTATAGGCATAAGGCAAGCCCAAATCATCATATTTGAGATAACGAGCAAAAACGCCCACATAAAAACCTTTCATAGATTCGGCTCCCGGATACCAACGTGCAAAAGGAGTAATGCTGAAACCTGAAAGCGACAAAGAACCTTCGTATTCAAATTTTTCGCCATTGGTTTGCTCGGCAAGTGCATCTAATTTAATGTCGCGCTCCAAAGCATACGATACCCCTAAACCCGCCGTAAAAGGCGACTCGGCTCCTAACTTAAATTCTACCGAAGGTACGATACTTTTGAGAGCCAAACTCGTAGCGTTGAGTTTTACGGCTACCGACTGCGCCTGAGCAGCGAGGCTTATTGATGCACAAATCAGAGATAGTAAAAATTTCTTTTTCATTGTTTTTGTTGAGTTAAATAAATATATAAGAATGGTTACGTTTGCTATAAATTATCCATACAACGAAATAAAAACATTAAAAGATGCTTTTAATCATAAAAAAACAATGCTTTAGTTTTATCTGCATATCATAAATATTTGATTATTAAACACTAAATACAAAACATCAAAACAATAAGTTATAATATTTTTTTACCTCTTTTCTTATTCAGGCAATAAAGCAGGCGACATACCCATGCTGCTGAAACCGCCATCGTGATAGAGGTTTTGCATGGTTACGAAGCGCGTTAAATCCGAAAACAAAGCCACGCAATAATCGGCACAAGCCACCGCCGGAGCATTGCCCAAAGGCGACATTTTGTCGGCATAGTCAAAAAATTCTTTAAATCCTTTCACGCCGCTGCCCGCCGTTGTCCACGTTGGCGACTGCGAAATGGTATTCACGCGCACTTTTTTCTTTACACCGAAATGATAGCCGAAACTCCGCGCAAAAGACTCCAATAAAGCTTTGGCTTCCGCCATCTCGCTGTAATCAGGAAAAGTGCGCTGCGCCGCAATATAAGTAAGTGCCACAATACTGCCGCCCTCGTTCATGCTATCCAAACGATACGCGCTTTGCATGAGTTTATGAAAAGAAATCGCCGAAATATCCAGCGTTTTGAGCATCCACTCGTAATTGAGGTCGGTGTAGTCCTTTTTTTTGCGCACATTGAGCGACATACCGATGGAGTGCAGGATAAAATCAATTTTTCCGCCCAAAACCACTTCGGAGTGTTGTAATAAATGTTCTAAATCTTCTACCACAGTGGCATCTGCACCGATGAGTTCGCTGCCGCAATGCTCCGCCAACTCATTGATTTTTCCCATACGCAACGCCACCGGCGCATTGGTGAGTGTAAATTTTGCACCCTGCGCATGGCATTGGAGTGCCACCTGCCAGGCAATAGATTGTTCGTCGAGTGCGCCAAAGATAATGCCGCGCTTGCCTTGCAAAAGTTTTGTTGTCATAGAAATAAAAGCGGATATGATTTTTTTAAAAAAATAAAACAAACAACAAAAATAGCACAAATCTTTTTCAGGATAGAGCTAAAAAATAAGGAAAACAAATATACAACTGCAATTTGTCCCACACACGATAAATAGATAAAGCAGGTAAAAACCGGATAAATATTGCCATACTTGCCGTAAAAGCCACGCTTGCCGTTTTACCATACCAATTTTTGTGTTAATTTTGCGCTTTCATGTTTCCTACAAAATCTCTGATTTCCGCATTACCCGCCGCCTACCAAAAGCCGCTCGCTGTGCTGGCACAAGTGGCAAATGAAGAAAATGTACCTTTGTACGTCATTGGCGGCTTAGTGCGCGATTTGCTGTTGCAACGCCCCTGCAAAGATGCAGATGTATTGTGCGTGGGCAATGGTATTGAGGTGGCACAGGCTGTGGCTCAACGCCTTCAACCTGCGCCCAAAGTCAATTTTTTTAAAAATTTCGGCACAGCTCAATTTATATATAAAGGTGTGGACTGGGAATTTGTAGGCGCACGCAAAGAAAGCTACGACCGCCATTCGCGCAAGCCCATTGTTGAAAACGGCACCCTGCAAGACGACCAACGCCGCCGCGATTTTACCATCAATGCGCTGGCTGTGAGCCTCAATCAAGCCGATTTTGGCGAACTCTTAGACCCCTTCGGCGGTTTGGAGGATTTGGAGCGCAAAGTACTCCGAACCCCTCTCGACCCCGCTGTTACATTCTCTGATGACCCCCTGCGCATGATGCGTGCCGCCCGCTTTGCTTCGCAGCTTCATTTTCAGATAGACCCACGCGCCTTGCAAGCCATGGCTGAACAAGCCGAGCGTATTCATATCGTATCACAAGAGCGCGTTATTGACGAGCTGAACAAAATAGTATTGTCGCCGCAGCCTTCGGTGGGCTTTAAAATATTGTACAATACCGGCTTGTTGAACCACATTTTTCCTGAAATGGTAGCCCTGCAAGGTGCAGAATATATTGACGGAGTGGGTCACAAAGACAATTTTTTTCATACCCTGCAAGTGCTGGATAATGTAGCCAAATATTCCGGCGATTTGTGGTTACGCTGGGCGGCTATTTTGCACGACATCGGCAAGCCGCGCACCAAACGTTTTGAAGGCGGCGGCTGGACATTTCATGGGCACGATGCCGTAGGTGCAGCAATGGTGCCTAAAATCTTTCGTTCGCTCAAACTGCCGATGAACGAAACGATGAAAAAAGTGCAAAAATTGGTGGCACTGCACCTGCGCCCTATTTCGCTCACCAAAGAAAATGTAACCGACTCCGCTATTCGCCGTCTATTATTTGATGCCGGCGACGACTTGGAAGATTTGATGTTGCTGTGCAAAGCCGACATTACCTCCAAAAACCGCGAAAAGGTTGCCCGTTTTTTGGAAAATTACGAAATGGTGCAACTGAAATTACGCGAAGTGGAAGAAAAAGACCGCATGCGCAACTGGCAGCCTCCCGTCAGCGGCGATGAAATTATGCAAATGTTTGGACTGCGTCCGGGCAAATTGGTAGGCGAATTGAAAACGCTCATTCGCGAGGCTATCTTAGATGGCGCAATTGCCAACGAAAAAAATGCAGCCCACGAGTTTATGTTGTCTGCCGCCGCCCAACGCGGGCTTTTTCCGATACAGCAATGATTTTTTTTATTACAAAATAAAAGCATACATAAATATATAAATTAAAATATTTTAAAATAAATTTATTGACAAATAATTGATTAATAAAGAATTCAATTATTAAAAAATAAATACAAGTTATTTTTAAACATCTTTTCGGAGTTAGTATTGCATTTTAAACATAAAAAACAGGGGCGAATACTGAAAAACTGACAAAATTTCATTTTTTTCAAGTAATTTTGCCTGTCGTCATTTTATAAATACACTTTAAATACCATCAAAATCAATCGTGAAAGACATATACGTCAGGGCTTTGTATGCCGCCGTTGAAGCCGGAAAAGAAATATTGGAAATATATGCGCAGGACTTTGGCGTAGATTACAAAAGTGACGACTCGCCGCTTACACTCGCCGACCGCCGCGCCCATCAGGTTATTATACACCATTTGGAGGATACGGGTATTCCTATATTGAGTGAAGAAGGCAAAGATATACCCTTTACCGAACGTGCCACTTGGCAGCGTTGGTGGTTGGTAGATCCCTTAGACGGCACTAAAGAATTTATCAAAAAAAACGGCGACTTCACCGTCAATATTGCTTTGTTGGAAGCAGGGACACCTGTTTTCGGCGTTATTTATATTCCTGTAAACGATACGTTGTATTTTGGAGGTATGGATATGGGATCTTTTAAATTGGAAAATGCGGCTGCCAATATAGGGATTTTTGAAAATAAAAAAGATGAAATCGTGCAAAATGATATATATTTGCAGGCTCAAAAAATACCTTTGCCCAAGCCCCAAACAGACAGAAACTATACAGTGGTAGCAAGCCGTTCGCATTTGAATACAGATACACAAATTTATTTAGAACAATTGCAGCAAAGCAAAGGCACTCTTAGTTTGGTATCGCGGGGTAGTTCTTTGAAAATATGTTTAGTAGCAGAAGGTGTAGCTGACGAATACCCGCGTTTAGCTCCTACTATGGAATGGGATATCGCCGCCGGACACGCCATTGCTTTGGGAGCAGGAAAAAAAATTATAGATTTTGAATATAAGGAGAAATTAGTGTATAACAAAGAATCTTTAAAAAACCCGTCTTTTATTTGTCTTTAAAAATGATAAGGAAATCATGGCTGCCCCTATTATGTGCAGCTTCGCTGTGGATAGGTACTATTTCGTGCAAAAATGAATTTAAAGGACAAACAGTGCGTACCACGCAATTATCTAAGCTGAATGACACCACCGAGTTGTATTCTTTTGGTGAGGTGCGTTATACCGGACGCGCCGTGGAATACTACGACAACGGAAGCCCCAAATTAATTATGTATTTAGAAGATGGTATTCCGTTTCAGAAAACAGGCTACTACAACAGTAAATCTGAGGAAAAACAAAAAAGCTACGAAATTTTGTATCGCAGCGACGGCACAAAAAAAGAACGCAAAGACTGGTATTCTAACGGAAAGAAAAAATTAGAAATGTATTTCAACGCCCAAGACCAAATAGACGGCACATTTACCGAGTGGTATCCTATCGGTACGGTGAAGTCGGTGATGAGATATGAAGAAGGAAAAAAACACGGGTTACACGCCGAATGGTATCAAAGCGGAAAGAAAAAAATGGAAACCGAATACAGAAACGGAAAAATCGTAGCCATTGAAGATTATACACCCAACAAAAAATCTAACCAAAAAAAGAAAGGTTTAGGCAGAAATTTATTCAAATAAACACTTCGCAGATATTTAAAATAAAAATAACTTTGCCCTTGCAACTGGTTATTTTCATCCAAAACAGTTGTTCTATTCTTACATTTAATACAGATTAATTATGAAATATATCCATACTTACTTCTCTTTATTTACATTTATTCTGTTGTTGTTTACGGCTTGCAGAAATAACGAAGCATCATCTGAAGATACTAAAGCTGTAGTAGATAATAATTTACCTTCTGTAAAAGTAGAAGTAGAGGGTTTACCTATTAAAGATTTAAACTTTAAAGGTGGTGTGTATTATCAGGGCAGTACCCCCTATACCGGAAAAGCATATACTCTTTTTGAGCCGGGTTTTATAAAAGAAAAAATTAGTTTTGTCAATGGTTTTAAAGAAGGTACTTCCCAAATTTTTAATCGCAACGGACACATGGTTAAAGAAGAAAACTATCTGGTCGGAAAATTAGACGGCGAACAAAAGGAGTGGTTTCCAAATACAAAACAGTTAAAAACTGTTCAAACGTATAAAAACGGTGTAGAAGCAGGCTTAAAAACTACCTATTATGAAAATGGAGCAAAAAAAGCTGAACAAACTGGCGATGTAAGCGGCACACGCACCGAATGGTTTCCGAACGGAAGTGTAAAGTTATTTGAAAGGTATAAAGATTATCAGTTGGATAGTGTTCGTGTAGAATTTTATGACACCGGAAAAAAAGCAAAAGAACAATATTACAGCAACGGACAACTCAACGGAAAATCTAATTCTTGGTATCCTGATGGCACACCCAAATCAGATGCGACATATATTAGTGGCAATTTACACGGCTTGGCTACCGAGTGGTACGAAGACGGTAAAGCCAAATCTCAAATCGGATACAAAAATGGTATCATTGACGGCGTAAGCCTTGAAATGTACCCTTCAGGAGCTAAAAAGAAAGAATTTATGGTAAAAGACGGTATCACCGTAGGTACTTATACCGAATGGTATATGAATGGTGCCAAAAAAACAGAAATCCACTATATTAATGGCGATAAGGAAGGAAAAGAAATTGAATGGCACGAAAATGGTATGGTGGCTGCCGAAACCGTTTATGTAAATGGAAGCCCCATTGGCGAAACGACACGTTTTGACCGCAGCGGTCGTCAAATCAACAACCCCAAAGGAATGGGCGGCAAAGGCAGAAAAGGCAAAGGCGGCGGCGCACCACAAACGGCACAAAATCCGCAGAAACCTGACACAGAAACACAGCCTAAAAAGAAATAAAACAAGATTATCTCATTGTTAGGTATTTTGTACTGAATTATTTTTATTAAACTGTATAATTCATACTTTATACCTAAACAATGCTTTTATAATCCTTCGCCTATTATTTATTTTTTTCTGAATCAATAAGAACCCAGTTTTTGATGAAAATATTAGTGAGTGGTGCTGCGGGTTTTATCGGCTTTCACATCAGTAAAAAACTATTGGAATTAGGCTATCAAGTCGCAGGAATAGATAATCTTAATGACTATTATGATATAAGTCTGAAAAAAGACCGTCTTCAATCGCTCGGAATACATCTGCAAGCCGACAATAATAGCGTATATCATAGCAAAACACACCCATCGTTCACTTTTTACCGCTATGATATATGTGATGAAATTCTTATCCGCAGACTTTTTCAGGAAGAACAAAACATCGCCGTAGTTTGTCATTTGGCGGCACAAGCCGGAGTGCGCTACAGTCTTCAAAATCCGGCTACTTATATTGATACAAACATCAGAGGTTTTTTCAACGTCATCAATACCGCCGCTGCGCATAATATTCGCTTGTTGATGTATGCCAGCAGTTCCAGTGTTTATGGCGAACAACAACAAAAACCCTTTGCCGAAACTGACGACACCGAACACCCTATTAGCATTTATGCCGCTACCAAAAAAAGCAACGAAATCTTAGCTTATACCTACAGCCATCTGTATAACCTGCCTACAATGGGATTGCGCTTTTTCACGGTGTACGGTCCGTGGGGACGACCCGATATGGCAATGTATCGTTTTTGCAAGGCTATATGCGAACACCAAACCATAGAACTATACAACCAAGGCAATCTATATCGTGATTTTACATATATTGATGATGTAGTTACAGGTATCGTAAATTTAATGCAAAAAGCTCTTGCAAATTTGGAGCAGCATCAATGTATAATGCCGGAAGAAAAAACCACTCCGAATTATACTTTGATGAATATAGGCAACACACAACCTATATTGATTAAATCGCTCATTGATTTACTTGAAAATGTGCTGGAGCAAAAAGCCGACATAAAATACTTACCGATGCAAGCCGGCGAAGTAAGCAATACTTGGGCTGACACCAATAAAATATTCCATTATTGCGGCTTTAAACCCACCACCCCACTTAGCAAAGGTATTCAACAATACGCCGAGTGGTTCCTACAATACTATTATCCGCAGAAATATCCCATTTACCATTAAAAATTATCATTATTTTTTTTGATAATTTTATTAAAATTTGCCTATATTTGCGCCCTAATTCGTAAACTAAGCATGCAGTTTTGAAGGCAAACGATAAATATACTATCCCTTTTGTCGGCTTAAAAGTTGGGCATCATACATTTCAATATCATATTGATAGGGAATTTTTTCAACATTTTCCCGATTCGCCTGTCCAGCAATCCAATGTAGAGGTATATTTGGATTTTGAGAAAAAGAACAATTTTTTTGTATTGGATTTTTCAATAGAAGGTACTGTGCCTACGGAATGTGACCGTTGCTTGGAAATATTTGACATAGGAATTAACGGCAGGTACCGCGTTTTGGCAAAATACAGCGATGACGCTGCGGCTTCTGATGATACTATAGATGTAGTGTATATCGCAAATCAGGATATAAGCATCAATGTAACACAATTGATTTATGAATTTATAATATTGAGTATTCCGGTGCGCAGAGTGCACCCTGATACTGCCGAAGGAAAAATGGGCTGCGATGCAACTATCATTCAACATCTTCAAAAAAACGAACAAAAAAATACTGTACCTTCTTCCGATAATGAAACAGACCCGCGCTGGCAATCATTATTAGCATTAAAACAGCAAAATAATAAACAATAAAGTAAAAATATTTAATAACTCTATAAAATAATACTATAATATGCCTCATCCCAAAAGACGACACTCCGTCGTGCGCCGCGACAAACGCAGAACGCACTACAAAGCGGAATTACCTAATGTGTCTATTTGTCCCGTTACACAAACACCTCATTTGTGGCATCGCGCCTATGTAGTAGATGGCGACTTGTACTACAAAGGGAAAAAAATGATTGAGAATTACGAAAAATCTGCCAAAGCAGAACAGAACTAAAAACTGAATTTTTTATTCTTTCTTAATCTCAATACAGATATAAAAAGCGAGAAGCAGGAATTTTGAACAGCCCTGAAAGGTTGCGAAATACTTGACTTCTTGCTTCTTTTTTTGCAGTATATCTTCGGTTGCTGCTTATTTTTTGTGTTTTTTTTATATAGATACTCATGTCTTTCAATGCGTAGATCAGTGCGTTAGGAGCTTATGTTCCCGAAACTATTTTGAGCAATGCCGATTTGGAAAAAATAGTGGATACCGACAGCGAATGGATTTTTTCGCGTACCGGCATTTTGGAACGGCGCATATTAAAAGGCGAAGGATTGGCAACTTCGGATATGGCTGCCAAAGCAGTTGCTGACTTGCTGCGCAAACGCGGCATCGCCGCCACCGAAATAGATGCCCTCATTTGTGCTACCGTTACACCCGATATGCAATTTCCGGCTACTGCCAATATTATATGCGATAAAGTCGGCTGCGGACATATTGTGAGTTTTGATATTGCGGCGGCGTGTTCGGGCTTTTTATTTGCCCTTGAAACAGCAACCCAACTCATCAAAGCCGGAAAATACAAAAAAGTAGTGGTAGTGGGTGCAGATAAGATGTCCTCTATTGTTGATTATCAAGACCGCAGCACCTGTATTTTGTTTGGTGATGCCGCCGCCGCCGTACTCCTCGAACCCACCCACGAAAACATAGGAATTTTAGACAGCATCTCGCGCTCTGATGGCAGTGGACGCGTATTTTTGCACCAAAAAGCCGGCGGCTCTGCCAAACCCGCCAGCCACGCCACCGTAGATGCCCGCGAACATTATGTGTATCAAGAAGGAAAAAATGTATTCAAATTTGCGGTAACACGCATGGCTGATGTGTCGGCAGAAATCATGGAGCGCAACCAACTCGGCAGCGAAGAGGTATCTTGGTTAGTGCCGCATCAAGCCAATATGCGCATTATCGAAGCCACTGCCCACCGCATGGGACTTTCAATAGAAAAAGTGATGGTCAATATCCATAAATACGGCAATACTACGGCAGCCACTATCCCTTTGTGCCTCTACGAATGGGAACAACAACTCCACAAAGGCGACAATATTATTTTGGCTTCTTTCGGAGGTGGTTTTACGTGGGGTTCTACTTATGTAAAATGGGGATATGATACGCCTGCTTAACGCAATATAAATATTTTTCGCTCACAGGTATCGGCAAAAGAGTAGCTAATTTTTTTATCCTATCAATTGTGTAAATAAATCGCCTTTATCGTTGAGGTAGCGATATGGGATTTGTTTTTCTTCTAACTTGCTGATGAGTACTTCAAAATCATCGCGTTCTTTGAGTTCTATGCCCACCACTGCCGGTCCCAACTCGCGGTTGTTCTTTTTGGCAAACTGAAAATAAGTAATATCGTCATCGCTGCCCAGCACTTCATTTACAAACTCGCGAAAAGCACCCGGACGCTGCGGAAATTCAATAATAAAATAATGTTTTAATCCTTCAAACAGCAAAGAACGCTCTTTGATTTCTTCGGTGCGCAAAATGTCGTTGTTGCTGCCACTTACTATACATACTACATTTTTACCTGCAATCTGCTCTTTGTAATAGTCCAATGCCGCAATGCTCAACGCTCCGGCAGGCTCTACGACCATCGCCTCTTCGTTGTAAAGGCGTAAAATACAAGTACACACCTTTCCTTCGGGTACTAAAATCACATCGTCCAAAGTGTGGCGGCATATTTCAAAAGTAAGGTCGCCCACACGTTTCACTGCTGCGCCGTCCACAAATTTATCTATTTTTTCCAAAGGCGTATTGATGCCGTTTTCTATGGAAACTTTCATAGCAGGTGCGCCCAAAGGCTCTACGCCGATAATTTTGGTAGTGGGGCTGAGTTTTTTGAACACGGTAGCCACACCCGAAGCCAAGCCGCCGCCGCCGATGGGAATAAAAATATAATCAATAGGAACCGTGGCATCATTGAGAATTTCCAACGCCGCCGTACCCTGTCCCGCAATCACTTTTTCGTCATCAAAAGGGTGCACAAAAATTTTTCCGCTTTCTTGAGCATCGTGTACTGCCTGTTGATAGGCATCATCAAAGGTATCGCCGATGAGTACAATTTCTACAAACGATTTTCCGAATAATTTTACTTGTTTTATTTTTTGTTGAGGCGTGGTTTTGGGCATATAAATTTTGCCATGAATATGCAATAAATTACACGAATATGCCACTCCCTGTGCGTGGTTGCCTGCGCTGGCACATACCACCCCTTTGGCGCGTTCTTCGGCATTAAAAGCAATCATTTTATTATAAGCCCCCCGAATTTTGTAGGAGCGCACCACCTGTAAATCTTCTCTTTTAAAATAAATATTTGCTTGCTGCTCCTCCGAAAAATTAGCATTGTAGCTCAGAGGTGTTTGAGAAATAACCTTTTTTAAAAGTTGTCCGGCTTTGATGATTTCTTCAAATAAATTCGTAGACATAGCTTATAAAAAATGAGAACCTGCTGTATTGAAATAAAAGATGCCCAAAAGTACATAAAAATCTTACTGTACAGCACAATATTTCCAGAACAAAAAAATAGTATTTGTCTGATTCTTTATCAGCCAAGCAAATCTATAAAAAATGAGCAAATTATATGAAGTATCATTGTCAAAACCATAAATAACTGCTACCTTTGGCATATTCAACAAAAACGCTGCTATGTTGCAAATTTCTGTTGTCATTCCTTTATATAATGCCGCACCTTATTTAGAAAAATGTGTCCAATCAGTACTTATACAGCCCGAAGTTGATGAAATACTGCTGGTAGATGACGGCTCAAAAGATGGCTCTTATGAACTTGCTGCTACACTTCAACAACAATACCCCCAACGTATTCGCCTGCTCACACACCCCAACCGCCAAAATTGTGGCACCGGAGCTACGCGCAACGTGGGCATCAAAGCGGCTCGCAACGAATGGATAGCCTTTTTGGATTCCGATGATTTTTATTTGCCACAGCGTTTTGCCGCCACCCGCACCGTAATAGAGCAATATCCTGATGCCGAAGGTGTGTATGAAGCACTGGGTACTCATTTTGAAGTACCCGAAGCCCGCGATATTTGGCAACGTAAATTCAACAAAAGCGTTTTGACTACTATTGAAAAAGAAGTAAGCCCCGAACAGCTTTTTCCTTTGATGATAAAAGGTATGAACGGACATTTTTCGGGCGATGCGCTCACAGTGCGCAAGTCGCTGCTGGAAAAAGTGGGTTATTATGCACACTCCACCATCGGAGAAGACACCCACCTCCACCTGCGCTTGGCAATGATAGGAAAACTCTACGGCGGAAACATCAAAGAAGCGGTAGCCCTGCGGCGGGTGCATTTATCCAACACTTACAGCGACCCCGCCTCTCAAAAAAAAATATTTACCCACTCCCTCCAGCACTTCGAACATCTTTTGGAATGGTCGGCGCAATATAAAGCAGATATACCGCTGCATTTCCGGCGTTTGCTTTTTGCGCGTTATGTGATAAAATCCGGCAAACTGCACAATAAATACACTCCATTTTGGCAGGGCAAAAAAACACAAGCCCAGCGTTATTTTTATTTTGTGCGCCGCTACCCCGAATTATTTTCTGTTTCGTCATTGGCGGCTTTGCTACTGATGCTGTTCCATACCTACGAAATAGCACATTATGCAGCTTCCAAAATTTTCCGTTAGCTTTGTCTGCCGAATTAATTATGAAATTCCAACGAATTTGCTTCATTTCCCCCAAATCCTACCCGCTTTTCAATCCGGCGGTGCGGGTTACTTTTGGGGGCGCAGAAGTACAAATGAGCCTGCTCGCCAAGCAATGGGCGAAGCAATATCCGCCCGCGCAGGTACACGCTATGGTTGCCGACTACGGACAAGCCGCCACCGAAGTGCGCGAGGGCGTTACTTTATGGAAATCTATTTGTTTTGATGATGCCCTACCAAAACAAATAACGGCTTTTTTCAAAGCATTCCGTCAAATCAACGCACAAGTGTATATACAACGCACTTTGAGTCCTTTTTCCGGTATCATTGCCGGCTATTGCAGAAAAAACGGAAAAAAAATGGTTTTTATGGTAGCACACGATGCCGAAGCCGATGGCACACACCCCGTTTTTAATAAAAAAACAGGTGGTTTTATGGCAAAATTGGTATATCGTTGGGCGCATTTGACCATCGTACAGAACGAATATGAATATGATTGTCTGAAAAAGAAATATCCAAATCTGCCTTTGGCAATACTGAAAAAAGGCTTGATATTACCCGCTTTATCGTTGCGCCCGCCGGCACAATACGATGCTGTGTGGGTGGGGCGTTGTGAGGCATGGAAAAACCCCGAAATATTTTTGCAACTCTGTGCCGCGCTGCCACAATACCGCTTTGCAATGGTATGCCCGCCCGCCACCGACCAAGTTATTTATTTTGAGCAGGTGCGTCAAAAAGCACAATCGCTGCACAATCTCGTTTTTTACGAACGCATGGAAAATACCGCCGTGGTGGGTTTGCTGCAGGAAAGCCGCATTTTTTGTCTTACCTCCGATTTGGAAGGCGACTGGCCGATGACGGTACTCGAAGCGGCTGCCTGCGGAGTTGCCGTTTTTTCGTATCGCCTCAATTATGCACATCTCATAGATACTTACAGCGGCGGCAGACATTTTGGCGGAAATTTTGAACAAATGAAGAATGAACTGTCGGCAGCTTTACAAAATGAGAATGATTTGAAACTTATGCAAGAAGGCGCACGCACTTTTGTTGAACAACACCACGATATTTCAGTACAAACCCAAAAACTGCATGAGCTACTTGAAAGCCTCTCATAATGCCGATTTTCGTTTAGATTTTATAGGCATTGGTGCTGCCAAAGCCGGCACTACCTGGCTCGCCGATGCCCTGCGCCAGCACCCGCAAGTATTTATTCCCGCAAAAAAAGAACTTTTTTATTTCAACCGCCTCAACGAAGAATATGAAGAAGTAGTAGAAAATGTGTGGAATAAAAAACCGCTTTCGTGGTATCAGGCTTTTTTTGATGAAGCTCAAGCACAACAGCGATGCGGCGAAATCTGCAATCCGTATTTGAGCGATGCAGCGGCTGCGCAAGCCATTTATCAATATAATCCGAATATTAAACTGCTGGCAGTATTGCGACAGCCTTTGGAACGGGCTTTTTCGCACTACAACTACAATCGTCACCGCCACCATGTGCAGTATCCGCCCTTTGAGAAAGCCGTGCAGCGACAGCCTTCATTTTTAAAACACGGACTCTATGCCGAACATTTGAGCCGCTATTATACACTGTTTCCAAAATCGCAAATCGGTGTGTTTTTTTATGAAGATATGAAAGCCGATGCACAACTATTTTATAAAAAAATATTGGATTTTTTAGAACTTGACGAATATTATCCGCCTGTTATTAGCCAAAAATCCAACGAAACCAAAACACCGCGCTTCAAGGCACTCAACCGCAGTATTGACAGCGTAAGACATTTTTTGCATCGCCGCAATCTTCATTTCATATTGCCGTTTTTGCGCAAAAGCGGCATTGCCCCCGCCGCCGAATGGATACGCGACCACCTCAATGCCCAAAAAAGTACCAAAAAAGATACGCTTGATACAAGAACCATTGAGTATCTGCAACCTTATTTTTCCGCCGATATAGATGAAAAAAAGGTGATAATATCTTAAAATCATGTTAAGACATAAAACCAAATTATACGCTTAAATTTATTTAACCTTTTAACTAACCCTATTTCAATTTTTATCATGAGAAAGGCGGATTTAATTTCTATTATCGCTGAAAAAACCGTTTTGGCCAAAGTAGATGTATTGGTATCGGTAGAAGCGTTTTTTAAAGAAACCAAAGAGGCTTTGAGTAGAGGCGACAACGTTTATATTCGAGGTTTTGGCAGTTTTGTTACTAAAAAACGCGCCCGTAAATTAGGCAGAAACATCAAAAAAAATGTAGCTGTTGAAATTCCTGAGCATTATATACCTTCCTTTAAGCCAGCAAAAACCTTCACAGAGGTTGTAAAGAAGAAAAATTCGATCATCAAACCGAAGAATGCTTCTAAAAAATCCAGCTCTGCAAAAGCCACCGAATAAAAAAAGAGGCGACTTTTGAGAAAAGAGATGGTGTAGAATTACCAATGAAATGACCTGTTTTAAGGAAAAAAACAAAAATTTCCTTGAAACAGGCTATTTTTTTGTGTATCTTAGCCCCTGAATTTCATTTTTGTATCAAATAGTGTTAAATCGTACTCAAATTATCTGGATTAGCATTTGTGCAGTTTTGTTATTGCTCACTTATTTGCTCGGCAGCCGCAAAATGCCCATAGAGATGGCGAAAGCGGAAATGCTCGCCAATAACAGAGCAGCAAAACAACAACAGGAAAATACCGATACAGGTATGCAAATAACCGATTTGCTGGAAACCTGGAAATCGCAATTGACAGCACCTGTGCAAGATACCCTGAAACCTTTGTTACAAGCAGTAAGCAACGAAACCAAAGACAGCACCGCCCTGCGTCGTTTACAACGTTTTTGGTACGGACAAAAAAATTTGGCTGCCTCTGCTTATTACGAACAACAAATTGCACAACAATACCCTTCGGCACACACGCACACACAAGCGGGCAAAGCTGCCTACGATGCTTTCACATTGCAAGGCGACAGCACTACACGCCCCGCTTTGGTGGACATGGCACTACAATCTTTTGAAAAATCTTTGGATTTAGAGCCTGAAAATTCAGAAAACAAGATTAATTTTGCACTCTGTTTGATTGAAGGCAAAAATGCCGTGATGCCCGGTGTACTCAAATTGCGCGAAGTAGTAGAAAAAGACTCTATGAATGTGCGAGCTAATTTGGTGTTGGGCAGATTGGCGATTATGTCGGGGCAAATGGATAAAGCCCTGCTTCGCTTTCAAACGGCTATCGGCGGCGATGCCAACAACTCGGAGGCGTACTATTATTTGGGCGATACTTTCGCCAAATTGGGCAGGCGCGAAGAGGCAATGGCGGCTTTTGAAAAATGCAGAGCCTTGATAAAAGACCCCGCCTTTGATAAAGAATTAGACAATTATATTAAAACATTATTTAATAACAAGTAAAATTATTCAACATTATGCCTTGCGGTAAAAAAAGAAAAAGACATAAAATTGCTACGCACAAGCGTAAAAAACGCCTCAGAAAAAACCGTCATAAAAAGAAAAAATAAACCATAATTTCATTAGTGGTTATTTTTTATAATGGTAAAATGATACGATAATACCATCATTACATGCATATAGGGTGCCTTCGGGCACTCTTTTTTTATATCTTATCGTATGTATATTTTTATTTAACAACAATACTTTTTACTTATTTGAAAAGTAATTTGTGTTTCGTTTATCATATTGGTCGTTTTTGAACCCGCTATATGAAACCCTATCTTAAAAACTTAGACGGATTGCGCTTTATAGCAGCACTGATGGTATTATTACAACATTGTGTGCTGTTTTTGAAAGAATATAACGGGACTACCAGTTTTTTTTATGAAAAATTTCGTTATTTGGGCGGATTTGGTGTGGGCTTGTTTTTTGTGTTGAGTGGTTTTTTAATCACTTACCTGATGCTGAAAGAGATAGAAAAAACAGGTCGGCTATCCATTAAAGATTTCATTATACGGCGTATTTTACGCATCTGGCCACTTTATTTTGCTTGGGGTTTGCTCGGTACGGTTTTAGCTCCTTTTGTGCTGCAAATATTCGGTATTGCTGAAATCAATATGAATGATATAGGACAAAATTTTCTATTTTTACTTTTCTTTGGCATCAACCTCCAATTGATATTTATGCCCTATAATCGAGGCATTATGGAAATATTGTGGTCGGTGTGTATTGAGGAGCATTTTTATTTGCTGTGGCCCTGGTGCTGGCGACAATTGTGGCGCAATTTCTGGGTGCTGATGGCAGTGATTATCAGCATTGGTTTTGCATCGCGCTTAGTGATGATTTGGGGCGAGGAGCATCACGCCTGGAATATGGCTTCGTATTATTTTACTTTGTGCCGCTTTGATATGTTCGCCTACGGAGCCATCGCCGCTTACGCACTGCACAAACGCGCACATATCCCCAAAATATTCAATTTTTTACAACAAAAACCCCTGCAAATTGCTGTTATTATTACGATTATGCTATATGCGGCGGCAGTTTTTGGAGTAGACAATATTTTTTACAATAATGTATGGATTAATTGTTTTTCGGGTATTTTATTCGCATATCTTATCCTCACCGCCACCCTCGAAAATAGCATTTTATCTTTAGAAAACCGCCAACTCCGCGAATTAGGCAAGGTTTCTTACGGTATTTATGTAATGCACCCCATTTTTTGCCATATCGCACTGCGCCTCGTAGGTAAAGTTGCTACATTTTTACCATTTCCTGTATTGTTGTTCAATTTTGCATTCCCCTTGCTGGCTCTTGCACTGAGTGTGCTGGCTGCTTTTATTTCGTATTATTATTTTGAAAGCTATTTTTTACGCCTTAAAAACAAATTCAGCCATTTGGTATAAATATTTTCAGCGCACACGGCGGCGTTTGTTGCGGCTGTAATCCTCAAAAATATAAGAACCCAAACCTTGCAAATCGCTGTAAAAGGCTTTCCCTTGATTGATTTCGGTGAATTCTTGTACAAATTCCTGTAAATAACTGTCTTGAGCTATCATAAAAGTAGTGACAGGAATACGAAGTTTGCGGCAATGAGCTGCCAACGTATAACATTTATTCAAAATTTTGGAATCCAAACCAAAACTGTTTTTATAATAACGGTTGCCTTCTTTCAGGCAGGTAGGTTTACCGTCCGTAATCATAAAAATATGTTTGTTGGGGTTTTTGCGGCGTTGCAATAGATTTATCGCCAACTCCAAACCCGCCACCGTGTTGGTATGGTAAGGTCCCACTTGCAAATACGGTAAATCTTTCACTGCTATCTGCCACGCATCATTTCCGAACACCAAAATATCCAAAGTATCTTTGGGATAAGTGAGGCGCATATATTCGGCAAGAGCCATTGCCACCTGTTTGGCGGGCGTGATGCGGTCTTCGCCGTACAATATCATCGAGTGCGAAATATCTATCATCAACACCACCGAACTTTGCGTTTTAAAATCATTTTCCTGTACTTCCAAATCGCTTTCTTCCAAATAAAAATGCTCCATTCCTTGCCGAATCTGCGCATTGCGCAGCGAGTCGCTCATGGCTATTTGCTCCAGCGTATCGCCAAACTGATAAGGTCGTCGCTCAGGATTGATTTCGTCGCCCTGCCCGCTGAAAGTGCTTTTGTGTCCGCCGCGCCGTCCTTTCTTCATTTTACCAAAAATATGCTCCAAAGATTGCCGCCTGATGGAAGCCTCCGTTTTTGACGTAATTTGGAACAGCCCCGTCTCATTATTTTCCTGCAAGTAGCCGTTTTTTTTCAAATCCTCAATAAAATCGCCCATACCGTAGCCGGAGGTGCTGATGCGATACTGACGGTCTAATTCCGTGAGCCACGACAAAGCCTCCGCCGCATCACCCGAAGTATGAACCAATAATTCTTTAAATAATTCCAGCAGTTGGTCAAAAACCGAACCCACCTTCACTGCTTCCTGATAAGCCGCAAACTGATAACCGTACATCATGGGGACAAATAATTTGAAATCGGACAACTTTGTTTTTTTAATCAAAAAAGTGTTCTAAAAAACCGACAAATAAGCTCTTTTTACATACTTTTAAATTTGAAAAATAAAAAAATATCGCAAAAATATTATCTCAATAATCATTGTTATTTTAAATAAATGAAACAACTAAATTATATCATAATCAAAAATTACACTTACCTTTGCAGGTTCATGCACAACAATATTAGCCTGATTTTTGTTGTGTACTGTCAATAATTTATTATAGAAAGTGTTTTATCATTTTTTTGATGTATTTCTTTCAATAATTTTTTTTAGCCATACACACACAGATACAATTTTTATATGTATAAACCTACCACACGCGTTGCCATTTTAGATATGTACGATAATGTACCCAATGAAGGTATGCGCTGTATTAAACAAATTCTTCACGATTATGCCGAAAAACGCAACATCAAAGTATTATTTGATGTATTTGATGTGCGCGGCAGCGAAGAAATAGCAGATTTGAGCTATGATATATACATATCTACTGGCGGTCCGGGCAGCCCCATTGACAGCGAAGGCAGCGAATGGGAAAAACGCTATTTTAATCTCGTTGATTCCATTCGTGCTTATAATTTGGTACAAGCCCCCGATCGCAAAAAATATGTTTTTTTGATTTGCCATTCCTTCCAGCTTTTTTGCCGCTACTACGGTTTGGGTACGGTATGCAAACGCCGTTCTACGTCTTTTGGTGTATTTCCGGTGCATCTGAGTAATTATGGAAAAATGGAACCTATTTTTGATAATCTCGCCGACCCCATTTATGTGGTGGATTCCAGAGATTGGCAGGTGGTACAACCCAATCAAGAGCAGATGGATAGCATGGGAGCTACGATTTTAGCCCTTGAAAAAGAACGCCCACACATAGATTTGGAGCGTTGTGTCATGTCTATGCGCTTCGATGATGCCATCATCGGCACACAATTTCACCCCGAAGCTGACCCCGAAGGTATGCTCCATTATTTAAAACGTGAAGACAAAAAACAATTGGTGATTGAGCAGCACGGTTTGAAAAAATACTTGGATACCATCGACCACTTGGACGATCCCGACAAAATTGTTCTTACACACAATACCATTTTACCCAATTTTTTGGATATAGTTATTCAGGTGCAGCAAGGTGCTTTGGTATAATTTGTAATAAAAAAGGAAATGTTTTTCCGGCAACATAACACAAAAAAGAGGTTTTTCTGAGCAAAAGCCTCTTTTTTTATTTGATTAGTGTCACATTGCCCTGTTGTGTAAGTGTTTGCGGTGTACCCGTTTCATCGGTGATGCTGTAGCGTATCCACCATATATATACTTCCATTTCACAAGATTTTTCCTGATAAGTACCGTCCCAACCTTGTGTAAGGTCATTGCTTTCAAACATAAGATTACCCCAACGGTCAAAGATTGAAAAACTGATTAAATCTACCGCACCATTGACCAAAGGCAACAATATATCATTATTTCCATCAGAATTGGGTGAAAATGCGGTGGGAACATATAATTGCCCTGCCACAGCCTCGTGTACTACCACCACGGCACTGTCTTGTGTAAAGCAGCCGTTTTCATTGCTGACGGTTAAAAAGTATTCAGCCGTTTCGGTGGGGATAACCAAGGGAGCAGCACAATCGTTACAACTCAAAAACGGCGACTCCTGCCATTGATATACAGCATTGGAAGCATTGGTTTGCGGCGAAAACTGCCACGTTTCACCCAATTGTATGGTGGCATCTCCTCCTATATTCAGCCAAATTTCTTCCGGCTCTTCAATCGTAATATCGGCAATACTACGGCAGCCCTGAGCATCTTCTACCTCTAAATGATAAGTTCCCGCCGTTAAATTTTCAAATATAGACGAACTTACCCAATCGGCATTATTCAAACTATATAAATAAGGTGGCGTTCCATTGAAAACATCTATTGAGATGGAGGCATTGTTATCGCCAAAACATTGCGGTATTTCCACAGAACTATCAAATTCCGGCAAAGGCAAAGCGACGATTCGGAAGCGGGTCAGTGAATCACAGCCCTGCAATGTAATACCTTGTGCAACAGAAATAGTATCGCCGATTTGATATGTTATATTATTATACAACAAAGTAGTGTTTTCGCAAATGGCGGTATCGGCGTATTGAATAACATTTAAAGCCGCATTGATATGAATATACACCAAGGAATCACAAGCGGCACTCGTACTTAAATACAAAGTATCGCTATCTCCGGCGTGATATAGCTTATTACCAATAAATATTTCGTCATTTATACAAATGCTGGTATCAATAGTAGTGGCGGCAAGCGAAAAAGATGTCACCGTCACCGTCACGAGCGAGTCGCAGCCGTTGGAAGCTACAAAAGGAAAAACCTGCGTGTCGCCGCCAAATAATTCAACGCCCTGAAAATTCACGCTTTCGCCTTCGCAGGTCGCGAGTTCTAAGGTGCCGCTCAAATTTTCTGTCTCAACAACCGTCACCGTCACTAATGAGTCGCAGCCGTTGGAAGCTACAAAAGGAAAAACTTGCGTGTCACCGCCAAATAGTTCAAGTCCTTGCACTGTTCCGCTTTTGCCTTCGCAGGTCGCGAGTTCTAAGGTGCCGCTCAAATTTTCTGTCTCAACAACCGTCACCGTCACTAATGAGTCGCAGCCGTTGGAAGCTACAAAAGGAAAAACTTGCGTGTCACCGCCAAATAGTTCAAGTCCTTGAAATGTTACGCTTTTGCCTTCGCAGGTCGCGAGTTCTAAGATGCCGCTTAAATTTTCTGTCTCAACAACCGTCACCGTCACTAATGAGTCGCAGCCGTTGGAAGCTACAAAAGGAAAAACCTGCGTGTCGCCGCCAAATAGTTCAACACCTTGAAAATTCACGCTTTCGCCTTCGCAGGTGGTGAGTTCCAAGGTGCCGCTCAAATTTTCTGTTTCAACAACCGTCACCGTCACGAGCGAGTCGCAGCCGTTGGAAGCTACAAAAGGAAAAACCTGCGTGTCGCCGCCAAATAGTTCAACACCTTGAAAATTCACGCTTTCGCCTTCGCAGGTGGTGAGTTCCAAGGTGCCGCTCAAATTTTCTGTTTCAACAACCGTCACCGTCACGAGCGAGTCGCAGCCGTTGGAAGCGACAAAGGGAAAAATTTGCGTGTCGCCGCCAAATAGTTCAACACCTTGAAAATTCACGCTTTCGCCTTCGCAGGTCGCGAGTTCTAAGATGCCGCTCAAATTTTCTGTCTCAACAACCGTCACCGTCACGAGCGAGTCGCAGCCGTTGGAAGCTACAAAAGGGAAAACTTGCGTGTCGCCGCCGGATAGTTCAAGTCCTTGAAATGTCACGCTTTCGCCTTCGCAGGTCGCGAGTTCTAAGGTGCCGCTCAGATTTTCTGTTTCAACAACTGTCACCGTCACTAATGAGTCGCAGCCGTTGGAAGCTACAAAAGGAAAAACTTGCGTGTCACCGCCGGATAGTTCAAGTCCTTGAAATGTCACGCTTTCGCCTTCGCAGATCGCGAGTTCTAAGATGCCGCTTAAATTTTCTGTTTCAACAACCGTCACCGTCACGAGCGAGTCGCAGCCGTTGGAAGCGACAAAAGGAAAAACTTGCGTGTCGCCGCCGGATAATTCAACGCCCTGAAATGTCACGCTTTCGCCTTCGCAGGTCGCGAGTTCTAAGGTGCCGCTTAAATTTTCTGTCTCAACAACCGTCACCGTCACGAGCGAGTCGCAGCCGTTGGAAGCGACAAAAGGGAAAACTTGTGTGTCGCCGCCAAATAATTCAACGCCCTGAAATGTCACGCTTTCGCCTTCGCAGGTCGCGAGTTCTAAGGTGCCGCTTAAATTTTCTGTCTCAACAACCGTCACCGTCACGAGCGAGTCGCAGCCGTTGGAAGCGACAAAGGGAAAAACTTGCGTGTCGCCGCCAAATAATTCAACGCCCTGAAAACTCACGCTTTCGCCTTCGCAGGTCGCAAGTTCTAAGGTACTACTTAAATTTTCTGTCTCAACAACCGTCACCGTCACGAGCGAGTCGCAACCGTTGGAAGCGACAAAGGGAAAAACTTGCGTGTCGCCGCCAAATAATTCAACGCCCTGAAAACTCACGCTTTCGCCTTCGCAGGTGGCGAGTTCCAAAGTGCCGCTTAAATTTTCTGTTTCAACAACTGTCACCGTCACGAGCGAGTCGCAGCCGTTGGAAGCGACAAAAGGAAAAACTTGCGTGTCGCCGCCTAATAATTCAACGCCCTGAAAACTTACGCTTTCGCCTTCGCATACAGACAAAGACTGTTCGCTTTCATAAGCAGGTAATTCTGCTACAAATACCGTCAATAGGGAGTCGCAGCCGTTTGCCGCTACCAATGTAAAAGTTTGAGTGCTGTTGGGATTTAATAATTCACCATTAAACCACACACCTTGTCCGGCACAAGATTGCAATTCTTGATAGACACTACTATTGGGCAATTCCGCCACTGTAAGCGTAAAAATAGAATCACAGCCATTAACAGCCTGCAAATTAAAAATTTTAGAAGTACCGGCAGCTATAGATTCTCCGTTAAATTCATAAGTATCACCGGCACAAGCAGATACTGTTTGCGAGCCATAAGCATTGGGCAGCGCACTTACTTGCAGCGTGACGGTAGAGTCGCAACCATAGCTATTCGTAAATAATTTGGAAGCACTTTCTCCCGTATAAACAGTTTGTCCGTACCATTGCAAACTACTGTTGCAAATGGCTGTATCTATTTGTATATTATGTATTGGTAATGTTGCTACCTGCACTACTACTATTGAATCGCAGCCTTCGGGCGTAGAAAATGTAAAAGTATGATTGCCTGATGCTATAGAAATATTATTAAAAACAATATAATCGCCTTGGCAAATAGTGGTATCTATATATACGGTAGGAGCAGATGCAGCAGTGATTTTAACTAAAAGTAAGGAGTCGCAATTATTTTTGTTTTTTAAAATGATAGTGGCATCATTACCTGCAATAATTTCCTGCCCGCCTATCCACAAAGAGCCACCTCCACATAAAGTTGTGTCAATAATAGTAGTATCGGCAGGATATTCCACGACCATTACATTGACCACAGAATAGCAGCCCGCCGCCGTTTGGAAATTAAAAGTATGATTACCCGCACTCAACGGAATATTGTTATACACTGCATTTTCGCCCTCGCAAGTATTGAGTGAGATATTTTGAGTGTAAGCAACTTGCTCGGCAACGGCGACCTGTATCAGAGAATCACACCCGTTTTTGGCAGTCAGGAGCGTATCCCACGAAGTACCGGCAGCAATATTATGTCCCATAAATGTATAATATTCGCCTTCGCAAGCTGTAAAGTTAAAGTTTTGATTACTGTTTGGCAAAGGTGATATATTATAAATAACAGTAGAATCACAACCATCACCGGTAAAAGTAATAGCATGATTATAAGTGCCCGGTGTAAGGATTTCGCCTTGCACTATCATAAAATCACCTGCACACAAAGCCGTATCCAATACGGTGGCTTGTGCATTTTTTTCTACAAAAATAATAAAAACTGTAGAGTCGCAACCTGCTGAACTGTTCAGATTTTGGGTAATACCTACATCAGACAGATCATATTGATTGCCCTGATAAGTGTAAATTTCGCCCGGGCACAGCGGAACTTGTACAGAATTATAATAGCTACTATATACCAACACATTATAAAATTGCGGAGCTGAAGCACCACATTCATTGATGGCATAAACCGTAATGAGCGAAGATAAATAGGGTGTGGTGGGGTTGGTGATGGTATAAGTAAAATTATGAGCGAGATTGGTGACACTATTGGAAGGAGTATCTAAAAAAGCGGTATTGCTGCTCATCAATCCGGGCTGATTGCTCACCGTCCAGTGTACATAATCCGCGCCATTTACCTGAATAGTAAGTGGCAAAGGCTCATTTTCGCAAGCTATTTGCGATGGATCCATCGTAAGTGTTACGCTGGGCGGCATACCACAATTCGGAAAAGGAAAAGAGCCTTCAAATTGCTGTAAGTTATTAGGTCCGCTAAAGCCGCAGGGACAATAACAGACCCCCGCAGGAGCATCATCGCACATAGTAAGTGTGGTATTACAGATGCCTCCTTGTGCCGCTTCCATGCCGCCGCCAAACCACGACTCAGGCCACGAAGCCAGCACCACCGTAGCAGAGAGGGTAAGATGAGAACCATTAATATCAACAAATATCGGCGCGCTCAAATTAAAAGGCTGCCCCCAAGTGACGCGCATACCGGAAATTGCAGAACTGATGGTAGTGCCCTGATTGGTAAATGTTGTAGGCGACACGGATACAATCGGTACATCGGTTTCAAAGAAGAAGCCGTAAGTATTGCCATTGGCTCCGGCAGTGCCGCCGGGACCATCGCTCCACACACCAATATCTACCGTAAAACTCACATTTACCGTGCCGTCTGGATTGAGCGTAGGCACGCCATTAATAGAGAAACCCGAATTGTCGCAAGCCTGTACAGACTGAAAAAGGCTGCTGCAACAAAACAGAACTAAATATAAGAAGTAATAATATTTAAAACGAATAATCCCGTTGATGGCACAAAACATAGCAAAACGATTCTTGAATGACGGGACAAAAATTAATTTTGGCGGTAAAAACAACGACCATCATCAATGATGGCACAGGGATAAAATACAAACGATACAAAAACGAAGACAAATATAGAGAAATTGTACAGATTATTCAACAAAAATCTTTCAGAAACGAAACCGCACGACAATTACAGGTCAATTTTAGGTTTTTAACAGCGATTACAAATACCTTTTACGAGCAGTTTGGCTTCCTGCAAACGAAAACCCTGCGGCAATTGAATATCAGGAATCGCAACCTGCTCTATGCAACGGGTTTCGCCACAATGTGTGCATTGAAAATGAACATGCTCATCGTGGTGGGCGTGGTGGGTACAATGTGTAGAGCAAAGTGCATATTTAGTAGTACCGGAGTCGTCCGGCACTTGATGAATTAAGCCTTTTTCCAAAAAACTCTCCAAAGTACGATACAGCGTTACGCGGTCAAAAGCAGTAAGCCAACGTTCCAAATCGGCGTGCGATAGCGCAATTTGTTGTTGCAGAAAAAAATCCAGCGTTTGTTCGCGGCACGGCGTGAGGCGCAATTGATGCGTTTTTAATATTTTTTGTATTTCGTTCATAACCGTAGCACTTTGATAAAAACCCGAGCAAAGTTAGCCTATTTTTGTCAGTAGGCAGTTCTAAAAACAACAATAAAAGATGAAAGATATTCTTTAAATTGCCAAAAATGTTGAAAATCAATTTTTTCCTCCAACTATTTTTTTACTTTATACAAGAACAGCCCTCCAAAAATATTAAAAACAGTTTTGTTTTTTTATAAAAATCTATAGAAATTTATTCCTTTATAAAATTTAAAATAAAGTAAAAAGCGCGGTGTTTCGTCTTATGGTGCATGAACGCAGCAATTTCAATGAACAACAAATCGGAGACAACAACAATTGGTGATACCGTAAAAAAATACGGGCGGCAATTATTTTCTTTTATCAGAGGCAAAACCAAAACGCCGGAAGATGCCGAAGATATTTTGCAGGAAGTATGGTATCAGTTGAGTCGCCTGACGAATTTGGAGGATTTAGAAAATATGAGTGCTTGGTTGTATGCAGTTTCAAGAAATAAAATCACGGATTTGTATCGCAAAAAAACCAGCGACTCCCTCGAAAATTATGCCTACGAAAATGAGGACGGCATTTTTGAAATAAAAGATATTTTATTGTCAGACGACAGCCACCACCCCGAGTTGGCTCTGTTCAAAGATGTATTTTGGCAAGAAATTTTGGCGGCATTAGATGAATTACCTGAAAATCAAAAGCGCGTTTTTATTGACAACGAAATAGAAGATAAAACGCTGCAACAAATAGCCGACGAGCAGGGCGAAAACCTCAAAACCATCATCAGCCGCAAAGGTTATGCCGTAAAACATATCAGAAAAAAATTACAACCTCTCTACAACGACCTCCTAAAAACTTAAGTTATGATTCCTCATCGTAAATCCAAAAAATTTTTCCTTCTTATTCCTCTCAGCATTTTATTGCTATTGCCGCTTGTTATTATGTTGTTATGGAACAATATTGTCACCGACATATTCGGTATCAAAAGCATCACTTATCCGCAAGCAATGGGTTTATTTGTTTTAAGCAGAATATTGTTCGGCAACTTCGGTTTTGGCAGCAGACCCGCCCCTCCTTTCAGAAAGCAAGGTCAAAATCGCTTTTTAGATATGAGCGACGAAGAAAAAAATAAAATGATGCAGGAGTGGAAAAAACGCTCAGGGTGCGAATAATTTTATTTTTTTAAAAAATTTTTAAAGTAAAAATCCGACTCATTCGTCTTCCCTGATATAACAAATTTAAAACATTTCACAATCATGAACAAAAATGTCATAAAGTCTATTATCGGCGGTATTTTATTAGGGACGATTTTGTTTTTTACCGGTCCTTTTATCTTTATTGTACTGCTCCTCAAATTCATTTTTACGCCTTTTGGTATGGGCAGAATAATGATGTATCAGCGATTTGGCAGACACCCGCGGCAGGCTTCTGTACCTTTTGCTATGGCAGACAACATCAGAAATATGAGTGATGAAGAATTTGTATCATTTAAAGAAAAAATGAACAACCGCTTCAATAGCAATTATCCATCATCTTGTAAATATTAAAAAAACTGTTTCTAATGAACCGTAAATCAAATTTTTTAATCGTGTTGTTGAGTGCGGCACTGACGATTGCTGCCTTGTTTGCGAGTGTAGGCAAACCACCTTATATGAAAAAATATCATCACTCGTCATCATACGGGCATTGCCAGCACCACCACCCTGCCGATGAGGTGCAGCCAGCAATACCACCAACGCAGTAAACTGCATAAAATAAGCTACCAGAACAAAAAGGCTGTCTTGTATTGAATAACAAGGCAGCCTTTTTATATACAGGCGGTAGGGTATGTGCAGGCAATGATTTTTTTTCAGACACTCAAAGTTCTTTATAAACATACAAAACCTGCTACCCACATTCGCAGGTTTTGTATGTTTTTTGCACGATATATCATAATTTGTTATTTTGTGAAAAAATCCAATATTATTATCCCTTTTGTTTGACTATGAGTATTGTGTCGCACCCGCCTTCCGCTACATTGCCGCCCGATTTGGAGAGCAATCGCCGTATTTACGACGAATATTTTGATATTGAATTTGCCGTTCAACTTTCCAAGCACGTTTTGGAGATTTTGGAACAATATTATTTTCGCACCCGCCTCATCAACTTTGAGTTGCCCATAGAGCGCAATAATCCCGACCGCCCTTTGGTATTTGCGGGTAACCATTCGGGTATGGCTTTTCCTTGGGACGGTATCATTTTTGCATCTTTATACCTTAAAATGAACAACTATCAACTCAAAAATGCCACACGCCCGCTCTCTGCTCCCCTGCTGTCGCGCTCCACACTGATGAATCCCTTCCTCATTCCCGACCTTTGGAAACGGGTGGGCTGCATTGATGCTACTTTCCCCAATTTTGAAACAATGATGTATTATCCCAACAGCAATTTGTTCATTTATCCCGAAGGAGTTCCGGGTATCGGCAAAGGCTACAACCGCCGCTACCGTCTGCAACGCTTATCGTCTTCTTTTATATATATGAGCATTAAATACAAAACCGACATCGTTCCGGTTTATACCGTCAATGGGGAGTATATCAATCCGCAATCGTATAGTATTCCCTGGCTCAACCGCCTCACCGAAAAAATAGGAATTCCTTTTATTCCGATAGGCTTACTCTTGCCTTTTTGCTCATTCAGCCGTGGATGTTTTATTATTCTTTTCCTGCCAAACTCACCTTTGTTCGCGGCAAACGTATCAAAGTATATGAAATGACCGACCGCCCCGCCGACTCGCTGCACCGCGATGAACTGCGCGATATAGCAGAAAACCTGCGCCGCCAAATGCAAGCCGAACTCGACGAAGGTGTAGCTACCTACGGGAAAAATCCTTATTCTCTGCGCGAGCATATCAGCGTGTTGTGGAAGAACCGCTATTTGTTTCCCTACACCGTACCGCCGGGCTGGCCTCTGCTTTTTGCCGAATTTGAAAGGGTGTGGAAACGCCGCAAAGCCGGCGAAGAAGTAAAAATGCGGCTGGGGGCTTTTTCGGTGCTGCGCATTATTTTTCAAAATCCCTTAGTGTTATGTTATTACATTCCCATTTTAGGGTGGATTCCTTTACTCATAAAAGGCTATCGCAATAATAAATTGTAGGGCATTTGGTAGAAAAATATTGGTTGTGATTGTTGTGTTTTTTTTTAATAAAAATTTAATTTCACACAACAAAAATCCCTGTAAGAAAGCAAACATCTTACAGGGATTTTTACATTTATTATAAACTGTTCAAAAAACTATTTTGGAACGTTGTTGGGGTTCAGCAAATCGTAAAATTGGTCGAGTTTTGGCAAAATGATGATGCGGGTGCGGCGATTAGTAGCTCTGCCTTCGGCAGTACTGTTGTCGGCGAGGCGATTATACTCTCCGCGACCGGCGGCAATAAGGCGGTTGGGATCTACATTGAAATTATCCTGTAACACACGCACCACCGAAGTAGAACGTTTTACGCTCAAATCCCAGTTGTCGTCCATACAAGCCGTTTTGATAGGCACATCATCGGTGTAGCCTTCCACCATCACTTCCACTTCGGGGCGCGACTGCACGATTTGCGCAATTTTTTCCAACACCGAATAAGCCCGCGAAGTGAGTTTAGAACTGCCGCTTTCGTAGAGCATTTTATCCGACAAATTCACAAAAACCACTGTTTTATCCACTTTAATCTCCACATCTTGGTCTTCTATGCCATCGCGCAAAGCACTTTTTAAGTTCACCGACAAAGCCAAATTGATAGAATCAGCTTTTGTTTTGGCGGCTTGCAACAAGTGAATATATTTATCCTTTTTCTCCAACTGCATCAAAGTTTCTTTGATATTTTCATTGGCAGCCTGCGACAATACCGTCAAGTTGCCCACTTGCTGCACTTGTTGTTCGCGCTGCACTTTGAAGTCGGCAATCTGGTCTTTCAAATCCTGAATTTGCTCCTGACGTAAGCGCATTTCATTGCCGATTTTGTCTTTTTCTATTTCGCAAGCCTCCAATTTTCCCATATAATCGTGGAGTTGTTTGCCACATTTTCCCAAATCTTCATTGGCAAACTCCAACTCCGCCTGCAAGTTGCGAAATTTCTTTTTGCTCACGCAAGAAGTCATACTGCTTACCACCAATAAGGAAAGCAGCAGTGTAATTTTGATATGTTTTGTCATATAAATAAAGAATTTTGTTGAAAATGCAAAAATACACCATAAATATGGTGAATAAAAATCGTAGCGCATTATCATTGCAATTAGATTTTACTTTCGGGTGATTATATCATACAAAAAGCGCGAAACTATATATATGTTCCGCGCTTTTTGTATTTTTTATGAATAAGAACTTTAATTATTCGTACCCCGGATTTTGTTGCATGGCATCGTTAGCGTCCATATCGCCTTGTGGTATAGGATATACCAAATTGTCGGCGTTCCACGCTGCTACTTCGCCAGTAGAGCCGCTTTTGATGTCTCTTTGGAGGCGTTTTAGGAAATGAATACGGTCGCCTTCAAATGCCAATTCTAAAGCGCGCTCTTTGTAAATGGCATTGATTAAATCTTCGCCGCTTACATTCATATCTGCTAATCCGGCGCGTTGGCGCACAGTATTGAGGTGGGTGCGCGCTGTTGCTTCATCGCCGTTTTTGGCAGCACATTCTGCCAAAGTGAGCAACATTTCGGCATAGCGTATCACCGGAATACTGATTTTATTGTTGTCCCATTTGGTCGTAAAAGTTTCAATGCCTTCAGTTACATACATCGCCCCGCGATTGCTGCCTTCTGCTACATCGGCATTGAGCAAAGCCATAAAATCGGTACTCATTTTAAACAAGTCGCTGTTTTTGCGATAGCGTCCGCGAATAGAGTTGTTATTGTCGCCGGTGCGGTTGATGATAGCAAATACTACTTCGGGGTGAAGAACACCATTTTCGGAATTAAATACTTCCATCAAATCAGTGGCTAAGGTGTATTTTCCGCTGTTTACTACTGCGGCGGCTTGCTCGGCAGCGGCGGCATAGTTGCTTTGCTGCAAATAAATACGCGCCAAAAATGCCTGCGCTGCTTGTTTAGAAGCTCGGCGGCTGTCGGGTGATAAATTTTGAGCAGCATAAGTGAGGTCGGCAATAGCAAAATCATAAACAGCAGCCACTGAACTTCGGGCAATATTCGTGCCGTTGGTGGTGCTGCCCGGCTCTGTCATCAGCGGCACACCCAATTCGGGGTATTTGGAAGAACCCCAAGGTTGTCCGAAATGTTTTACCAACTCAAAATAAGTAACCCCGCGCAAAAAACGGGCTTCGGCTTCCAAGCGCACCTTGTCGGCATCGCCCATACTTACATTTTTCATGTATGCCAGTACCGTATTGCAACGATGAATAAGATTGTAGCCATCGTTCCACAAATTAGTGGACTCGCCGTTGAACGTCACCATTTCGCGGGCGCGCAGTTGCGCCAGACCAAAATCGCTGATAGCATCAGTATATACATTATCCGACAACAGTTCGCCGTTGCTGAGTAAACCACCCGAAAACATTTGTCCGCTGCTCTGAAAACGGTCAAAAGCACCCGTCATCGCCGAATCCAAGCCGCCGAGCGAGTTAAGTGCTTCCTCTACAGAAATGCGGTCTTCAGGTTCTAAATCCAAAAACTTTTCGCAAGAACTCAACAAAAACAATCCGAGTATCATCGCCGAAAAGCCGAATATTTTAAAAGATTTCATATTTTTAAAACTGTGTATTTTTTAAGATTAAAAAATCGGTTCAACAAAAAAATATTGTATTTTTTTTTAAAAACCTACCCGCACACCCACTGAAACCACTTTTGCCTGTGGGTTGGATAAATACGATACACTTTGCGTAATAGAACCCGATTTATCGCGATTTACTTCAGGATCCCAACCCGGATATTTTGTCCAAGTGAGTAAGTTCGTAGCATTCAAATATACGCGCATCGCCTGAATTTTCAGTTTTTTGGTTGTTGCCGAAGGTACATTATAGCCCACCGTCAAATTTTTCAAGCGTATATAATCGCCGTCATACAGGTGGCGCGAAGAGTTGAAGTCCCAGTTTTGTTTGAGGCTCAGACGGCGAATATCGGTAATGTCGCCCGCTTGTTGCCAACGGTCTAAGGTACGTGCATCTTGATTCCAGTTGAATGCCATATTTCCCAATTGGCGTTTGCCGTGGTCGTCATAAATATTAAAGTCAAGCGCGTAATTGAACTGGAAAGAAAAATCAAAGTTTTTGTATTCAAAATTATTCGTCAAACCGCCCCAATACAAAGGATAAGGGTTGCCTATTACCACGCGCTCCGTAGTAGAAGCACCCGCACTCGCTACGATTACGTTGCCATTTGCATCTAACCACAACTCGTCGCCGGTGGCAGGGTCAACACCATAAAAACGCACCAACAACCAAGCTCCGATAGGCTGCCCTTCAATGGCGCGGTTATCGCCAAAATTTGTACCGCTTACTTCTTGTCCTTGCAAATCCAGCACTTTGTTGCGCGAATGAGAAAAACTGAAATCAGTACTCCATTTAAACTTAGGCTTCACGATATTGCGGCTATTGATACCCAAGTCCCAGCCTTTATTTTCCAAAGAAGCATTATTGGTACGCACTCCCGTAAAGCCGGTAGTTCCTGCCAACACCGTATTAATCAACATTTCTGTTGTTTTGGTATAAAATGCACCGATTTCGCCCGAAAGCCTGCCGTCCCAAAAACCAAATTCCAAACCGCCGTTGGTGGTAGTTTGCACCTCCCAACTCAAATCAGGTACTGCCAAAGATGAGGGCGCAGAGCCGTTTTGCCCGTCATAAAGAATATTGTCGGGTACTGAAAAATAAGCAGCATACTCAAAATCACCGATTTCGGCATAACCCGCTTGTCCCCAACCGCCTTTCAGTTTCAAATAGGTAAGATGCGGATGATCGCGTAAGAAATTTTCTTCAGACACTATCCACGCAGCTGACACAGCAGGAAAAGTACCCCATCTGTTTTCGGGACCAAAACGTGAAGAACCATCGCGGCGCATCGTAAAGTCCAACAAATAACGTTGATTATAAGTATAGTTGGCACGACCAAAGAAAGAAGCAAAAGCATAATTGCGTCCTACACCATCTCGGTCTTGGAGTGTATCAATATTTGTACTTTCTATAATATTGCCTTCCCACTCCGTAAAGGTATATTCTTCGCGGGCACGCTGTGCCGAAAAACCACCCAACAAGCTCACATCATGTACTTCTTTGAATACTTTGTTGTAGCGCAAAGTTTGGTTGGTATTCCAACTTCTGTATTTGATGGTGCGATACCAAGCGCGGTCGTCAGGTAATCCGCGAATGATATGGTTTTCAAAATAATTTTCTTCCTGATTGCTTTGGTCAATACTGAAATCGGCACGACCTGTGAGGTTTTTTGTAAAATTGATTTCCGCAAAAACACCGCCCAAAATACGATTAACGATATGGTCTTGGTCGCGGTTTTCCAATTGCGCCACCGGATTTACATTTACATCAGGATAAAAATAAGCTCCGGTGCTGTCATATACCGGATATATCGGCAATGCCGAGCTTTGTGCCGTACCGAAGCCCCCCGCATACGAAGCCGGCGGCAACGCAGTATTCGTATAAGCATAGCTTATGTTTGTTCCCATTTTCACCCAGTTCAAAGGTGTATAGTCCAAATTCAGGCGCACATTGGCTCTTTGAAAATCATTACCCACCAAAATTGTTTTCTCCTTGCGATAAGAAGCACCCGCATTATAAGTGAGCATTTTAGTACCACCTGTAAAAGTAGCGTTGGCATCAGTAAAGGTACCTGTTTGCAATACTTTATCCAACCAATTTGTATTGTTTTCTAAACCTTCATATACATCAACACCACGCGGCAAAGCAAAAGGCTCAGTATCGGGGTTGGTCAAGCCGCGTGCTACGTCATTGTCATAGGCTTCCTTATATAGTATAACATACTCTCTGGCATCTAATAAATCCAAGCGTTTTGTAATTTCAGAAATACCCTGTTTTATTTCCACATCAAAACGGGGTTTTCCTTTTTTACCTCTTTTGGTGGTGATAAGCACTACCCCACCCGCTCCACGCGAGCCGTAGATAGCGGTGGCAGTAGCATCTTTTAAAATCGTGATATTTTCAATATCGGCAGGATTGAGCGTTGAAAGTGTATTGAGGTTGTAACCGGCACCACCATTGCTGAGGTCGCGGTTTTCTACCGGAATACCATCAATAACATACAAAGGTTCAGAACCATTAATAGATGCCGTACCACGCACACGCACCGTAATCGGCGAACCGGCTTGCGCACCGTCTGTGGTAATCAACACCCCCGGAGCTTTTCCCTGAATGGTTGAAAGCGGGTTGGTTGCCGTTCCGTTGCGCAAATCTGCTTAATTGATTTGTGTAATGGAGGCAGTGAGGTTGCGTTTTTGCTTCGTGCCGTACCCCACAACCACCAATTCATCTAAATTCATGCCGTCTTCAACGAGCGTAAAATTTTGAGTAAGGTTCGCTCCATCTGTCACCGCCAAAGTAAGGCGTTGTGTAGCATACCCCAAATAAGAAACAACCATTACATAAGTACCCGCTTTTACATTTTTGAGGGTATATGTTCCATCTAGGTCGGCGGAAGTGGCAAGAGTAGTGCCCTCCAGCAATACGGTAGCACCGATAAGGGTTTCACCGGTTTCATCTGCAATTTCACCGCTGATAGTACCCTGTGCCCAAATTGTACTGAGCCATAAACTACTGAAAGCGATAAAAAAAAGAAAGGTAAGTTTTCTTTTCATACAACGAATTAAGTTTTTTATTTTTTGAACGATATAAATTAATAAAATAAAAGCATTTTATATAAATTAAGATATATAAAACATTTTAAATCAATATAAAAAAAACACAAAACAAAGCACATTTACACTGCTACAATGCCAAATTACACCGCCGCAAAGCACATTTACACTGCTACAATGCCAAATTACACCGCCGCAAAGCACATTTACACCGCTACAATGTCAGATTACACCGCCGCAAAGCACATTTACACCGCTACAATGTCAGATTACACCGCCGCAAAGCACATTTACACTGCTACAATGTCAGATTACACCGCTGCAAAGCACATTTACACTGCTACAATGTCAGATTACACCGCCGCAAAGCACATTTACACTGCTACAATGCCAAATTACACCGCCGCAAAGCACATTTACACTGCTACAATGTCAGATTACACCGCCGCAAAGCACATTTACACTGCTACAATGTCAGATTACACCGCCGCAAAGCACAAAAACACAATGAATAAAATATATAAAAACAAAACATTTAAAAACCTCAAAAACAAGATATAAAGGTTATGTGCAAATATAAGCAATGCCTATCTTAAAATAATAAAATAATTGCTTTTTTGATAAAAACCATTTGCTCCTCTTATTTCTGCTTGTAAGCAATAAGGTGCCGCCGAAAGACAGGCAGGTAAACGCAATGCGTTGTTTTTATTCTGAATAGAAGTGCGCCAAACGGCTTTGCCTTGCAGGTCATATAAAGTGATATTTGCTTGGGTGTCGGCTGTATTGAGTTGCACATACAATATTTCTCCGGCAACAGCGGGATTGGGATAAACGCACTCGATTGCGTCAGTATTTACAGGCGATAGCGCAAGCACTGCCCCTACATTGGAAGCAGCGGGTGTGGGTACTTCAAATACCGCCACCGAATCCGCCGCATCAGGATACAGCCCTTCGCTGTGGTCGGCGGTTTGCTCGCCAAAGCGGACTTTGTGCAAAGGAAGCATTTTGTTGTTTTGCTTCAAAAAAATCGCCAACTCCTCCCCTTCTTTGCTCAACTTGAAATTACAATGTTGTGCGCCTTCCGAAGTTTCATCATCTGCCCAAAACAGTGAAAAACTCTTCGGCTGCATTTGCAAATTTGGCGGCAGCCTCCATTTATTCGGATAGAAGAAATTATCCGTCAAATACACATTTTCTAACGAAAGCACCGTTTCTGTGGGATTATAGAGTTCTATCCAGTCCTCGTACTCGCCTTGCTCATCACTGATAACAGTATTATTTTGCGCCTGCCATTCGTTGATATACAAAGTAAAAGGCGGTGTTTGAACATCATATTCTATCGCCTTATTGCAGGGCAGTAGAGCAACATTTCCGGCGGCATCGCTCACCGAAATATGGGCTGTAAAAAGAGCATTGGCGGCGGGCATCTGGACTTGTGCACGATATTCGCCATCGGCAGCAACTGGGTCGGGAGCAATACCGTCATCATACATATTTAGTATCTGAACCGCACCACCATTTATCTGATATTGCAATTGAACGCTCTGCAAAGCCGCCTGATGAGTCGTTATATTGAAGGCAATTTCCCACCATTCGGCGGGCAGGGGCGCACTGTGGAGGATATGTTCCACCACAGGTGCAAAGGCTAAATCTTGTGCCTGTGCCAAAGCCGAATTAGCCCGCGAACCAATGTATTGAAAAAGCCCCGATTTGACGTGTCCCCCCAAAGCCGTACTGTAACTGTCGAGAAAATCCTGCGGCGTAAATCCATAATCGTAGGTATAAAAATCATCTTGCTCAATAAAAGGTGTAATCATATCGCGGCGTTGGGTAATATCGGCAATAAAATTGGTATCATTGAATAAACTGTCGGCAATAAAACGAATATATTGTGTGTATTTGGCTTTCATCTCCGCATTATTTATCAAAGCCTCATAAAATGGCATCGGGTCATTCGGCTTGTCCCAATCATAAATATTGCGTGCTACCCAATCAATACCGAACCAATCAATACCAAAAGTATTGTCGGTATCGTAGGGAATATATTCGAGGCGGTTGTTGCGAGTATTGTGGTATAAATAAAAATTATTGCGGTTATATAGCGGTGCGTCCCAGTGAGCCGCCATTACTTCAAAAGCGGCGGCTCGCAAATAGCTTTCTGTATTTAACAGCTCACTCAAATCACATTCCATCGTTTCCGCTTCGCTGTCCTGAAGGGTTTTCGTAAATTGTATCACATCTTCAAAAGGAGTTTCGCCGCTGATTTTGAGTTCGTAGCCGGCATTCATATAGCTTTGTGGGTTGTTGCCCAAATATTCGGCAGCGGCAGGATAAGTGCATTTATACAAATTGCCATCGTTGTTGCCGAAGCGCGAAGCGACAAAATTTTCGTCAATATGTTCTACATTAATATATACACCATAAAATGTATCATTGATATAGAGCAACACATGATTGGCACGCGGTGCGGGAACACGCAGACGGCGCAACATATCCCAGCAAATCTTAGAGCGCATAACAGAGGGGTCATTGTGCTCGCCGTTGAGATTGAGTTTTTCAACACCTCTGTATTTGCGCCCTTGCTCAAAGGTATTGAAAGAAATTTTAAATGATTTTTTGGCAGCTACCCTCGATGAAGAGCCTCGTAAACGAAACCCCACCTGCTGCACCGTATCCTGATGCGTGCCGTCAGAAAAAGCAAAAGTCGCCGGATATTCAGTATTGCTCCAAACATCATCAAAAATATTTTCCAGATCGGCAGCAGCTATCCAAATATCAACACGCGGCAGCAATGTGTCATTATACAACACGCCATTATCGGGAAAATCTGCCTGCGCCTCCAGATTAATAAAAGGAGCAACACAAAGCAGTCCAATCACAACATACCATAGTTTTTTATACAGTGTGGTCATCACATCAAAAGTATGTTTTTTTATGCCGACACACAAATAATACCAAAATTTTAACATGATAACCTCATTTTTCTTCTATTTTACTACATTTACTTTCACAGTGCCATTGGCATCATCATACCATTGCACCTGAATACTGTTTGTACCCTGCCCCGATACAATAATTCCTCCCGTTACTATCCACTGATAAATACTGCCCGCCGCTTGTGCAGGAATACTATACACCGACACATTATTGCTACACTCCGCAGCATCACCTGTAATCGTAGGCGTAATTTGACAATCCGTACAAGCCGTGGTGCTGTAAGCGGTAACATTTCCGGTAGCATCTAATACAAAATTATACGAAACTCCGTCATAACAAATACTGTTGAGGCGGTTTTGGCTGTCTCTGCCTATTTTCACATATTTGCTGCTGAAATTTGCCTGTGTATTATTACTATAAAAAACAGTGTGATACAAACCGAGCGTATAAATATTTGCCATATATAAAAATTGGTTTAAAGGTTGGCTGCGTCCGGCATTAAAACGTATCAAAGCCAAATCAAGGGCTTTTTTGGTATCTGTACACCATTGATTGGCAATAGAAGCAATAAACTCCTGCGGGCTGCTTACAAAAAAACCACTCGGAAGCGTACTGCGCAAATAATTGAGGCTGTCGTTGCCCGCTTGTGCAATGAGTTGGGTTTTGCGATTTTTGAATGCCGTATTTCCTTCTATGTAATACGCATCAACAATATGGTTGATTTCGTGGGCGGCGGCGGCACAAAATATATCGGTACTACCCGCAGGCACCTCGCTCGGAAACTGATTTTCGGGATAAGTGCCGATAGTATTGGAAAAAGAATTAATACTGGCATTGACTCCGGTTAAAAAATTAGGAATAGCTCCCGAAGATGCCACAGGCGGCGCACCCAATTCATCGGCAAACGACATCAAACGCAAATTGTGCAGCGTAGATGGAATAGCCGAGTAGAGCTTAAACAAAAAACTTTTTTGCGGTGCGTCCAACGCAGAATTATCCGCCAGCAAAGTAGAAAAATTGGTCCATATCCACTCATACTCGCCGCTTAATCCCAAAGTATTGGAAATTTGTGTTTTGAGCGCAGGCGTAAGCACAAGTGCATCGGCATAATTGCGTTGTACTCGCTCGCGTATCCACGCAAAATTATTTTGTGTAGTTGAATTATATATCACCCCTTTTTTGAAATAAGAAGGATAGGTATTGATTAAATTTTCATAACAATCAAATATATCCTGCCGCAGGGAATTTCCGGCGGGCAATGTGAGTATGGTTTGTTTCATAAATAAGTGCGCATTGATATAATTGGTGCGCAGCGTTGCATCATTTTGCAGCACGGTGGGCAAAGTAGCAGGATAGGTTGCGGTTGTATTGTTGATATAATCGCAGGCAGATGCCACTGTCATTAAATTGGCAGACTGAGGATATAGTGTGGTAAAAAGCGGTTGTCCATTGTATTGGTTGGTGGCATCGCTGATAGTGGTAGCCGTCCAGTGCAGCCCAAACGTATTTCCGATAATATTCATCGGATAAGTGGCAGCACCGCCGCTGTTGTAGGCTTCCCACGACCAGCCCAAGCCCATCATCAGCACACCGCCGCCGCCACTGATATATGCGTTGAGCGCAGCAATTTCGGCAGCCGTAAAAGAACCCCACGCATTACCGATAATCAACAAGCCTTTACCACTCAACGAAGCAGCTGTAAGAGAGGTAGCAAGGTTTGTAACAGTATAGCCCGCATTTTGCAGATTGGTGCGAAAAGTAGTGAGGTTATTGTAGTTTGCCCATTCGCCGTGTCCCGAACTAATCGCCACTGTGTTCAAATTGGATTGGTCTAACCAGTTGCAGATATTGAGCGCAAAAGTATTATTTTGATACAATACAATATCGCTATTGCCAAAAACTCCTTCGTGCGCCACGCCTACCACTTTTCCTGAGCCATAAGCAGCTGCCATTGCAAAAATGGAAGGAAAAGAAGCCGTACTTGCCCCCGCAACTATCGGCACGGCGGCACTATTATAAGGAAACATAGACGAAGGCAAACCGCTCGTATATACCGTGCTTACACCGGCAACCAAAGCGGCATAATTTTGCGCTGCAATATTGATATTCATTAATACGGCGCAAACAATGAAAATACATTTGAAAAACGACATGATAAAAGTATTTAAATGGTAAAATAACAAATATATAATAAATTTTTTAAAATTCAGCTCTTAAAAAATTTATTGCTATTGAACAAAATTTGTAGTGCCCCCATTTATCAATAAAAAATTGCTTAATTAGCAAGTTCTTCTATCATATCACTATACGATTGTGCGATAAGGTTATCATTTTTTAAACCGAAATAATCAAAATAAAAATTGCATTGTTGTTGCAGATACGCAATTGTATATTTTTCGGCTTCGTCAATGGCTTCTACTTCCACAAAATGACCTAATTGCGGCACTATGTCAAAATGAAATTTTACGTTATTGATAAAATAAATTTTACGCCGTTTTTCTACGATAGTTTTAATGCCCAAATGCAGCGATAAAATCTGTTTTAAAGCAGCCTGCGGCGTGTGCGGATACAGCACAATATCCGACAATTTAACGGCAGCCGCATCAGGGCGATAATAATGAATCAAGGCGTTTTCAATGTTTCCTTCGCGCAATTTGAGCCGCCCTTCTTGCACCCGAAAGTAGGTGTCGGTTTGGTGGTCGATGCCACAAAAAACGGGATTCAACAATAACAGCTTTTGCTCATAAGGGGCTATATCCTCCACTTTTGCTTTAAATTCTATATTTTTAAGTTGCATATAAAAAAATGATTTTAATTATTTCCGTTTTTAAAGGCTTTCAAGATAGCTAAATTATAAAAACAGCCCTAATTATCGGATATCTAAAGCATAAAAAAAGCATAATTGCTTCTACTTACCTCCATGGCGAGTATCGGCAACTATGCTGTATAAATATTAAAATAAGAGATTGGGTTCTTCTGTGCTAGTATAATATTTTAATTGTATTCAATCATTAAAATTCAATCATTTGTATTAAAAATCAGGCTTTCCCGCTCAATATTTTATTCCAGTACAACCACGGCAATATGTATTTCTTCAATACCCACATAGAGCGTCTGGGTTTGGCTTGGTCAAAAGGAAAAGTCATTTTGGGTTTGTTGGAATAATCAAATTCTGCCAGCATCAATTTGCCGTATTGAGTAGGAATCGGGCAAGCCGATTGTCCGTCGTAGGAGGCGGTAGAAGTGCTTTTGTTGAGTTGCGCCAAAATATGCGACACCACCACCGGCACTTGTTTGCGTATGGCAGCACCGGTTTTGCTGCAAGGGGCACTGCTGGCATCGCCGAGCGAAAATACATTGGGGTAGCGCGTGTGCCGAAAAGTGTGCTTATCTACTTCTACATATCCATAAGGGCTGTTGGCATCGGCAAGCGGACTTTTTTTGATAAAATCGGGAGCTGATTGCGGCGGAACAGCATGGCAAAAATCAAATTTGAGGTTAACCAAAGTTGTAGGCGAATCGGCGGCAGGCTCCATACCAAAACAAGCGGCAAACTGGGTTTGTGACTGTATTTCTTTGATACTGTCGGTTTTGGCTTCAAAAGTAATTTCGCGCTTGCCGCCGTCAATAGATTTTACTATGGCTCCGAAATGTGTTTTTATGTTGTGCCGTGCCAAAATTTCTTTCAAAGTGGCGGCATATTCAGGCACCCCGAAAATAACGCCCGCTCCCGACACATAATGTACTTCGGTTTTTTCCATAACTCCGTTTTTTGCCCAATAATCGCAGGCTAAGTACATAATTTTGTGTGGTGCGCCGCCACATTTTATAGGTGTGGGCGGATTGGTAAATACAGCAACCCCGCCTTTGAAATTTTTAATCATTTCCCATGTATATGGCGCGTAGTCAAAAGAATAATTGCTGGATACATTATTTTTGCCCAAATTCTCCTTCAAACCTGCTATTTTATCCCAATCCAACTGAATACCCGGACATACCACCAATATTTCATAGCTGATTTCTTTGCCCGACTTACAAACAACTTTGTTGTGTTCCGGCTCAAAAGCAACAACGGCATCTTTTATCCATGTAGCTTTTTTAGGAATAAAATCTTTCTCTAAACGCTCCGTTTTTTTGATGTCGTACACACCCGCTCCTACCAAAGTCCAAGCCGGTTGATAATAGTGCTTTTCGGAAGGCTCTATAATTGCTACCGACAGCGAAGCATCTTTGAGCAATAATTGTGCGGCAAGAGAAAGTCCGGCATTACCGCCACCGACTACCACAATTTTGAAATTTTCAGGCATTATATTTTAAACGGGTATTTTATTAATTGCAAATGTTATTATAATCTTTAGAATGATTTGTTACTTATGTTACATTCGTACAAAATCGAACATTGAAAAAGCCCAGAAGGACTGATATATTTGCAGAAAAATGAAACCCGCCGCCGCCAACCTCTTTTTTTTGAAACGATATGAACATTGAACCAAATCTTGTACCCAGAAGAAGTCCAGATTTTTGAAGGTCGTTTTTGCTGCTATAAAAATTTCGTGTCGATGGCGTTTGTTTGTTTTTTTTAAAATCTCTGAAAAACAAATATTTTCGGAATACAAATAAAATACACCTGAACGGACACAATTTTTATTATTCCTTTTATGGCGATATTTTTGTATTATTTTTTCATTACAAATAATTAAAAATCAATATTTTATAACTAATAAATTGTGCGATTTTATCAATCAAAATGGAATAAAATAATGTTCACTTTGAATTTAAGTTCATAATTAATGCAAAACGATAATTACAGTTTTGCTTTTTGCCGAAATACGCTTAAAGATGTTTCACTTTACGTTTTTATATCAATTTTTTCTCTAAAATATTCAATTTTTTATATGAATTTGCAGCAATTCAACAATTTAGCACCTTCCGAAGCTGCCGACCTGCTGCGGCAATGTTGCGGCTCGGCTCACTGGGTACAACAACTTATGGCGCATTTCCCTTTCGCCGATGAAGCCCGACTGCTCCAGCACGCCACCGACATTTGGTACGGGCAATGCGCGGAACACGACTATACGGAAGCCTTTGGTCATCACCCGAAAATCGGCGACCTCAATAGTTTGAAACAAAAATTTGCGGGCAAAGAACAAGCGGCGGTAGCTGCTGCCGATGTGAGTGTTTTGGAAAAGCTGGCAACTGCCAATCAATTGTACGAACAAAAATTTGGCTATATATTTATTGTATGTGCCACCGGCAAAAGTGCAGACGAAATGCTCCGTCTTTTGGAAGCCCGCCTCCACAACAGCCCCGACAACGAAATACACATTGCCGCCAACGAGCAGCACAAAATTACCGTCATACGCCTGAAAAAACTCTTGACCGCCGCCGACTGGAGTTTTTTGAAAGTGAGCCAACTTACCACCCACGTTTTAGATACCGCGATCGGAAAACCCGCCCCGCATCTGCACATACAACTGCAAGGCTGCCTGAGCAAGCGGCAGTGGCGCACTCTAGCACAAGGCTGCACCAATCACGATGGCAGAATACCCGATTTGCTGCCGCCTTCTATGTTTTTGGCAGCAGGCGATTATAAGATGATTTTTGATACAGCTACTTATTTTGCTCAAAGTGGCACTCCCAATTTTTATCCGCGCGTAGAAATTATATTTCATATCGCCGACCACGAGCATTATCATGTCCCTTTGCTGCTCAATCCTTTCGGATACAGCACCTATCGCGGCAGTTGATACAAAAAAAAGAAGTGATATAAAGAAAAGGAGTAGCTCCGGAGGGAATCGAACCCCCACCAAGGGTACCGGAAACCCTCGTTCTATCCATTAAACTACGGAGCCTTGCCCACCCACACCAAAGCGGTGTTTTTAAAACAAATTCCCCGAATGCTGAAGCAATATCGGGGAATTTTTGTGTATTGTTGGTAGCCCGTAGGGGAATCGAACCCCTGTTTCCTCCGTGAAAGGGAGATGTCCTAACCCCTAGACGAACGGGCCATTGTATGGTCGTGATGGGGTGCTTTTTCTGAAAAGCGTTGCAAAGATACGGAGGTTTTTGATTTGTGCAAATTTTGGCAAATATTTTTTATAAAAAATTCAGATGTTGCGAAAAACAAATTACAAATTGAATATTAAACTGCCGGATACTCCGAAAATTTGCTTGCGTAAAATAGGAAAATCAGACGGAGGAGCTAGTTCATAAACAGGTTCTATTTGCTTAAGTGCTCTAAACATCGAAAGCTCAATACCCACGGCTCTTTTGTTTTTCAACATAAGCATAAATCCGTGCCCCAAAGAAATTTCAGGGTACTCCATCGTCATTTTAGTACTTCTAGATGCAATATAGATATTATTGAAAACATCTTTCTTATAAGAAGAGAAAAAACCCTCCAACCGAGAATTGCTCAACTGTGCAAACAAATAGGTTAAAGTATTATGTTTATAGGCATCGTACTGATATTTATATTTTACCCCATACGACAAATAATTAGTTACAATCTCTGAAGTAAGAATTCCATAATCTGCGCTTAAACCCAAATAATGCCTCCTGTTAAAATATTTACCAAACTCAAAATGTACCGACAAAGGAAGGTCAAACTCATAAGTTGCCTTTTTCCTACTAATATAAACAGCATCCAACGGAATCTCTATTGTTTCAAAAAAATGTTGATACGGTCGCAGCCCGCAAGAAAACTCAAACTGATTTATTTTGCGTTGTTTTATGGAAAGTGTATCCTTTTTTTTCTTTTTCTCACTGATATAAAAACGCTCTTTCTCTTTAAAATATTTGTAGTCCTTGCGTGAGAAAGAATATGTATTCCCATTGGTATCTTTAAAAGTAATATCTCCGTCTGTTTCCTGAAAAATCAAAATTTCTCCTTTCAGAAAACCGCCGCTACTCAAAAAAATCACGTCATAATAATAAATACCTTTTTCTTCTTCCTGTGCTTGCAGGTGAATGTTATACACAACAAAAAAGGCAAATAACAAAAAAATGCGTAAAAAAGAAAAATGTAAGTTCATAAAAGATAATAAAGAGTAGTAGTATAATTTTTTTAATAGATGCAAAGATAATAAAAATATGTTTAAAGTTTATTTAGCGTTAAATACTGTTTATCCAATGAGTTTTTCAACAAAAAGCGTTAATAGTTGTTAATTATTACTCAAATTCTCAATATTGTGGTGTAATTTTGTGTTGTAATTAAAAAGATTAAATTATTATTTTTAAATAACTTCTAAATTTTATTCAGTAAATGAAAAAATTATTTTTCTTGATGCTTGCTACTGTTATGTTCAGTGTAGCGGCGATGGCTCAAAGCGGAAAGGCTTGTTGTTCTAAAAAAGGCGATGCAAGTTCTTGCTCTAAAAAAGACTTGGCGCGGCAGCGGCTTGTTGCTCTAAAAAAGGAGCTGATGCTTCTTCTTGCTCCAAAAATTCTGCAATGATGGGTAAAAACGTACTCAATGCAGACAGTGGCAGCAAGCAATATTGTAGCAGCACAGCAGCAGAAAATCTCCAAAAGAAAGGTTTTGTAACTGCTGTAGATGATGAAGGAATGATTACAGCAAAAAAAGTAGATGCCGGCACAGGTGATATTACTACTGTATCGGCTTGCCCACACAGCGGCAAAGTAATAACTACCCAAACTTGCGGCAAAACCGGCAAAGTAATGAGTACCGAAACTACCGAATTTTCGGCTTTGCAAAATGGTGAAGAAGTAGTAAAAGAGGCTAAAAGCCAAGATGCTTCTGTATTGCCTGCGGGTCCGGCGTGCAATGGCGGCGCAAAAAAAGGCTGCTGCAAAAAAGACGGAGCTAAAAAAGATTAATATAGCGTGTTGTCCGCTATAAATAGTTAATTATAAAAGCCCTGCCAATCGGCAGGGCTTTTTTTTGTGCAAACAATAGACCTTTCTATTTTGACAGTTTAAGTAAAATAAAACATTGATTTTCAACAATTTATTTCTTTTTTAATCATTGAAATAAAAATCACCCACACTTATTTTTCCATAAAAGCCATAATTGTTGCATCTTTGCAGCCTGAAAATCACAGTTTTTGTCGTTTTTATTTTATTTTTTAGCAATTATTGCATTTTATTATGCCGCAAACAACCCTCACCGACAGCCAAAATACTTATATGAATATGGAACTGCTGCGCTTTACTTCTGCCGGCAGTGTGGACGATGGCAAAAGCACCCTTATCGGGCGTTTGCTTTACGATACCAAATCCATTTTTGAAGACCAATACGATGCCATTAAAAGTGCCAGCGAACGCCGCGGCGAAGAATATGTAAATTTGGCATTGCTCACCGATGGACTGAAAGCCGAGCGCGAGCAAGGCATCACTATTGATGTGGCTTACCGCTATTTTGCCACGCCACGCCGCAAATTCATTATCGCCGACACACCCGGACATATTCAATATACCCGCAATATGGTGACGGGTGCATCTACTGCCAACTTAGCGATTATTTTGGTAGATGCCCGCAAAGGCATTATTGAACAAACCAAACGCCACGCTTTTATTGCTTCGTTGTTGGGCATTCCGCATGTGGCATTGTGCATCAATAAAATGGATTTGGTGGATTACAGTCAGGAAGTGTATGACAGCATCAGAACCGATTTTGAAGATTTTTCGTCAAAATTGCGCATTGTGGATATTCACTACCTGCCTATTAGTGCCTTGTTGGGCGATAATGTAGTAAATCGTTCGGAACGCATGAACTGGTATCAAGGTCCTACGCTCTTATATTTGCTCGAAACTATTCATATTTCGGGCGACCTCAACCGCATTGATGCGCGTTTTCCGGTACAATATGTGCTGCGCCCGCAACGCACCGAATTTCACGATTATCGCGGCTACGCCGGACGCATGGAAGGCGGCACGCTGCGCGTAGGCGACGAAGTAATGACTTTGCCTTCGGGCTTTACGAGCCGCATCAAAAGCATCGACACCCTCGACGGCAGCCTGCAAGAAGCCTTTGCACCTATGTCGGTGAGCATTACGCTGGAAAATGAAATAGACATCAGTCGCGGCGATATGATTGTGCGTGCCAGCAATGTGCCGCATCAAGGGCAAGACATAGAAGCCATGATATGCTGGATGAGCGATAAGCCTCTGCAAATCAACGGAAAATACATATTAAGACATACCAGCAAAGAAACGCGCTGTGTGATAAAAGATATTAAATACAAAATGGACATCAACCATTTGAGCCGCATAGAAGATGATAAAATCATCGGCTTAAACGACATCGGACGCATTTCGCTGCGTACCATGAATCCTTTGTTTTACGACTCCTACAACCGCAATCGCTACACTGGCAGTTTTATTATCATAGACGAAGGCACTTTTGAAACCGTAGGTGCGGGCTTAATCAAATAAAGCGTTTTTATTTTTTTAGATAGATTTTTATAAAATTTTCACGCACCACATCAGGTTTTTTTGAAAAAACCTGATGTGGTTTTGTTTTTTTTAAATGGTCGTTTTTTTGCCTAAGCTCTATAAATTTAAACAAGGGCAGTGTATAAAAAAATATTTTTTCTAAAAAAAAAGAAAAAGTGCTGCCCGAAAGCAGCACTTTTCACTTAAAAACAACTTACAATAAAAACAACGCACAATAACATAAAAAATCTTCTAAGAACTTCTGAAAGCAACTTCGTGATAGGTTTTGACGTGTTGCCCTAAAAATACTCGCGCATAAATACGCAATACCGCTATCTTAAGTATTACGAAGGTGAGACAGTTAAGTACCAACAACAACCGATGGCTGAACTCTATCTCAGAAAACAAAATGTCGAAACCCAGAAAAGTGGGTGAAATAGGAAAACCGACAATGGTAAGCGCACTCACCAAAAACAACAAAGCATAATTCGGATGCTCATAAATATGTCCGTTAAATTCGTTGAGGCGTATGGTATTTTCTTTGGTTTTTACCCAGTTCAACGCCAAAAGCCCACCCGCAAAAGCACCGACCGTTCCGCTTAAATAAAAAACGATATCTGTGAAATGAAAACGGTGCTGCTGCACAATAGACAGCATAAAAAACACCTGATTCATCGCCACATATATCCAGGCGCGAATAGCCGAAAAACGCTCAGTAGCGGCTATCAGCACCAAAATCAAGGAGATAGCTCCATAAATTGCCGCAATAAAGGTGTATTGATACGCTGCATCGGTAGGATATAGCAGATAAAACACCACACCCAACACCATTAATACAATAAAAATAATTTCGGCAAAGGTGCTACGCAAAGGATGTAGCGATCTTCCCGCTTTTTTAAACGGCAACCACATATATTGATACCACAAAGTATCTAAATTGTATTCTTTTACCGATAACATATACAAAGAGTAGTACAGTTTTTTGGGTAAAAAAGAAAAAAGCTGCGCTTTATTGGGATTATAGCTGTAAAATTGTTCGTGTATCAAATAGCTCATCACAGAAGGAGATACTAACAACTGATAGGTGCGCAAAAAAGCATTTGCCGCAAAATGCAACAATGCCAAATAATGCCAACCCAAAGCAATTTCTACAAATATCAGCCCGATTTGTGCCAATGAGGAGTAGGCTATTTGTGTTTTGGCGGTAGCCTGCACCTGACTTATCATAGAGCCTACTATCGCCGTGCTCAATCCGATGATAATCACCAATACTTTTACTAACATCACAGGTTCCCACACCGGATAAACGCGCAACAGCAAATATACGCCGATATGCACCGACAAAGAACCGTAGAAAAGTGCACTGGACACCGTGGGACCCTCCATAGCACGAGGCAGCCACGCCGAAAAAGGCAATTGCGCCGACTTCACGGAGGCAGCCACCAAAAACAGCAAGCCCACCATGAGTGTGCGCGTGGGATAATCTGCCACTGCCTCCAAAATAAAAGCGTGATCGGTAAATAACGGTCGCGGTAAAAAGCGATTAATAAAAAAGAACTGATACCCATTATTTCCCAACCCAAAAACAGAAATTCAAAATTACCCGCCAGCAAAAGCGTATGCAAACCGATATTGAACAACAAAGCATGGTTGTAAAAACGCTTAAATCCGCTTTCGCGGTGCATGTAGGTTTTGCTGAATACACTGATGATAAATATAATAACAGCAGCCACGATGGTATAAACTGCCGTTGTTTTATCATAAAAAACATCTAACCCAAATTTAAAATCCTGATTTTGGTAAATGGTCAATAAATGCTGCTCGTAAAACGGAATCCCCTGCACTAACCAGTAAAAGGCATAAACAAGTGCCAGCAGCATCTGTGCGCCGCTGATAGCAATGGCAATGCCCGCAATAGCTCTTTCCTGATGATTTTTGAATAATAAACTGCCCAAAAAGCCCATAAAAGGCAGTATTAAAAACAATGACAACATTAAGTTCATGGTGCTGTAGTAGTGGATATATTACTATCAATTTGGTAAATAGGAAGATTTTCAAAAGTGGCGTGTGCAATATGATTGGTGAGCATCGCCGGAGCTTTTTCGAAGAAATGATGCACATTTTCCACCGCTTTCAGGTCTGCGGCTTCGGCGTGATAGTGCATAAAATATTCGTTTTTAAAATAGAAAAACTCTTGCGTTTCGGGGTGCAGGGCTGCAATATGTACCCATTCGTTTTTGTACCATTCATACATGGCATCTGAGCTTTTAATGACCTGCAATACCACCTCCGGAAAATGTTCCACTATCACCAACAAGCGCACAGGATCGTGGGGTTCTACCGTTTGCCAGGGCAAGCCCGGGCGCAAGTCGCCATCGCTGCTGTTGGCTACACCCACCAAGCCCATCACATTGTGCGGCAGTTTAGTTCCGCAGCCCAATTTCAAATTATCCACTCTCGAAAAATAATACTCCAGATTGATGCCTCCGCATACCACACCGATAGGTGCCATCACATTGCGCAAATATTTGCCTTCCAGATCGGTACGATAATCGTAGGAATTTAAAAAAGCACGGCGGTCTAAAAACAAACCCCGCGTAACACTGCGTCTGCCGATGATAGCCAGCGTATTGGTACCGTGTCCTAATTCGGGGCGCGGCTCAAAAAGCGATACTGAACGGTCTTGTATGGCTTTTCGCACCGCCTTGATGGATTGGTTGGTATCAATGGAGGCAAAACGGCGCGACCGTTCTTTGGCGTTCAGATCCAAAGCTGCTTCAAAAGCCGCCTTTGCTTCGCGATGCAGGGAGGCTTGTGCGGCACTGAGCATATCGTCATCATAGTAGGCTATTAAATCGCTCGATGTATCGTGCATAGAGCTGATAAAGCGGGTGGAGTCGGGGATATCAATACCTTTTTCGCGCAATACGGCACGCACTTTCTGGTGGTTTGCCATGATTGCAAATACACGGGCATTGACACAGCCCGGACGACCGCTACACGCCCCACAGTCGTGTGCGCCGTGGTGCGGATTATTGGCACTGCTGCTGCCGTGCGATACCATATAAATTAGTTCGGAAAACGCCCCTATCAAACCGATGCCACGCAAAAAGTTCTCTACACGTTCAGCCATTTCAGCGATGGTAAAACCCACCTGCAAACCCTCTTCCACATCATCAAGGCTTTTATTCTCTACGGTAAGTTTTCCGTGTGGGTGCATGTGTGCGAAAGCATCGGAAATAGAAGGACTCATTTTAGGAAAAAAAGTACCTTGAAACAATTTCCACAAAGATAAAACCCCCAACGACAGCGTAGCCAAAGAGCTTTTTAGAAAATGGTGGCTGCTGCTCGACAACATTATATCGTTGTGGCGGTGAGCGGACACATCGTATTCTTTGATAAGATAGCGCGGAGTTACGGGAGCCGGACACAATTTATCCATAAATTTTGCGCCCTGCGGTCTGAAATAAAACTCAACACCGAAAAATCCGGGTGCGCCCAACGTTTCGCAGTCGGGGCTACATACTCCAAATGGCGACGAATGGAACACTCGCGCTCATCAATGCAAAAAATGGCTTGAAAACGGGGTGGCGGTATGTTTTTGGGTGTGTTGATATTGGTTTTAATGCCCTGAATTACTTCATCATAATAGCTCCACTCAAAAGCATCTTGCCATATTTTAAACACTTCGTCTAATTCGGTGAGTGGCGTAGGCGCAAAAATATCCACCGGTGGCTCTTGCACTTTGGTAGCGAGTGGCTGCCAGTTTTCGCCCAATATCATCGTCAAACGGTCTATTTCCAACAACAATTCAAAATGAATCAAATCGCTCAAAGAAATGGGCTTTTTGATAAGGAGAGCGTTGTCATTATCTTCCACTACTGCCACCATACCACTCCACCCGCGATGACTAAACGCCATATCAAACAAATACTGCTCATAATACCGCTCATCGCCAACAATACGCTGCAAGAGGTCTTTGATACCCAAAGACCTTTCTTGCAACATATTCCTTACTTTTTTACATTTAAAAAAACTGCTCACACTTTGTTGTTCCATAAAACAAACACTTTCCAAAAATCCCTGTTTCTCCACCGGAAAATCCCAAAGTGCAATTCCTTGGTCTAAATATCCACACAAAATTCTGTATAATAGGGAGTGAACCAAAGTATCCAAGTCAATTTTATAATATTTTTTCCAATTACTTCGCAGCAATCCGATGCGTGGTTTTATGTTTTCGTCATATTTTTTTATCAATACGCGCTCTGCCCATAGTTCCAGGTTTTCGCTGCCTTTTCGTTCAATAATAATACGGTCAATTACTCCTTCTTTGATTCTGCCTAATTTGAACAACTGGCGAAAATCATCTAATTGCAGTGTCACTTTGTAGCCGAATAATTTAGAAGAGCGAAAAATGCCTTCATAAAATTTTTTCTGCTGAAAAGCGTGCAGCGAATTGTGGTGAATAAAATCTTTTAGGGTCATTTGGCTGGGGAGATAATGTTTCAATTCGTGCAGTACCTGCTCCAAATCAAAAATTTCTCCCCCTTGCATTTCGTGTTTCATGCAATTTAATTATTTTTCTTTTTATAAAAATCTACATTAGAGAATAAACCCACCTGAAGCGTATGGTTTCTTTCCATTTTGATGCCATCGCTTTTCAGAATTGTTTGTAACAAATAACCGACTTCTAACTTGCCTATTTTCGGAATTTTGTAACCGATTGCTCCATATAGGCGGTTTTGGTCAAACATATTTGCTGCTACATTTTTACCGAAACTAATCAGGATTTCGTCATATACAGTAGCATAAAAATTTTTATCGCTGATAGTTTTTCCTTTAAAAGGCAAGGAAAAACGGTTGAATAAACGAAAGCGATTGATGTAAGTGGCATCTTTATTTGGCTCGTAGATATTGGTAGATGTATTAAGATAGGGCAAATGTAAAAAACGTTGCTCCAAACGAAAACGACTCACCCACTCTATGCGGTTGAGTGGTGTTTTTATCTGAAGTTGCTCCCATATCCGATGTTCGGGAAAAGTTGATTTCACCGGAAAATCGCCATAAGGATAGGTGTTTACATAGCTATAGCCCACAGTAGCAAATACGGAAGGGTTGATATGATAATTGATACCCGTGCGCAACAACAATTGTTGCCAATATTCAAGCACGTCGTTTCTGCGCCATTGTGCCTCTATGTGTACGCCCCATTTGTCCGATACTTTATGGTCGCCGAAATACATCAGCCAAGCATTCACGTTGTCGGAATACTGGTGCAAAGGCGAAGCTTGTGCTTTCATCACCAAAGGTAGCAATAACATTATCATCAGACACCCCGTTATTATATATTTTTTCATGTTTTTTTATATATTTTTATTGGGTTACAACTAATTTCTTTTTGCGTGCCGAACGTTTGTGTTTGGAAAGTGGTTCGTGTTCTTCTAAACCCACTATTTCAAAAATGCCGCCATGTTCCTGATAGTTATGTTCAAAATGGTGAATACTCTCCATCACCGAATGATCCACTAAGCAGGTGTTGTTGAAATTGAGAACGATATGCTGACCGGAAGGTATGGCTTCTAATTTTGATTTCAGTCCGAGATAATTGGAGAAAATAGCGCATTTATCTACTTCTACCAAATAAGTACCATCGTTGAAAGATACCGTAGCGGGTACTTTGAATAAATTGGATAAAGGTGCTCCATTGGCAACATGAATGATGATTTCTAGCAAAATACCTGCCGCTATACCTACCAATAAATCTTCATAGAGTGTAAAGAAAATAGTTACCAAAAAGATAGCAAGTTGCTCTTTTCCTATTTCAAAAATATGAATAAACTCTTTGGGGTGCGCCAATTTGATACCCACGCTGATAAGCATAGCCGCCAATGCCGTGTTCGGAATTAACTCAATAAGCGGTGCTGCCAACAATACAAAAACCAAAATAAAAAAGCCGTGAAAGAAATTTGCCCAGCGTGTTTTTGCACCGTTGTTTACATTGGCTGAACTACGCGCTACTTCCGAAATCATAGGTAAACCGCCCAAAACGGCAGACAAAGTATTGCCGATACCAATGGCGATGAGGTCTTTGTTGGCGTTGGATTTGCGTTTGTAAGGATCCATCATATCTATCGCCTTCACTGTGAGCAAAGACTCCAAAGAACCCACCAAAGCAAACATCACCACATATTTAATAAACAGTCCCATTTGTTGCATACCCGAAAAATCCACATTGATTTTGATATTTTCGAGCAAATTGCCAATATGTACCAACGCATAAGACGGCTCGGTATGCTGAAAATCCATCGCTAATTCGGCGGGAATGGCGATGAGCAGTACAATGAGAGGAGCGGGAATTTTTTTCAGAAAGCCCTTCGCCACATCGTTCCAAAACATCATCACCAAAAAACTCACTACACCGATAGCGGTGGCTTTGGGGTCTAAGTGACTAAAAAATTCGGGCAGCGAAGCCAGCAATTCAAAAGGGTCTTTACCTTTTGCCATTGCCGGATCTACATCTAAAAGTACCGGTATTTGTTTCAAAATGATAATCATACCGATAGCCGCCAACATACCATGTACGGCAGAAAGTGGAAAGAAATCCACCAATTTTCCAAATTTGAATACACCGAATAAAATTTGAATAATGCCCGCTACAACCATCGCTCCCAATGCTAAATGCCAGCCAGTTTCGCCGCCGCCGAAGTCGCTCACTGCACCCACCACAATTACAATCAAACCGGCGGCAGGTCCTTTGATGGTCAAGCGCGAACCCGCCAGAAAACTCACCAAAATACCCCCGATAATGGCTGATACCAAGCCCATCAAAGGCGGAAAATCAGATGCTTTGGCAATACCCAAACTCAGTGGCAATGCCAATAAAAACACAATAAAACCCGATACTATATCGGTAGAAAAATTTTCCTGCAAGCCCGCCAAGCCATCTTTTGGCAAAATTTTAGGCGTAGTATTGGCAGAAGATATATTATTTAAAGAAGGATTAGCCATAAAAAAATCACTAAAAAAATTGCGCAATGCACGAAAGCGAATCATGCGTTTTTGTCCAACAGCATTGCACACGCTTTGAAAAAAGTTTTTGAAAATAAAAAGAGATAAAAAAGCAAATACAAAGCATTGCGACTGAATTGCCCCCTTTTGCTCGCAAAAAGGTGCTGCAACTTATACATTTGCCAATAAAAAGAAGAGAGAGAAAGGGCTATTTTTTTTCTTTAAGGTATTGATATTTTTTCTACCTGAAGCTATGCTCCGCAAAAGGCATAGCACAACTTTATACAAGTGCTATTGTATGCAATAGCCACAAAAAAATTACCATAAAAATAAAAGAAAAACAGCCTGCTCAAAAAACCTCACAAGCGAAAATTACGCAACCAAATATAAATGGGCGTATTGAGAAGAAATGCCGTGCAAAAATCAGGCGGAAAAATACAGCAGCAAATGGCAGTCTGCCATTTGGCAAAAGACCACGGATAAGCATCAATTACTGCTGCCGACAGTGGCAAATTATTGCCACAGGTAAGATGCTGTTCCTTATCATCGTCTTCATTTTCTTCCTCGTCCGTAGTTTGAACAAAAGTAAAAAACGAAACTAAATCGCGGTATTGCTCTTCCGAACTATCCGAAAGCTGCGTCTGATTGGATAGAACCCCACACAAATCCTGCTCTGACTTTTCTGAAAAGGAAAATATCAAACCGGATTGCAGTTGCAACAACAATAATATAATATACCACAAAACCCGCATACGGTGTAATCAGATTAAAGCGCGATATTTTTAGATATAAATAAAAAAAACTTTTTTATCAGTAAATCGGTCGCAAAGGTATTGATATTTTAATACTCCCGACATTTTTTTATATCCAATCAAAAAATAAGCATCAATTTTATTATAAATAACCTATTTAACGATATCATTTACTCAAATCTTATACAAAGATAGTGCCTTATCATATTATAGTGCATTTGATACTGAATTTTAACGTTTTTTTAAAATAGCCCCAAATTGTTATGCCTCATTTATTGTATAAAAAACATTTTTTAAGGCTATACCGCAAAGCAATTTGCAAAAATTGGCAACTTTTTAAGGGATTATTGCGTTTTTTTATTTTTACACCATTGATATATTTTTGTACCGCTTTTTCTATGGGCATAAAATCTTTTTTGGCACAACCTTTTGCCGCTTTCACTACACGCCGCTTGGAAAACTACCACCGACAAGCCGTAGCTTTGCAACACGAAGTACTTGAAGACATCACCGACAGCGCACGCGATACTCAATTCGGCAAAGACCACAATTTTCGCCATATCCGCACCTACAAGGATTTCAAACGTCAAGTACCCATTCGTGATTACGAAGCTCTGAAGCCTTATATAGAGATGATGTTGAACGGCGAGGCAGATATTTTATGGGAAGACCGCCCTTTATATTTTGCCAAAACTTCGGGTACTACTTCGGGTACTAAATATATCCCCATCAGCCGCGATTCCATCAGCAATCATATCAACGGCGCACGCAATGCGCTTTTGGCTCAGGTGCATCGCGTAGGCAGCGATTTTATCAACGGAAAAATGATTTTTCTGTCCGGCTCACCCGTTTTGCACGCTGTAGCCGATATTCCTACCGGAAGGCTTTCGGGCATTGTCAATCATCATATTCCCGCTTATTTGCGCCGCAATCAGCTCCCCTCCTATCCTACCAACTGCATTGAAGACTGGGAACTCAAATTAGATGCCATTGTGCAGGAAACTTTGCATCAGGATATGCGCCTTATCAGTGGTATTCCGCCTTGGGTACAAATGTATTTTGACCGCCTCCACGAAGTAAGCAACGGCAAACGTATCAAAGATATTTTTCCGAACTTGTCGGTTATTGTGCACGGCGGCGTAAATTTTCAGCCTTATCGCGCCAAAATGCAGGAAAGCATAGGCGGCAAAGTGAGCTACATAGAAACTTATCCGGCTTCGGAGGGTTTTATTGCATATCAGGATAGCCAACAAGAGGAGAGTTTGTTGTTGAATATTTACTCCGGAATTTTCTTTGAATTTGTACCCGCCGACGAAATTTTTAACGAAAATCCTACGCGTCTGCACTTGGGCGAAGTAGAAATAGGTGTTAATTATGCACTGATTTTGAGTAGCAATGCGGGTTTGTGGGCGTATAATATCGGCGATACCGTAAAATTTGTTTCAAAAAATCCTTATCGTATTGTTGTCACCGGACGCACCAAACATTTTATTTCGGCTTTTGGCGAGCACGTCATTGCCGAAGAAGTGGAAAGTGCTTTGGCAAGCACCGCCGCACAGCATCAAGTACGCATAACCGAATTTACGGTAGCTCCGCAGGTGCAAAGCAGCAACAGCGAACTGCCCCATCACGAGTGGTGGATAGAATTTGATACGCCGCCCGCACAAACCGCCGCTTTTGCCGCCGACTTAGATGCCGCCCTGATGCGCCGCAACATTTATTACCGCGATTTGATTGAAGGACGCATTTTACAACCTTTAAAAATAAAAGCGGTGCGCAAGGGATTTTTTCAGGATTATATGAAAAGTATCGGCAAATTGGGCGGACAAAATAAAGTACCGCATCTTTCCAACGACCGCAATATTGCTTCGGCATTGGAGCGTTTGTAGTTTGTGTTTCAAAAAAAATTTTACCTTTGAAGGCAAAAAAATACGCTCATGCCTTCTATTGTTCTTGTTACCGGAGCCAATGGTCAGTTGGGTCAGGAGTTGCAGAATATCGCTGCAAAATATCCGCAATATCGCTTTCATTTTGTGGCACGCCGCGATATAGACCTTTCTGATACGGCAGCCGTTGAATCTTTTTTTCATCACACTCCTTTTGATGCGCTGATTCATTGTGCCGCCTACACACAAGTAGATAAAGCAGAAAGCGAAAGCGAATTGGCGTACCGAATCAACGGCGAAGCATCTGCCGCTATTGCGCGGGCTTGTGCGCGGCGGGCTGCTCCTTTGTTGTATGTATCCACCGATTATGTATTTGACGGCACACACGGCAGTGCCAACGAGCCTTTTTCGGTGTGCAACCCTTTGAACGTATATGGCAGCAGCAAGCGAACCGGCGAACTGGCTGTATTGGAAAACAATCCGTGTACATTGGTGGTGCGCACTTCGTGGGTGTATTCGGTGTTTGGCAATAATTTTGTAAAAAGCATGCTCCGCTTGGGCAAAGAACGCCCCGCCCTCCATATCGTAAGCGACCAAATCAGTGCGCCCACTTATGCTGCCGATTTAGCGGTGGCACTTTTGCAGTTGTTGGAAAAAAAAGCATTATACGAGCAGGGAAATATTGTGCATTTCAGCAATGCCGGCGTGGCTTCGTGGTACGATTTCGCCGATGAGATTATGCGCCAAAGCGGTATTCCTTGTCCGGTAAATCCCATCAAAAGCAGCGAGTTTCCGACCGCCGCCACGCGCCCTTTGTTCAGTTTGCTGTCGTTAGATTCCTTGCGCAAAGATTTTGGCATACACCCCACACACTGGAAAGATGCACTGATACGCTGCTTGGAGATATTGAAGACAACAAATAATTAACTTTTTATAAATAATTGATAATAAAAATTTTATACCATTTCAAATAAATCAATTCTTTACATATAGTGTCTTCCGGTGTCCGTTGCAAATTTTCACCGATACCTGTATCGTGGAATATTACACAAAAAAAACTATTGGCGATAGCCTTTGCTTTTTATGTGTTGCTGACGCTTTTGTGTTTAAATATTCCTTTTTTTTGGGATAATGTATTGTTGAGTTCAAAGTTTGGACAATGGTATCACGAGCAAGGTTTCGGGTATTTGCTGCTGCCGCCCGATTTAGACTGCGGACACCCGCCGTTTTGGGGTTATTACATGGCGGCGTGGTGGAAAATTTTCGGCAAAACCTTAGCTGTGAGCCATATCGCCGTGCTGCCCTTTCTGTTGTTGTTGGCGGTACAGTGGTTGCGGTTTTCGGCATATTTTTTACCTCAAAATTTACAATTTTTTGGTCTGCTGATTTTACTCACCGAACCTACACTTTTGGCTCAAAGTGCAATGGTTAATACCGAAATCCCTTTGTGTGCGGCTTATTTTTGGGGGTTAAATGCTATTTTGAGGCAAAAAAACGCGCCTTTGTATGTCGCCTGCCTACTGATGGCACTGATTAATTTCAGGGGAGTAATTTTGTGTGTGTTCCTCTTTGTGAGCCAGTTGATTTTTTTGTACCAGTCGCGTACTTTTCAATGGCGGCGTTTATTCGGCGTTTTATTACCCTATTTGCCTGCTGCTGCGGCTACCATTGCGTACAATGCCTATCATTGGCAGCAGCGCGGGTGGTTTTTATTCAACAGTGCCTCCACTTCCTGGGGAGGGCACTATACATGGAACGGAGCGGCTACCATATTGCGGCAGTCGGTAGTTTTAGTGTGGCGTTTTTTGGATTACGGGCGCATAGCGTTCTGGATATTGGGGTTGTATTTTTTGTATCGTTTCCTGCGCCGCCGCTTACACATCAGCTCTGCCGCTTGCTTTCTGATGTGGATTTTTTTCGCTCCTATGTTCTTATTTGCACTTATCAATATCACCCGCAGTAATCCCATTATTCCGCGTTATTTTATACCGTTTTTTTTGTTGTGGGCACTGCTGATGTTACATTTTTTACCACAAATCCGCCATACGGTATTGCGCACTTTCTTCTTGATTTTCATTGTTGTATTGCCGTTAAGTGGTCATTTTTGGATATATCCACCTACTATATCCAAAGCGTGGGACGGGCATTTGGCGTATATACCTTTTTTTGACGCAGAAGAAAAAATGTATGATTATATTATACGCCAAAAAAAAATATCACCGCAAGGCATCGGCACACAATTTCCATTGATGAATACAAAAAAAGCCACACATTTACAAACGGATACTCTGCGTTATGCCGATTTTAAAGAAAAAAACCTACAACATTTTCGTTATATTTTATACTCCAATGTTATCAATGAATTTAGCGATGAAGAATTAGAAATACTTTTTAATTCATGGAAGGCGGTACAACATTTTGAAAAAGGCTCTGTAAAGCTTACTTTATACGAAAATCCTGATTCACTGCTGCTGCCCTAAAATTTGGCGTAGTCTTTTTACAGGCTCCATTCCCATTCAAAGTGGCTGATATTCGTAACAATATCAGCCACATCATTACAGAATAGAAAACTTTATACACTGTGTCATTTAGAGATATTGATTTAGTATTAATCGGTATATATAAGGGATATGTTTAAAAATCTTTTCTTTAAATATCAAAAAAAATTGTATCCCCTTGGCATTTTCTACATTTTTATCGAATAAAAACGTATTGTCAAAAGGGATACAATTAATGTGTGTGTATCTGTAATATAAGGCTAACGTACCAAAGTCACATTGCCTTTATAGGTTTTCTTTTCGCCATCATCAAAAGTAACATTGCAATAATAAACGAAAACCTCCATATCGTTTTCATCGGTTGCTGTGTAGCCGTTCCAGCCGATACTAATGTCGTTGCTGCTGAATACTAAATTACCCCAACGATTGTATATCATCATATTAAACTCGCTGAGGGGGTAATTGCTCAAAGCACGGAATATATCATTTACATTGTCGTTGTTCGGGCTGAAAGCGGTAGGGATATAAATTTCCTTAGTCGGAGGAATTTCGGGACACAAATAATTGAGACTCAATATTTCATTAAAACAAGCATTGGCAGCGTAGGTAATGTTGTATTGCACCACTCCTGTATCGCCTGCCGCTACTTGAGGCGGCGTACCTACGATAGATATTTGATATTGCGCACACGATGACGACAACTGCGGCAGTTGGCATTGTCCGTCTCCACTGATGAGCAATTCGTTGTTAAACGCAGGATAAACAGACACCTGCGCCACTGATATTGTTTGCGGAGCATTGCCCGCCGGTACCAAACAGGTAAATTTCAAAGAAACATTGAGTATTTCCGGCTCACAATTAGTATTGGTGGTTTGTGTATAGCTAAAATCAGCAGCAGTAGCTCCGCTTACTTCTACTCCGTTGATATACCATTGCAGGCTATAATCTGTGCCTAATTGCGCCGTAGCAGGCAGCACCGACACGAGGTCGTTTAAAATGATCGCCTCGCCCGAACACAAAGTAATATTTTGTAAATCAATATCGGCTAACTGAGGACACACCTCGCCGCAACTGTAAAATACGTCTATCTCTTCACTGAAACAATTGTTGCCGCTAAAAGTAACCGTCCAAGTGTTGATACCGCTTTCGCCGGCTTGTACTGTTCCGCTAATGTTGGAAGATGCCGCCGTGAGGATATAATTAGCGCAAGTGCTGATGAGTGAAGAGGCTTCGCAGTCGCCTTCTGTTTCTGTGAGCAGAGCCGCATCAAAATCGGGATACAAAGTAAGTGTGATTGTTCCGGCGGACAACAAGGAAGCAGGCGGCACACTGCAAGGTAAAGCAGCAAAAAGTGTCACAGTTTCTACCTCGCAATTATCGCCGCCCGAATGTTGCCAGTCAGCAGCAGTGACAGGTGTAGTCAAAGCGGCATTGCTAAACCACTGCACTGCTCCCGCCGTATTATCGGGGTCATCAAAAACAAGATTAGCGGCGGCGGCAAGCAAATCGGGGGCTGTACCACTACACAGCGACACGTCTTCGCTGATAGGTGTAGTAACAGAAGGGCAAGTGGCACAAGTGAGGGGTATATTATAATCGTAGCTGTAATTCTCTGACCAACAACCCGAACTTTCATAAGTCACCTGCCAAACAGCCGTACCGCTATCTCCGGCGTTTACGCTGCTGGGTACATCAACGGGCGTAATAATATAATTGTTGCAAGTGCTGTTTAATTGCGGCACTTGACAAGCAACTTGTACTTCCTGCAAAACATTTTGGTTGTAATCAGGATATATAATTGTAGTACCTGCATCTAATGTTTGCGGCGGAGCACCCGGATTCAAACAAGTATATTGTAAAGAAAACTGTAATGCCGATGTTTCGCAATCGGTATTGGTGACAATAGCCGCATATTGCAAACCATTCGCCAAAGGAATAGGAAAATTACCCTGATACCACTGCAAACTATAATCTATACCTGCTATTGCATTTGCCGGACTAATAGCAGCCGTCATCGTTATGGTTTCGCCGCTACACGCTGTAGCAGGAGCAGCTACACTGATGCTCACCACCGGACATACTTCGCCACAGGTATAGGGAGCGGTATAATTTTCTTCAAAACAACTCTGTCCGTTTACGCCGTCATTGTAGGTAATAGTCCAGTTAAAATTCCCCGATTCACCGTTTTGAATGTCATCATCGTTATTCGGCGAAGGCGTAATGATGTAATTAGGGCAAGTTGTATTTAAAGTAGGGGCTTCACAATCATTGCCGCTTTGAGCTGTCAAAAGCGAAGCATCGTACTCAGGAAACAGCAAACAAGTAACAGAACCCGCCGGAATAATACTTTGCGGTGTATTTTCACATACCAAACCTGCATACAAAGTTATATTCTCTGTATTACAAGTATTATTGCCGGAATGTAAATAATCGGAAATAGTGACAACATTATTCAAGGCAGCATCGCTGTAAAAAATAATATTTCCGGCTAAATTATCAGGATCATTGTATTGAATTTGATTGCTCAATGTTGCAAAGTCGGGAGCAGCACCGTAGCAAAGTTCAACAGATGTGTTTAATGATTGTGTAATAACAGGGCAAAGCGGAATAGCGGCACAACTGTAATTTACATTATAAGTTTCCGTCCAGCAAGTGCTGTTGTTGTAAGTAATTTGCCAAGTCGCCGTTCCATTATCGCCTGCCAATACCTGTGCGGGCACATTAGTGGCAGTAATGCTGTAATTATTGCAAGAACTTGTAATTTGAGGAACGGCACAAAGCGGCGCATTTTCCGAAATGAAATCAGCATTGTAATCAGGATATAAAGTGAGCAACACCGAACCCGCTGCCAGTACCGTTGGCGTAGCTACATTACATTCTAAACCCGCATACAGCGTTACATTTTGAGGCGCACAGCCATCTCCCGAATAAGTATAAGCGGCGGCAGTTGCTATGTTTGTCAAAGCATTATCTGTATAAAAATTGATAGTACCCGCCAGATTATCGGGGTCGTTGTATTGGATTTGGTTGCTCAATGCCGCAAAATCGGGGCTTTCGCCTATACACAAATTTATATTTCCATTTAATGGATTAGTGACAAGCGGACAACCCGGAACAAAAGGACAATCATAAGCAACACTGTACGTTTCCGTCCAGCAATTATTATTGTTGTAAGTAATTTGCCAAGTCGCTGTTCCATTATCACCCGCCAATACCTGTGCGGGTACATTAGTGGCAGTAATGCTGTAATTATTGCAAGAACTTGTAATTTGAGGAACGGCACAAAGCGGCGCATTTTCCGAAATAAAATCAGCATTGTAATTGGGATATAAAGTGAGCAACACCGAACCCGCCGCCAGCACAGTGGGTGTAGTAGCATTGCATTGTAAACCCGCATACAGCGTTACATTTTGAGGTGCACAGCCATCTCCCGAATAAGTATAAGCGGCGGCAGTTGCTATGTTTGTCAAAGCATTATCTGTATAAAAATTGATAGTACCCGCCAGATTATCGGGGTCGTTGTATTGGATTTGGTTGCTCAATGCCGCAAAATCGGGGCTTTCGCCTATACACAAATTTATATTTCCATTTAATGGATTAGTGACAAGCGGACAACCCGGAACAAAAGGACAATCATAAGCAACACTGTACGTTTCCGTCCAGCAATTATTATTGTTGTAAGTAATTTGCCAAGTCGCTGTTCCATTATCACCCGCCAATACCTGTGCAGGTACATTGACTACATTAATAGAATAACTGCTGCAAGTAGCTTCAATTTGCGGAACGGTACAGGCGGTATTATATTCATTAATAAATGCGGAGTCGTAATCAGGAAAAACATTTACCGTGCCTACATTAAAAGTCTGAGCAGGCGCACCCGGATTGAGGCAAGTAAATAATAATTCAAAAGTATAAGCAGTAAAATTACAACCGCTTGCTGTAAGCGGCACTTGATAAGTTAAGTCATTAGCTCCGGCAACAGGTTGTCCGTTTTGCAGCCATTGTACTTCAAAATCAGTACCCAAAACCGCACCTGACGGCACTACCTCTGCAGACAGAGACAGGATTTCGCCATTGCACAAAGAAATAGGAATACTGCCCAACGACACCGTAGGACAAACCGCACCGCATACAAAAGGTACAGAATCCTGCACCGAAAAACAATCAGAACCATTATAAGTAATGGTCCAGTTCCAAAAACCACTATTGCCGGGTATAGTGGTATTGTTACTGTTGCCGACATCCGGCGTAAGAACATATTGATTACAGGTGCTGCTCAATATCGGATTGGCACAATCACCAGCATTTTTTTGAATAAAACTCGCATTGAACGAAGGATAAACAGTAATTGCTACCTGTCCAGCCGCTATGGGTGTGGGTGTAGCCGAAAAACATGTAATTCCGGCGTATATTGTCACTTGCAAGGGGTCGCAGGCGGTATTTGCCAATAAAGCGGGCGCGAACGGTGTCGTTAAAGTGGCATCGGAATACCACTGTACGGAAGTGGTGAGGTTGGCAGGGTCTGTGAATTGTATCTGTGCTGCCAATGTTGCTAAATCAGGTTGTTCGCCATTGCACAAAGTGAGCGTTCCGGCGGCAGGTGTGGTGACAGTGGGGCAAGCACAGGCATAATCTATACTTACATCTTCTGTCCAACAATCGCTGCCACTATAAGAAATCTGCCATACAGCCGTTCCGCTTTCATCGGGCAATACGGCGGCAGGCACATTTTGTGGTACAATAAAATAATTATCGCAAGTGCCTGTTAAAGTGGGTACTGCACATACCGCATTATTTGTATTGATAAAATCAGCATTATAAGCAGGTGTTACTATCACGCTTCCGGCTGTTATATCGGTCGTTGTATTTTCTGGAAACAAACAATTAAATGCCAAAGTATAGTTGTGTGTTTCGGTATCACAAGTATTATTCATCGTATTTATATCATAAGCAGCGGTGGTTGCTCCGGCTCTCGGCACACCATTATCCAACCATTGCAAAGCATAATCTTGCCCCAATACAGCATCGGCGGGGCTAATGACGGCAGATAAAGTAATTGTTTCGCCGCTACACACCGTTGTAGGAGGGGCTGCCGCCGTAGCAGTTGGGCAAGCCGGACATTCATAATCCTCGCTGATATTTTCGCTGAAACAATTACTACCGTTGTAAGTAATCGTCCAACTGTTAGTACCCGAAGAATTGGGTAATACAACATTTACATTATTAGCATTGGGCGTGATGGTATAATTGTCGCAAGCACTCGTAAGTGTGGGGGCTTCGCAGTCGGCGGTATTACTCAAAGTAACAAAAGTATCGTTGTATGCGGGATTTACAAGTACCGTACCTACATCAATACTTTGTGTTTCGGTAATCGGGAAAAGACAAGTAAACTGCAAAGTATAGATATGTGTTTCGGGGTCACAATTTTCATTTTCCAAATCAATCACCTCCAATAAAGTATTTGCTCCGGCAATAGGCGCGCCGTTATCGTACCATTGTACTTCATAATCCAAGCCAAAAATAGCGTTGGCAGGTGTAACAGTTGCTTGTAAGGTGATGCTTTCGCCACTACAAATATCCTGCGGCACGGAGCTTACACTCACTTCAGGGCAAGGCGGACACTGATACGGCAGCGTATAAACATTTGAAAAACAAGGATTGTCGTTCGGTCCGCCGTCAAATGAAATCGTCCAGCTGTTAGTACCCGAAGTGCCGGGTTCAAATTGTGTGATGTTGGCGGGGTCGGGCGTAATGATATAATTATCGCAATTAACCGTAATACTCGGCACCGTACATTCTCCGGCAGCCGAAGGGGTGATAAAAGAGACATCATAATCGGGGTACATCACCAATTGCAATGATCCTGCCGGAATGAGTTCATTTTGCAAGCTACAGCGCAAACCGATATATAAAGTGATACTTTCGGCTTCGCAATTATCTGCTCCCGAATGTTGAAAACTGCTTTCGCTGCCTGCTACCTGTGTAAGCGCAGCATTGGTAAACCACAAATATTCAATGCCTGTATTGTCAATATCGCTGCTGTCTATCATTGCTTCATAATCCGAAAAATCAAAAACCGAAGTGCTGCACAATGCCAGCGTTTCGTCAAGTGGCGTATTTATCAAAGGGCATACCGGAATATAGGGGCAGTAATAATCAACCGGATAAGTTTCTGTCCAGCAAGTCGGTGCATCGCCATATTGAATCTGGAATACGGCTACGCCCGTATCGCCGGGTTCTACACTTGTGGGTACATCAACGGGAGCGATGAGGTATTCGCTGCAACTGCTCAATAATTGCGGTACTTCACATTCGGCAGTATCAATGCTCATCAATGTTGCATCATAAGGCGGATAAATAGTAACTTGCAACACACCGGCGGGCAACAAAAGCGTATCAATTCCGGCAGCCGCACATTGGTAAGCCACATATAATGTATCTTTAAAAGCCGTACAGTTGTCGCCGTTATATCCGTAATTATTTGGAAAAGGTTGTGTATAGGCAGCATCTAAAAACCAAGCATAACCGCCATAAGTGACATCATCGCCGCCTATGGGGTCGGGCAAGAGATTAGAAATAGCTCCTAAATTTAAAACATCGTCGGCACAAATGGCTATATCATCATTGTAATTATTTGGAATAGTGGGGCAAGTGCAAGTATAAAAAGTAGAAACTTCATATACCTCATTCCAACAACTTTGACCTGTGGTGTCGCTGTAAGAAATTTCCCACACATAATCGCCTGCACCTATGGCATCGGGCGAAGCAACCAAAGTAGCTGTATAATTGTCGCAATTGACTTCAATAGTGGGAGCTTCGCATAAAAAGTAAGGAGCCACTTCAATAAAGTCGGGGTCGTATTCGGGATAAATAGTAACAGTGTCGGCGTTGAGCGTAATGGTGGAATTTCCGGGCTTAATACAAGTATATGTTACTGAATACCAATCTGTTACAGGATCACAACCTACAGCATTGAAAGTAGCTACATATTTCAGAGCCGTAGCTCCGGCGATGGCAGTACCGTTTTTATACCACTGCACAGAATAATCACTGTTGATGATAGCCGTATCTTCAATAGTGCTCACGGTAGTTTTGAGTGTAATAGTGTCGCCGTTGCACGCTGTTGCTGGAACGCTGTTGAGCAAATCAAATTCTTCGCATATCGGCGGGCACTCGTAAGGCACTGAAAAAGGCTCGTTAAAACATTCATCTCCGGTTAGATTATATTGTACCACATTAAATAAATAGTCGCCCGACTCTCCGGGTTTAATGTCATCAGGATTGCTGTCGTCTGCCTCTATTGTCCAGCCCAAACATTGCGACACCACATTCGGCGGAAAATTATCGCAATCGCCTTCATTGAGTACAGTTATCAAAGACTCATCATAAGAAGGAAAGGTGCTGATAGTGAGCGTACCCGCAAAATAAGGACCACTCACAAAACCGTCCAGCGTACAATAAAACCCGACATACAAAGTAATATTTTCGGGGCTGCACGAACCCGGATTGGGGTGTGTAAAACTATTGGTTGGATTAAAAGGGGCTTCGGCAAAAGTATCTACAGGCATCGTAAGGCTTTCATTTTCAAACCAAGCGAAGCCATTAAAACAAGGCTCTCCTATCAATTCCACGCAATTATCATAAATTTGAATACCACTTTCATATTGCAACAAGTCAATAACATTACCGCTACAATTTTCTACAAATTCTTCTATCCCTTTCAACAAAGCCGTACAAGTCGGCTCCTCGGGCCAATTCTAATCTACCGAATAAGTTTCTTCCAAACAATCGCTGCCTGCCATTGTTATAACCCATTGAGCCGTGCCGCTTTCGCCGGGTCCCACACTCGGCGGCACCGTACCCGGAACCGGCGTAGCCACTAATTGTGTACCTGCCGCTCCACAATCAAATTCTATATTGGGCGGTTCACATTCGTTGTTGGTAATATTGAGCAAATTGGTCCAGGCTCCCGAAGAAATACTGCTCGGATAAATGGTCATTTGTAATTCGCCCGCCGGAATCGCTTCGGGTGTAAGCGTGCAGATAATCCCTAAATAAATGGTGGTTTCTTCGGGGTTGCAATAGTTGCCGTTGTATTGGTATGCGCTAAAATTAACAGGAGTGGCAAGTGCAGCATCGCTATACCATTGAAAATCGGAAAAAGTATCATCGGGGTCAATGATACTACCGGAGGCTTGTGTTTCGTAATCAGCCAATACGGGTGCTTCGTTGGAACAGATGCTCACACTGCCCATAAAAGGATTGGAGATAGTAGGGCAATCAGGGCAAGAAAAAGGGGCACTCTGTGTTTGTGGCGCAAAACAATTTTGACCATTGTAGGAAATTGTAAATGTAACCGTTCCGCTGGTACCCGGCGGCACGGCATCGCCCGGTTGCAAGCTGCTGCCGGTGCTGGCACTAATATCATAATTGGCACACAGCGAAGTAAGTGTAGGAACTACGCATTGTTCACCATCGTCGAGTTGCAAGAGCGAAGCATCAAAATCGGGATAAATTGAAAGTGTTACCTGACCCGCCTGACTTACGGTATTGTTCAAATTACATTTAATCCCTAAATATAAAGTCACTAAACCCGGATTACAATTCTCGTTGGTACTGACCGTATATCCTGCGGGCAAAGCCGTAGAGAGGTTGGGGTTGAGATACCATTGAAAACCACCAAACTGCGAAAAAGCATCAGTATAACTCACTTGCGAGGTCAAACTCGCCAAACTCGGTGCATCGCCTTCGCAAAGGTCTTGGGTAGCATTAAGGGCATTGGTCACTTGCGGACACTGTGCACACTCTTCGGGAGCAGGGTCGGGTCCGTCCTGACAACTGCAAGTAGCGGCATTCCACGTTTCCACACCATTGGCACACACGCCATCATCGCAATCTAAAGCAGCCGTTAAAGTTAAAGTGATGATGGCGGTGTTAAAACAATTGGGGTCGCTGCTTGCCACCATAGCCACTATTGACCCCGGCGGTCCCACATAAGCAGCCGGATTATTGATGGGATTAGTAGTGCCGGGTCCGGCAAAAAAGGACACTGCCCCGTTGCCGATGCTTGCGCTAAGGCTACTCAGGTTATAAGTACCCACGCCCGAACCCTGACTTGTTTCGCAACTTGACAAAGTTTGGTTAGTGGCGGTAGGTTTCGGAATGACGGTTAAGGTTACATTTACGGTTTTGGAGCAACCGTCGGCACTGCTCACTTGCGCCACAATAGTACCTCCGCTTGTAGTATAAGATCCGGGATTACCGATAGGGTTACTCATACCCGGTCCTTGATACCAGTTCACCGTACCGCCCGGCACACCTGCCGTCAGTGCGGCATTGAGTTGCAAAAGGTTAAAATTAGCATTTGCGCCGCCCGGATTATTGGAGCAAGCCGTAAGCGATTGCGGCTGCGGATTGGGGGTAGGGTTCACGGTTACAATTAAATTATCGGTCATAGGGTCGCACACATCATCATCTAATGTAACTGTAAAGCCCATAGTACCCGAAAAAGTAGGCGAAATAGTAAGTGTAGGGTTCTGTTGATTGGCATTGCCGCCAAGTGCAGCAGTACCGGCAGCAGAAGTGCTCGTCCAATGCCAAGTGGCTACATCTTGCGGCACACCTGTATAAGAGGCAGTCAATTGCACCGTTCCTGCATTGTTACATATTTCAATATTGGGGCTGTTGTTGATAATTAAATTACATTCATTTAAAATATTGCAATTCGTTGCCCCTGCTCCTGCTGCGCCCAAATTGGTTTGGTCGGCGATTATTTGTGTGGGCTGATTAGAAAAATTCGTAATCATCAACAAAAATATATCGCCTACTTGTCCGGTTACATTCACCACTTCTGTGGCTTGAGGATTATAGCTGCAATCTGCGGCACCGGGCAAAGAACCGCAATTACTCAGAGCATTATTCAAATTGCTATACGGACCCCAGCAAGCAAAATCTACATCTACGTTGTTGGTATTGGTCATTGTAACAATGATGGGTCCCGATTCCGAAATTTCAAAATAAAACCAGGCGGCATTGGGCTGTGTAAAAAGCGTTTGCCAAGAGCCGCCGCCACACGAATAACTATTGCCCGAAGGCTGCATATTGCCGTTGTTTACGCCGGCAGGATAAGTGACACCTTCATCGCCGCAAAAAGGTGCTGCACCGGCACAAGAACCGTTTTGAGCTTGAAGAGAATAGATATTACTCAAAAACGCAATAAACAGACAATAAATAATAAAGTATAAATTTTTTCTCATAAATAACAGGGTTAGGGTTTTAGGGTATCATTAAAATGTAAGCGAAAGTAATAAATTTTCAAGGATTTTATCGTACTAATTTTTACTTTTATCCCGAATTGTACAAAATATATAAAAATATAAGATGATTTTACTGCTCGCAGCGTTGTTTATGTTAAAAAGTATTTCTTTCCCTGCTCTTTTACACACTTATTTTTCTGACAAAGAAAATGAACCTTTAGGTTTGCAATACCATGTCAAATCAAGCACATTCAGCGTATGGTCGCCCGAAGTGCGGGCACTAAAATTGTTGTTGTACGAAGCAGGAACAGCCGGAGAAGCATTTGCGGAGCATCATTTAAAAAAAGGAAAAAATGGCGTATGGCACTTGCAACTGAAAGGCGACTGGAAAGGAAAATATTATGCCTTTCAAGCTCAATACGCCGATGGCTCTTGGGGGCAAGCAGTACCCGACCCCTATGCCAAAGCAGTAGGAACAAACGGTATGCGGGCGCAAATCATTGACCTCGCCGCCACCAACCCCATCGGCTGGGAACAAGACCGCCGACCGCCCTTATCCCATTTTTGCGACATTATCCTCTACGAAGCCCAGGTACGCGATTTGAGTATCGCCCCCAATTCGGGCGTACAGCACAAAGGAAAATTTCTCGGCTTATGCGAAGCCGACACTCGCAGCCCCGAAGGTGAAAGCACCGTATTGGCTCATTTTAAAGAATTGGGCATCACTCATTTACATCTGCTTCCGGTATTTGATTTCGGCTCTGTTGATGAAAGCCGCCTCCACGAAGCACAATACAACTGGGGCTACGACCCTGTCAATTACAATGCTCCCGAAGGCTCTTATTCTACCGACCCCGCCGATGCTGCGGTGCGTATTCACGAAATGAAACAAATGGTACAAACCCTGCATCAAAACGGCTTACGGGTGGTGATGGACGTAGTGTATAATCATACCTACCGCAACGATGATGCGCTCTTTGAGCAATTAGCTCCTCATCAATATTATCGTTTTAAAGAAGATGGTACTTACAGCAACGGTTCAGGCTGCGGCAACGAAATTGCCAGCGAGCAGCCTAGGGTGCGCCAACTGATTGTGGAGTCGGTGGTGTATTGGGCAAAGGAATATCATATAGATGGGTTTCGTTTTGATTTGATGGGATTGTTGGATAAAGAAACGATGTTGGCGGTGCGGGCGGCATTGGACGAAATAGACCCCACTATTTTTATTTATGGCGAAGGTTGGACGGGCGGCGACAGCACACTGCCTGCCGAGCAGCGTTGTCTTAAAAGTGATACCCACGAGCTGCCGCGCATTGCCGCTTTCAGCGATGATTTGCGCGATGCCATCAAAGGCGGGTGGTGGAGCGAAACAGACCCGGGCTTTGTGCAAGGCAAAGACAGCTTGGAAGAGAGTTTGAAATTCGGTATCGTGGCGGCTACTACGCATCAGCAAATTAATTACGAGCAAGTGAATTATTCCAAAAAAGCTTGGGCTGCCGAGCCGTATCAATGTATCAATTATTGCTCCTGCCACGATAATCACACGCTTTGGGATAAATTATTGCTATCTGCTCCCGATGCCCCCGAACAAGAACGTATCAAAATGGATTTGTTGGCACAAATTATTGTACTTACTTCACAGGGAGTGCCGTTGTTGCATGCCGGCGAAGAAATGTTGCGTAGCAAAGGCGGTGAGCACAACTCCTACCAATCGCCCGACAGCGTGAACCAAATAGATTGGAGTCGCAAGCGCACTTACAAAAATGTATTTTCTTTTTACAAAAATCTCATTGCTCTGCGCAAAGCCCACCCTGCTTTTCGCCTGAAAAACCAAGCTATGATACAAAAACATCTGCGTTTTTGGCAAAATATGCCGTCTCAGGTGGTAGCCTATACGCTGCATAACCACGCCAACAACGACGAATGGGAAAATATTTCGGTGCTGTTCAACGGCAGCAAAAAGGCAATAACCGTGATGATACCCGAAACTTATAAAAACAAAGAATACACCGTTATTGTAGAAGGCGAACAAATCAACCTCAAAGGATTAAGCAAACGCAATGCACCCGCTATACAAATTCCCGCTATCGGAGCGGTGATTCTAAAGCATTAGTTTTTATTTTAAATAGTTTATTGTCTATTAAAACACATCATGATAACCATAAATATCCTTTATTGTATCTTATTTTGTTCTTTCAACATATAATCCGCGATATGTTTTTCGTTGCTGTCGGCACTTTTTGAAAGCGAAGCAATAATATTCGCCTGCTCTGCTGCTGTTCGGTTTTGGCTTATTTTCTTTTTGCCTTCCAGTGCATTTACCGTCATTTCAAAGGCTACAATTCCTTTGGATAATTTCAACTTATAATCTTCGGGTAACTGCTGCCATTGCTGTTGATAGGCGGCTTCGTAAGTAAGTATGGTTTTCTCAAGTATTTGAAACACCGCCTCCGTTTCCGTAATAATTTTTGCTTGCCCGTAAGCGTGTACTGCTACATAATTCCAAGTCGGCACATTCAGTTCTTTTTCGTAATGTGTGGGCGAAATATAAGCGTGCGGCTCGCTGAATATCACCAATACTGTATTGTTTTCTATATCCTGCCACTGGGTATTCGCTCTTGCAAAATGAGCAACCAATACGATATTTTCAGGGCGTTGCTCTATATAAAACGGTAAATGCGTAGCGGTGGGCACTTGCTGTTTGGCGGTGACGATGGTGGCAAAACTAAATTTCTTCATAAATTCTACAAGCTCACTTTCATCGTTCATCTCGTTAAAACGCGGAATATACATATTGCTTGCTTGGTTGAGTAATTAAGTTTTGTTTTTCAATAATATTAAAATACAAAAAATTCAGTGCAATATACCGATATATTCTCTTTATCTTTTAATGACAAAAAATATAATCCATTCGGAAAAGCGATATAAATATGTTTATCTTCTACAATACCACTACTGATGTGCTGCCCTTCTGTATCATATATGTAATAGGTCATATCCTGTCTGTCTGTATCTATCCATAACATTTCTCTATTGATAAAATATATTTTTGTATAAAAATCAGAAACAGTCGGATTCGATACAGTATAATCGCAGGGATAGCTATTATATAGTGGGTTTTTGTACAATAAAATATCATCATACTCATAACAATTGATTTCAAACCAAGTATGATTTTCGGCAATATCTATATTATAAGTCGGTATAATAAAGGAAGAATAACCGAAATTGTAATAAACTGTATCTTTCCAATCAATAGGATATTGATAATTATCGGGAGCATTTAACCATTTCAGAAACTTGATTTTCATCGCTGGTACTCCGTTTTCTTCAAAAATATTCTCTACATAAAATTGCCCTTGTAGCGGCTGCCCCCACTCTGTTGAAGATAGTATATTTTTATAGATGGCTTCGTTATGAAAGCTGTACAAATTAATAGTATCGCCCACTTCTGCATTGAAATTATAAATTTCGTAAAATTGTCCCTCGTAAAAAAAACGCACTATACCATTTTCTGCCTGCAAAATAATGCTATAAACATCAGGATTTGAAGATGTTAAGTATTGACAGGTAATTCCATTAATAAGGGTATCTTTTTGAGACTCTACATAAAAAGCATCATTAAAGGAAGAAGGTCCAAAAGGTTGTGTGTAGTGTACATACCACCACTTCGCCCCCACTGGCGCAAACTCGGCGGTATTTTGGGCGCGGGCTTCGGGCGGCGGTGTAAATAATGTAAATATCCATACTATAAGCGGCAGCAGCCAACGTGGGAGTAATAAAAATTGTTGAGTATTCATAAGGAAAAATTGAGAATTGAGAATATCGCCTTTTATGTTCTTTCTCTTTGCGGCTCTGCGACTTTGCGGTTAGTGGCTTTTTTTTACCGCTAAGACACAAAGACGCAGAGTTATTTTTGTTATTTATCTTTGCAGTTAGTAGCTTTTTTTACCGCTAAGATGCTAAGGCGCAGAGTTGTTTTTGTTATTTATCTTTGCGGTTAGTAGCTTTTTTTTACCGCTAAGACGCTAAGGCGCAAAGTTTTTTTTAAAAATATAATAACGGCACTAATTAACCGCATCTTTTTCAACGCTCCAAATTTCGGAGCAGTTTTTTTGTCATTGTTTTGTAAAATGTTTTTTTGGTAGGTGTGGGGAGTTTTAAGGTGGTGTTTAGTTTTGAATGATGAATGCCCAACCAAGCGGCATTATTTTCAGTGACTTATGTCACAGATTATCATTCAATGCTTAACATTACCACAATTTTTTTCTAATTTTCGGGTTTTAATAGTCATTCATTCTTAGCGTGGGGTTTTAAATCTTACGCTATAAAACCAATAAACGTATTCTTTCAAAAAAACCACTTCTTCGCCCTATGAGCAATTTACAAAACAACCGTCTCAATGCCGCTGCCCTCAGCCAAGCCGATTTATCAACGGCTAAAAACGCTTTCCAACAACTCAACAGCCTCTTGCAGCTCATCGGCCTCACCGTGCAGGAGCGCAAGAATCTTCCCAAAATAAATACCACCAACGCCGCCTTTGTGGAGGAGTGCTTATTGGTGGCACACAACAACCCCAATCTCTTGCCTGATTACCTCAAAGTAGAGGAGATGCAGCAAGATTTTACCCTCTACCGACAATTAGATGAATTACTGCTCCTTTGCTCACAACTTCAGGAAAAACTCCGCGATACCCAAATGCTCGCCGGCTCCGAAGCCTACCTACAAGCCCTCGCCACCTACCACTTTTTGGCAGCAGCGGCTAAAGCGGGCATTCCGGGCACCGATACCCTCTACGAGCAACTGAGAGTGCGCTTCGCCCGACACGGCAAAAAATCCCACCCCGACAATACAGACGACCAATAGGCTGCGCCTACTTTTATACGACTCGAGTTATCTTTGATACGACTCGAGTTATCTTTGATACGACTCGAGTTGTCTTTGATACGACTCGAGTTGTCTTTGATACGACTCGAGTTGTCTTTGATACGACTCGAGTTGTCTTTGATACGACTCGAGTTGTCTTTGATACGACTCGAGTTGTCTTTGATACGACTCGAGTTGTCTTTGATACGACTCGAGTTGTCTTTGATACGACTCGAGTTGTCTTTGATACGACTCGAGTTGTCTTTGATACGACTCGAGTTGTCTTTGATACGACTCGAGTTGTCTTTGATACGACTCGAGTTGTCTTTGATACGACTCGAGTTGTCTTTGATACGACTCGAGTTGTCTTTGATACGACTCGAGTTGTCTTTGATACGACTCGAGTTGTCTTTGATACGACTCGAGTTGTCTTTGATACGACTCGAGTTGTCTTTTATACGACTCGAGTTGTCTTTTATCCGACTCGAGTTGTCTTTTATACGACTCGAGTTGTCTTTGATATGACTCGAGTTGTCTTTGATATGACTCGAGTTGTCTTTGATATGACTCGAGTTGTCTTTGATATGACTCTGAGTTGTCTTTGATACGACTCTGCAAAACAACTATGCCAAATAGATATTTTAATGGTATAAGAACACAGATTTTTTAGGTCTTTTGCTGTTTTCATTGGATAGAATCAACCTAATCTGTGTCATCTATATGCTTCTTGGGTTTAAAATACTACCTCGCTCTGCAAAAAAACAAGCAGATTTTCATTCATAGTCTGTATCCCTCTGAGCAGCAAATTAAAAGTCCTTTTTTTGATAGGTAAGCAGCAAAAATTTTCCTACCTTTGTGCTGTATTTATTCAACATATAAATTATCTATTTATCATAAAAAACATAAAAAAAGAACATGAAAATTTCTGTTATCGGTGCGGGTAATGTGGGTGCTACTTGTGCTCAAGTAATTGCTCAAAACGACTATGCCAAAGAGGTAGTTTTGTTAGATATTAAAGAAGGAATTTCTGAAGGCAAAGGCTTAGACCTTTGGCAAACTGCCCCTATCAATATGTACAATACCCGCATCACCGGTGCTACCAACGATTACACCGCCACTGCCGGCTCTGATATTGTGGTTATCACTTCCGGCTTGCCACGCAAACCCGGTATGAGCCGCGATGATTTGATTTCTATCAATGCCGGTATCGTGAAATCAGTGACAGAGCAAATCGTCAAATACTCGCCCAATACCGTTATTATCGTAGTTTCCAATCCTTTGGACGTAATGACCTATTGCGCTTATTTAGCTTCGGGATTGCCCAGCAGCCGCGTGTTTGGTATGGCGGGTATTTTGGACACCGCCCGCTATCGCGCTTTTTTGGCGAGCGAACTCAACGTGTCGCCCAAAGACATTCAAGCCCTGCTGATGGGCGGACACGGCGACACCATGGTGCCACTGCCGCGCTACACCACCGTTGCCGGTATTCCTGTCACCGAACTCATCGCCTCCGACCGCCTCAACGCCATCATTGAACGCACCAAAGTAGGCGGCGGCGAATTGGTACAACTCATGGGTACTTCGGCGTGGTATGCCCCCGGCTCTGCTGCCGCACAAATGGCAGAAGCCATCGCCAAAGACGAACGCCGTATTTTTCCTTGCTGCGCTTGGTTGCAGGGCGAATATGGACTGAAAGACATCTATTTGGGTGTGCCTGTTGTTTTGGGCAAAAACGGTATCGAGCGCATCATTGAAGTAGATTTGAACAATGACGAAAAAGCATTACTCCAGTCTTCTGCCAACGCCGTAAAAGGCGTGATGGACGTATTGGACGGTATGAAAATGTTTTAAAAAATCCTACATCACCGACACCTCAGAGGTGTCGGTGATGTATTCTTTATATCAATTTTGGCTTTAAAAAGTTTTTTTATTGATAAAAATAGCAACAAACTGAGTTTAATTCTTTAATATTGTGTTGTTGTTTGATTTCTGAAAGTTTAAAAAAAACCGTATAGTGCCATCTTCTAAACTAAACTCCCCTTTTACTACTGTTCAAGATGATAAAGTAGCTGCTCAATACAGCACTACCCAGATATTTGTAGCTTCGCCGGAAGGCAATTTGTTGGAATCCAACAATGCGCTGATGAATGTGGCGGAGATGATGCTCACCTCTATTTACGATGTATTATTACCATTAACTCCATTGCGCCGCGATATAGAGCAAATGACGGCAGGAAAATCCCTTTTTTTAGAGCGCGTGCTGCTGCCACAATTCGGAAAAAGACAGCGTTTTACCATTAAAATCGCAAAAACCCACAACCGCATTTTTTGTTTTCTTGAAAAAAGCTAGTCCGAAAACTCCTCCCATTCCTTAGATGAAGAAGCCGCCACTTATAAAGAAGAAATAGAATTTATGAAAAAAATGCAGGAGCTGCGCCACGATTATTTCGCCAAAATTGCGCACGACATCAAACTGCCCCTCACCGAAATTATCGGCACTGCCTATTTGCTCAAAAAACACGTCAGCAGCGACAAAGCCTTAGATTATCTCAAAGCCCTCAACGATGCCACGCGCGGCTTGGACAATATGCTCAACGAATTGTTGCATTTTGCCCGCTCCGAAAGCTACCGCTTCCGCTTGGAGTTGCGCCCTTTTTCTTTGGAACAAACCCTTTATTCTCTGTTTGCCGTATTTGAATACAAATCCAAACAACACGATGTTCCCATCTCCCTCGAATACGACTCCGACATTCCGCGCCTCCTCAAAGGCGATGCGCCGCGATTGTCGCAGATTTTATACAATTTGCTCGATAATGCGCTAAAATTTACGCCCAAAGGCACCATTTCGGTAAAAAGCAATTTAAAAAGAAAAAAAGGCAAGCAATGTATCGTAGAATTTACGGTATGCGACAGCGGTGTGGGCATTCCGCAGGAGAGTTTGCAGCAGATTTTTGAAACCTTCAAACAAGTGAACGAGCTTCGCGATGCCACTCGCGGCTTTGGTATCGGCTTGAGCATTGTGAAGCAGTTAGTAGAATTACAGGGCGGCAGCATTGTAGCCAAAAGTCAGTTGGGCAAAGGCTCTACTTTTGTGTTTGAGTTGCCTTATGAAGTGGCGGAGTAGAGAAATAGGCATTGTTTTTTTGCTTCAACGTGTTCCCGATATTTTCATAATTTTTACAAAAAAAATAATAACAAGTATCTATGAGTATCCTCACCCTTATTATTGCAATCGGTGCATTTTTGCTTTTTTTCGTATTTATGCACTATATCCCTTTGGGATTGTACATTTCTGCTCTTTTTTCGGGGGTGCGTGTGCCACTGATGCAGCTTTTTTTGATGCGTTTGCGCAAAGTGCCGCCTACCACCATCGTCAATGCCCTCATCAACGCCACCAAAGCGGGGCTGCACATTGACCGCGATGCTTTGGAGGCACACTATTTAGCGGGCGGGCGCGTGGATAAAGTAATCAATGCGCTCATTTCTGCCGACAAAGCTAATATTCCCCTCGATTTTAAGTCGGCGACAGCCATTGATTTGGCAGGGCGCGATGTGCTGGAAGCGGTGCAGGTGTCGGTAAATCCCAAAGTAATACACACGCCCAATGTATCTGCTATGGCAAAAGACGGTATTCAGCTCATTGTAAAAGCGCAGGTAACTGTGAAAGCCGACATCAAACGCTTGGTGGGCGGTGCGGGCGAAGCTACTATTCTGGCACGGGTGGGCGAAGGTATTGTGAGTTCTATCGGCTCGTCCCTTTCTCATAAATTGGTGCTCGAAAATCCCGATTCTATCTCAAAAGTAGTGTTGGAAAAAGGATTAGATGCAGGAACAGCTTTTCAGATTTTATCCATTGATATTGCAGATATTGATGTAGGAAAAAACATAGGGGCGCAGTTGCAGATGGATCAAGCCAATGCCGATAAAAATATCGCACAAGCCAAAGCCGAAGAACGCCGCGCCATGGCGATAGCCTCAGAGCAGGAAAACCGCGCTATGGCAGAGGAGTCGCGGGCGAAGGTGATTTTGGCAGAAGCGCAAATTCCGCAGGCTATCGCCGATGCTTTCAGAAGCGGCAATTTGGGTGTGATGGATTATTACCGCCTCCAAAACATCAAAGCCGATACCAACATGCGCGATGCCATTGCCGGCGACAAAGAAGATGAATAGCTCTAAACAAGAAATAAAAATAATTCTGTAAAATCTTGCTCAGATAAAAAAACTATTATACCTTTGCACCACCGAAAAAAACGAAGGTAATTCGGAGATAATACGGTAGGACCTGTAGCTCAATTGGATAGAGCATTAGACTACGGATCTAAAGGTTAGGGGTTCGACTCCCTTCAGGTTCACAACATAGCACTATAGCAAATTTATCAAGCGTTTGAAGCATTTTTTGTTTCAGACGCTTTTTTTATTTCTTCGGTAAACTTTTGGCACTTTGTACGCTGCTCACGCCCTTGGCATTATCCAAAAATACCTCAAATTCCACAAAGGCTTTATGGCGGGCAGCCTGACACGATTTGCCGTTTTTGGCATCAATGCTGTACAATACTTTAAAGGTTTGTTTGCTGCCGCCGCTCACTTCTATGGCTTTGCCTTTTTCTATATTCTCGCCCACGAAGTCTGCAAATTTTGAAGCATTTTTGCAAGAAGCATATTGTTTTTCCAAATATTTAATACATTCCTGCTTAAAATCTTTCTTTTGCTTCGCAATTTCATCATCTAACAGTTTATCCAAGAGTTTTTCGCGCTGATTGCGCATGGTGGCAATGCAGGTTTCGCAGCGACCTATGGCGGCGGCGGTAGTGAGCATTTTTTTCTTTTTATCTTCATATTCTGCCACCAACTTATTCATACTGTACAAAGATAATTTTTCAATTCCTTTGAGCTTTTGTTCACAGTCTGTCACCAACAAATTTTCGCGTTGCTGCTCCAAACGACTGATGAGTTGTTGAGCTTCTTGGCGGGCTTGGGCGGCACTGAGGCTTTGCGACATCTTGGAGGCATCGGCTAAGGTATTGCTCAGTTCGTTGAAATCCTGGGCTGTTGTGCGCTCCAACTGACGAATATACACCAGAGCTACACTGTCGGCACGCAATTTTTTGGAGGCGGCGAGGCGGTCTAATTCGGCAGCGAAAGAAGCAACATACAGCGATTTTTTCAACTCACCACAAAAAGCCGCTTGATCCAACAAACGCGCCACCGTACTATTTTTTACGCTATGCCGCACCGGAGCCATATCACCTTTTCTGCACCACTCCACAAGAAACACACCTTGTTGTGTTTTCAGCGAATCGGTGATGACCTGCAAAGCAGAATCCTGACTTGAACGGGTAAAATAAGTTTTGAGTTGTTCGCTTTTGCTCAATGCCTGATTGAAATAATCCATACGCTGCGGGTTTTGCAGCAATAATTCGCGGCAAGCTTTGAGTGCACACTCGCCGCGTATGTCGAGTACGGTTTTGCGGGCTTTGGCATTGGGATATTTTTGTAAATAGTCGTTGGCGGCAGCGATTTTTTCATCGGCACTTGCCAGTGCGTCAATCAAATGAGTGAGGCGCATAAATTCGCTGCGCTCCACCTCAAAATTGCGATACAATACGCCCAAACTCTCTTTGATACGCACAATTTCGGGGCTGCGCTCTTTTACTTTTAAGTGTAAAAAATCAGCTTTTTTCTGCAAATATTGCGCTTGCTGAAAGAGTGTTTCAAAAGAAGAAGTATCATTGCGGGTGAGTTCGCTGTTGGCATCAATGAGCCAATCTACTTGGTTGTTGAGTATCTGACTGCGTTTTTGTTTTACGACAGGCAGCAAGTCGCTGTCAGAGAAACCGATATTATTTTTTTCGTAAAATTGCTCCAGACTATCCGCCATCTCAAAGCGGCGAAATGCCGAAACCTGCTGGTTGTGCAGCAGAGTTTCCACACGGGCATTGTATAGATCAATGGGTGGCGGAGTATCCCAAAATTTGCAGGCACGCCATACTACCAACAATAAAAAGAAGCAGATAATAATGGCGGTATATCGCTGCGCTTTGTTTTCGGGCAGCAATAAAGGACGAAAAATGCGTTCAAGGTCTTTCAACATATCACAAAAGGCGGCAAACCGTACAAAGATAGCAGATTATTGCCAACTATTCGGATAAAAAGCATCTTCTATGTGATGAATGTGCCAATGAGGATATTGCGGCAATTGTGTAATTGCCATTATATCAAAGCGAAGTTCGTGTTGCCATTGCTGTTGTTCTATATAAGCGGCAGCAGCCTGAGCGAGGCGATTTTGCTGGGCGGCGGTGAGCATCGTTTCAGGAAAACCGAAAAAATCGGTAGCGCGTGTTTTCACCTCCACCAATACCAACAGTGTATCGCCGTATTGCGCGATAATATCTATTTCGTTGCGTTGGTGTCGCCAGTTGCGTTCAATGATACGATAACCTTTTTTTTCTAAAAAAGCAACCGCCGCCGCTTCTCCTTGCTTCCCCAATTCGTGGTGCGGTGTAATCGGCATAGTTGTTCGTTGTTATTAGGGTTCAATACCGGCAAATTGCCACTGCCCGTTGGTAGTGTTCAAGCGAAAACGATAAATAGCGGCTTGGTCTTTGCTGGGTGCAATGAGAGTATAATAAAATTCTGTACCGAATATCAATAAATCTTTGGTTTGCGGGTCAAATTTTATTTTGCGAACACGGTCGTCGCCGCGCGGTCCCAAATTATCCAAAGTAAATTCACTCGCAAGGTTTCCTGCAAATTTACCGTCCATTGTCAAATCCACACTCCACACTTCTGAGCTGCGTGCTTTTCCAAAAAGTAATTTTTTAAGCCCTCCTCCCGTCATCACCAATAGCCCTATCGCATCTATATTTTCCAACTTATCCACAATTTTTCTCTGCTTCACATCTATACAATAAATCACGCCGCGCTCATTTTTGCGGTCGGAGTGATATACCGAAGCTACATATATATAGTTTGTATGGCAATCGTAGGTAGTACCCAAAATGCCAAAAGGGTTTTCGGCAGATTTTTTTGCTCCGGCGGGTAATTCTATAAAAGGTTCCATTATGCCTGTATTACTATCAATACGATACAATATATTTTGTTTGAGGGGCGGATTGGTGAGCGTATTCACAGAAGGAACAGGATAAGAAAAACAATTGCCTTCGGGGTCGCGTACAATATTCGCCATTGTGCCGGCATCGTCCCAGGTTTCGTGCTGAAAAGGTGGGCGGCGGGGATTTTTGGTATCCTTTATGGCAAAACCGATGATGTTTTTTTCATCGGTACTCAATGCCGTAGATTGCGGGTTGAAACCAAATTTGGTGATAAATTTCGGAACTCCGGCACATTCTTGTTGTGCGACAGCTACTGTTCCGTTCCAAGTATTGCAGCCCAATAGGAGCAGCATTACAAACCATTTCATATTATTGGTATAATACATTTTAAAAGAAAAAGTTGGCAGTTTTTTTTACAAAGGTTGATACACAAATTTCGCACCCGAATAGCAGGGATAAACTTTATTTACAAAATTCCGTTTTCAGGCACGCGCTCTGCCCAGCAATACTCTCGTCGGGTGCATTGTCGTTGTGCATTTCAGGTACATACCAAATCACAAGAGGCTGCTGCTCAACAGATTCGTTGTTGATGAATTTTTCGGGACCTTGGCGGTAATCGGTATTGCAACAAGGACCGATGGTGGGCAAATCCATAGTTCCTTCCTCTTTTTGAGGGTTGTCTTTGGTGACATATAAAAATGCTTGGTCGCCGCGCCCGCCGTCATCAAACTGCCCCCTGCCGGGTTCTATGGCGTATTGCCATTTTCCTTTTTGCTGCACCTGATACTGAAATCCCTGCTCCGACAAAGGGGTGGCGGCATCTTGTAATTTCCATTGTTCCTTTTGCCATTTTTTCCATTTATTTTCGCTTTCAAACTCCGAAAATTCCTGCTGTGCGCCATTCAGCGCAATACGGAGTACGGGTCGGTAAATGCCGTCTGTGCCGCAGCCTCTGCCTATACTCGCCGCCGCCGGACGGAAACTGCCGTCTTTATAAAATTCAAATTTTTGCTGATAATTGTAGTTGCACGGCGCGGGCCAACCTTCGCTCCAATAACTTTGCACTATCACAAAGCCTACCGTGTCGCCTTTTTGTACCAAAGGCTGAATGTTGGGAGCTTCTACTGCCACCACCGCTGCCGAACTGAAATAAGGGCAGCCCACTGCATCGCTGTAGCCGAAGCCTTCGGTTCTGGAATAATTGACGTGCCAATCCACCAATTTGAGGCTGTTGATGACAGATGCACCCTTATAGGCTGCATCATATATCATCAATCCATCAGAGGAGGTCATCATATATTTCAGTGTCCAGCCGTCTCGCTCCAAAGTATGTTCTTTTTCGCAGTATTCTTCGGTGATAAAATCGTTTTGCAAGCGGCGTTCTGTGATGCGCAAGCCGGTATTGCCCACCTCTGTCCAGCGCGTACCCACCATATTTTCATCGGTCAAATCCACGATAGCCCATAATGCTTTGGGTTCGAGCACATAGGTAGGAGCTACACACAAATGCTGCGAACGCTCACAACGGCTGTTGTTGAGGGCGGTTTTGGTGCGCTCCATAATGGCTTTGTCTTCGTTGGGTTTGCCGCCCACCGCCGCCTGCACTTCCGGCGATTCGTTGGCGATATATACCGCTAATTTTACTAAGTGTTCGGGTAGCTCAGGCTGCATATCGGGGTACTCAATGGTACGCAAGACACGTTCTTTTTTGAGGTCAATGATGGCAAGCGTAGTGATATTGAGTGCGTAATTATACATTTCCACTTTGTAACAAGTACCATCGCCACAATTTACATTGGCACTCACGCGGTCGGAAGCTGCCAAAGGGCGTACCTGAAAAATTTCATTTTTATAAGGAGTGTGTTTGCTGTCAAACAAATTCTTTTTAAACTCGCTGCTGCCGAGCGCAATGGTTTGTGCCTGATATGCCTCTGCCCCTATTACAGATTTATCCAAGGTAATAATGGGTGTTTCCGAAGCCAATACTTCTGCAACGTGCTGTTTGCGAGCCTCTAATAAATTACCCGAATAGGTGGCAGCGGAGGTGCTTTTATTTTCACATGATAGCGTACTCGCCGCTATTATAAAACAACAACTTAAAAAAATAAAACAGGCTGTGTTTTTTTTACCGAAAAAATAATGAACTGACATTTTGATATATATAAATAAAAAAATAACTTCAATCAAATAAAAGATAAACTCCGGCTAATAGTTTTGTTCGTTTTTTTGCGAAAAATAAGAAGGCTTTTGAAAAGCCGGATTATTTAAAACAGTGCTATCATTGAGTGCGTACAAAAAGGCTGCCAAAGATTGTTGTTCTGCATCGGTGAGCGCAAAAGCGGGCAGGCGTTTATCCAAATACGGCTGCCGTGCAAGTGGTTGATGCGCCTTTATTGCGGCTTCTAAGGTTTCGGCACTGCCATCGTGCAGATAGGGGCTTGTAAAAGAAAGGTTGCGCAAAGTAGGAATCCGAAATCGCCCTTTGTCCTGCGGCTTGCCGCTTTTGGTTGCCACGCCCGCATCGTCTGCCCCTGCCGTTCCGATATTGGCAAAGGCGGTGTTGTGGTCGGCGGCGGCAAGGGTGGCGGCACTGAAATTATTGCCGCTATGACAGGTGGCGCATTGCAGCCTCTGCGAAAAAAACAAAGCCTTGCCGCGCCACGCCGCCGCACTCAATACGGAGCTATCGCCATTTTGCAAAAAGCGGTCGTAGGGCGAAGCGTAGCTGCTCAAACTGCCGCAAAACGCCGCCAAAGCATCAAAAACCATCGCCCACGAGAGGGTGTCTTTGTTGTCGGGATATAATTGACGGATTGCCTGCTGATATACGGCATCTTGCTGAAAACGTTTCAAAATGAAGGTACTATCGGCAGCTTTTTCCAACATTTCCAAAGGAATATTGATAAAAAGCGGGTGACGGAATTGTTGTTCAAAACGCTGCAAATCGGGATTTGCCCAATTAAAAAACTGCATAGCACCGCTATTGATAAGCGTGGAACTGTTGCGTGCTGTGCGCTCCATGGTAGGCGTAAAAGAACGGCGGTAGCCATCGGTGAAAGCAAAATGCGGAGCGTGGCAGGTGGAGCAGGCTGTTTTTTGGGCGGTAGAAAGCCGTTTGTCGTAAAAAAAATACTTACCCAAGCTTATTTTATCGCTCGGTATTTCTTCAACGGCAGTTGCAATCATTGCTGCCGGCGCGGGTATCTCTTCTTTGCAGGCGGTATAAAACCATACAGACCAGCAAAGCAGGGCTATTCCAAAAAGCCTTTTGCGATATGGCACAAAAGGAGGAAATATTATTTTTTTACGCACAATATATCAACCAAATGGTGTAACCTACTTCAAGATGCGTGTTTTGCCCAAAGCAAATTGTAAGACGATAAAAGCTACCACTGCTACTCCCGCCAACTGCATACTGACCGTCCATTGCTTAAAAATCAGTTTTCCGGTGAGCAACAAAATAGCGTATATCATCACTACCGAAGCCAACCACGCCATACCCAAATACCACAGATTGTTGCGCGAGTATTCGCCGGAAGCTCCCGTGAGGGCACGCATCGGAGCCCAAGCTCCATCGGGGCGTACTTTTTTGTAAAAATTGAGCAAATGTGCGCTGGGTTCGGGGGCAGTAAGAAAAGTAGCCGTGAGCCAAGCGATGGTGGTGAATGAAACCGTAAAGAAAAAACTGTACGGAAATTCCCATTTTAAGATAAACTTAGAGAAAGCATAAGCCACAAAAGGCGCAATACTTGCCGTAATTTCGCTCCATACATTGATACGCCACCAATACCATCGCAAAATTAATACCAAACCCAATCCTGCACCACATTCCATCATAAATTGCCATACTCCCGAAATGCTTTCCACATATAAAGATGTAAGCAAGCCCAAACCCATCAGCAATAAAGTTGCCAAGCGCGACATCGTTATCAAAGCAGCTTGCGAAGCGTTGGGATTGACAAAGCGATGATAAAAATCATTGACCAAATAGCCCGCTCCCCAATTGAGTTGTGTAGCAATGGTGCTCATATAAGCTGCCAAAAATGCCACCAACAATAAGCCCAACCAGCCGGCGGATAAATAATCTTTCATGGCATAAATGTAGCCCAGCCGCTTATTTTGGGTAAAAGTGAGGGCTTCTTGCAAATCTTTGTCATTTGCTGCCTGTGTGTGTAAGGCACTGCTGATTTGTTTGATTTGCGGAATTGCCGGAGCAATAGCGGGATTGCTCTGCGCCAAAGCATCTAAAGCGGCGGCATCTTTTATAAATACTTCATCTTTGACGGCGGGATAGCTTTGTTGCAATTGTTGTATTTCGCTGCGCAAAGCGGTATCTTTTACATTGTTGGGAATATTGTATAAAGAAATAGCACACAAACCCACCAAAATCCAGGGCCAAGGGCGCAGACAATAATGCGCCATCTGAAAAAACAAAGTCGCCAGCACTGCATGGCGTTCGTTTTTGGCACTCATAAAACGCTGCGCCACATAACCGCCCCCACCCGGCTCTGCCCCCGGATACCAACTCGCCCACCACATCATACCGAAAAAAGCCACAAAAGCTGCCATACTCAACGACATTATATTGGAATCGCTACTCCCCAAAACGGGCAAAAAATTGAGGCTGCCTGCCGGAGCTTTTGCTATCAGTCCGTCAATGCCGCCGATTTCGGGCGAGTTCACCACCCATACCGCTAACACCACACAGCCCAGCATCGCTATCACAAATTGCAGCGCATCGGTAACGGCAACGCCCATCAAGCCCGACAAAGAAGCATAAAAAGTGGTGAGCAGCATCGCAGCACCGCAATATAGCAAGGCTGCTTGCTGAGATATGCCGAAAATTCCCTGCAATATCGTCATCAATGCCACATTTACCCACGCAATGATGAGCATATTCATAAAAAGCCCCAAATAAATTGCTTTAAAACCGCGCAAAAAAGCGGCGGCTCTGCCGGCATAGCGCAACTCTATGAGTTCTACTTCGGTGAGTACCTCCGCACGCCGCCACAAATTGGCGAAGAAAAAAGTAGTGAGCATACCGCCCGACAAAAAGCACCACCACAGCCAATTGCCCGAAATGCCGTTGTTGCCTACAATTTCGGCAACGGCTAAGGGCGTATCGGCGGCAAAAGTAGTGGCAACCATCGACAAACCCGCCAACCACCACGACAAATTGCGCCCACCTAAAAAATAGGAAGAGAGGTCTTTACCTGCCTGCTTGCTGTATCTTAAACCGATGACCAAAGAAATCACCAAATAAGCAACAATGAGTATCCAATCAATATAAGTGAGCATGTATGAAAGTAGAAGTTCGGTAAGTAAGGGATAAAGTATTTAAAATGAGCTATTTAGATAAATATTTAAAAACAGTTACAACAAATTTTGCCAGTTTTGCAGCGCGTTATCTATACGCTTCACCACCTCAAAACGCTCTATCAAAGCGGCGATATGCGGCAAAGAAGCTCCGCCGCCTATGCCCGTGAGTGCCAAGCGCAAAGGCGGCATCAGTGCGCCCATTTTAATGTTTTTTTCGGCAGCATAATCTTTGATACATTGCTCCACAGAAGCGGCATCAAAAACGGGCAACTGCTCAAAACGGTTTTTGAGTTGGCTCAAATGTTCGGCGGTATCGTCTTTCCACGATTTGCGCAGGGCTTCGGTGTCGTAGGTTTTGGGGGCTTCGAACAAAAAAGTGGTATTTTCCCAAAATTCGTGCAAAAATGTGAGGCGGTCTTTATACATACCGATAGCTTCCTGCAAAAAAGCTCTGCTTTTGCCCTGCGCCTGCTTGTCATGCAGCAGGTCTTCTGTCAGTATTTCGTCGGGTGTATTTTTGAGATATTGGGCATTGAACCATTTGGCTTTATCAAAATCAAATTTTGCACCCGCTTTGTGTACCCGCTCCAAATCAAAAGCGGCGATGAGTTCGTCCATACTAAAAATTTCGCGCTCGCTACCATCGTTCCAGCCGAGTAAAGCCAAAAAATTGGTGAAAGCGGCGGGTCTGAAACCCATTTCGCGGAAGCCGTTGGAACTTTCGCTGGTGGCGGCATTGCTCCACGCCAAAGGAAATACCGGAAATCCCAACTGGTCGGCGTGGCGTTTGCTGAGTTTGCCGCGCCCGCCGGGGTTGAGCAGCAAAGGCAGGTGTGCAAATTGCGGCATGGTATCGCTCCACCCAAAATAGCGGTAAAGCAACACATGCAAAGGCGTAGAAGAAAGCCACTCTTCGCCGCGCACCACATGGCTGATCTGCATCAGGTGGTCGTCCACTACATTTGCCAGATGATAAGTAGGCCAGCCGTCAGATTTATATAATACTTTATCGTCAATTTCGCTGCTTTGGAAAGTCACCTCGCCGCGCACTTGGTCATAAAAAGTGATGGCTTCGGGCTGTTCGGGAGTTTTGAGGCGCACCGTATAATCCGCACCTTTGCGCAGCAGTTCAGCCACTTCATCGGCGGAGCGCGTGAGGCTGTTGTTGAGTTGCAGACGGTTGAGGGCGTTGTAGGTAAAAGAGCCGCCCGCTGCCTCGTGGCTTTGGCGGAGTTGCTCCAAACTTTCGGCACTGTCAAAGGCATAATAAGCACCGCCGTTTTGCAGGAGTATGGCTATGTACTCTTTATAAATATGCCGTCTTTCACTTTGGCGATACGGACCAAAAGCACCGCCTACAATGGGGCTTTCGTCAAACTCAATGCCTACCCACTGGCACGCATCTAAAATATATTGCTCGGCTCCTGCCACATAGCGTTTTTGGTCGGTATCTTCAATACGAAGCACCAAAGTTCCTTGATGCTTTTTGGCAAAAAGATAGCAATACAAGGCTGTGCGCAAACCTCCGATGTGCTGAAAACCAGTAGGCGAAGGCGCGTAGCGTGTTCTTACAGGGCGAAGCAAATTCATTCGTACAATTAAAGAAGTATTAAATAAATATTAAATTATCGCTGCAAAGGTAGCAGATGATTTTTTAAAATTCACTATACAAAGGAATAATCGTTGTAGGAAATGAAAGCACACAAAGTTTTTTAGTTTTGATGAAGTTGGAGTGTTTGCGGCGGCAGCAGTTTTTAACTTTGTCAAAGTTGCACCGCCCACGACATAAGCGACAGTTTTTTAACTTTGACAAAGTTGGAACTTTGTCAAAGTTGCACTACAAAAGGTAAATGCGGCACTACAAAAGGTAAATGCGGCACTACAAAAGGTAAATGCGGCACTACAAAAGGTAAATGCGGCACTGCAAAAGGTAAATGCGGCACTGCAAAAGGTAAATGCGGCACTGCAAAAGGTAAATGCGGCACTGCAAAAGGTAAATGCGGCACTGCAAAAGGTAAATGCGGCACTGCAAAAGGTAAATGCGGCACTGCAAAAGGTAAATGCGGCACCGCAAAAGGCAAATGCGGCACCGCAAAAGGCAAATGCGGCACCGCAAAAGGTAAATGCGGCACCGCAAAAGGTAAATGCGGCACCGCAAAAGGTAAATGCGGCACCGCAAAAGGTAAATGCGGCACCGCAAAAGGTAAATGCGGCACCGCAAAAGGTAAATGCGGCACCGCAAAAGGTAAATGCGGCACCGCAAAAAGGTAAATGCGGCACCGCAAAGGTAAATGCGGCACCGCAAAAGGTAAATGCGGCACCGCAAAAGGTAAATGCGGCACCGCAAAAGGTAAATGCGGCACTGCAAAAGGTAAATGCGGCACTGCAAAAGGTAAATGCGGCACTGCAAAAGGTAAATGCAGCACCGCAAAAGGTAAATGCGGCACCGCAAATGATAAATGCGGCACCGCAAATGATAAATGCGGCACCGCAAATGATAAATGCGGCACCGCAAATGATAAATGCGGCACCGCAAATGATAAATGCGGCACCGCAAAAGGTAAATGCGGCACCGCAAAAGGTAAATGCGGCAATGCAAAAGGTAAATGCGGCAATGCAAAAGGTAAATGCGGCAATGCAAAAGGTAAATGCAACAATGCTCACGACAAATGCAACAATGCCCACGACAAATGCAGGCATTTTTTAACTTTGACAAAGTTATAACTTTGTCAAAGTTGGGGTGATTGGGCGTGGAGCAGCACTCACCAAGTATTTATATTACAAAAAAACAGAATAAGTATTGTAAATATGCCGAGGGTCATGTATATAATAACATTATTAAAAAAAAGAAAGAAAAGCAGCATTTTTTTGATTAGAAAAGTACAAAGAAACAATGTCAGGTTTTTTTTGGAAAAAATCAGAAATACAGAAATTAAAAAAAAAACAGATACATATAAAATAATATTTCCCTACCTTTATCATAGTAAAGCCAATACTATGCAAAGCTTACAGATTTTTCCATTGCACTATAAAGACGAAGGCAAAAAGATAGGCATAAAATCCTATCCGAATCCTTCTACTAAGGCATTATTGGCAAAATGTGACACCCTCAAATACAACAAATCAAAAAAAGATAAAATGATAAATATCGACCAAGCAAAACAAAGTTTTGATGTTTTTAAAACCGCGTATCAGGGCTATAAAAATAGCGACCTTACGGAGGCTGATACTCGGTCTAAGTTGCTTGACGACTTGTGTAAAAATGTACTCGGCTGGTCTGAAAATGATATTGACCGTGAAAAATTCGTTGAGGTCGGGTATTATGACTATTTATTTTCTATACCGGGCTTTCAGTTTGTAATAGAAGCAAAAAAACAATTTGTAGAATTTATTTTGCCCATCAGACACAAAAACTTATCACTTGGAACTTTTAAAGGGCAGAATCCTGATGTTGTAATGCAAATAAGGCAATATCTATTTGAGGTGGGATTGCAGTTTGGTATAATTTCAAATGGTAGGCAATTTATAATTTCTAAATTCATAAATTCTGACGGAACAGATTGGCAGAAGAATAAATGTATCATTTTTAACGGGATAGATGATATTGAGAATAGGTTCGTAGAATTTTACAACTTGCTTTCTAAATTTGCAATAGTTGAAAAGGGCAGCATAGTATTATTTGATGAAAATGAAACAAAGGGGCAAACAATATTATCATCTCTTGCAAATAAAGATGAAGAACTTGTCAGAAATGACCTGAGTTCTAACTTAAATCCTGTTCTAAATGAAGTTTTTAGTGAGATATATAAATATGAAGTTTTAGACAACAGGGAACTCATCGAAGAATGTTTTATTGAAAACGAAGAGATTAAAAAAAATAAGGATGACATTGAAAAATTATTTGGGGATAGACCACCCAAACTTGCCGAAGTTAGCCCAGTAAGAAATACTAAAAACTTGGCTGGACAAATAAAGAGGGAATTAGAAACACATCCGATTGGATTGAGAGATATTGAGCCGCCTCGACCTATAATTATTGTTGGCTCAAAAGGCGCAGGAAAAACCACGTTCATCAACTTTTTATTCAAAGTATCATTTTCAGCCGATTTTTTGAAGAAACGACCATTTGTTTACATTGATTTTAGGAGATATGTGGAAGAAGATGTTACTCGGATAAGCCAAGTTGTAACAAAGGATGCCTTAAATGCTTTGTATGAAAACTACCCCGAATTTGAGTTGCATACCCAAAAAGTATTGAAAAGGATTTATATAACAGAGATAAAGAGAAACGACGAAGGGACTTGGGTAGATGATAAGAAAGCGAATACTGAAAGGTATAACCAACTTCTTAATGGTTTTTTAGAAACAAGTATTCAAAATACAGAAAATCACTTTATCAAGGTTTCTGAATATTTACTTCGAGAACGGGCTTTACGGTTGTGTCTTGTGCTTGACAATGCAGACCAATTTGAGTTTAATATTCAAAGGAAGGCATTTCTTTTTGCTCAAAGTATAAATCGAAAGGCAAAATGTGGGGTAATTATCTCTTTGCGTGAGGGGTATTATTATCAATGGCGTAATCAACCTCCGTTTGATGCTTTCGCTAGTAATGTCTATCACGTTACTGCCCCGCCGTACAAAGAAGTTTTGCAAAAAGAATAGATTATGCACTTAAAAGCCTAAAAATTGAAGGCAAGACAATAGGAAATGTTGGCAATAGCCTAACACTTGAAATAGATAATGATTCTGTTAGAGATTTCTTGTTGAGTGTAAAACAATCATTGTTTGGAGAGGAAAACTTTAAAATGCTGGATTTCCTTGAAGCAACTACATACCCTAATATACGTGAAGGGTTAGAGATTTTCAAACACTTCTTATTATCAGGACACACAAAAGTTAGCGAGTATGTGATTAGGCAAAAAGTTTCACCAAATGCTCCCAACCCTATTCCTTTTTGGGAATTTTTGAAATCCACTGCATTAGAAAATAAGAAATACTATAATCAAAAACGTAGCAAAGTAAACAACATCTTTAATCCTGTTTATGGCAGTAGAAGTCATTTTTTAAAGTATAAAATAATAAAATACCTTTCAGACAGAGCAGAGCACTTAGGCTATTCCGAAAAATTATTGCCCGTAAGCCAACTTGTCGAAAAGTTCACGAACATGGGTTATAAAAATAGTATAATAATTGACGAACTCAATGACTTACTGAAATACAGAATGATAGAAACTGATGATAGCACATCAGATAGAGAAGTTGATATTGAATTACAGCAAGAACAAAATATTTGTGTTTCATATAAAGGAGTATATTACATTACAGTTTTAGTGTGCAATTTTGGGTACATTGATTTAGTTCTTCAAGATACTCCCATTTTTGATGCCGATGAATATAGCAAGATACGACAAGCTTTCCCTATTGACAAAGGGTATGATAAAAGAAATTTGGCAAAACGTAAAGAAACCGTACTTTTATTTATGAATTACCTGACAAAGCAAGAGAAATTGGAAATCACGGAAGAAGAAAGTTCATTGAACAATATTGTGAGAAAAATCTATGATAATGGACTACAAAAGGAGTTAGACAGAGTAGATTCAAGTATCCGAAATTTGAAAAATAGTAGAATTTAACAAATCGCAGAACAAAGGCTTGCTGTCCATACCGCCGAACAGCCAGCCCGCAAACCCAACGCACGGCGGCACGACAGCAAGCCAAACGTTATGTGGCATTATAAAGACCGAACTATATGAAAATTACTTTTACAAGCACAAAAAACGATAGCACAACAAACATTGCTACACAATGTCCACACTGCGGACACTTTGGAACTTTTATCCCTATCGCAGGTCACGATGTCCATACTTATCATAGTGAATACGAACAACACCTAGGTAAAAATATTGATATAATTGAAAATTTTTTGGGTATAAGAAAATGTCCTAATGAAAAATGTCAAGGGCATTTATTCTTCATATCTGACAATAACAAAAACGTACTAATTACTTCTCCAACTAAAACAATTCCATTTGACAAAGAAAATATACCTAAAAAAGTATTGAACGCATTTGAAGAAGCAATTAAATGTCACTCAAACTCTTGCTTTATTGCCTCTGCTATAATGATTAGAAAAACTCTTGAAGAAATTTGTATTGACAGAGGTGCAACAGGTAAAAACTTATTTAAAAAATTAGAAGAACTAGGTAGCAAGATTCTGATTCCTCAAGAATTATTAAGTGGAATGAATGAGTTGCGACTTTTAGGTAATGATGCGGCTCATATTGAAGCACAGACATTTTCAGAAATAGGTAAAGATGAAATTGAAGTTTCTTTAGAATTTACAAAAGAAATTCTAAAAGCAGTATATCAATACGAAAATCTATTACAGAAACTTAAGAAATTGAAAGATAAATCAAATAACGCCACATAACGAACTGTGCAAAAAACCAAGAAAATTACATAGAAATTTCTAAATAATTTTTGCTGTAAGGGATTTGATTTTTACTACACCAAAAACTAATTTTAAGAGCTTGTTGCATACAGCTATGAGGGCTGCTTTTTTGTTGTTTCCTTTCTCTACCAATCGCTCGTAAAGGGCTTTGCAATGTAGGTTAGACGGTTTCGTGTCCAGAAACCCGCCCGAACGCAAAGCCCGAAAACGTTAGCTGTCATTATAAGACAATAATCCTCATAAAATTATAAAAAGGAAACCGAAATGAATAGACCAAAAGAAATAGAATATAACCTTATTTTCAAAGTTATATTGACTTGGTTGAATTAGGAGATTTTCAAGAAATCTTTATAAAAAACACAAAGTTTACAATTGATTTTTTCAATAGTATTCCATTTGAAAAGCATAATTATAAATATGGAACTGACAAGTGGACAATAAAAGCAGTTTTAATGCATATTATTGACACAGAAAGAGTATTTGCATATAGAGCTCTCGTTTGTTTGAGAGGAGATAACAAAACGCCTTTACATAGTATGGACGACAATTTATATGCTTCTAATATTGATGTAACTTCAAGAACTATGAAAAGTTTGCTTGAGGAATTTCAAGTAGTCAGAAGAAATTCAAATCTGCTCTTTCAGAATATTACAGAAGAACAAAGTAAATTTCTGAGAAATGGTGTTACTCACAATTTCAGTGCAAGAGCTTTAGGTTTGATAATGATGGGACATATTCTACACCATATTAAAATTATAAATGAAAGATACTTATAACACGAATACAAATCAAAAGCAACAAACAGCTAACGAGGGTTTTGCAAAAATGGGGGCAGAAGTGCTAAATTTGAACATTCGTACTACTATCAACATTAGTGGTTTATTGAACATTTGTGCTTCGATTTCCCCACTTCGCCAAGCCCCAAACCGTTGTGCGTCATTCTAAACCAACATCATTAAGATTAAATAACTAAAAAAAATAAAACCTTAAAATGAAGCATCTAAATTTAAAACAATTATTATTTAGTTTTTTACTGCTTTTTTCAATAAAAAGTTTTAGTCAACAAAAGGCTACCATATATTACAATGGTGATATTGTAACTATGGAAGGCAAAATGCCAGAGTATGCAGAAGCAGTAGTTGCCAAAAACGGAAAAATTGTTTATGTAGGCAAAAAAGCCGAAGCCTTAAAATTAGCAGGTGCTAATCACAGTATGGTCGATTTAAAAGGAAAAACATTATTACCAGCTTTTATAGATGGGCATGGTCATTTTGTAAATGTTGGGTTTACAGCATCAATTGCAAATTTACTGCCGCCGCCTGATGGTCTATCTGCAGATTTTAATTCCATTATCAATGCTTTGAATCAATATAAAGTAACACCTGATGGCAAAATGATAATTAAAAAATTCGGTTGGATTATGGGCAACGGTTATGATGATTCGCAACTAAAAGAAGGAGACCATCCCAAAGCAACTGATTTGGATAAAGTAAGCACAACCGAACCCATTATCATCATACATCAATCTGGTCATCTTGCAGTTATTAATTCCTTTGCTATGAAAATGTTGGGAATCAATAAAGACACCAAAGACCCTTCTGGTGGAAAATACCGTAGAAATACCGATGGCACACCAAATGGCGTATTAGAAGAAGCCGCTGCTTTTGAAATACTATTTCCAATACTTGGCAAAGGTGATGCAGAAGTAAATAACCTATTTCTCGAAAAAGCTTTGATTGAATATGCTCAAAATGGATATTTAACTGTGCAAGATGGTAGAACAACACTTCAACAAATGGAGCAATTGGAAGTTGCTGCCAACAATCATAAATTTTATTTAGACATAGTTTCTTATCCTGATATTGCATTGGGAGTAGAAAAAGCAATGAAAAGCCAATATTATAGTGCAACCCATCAATATAAGAATAAATACAGAATTGGCGGAGTAAAATTAACATTAGATGGTTCGCCACAAGGCAAAACAGCTTGGTTGTCGCACCCATATCACATACCACCACAAGGCGAAAATGCAGAGTATAAAGGACAAGGCGTAATGACCGACCAACAAGCAAATGATTATGTAGCAATGGCTTTTAAAAACAAATGGCAATTATTATGTCATACTAATGGTGATGCGGCCATTGATCAATATATTAAGGCGATTGATTTGGCTGAAAAAAATTTTGATTACCCAAACCATAGAACTGTAGTAATACACGGTCAAACTTTAAGAAAAGATCAAATTCCTGATTTGGTACGCCAAAAAATGATTGCATCACTATTTCCAATGCACACATTTTATTGGGGCGATTGGCACAAAAATTCTGTATTGGGAGAGCCGAGAGCCGATTATATTTCACCTTGTAGAGATGTCATAGATGCAGGGATTAACTTAACTTCACATCACGATGCACCTGTTACTTTTCCAAATTCTATGCGGGTATTAGATGCTACTGTAAACAGAATAACAAGGTCTGGAGCAATATTGGGACCAGATCAAAGGATTACACCCTATGAAGGTTTAAAAACATTGACAGATTGGGCTGCTTTCCAATACTTTGAAGAAAATACAAAAGGAACACTAACAAAAGGTAAATTCGCTGACTTTGTGATATTGGATCAAAATCCTCTAAAAGTAAATCCTTTGAATATTAATAAAATAAAAATTGTAGAATCGATCAAAGAAGGTAAAACAGTTTTTAAAAAATAAGTATTGGAATTAGAGCAAAAATTAATCTCATAGCACTCAAAATATCCAAACTAACTTTTGATAAAGAGAATCATAGGTAGTTGTATTTTCAAAATAAATATTAAAAAAATAGCATCAAATAAAAGAACGAACGCACAACATAGGTTTGCCAAAAGTGGGGCAGAATAGCAGAGTTGAGCATTTGGAATTAGCTTCGCTGAATCTTCGATTTCTATTGAACATTGTCGTAAATTTGAATATTCGTATTTCAAATTCCCCATCTTCGGCTAGCCCAAAACCGTTAGACATAAATTGAAAATAAATTTTGGATACAACATTTCCCATTTTGGACACTTTTAAAAATTTAGTTGTCGGACATTTGCATTATCAATTTTAAAACAAATTAAAAAATGCAAAACATAACATTAAACAACGGAATTGAAATGCCAATATTAGGTTTTGGAGTTTTCCAAATTCCTGACCAAAAAGAATGCGAACTAGCGGTTATTGAAGCTATTGAAACAGGTTACCGATTAATTGATACTGCGGCTTCTTATGGAAACGAAGTTGCCGTTGGAAATGCTATTAAAAAAAGTGGAGTTTTTAGAGAAGAACTTTTCATAACAACCAAACTTTGGGTTGAAGATATGGGTTATGAAAAAACAAAACTTGCTTTTCAAAAGTCATTAGATAAACTTCAATTAGATTATTTGGATTTATACCTTATGCACCAACCTTATGGCGATGTTTTTGGATCGTGGAAAGCAATGCAAGAATTGTATAATGCAGGAAAAATTAAAGTTATTGGAGTTGCCAATTTTCATTCAGACAGATTAATAGATTTGATTATTAATAGTGGTTTCGTTCCAGCAGTTAATCAAATTGAAACCCACCCTTTCCATCAACAAATAGAAGCACAACAATTTATGACAGAAAACAATGTGCAAATTCAATCTTGGGGACCTTTTGCAGAAGGGAAGAATGATATTTTCAACAATAAAATTTTAAAAACTATTGCTGAAAAATACAATAAATCTGTTGCACAAGTTATACTTCGTTGGCTAACACAAAGAGGAGTGGTTGCCATTCCAAAATCGGTAAGAAAAGAAAGAATGGCTGAAAATTTTAATATTTTTGATTTTGTACTTTCTGAAACAGAAATGCAAACAATTCAAACTTTGGACAATAAAACCAGTTTGTTTTTTGACCACAGAGACCCAAATATGGTAAAATGGATTAGCGAACGAAAGTTAAACAACTAACATTATGAACAGAAGAGATCTTATAAAAACGACAGGACTGGCAATTGCTGGTAGTGCATTGCTTCCGCTAAATGCTTTTACACAGAATGTAAAAACAGAAAGTATAGCAAATGCAAATGATAAAAAACCAATTTTATCAGGTAAAAGAAAATTGGGGAAATTAGAAGTTTCAGCTATCGGATTGGGCGTACAAAATATGTGGCGAACTTATCAAACCACCATTCCAAACCGAAAAGAAATGCACAATATCATTCATAAGGCATTTGAAAACGGTGTTACATTATTTGACACGGCTGAAGCGTATGGACCTTTTGAAAGTGAGAAAATATTGGGCGAAGCAACTGCATCTTTTCGAGATAAAATTGTAATAGAAACAAAATTTGGTTTTGAAATTGGCGAAGACGGAAAGCGTACCGGCAAGCAGAATAGCCAACCCGAGCATATCAAAACTGTTGTAGAAGCGATGCTGAAAAGACTTCGTACCGACAGAATTGATTTATTATATCAACACAGAGTTGACCCAAATGTGCCAATTGAAGATGTAGTTGGGGCAATCAAAGATTTGATAAAAGAAGGGAAAGTATTGCATTACGGACTTTCTGAAGCTGGCGAACAAACCATAAGAAGAGCCCACAATGAACATCCAGTCACAGCCATACAAAATGAATATTCACTTTTGTGGCGTGGTGCAGAAAAAGCAATTATTCCAATGTGTGAAGAATTAGGAATTGGATTTGTTCCTTGGAGTCCACTTGGTGTAGGCTTTTTAACAGGAGCAATTGATGAAAACACGCGATTTGCACAAGGAGATTTTAGAGGTTTAACCACTCGATTTACACCCGAAAATATTGCTAAAAATATGCCATTAATAAATCTGGTAAAAAATGGAGTGATGCAAAAGAAGTAACACTTGCACAAATTTCGTTAGCTTGGTTGTTGGCTCAAAACCTTGGATAGTGCCAATTCCAGGAACTACACAAATGGCTCATTTGATGGACAATATTGGAGCAGACAATGTGAAATTGTTCTCAACAGATTGGAAAGCGTTTAATGAAGAATTAAATACCATACAAATATTTGGTGAAAGATTTCCGCCTGCTGTACAAGCAATTTCAGGAATTGAAGCTCCATTAAAAAAATAGTAAATTTGAATTATAATTATTAGAAAAGTAGAAATGAATCAAGAAAACAATATCGCTAAAATTAAATCTGTTGCACACTTTCATCAATTGTGTGGTTTACCTGCACCATTACATCCTTTAATCAGCATCATTAATTTAGAAGAAATTAAATTGGTAGAAGCGTATGCGCCTTTTTGGAAACACTATATTGATAATCTTTATACCGTTTCCATTAAAAGAAGTATGAATTGCAGGTTTAAATATGGACAAACAGATTTTGACTATGACGGTGGAGCTTTAGTAGCTACGGCACCAAACCAAGTTTTCAGTTCGGATAATGTTGAATATATAAAGACAACAGGATATAAATTTGTTTTTCATCCCGATTTTATTCGAGGTTATCCGCTTGCGAAAAATATTCACAATTACGGATTTTTCTCTTATTCAAACAATAAAGGCTTATTTCTGTCGGAAAAAGAAGAGCAAATCATTTTAAATATTTTCAAATCCATAGAGCAAGAATGTCAAAACAATTTGGACAAATTTAGCCAAGATGTTTTGATAGCAAATATTGAATTGTTATTGGTGCATATTGACAGGTACTATAACCGACAATTTCTAACACGAAAAAACATAGGCAATGATACCTTGTTAAAAATGGAGGAAATTCTGAACAACTATTTTGATGCAAATACTACCAAATTACCAACTGTACAAAATATTGCTGACCAGCTTAATTTGTCACCTACCTATTTAAGTGATTTGCTGAAAAATCTAACAGGACTTACCGTACAACAACACATACACGAGAAACTAATTGAAAAAGCAAAGGAATTATTGTCAACAACCAACTTGTCTGTAAGCGAAATAGCGTATCAATTAGGCTTTGAATTTCCGCAATCATTCAATAAACTTTTCAAAAAGAAAACAGACTTGACACCATTAGAATTTAAGCAATCATTTAATTGACAACAAGAAGTCATAAAAGAAGCACTACTGCTAACTGCACAGTGCTAAAATCAACGGTAGTTCTTCGATAGAACTTTTGTGCAAAACTGACCATTTGTGCTTCGATTTCCCCCACTTCGCCAAGCCCCAAACCGTTGTGCGTAATGCTGACAGAACCTAACAGAAATAAAAAAATAAGCAAATGGACAAAAAACAATTAAAAGGTATATCGACAATAAATTTTTATGCAAGTAATCATAATGAAGCAATTGAATGGTACACAAATTTTTTAGGAATAGAGCCTTATTTCAAAGTTCCAGGATATGCAGAATTTCGTATAGGAGATTATCAGCAAGAACTTGGAATAATAGACAGTAAATTTGCACCACAAAATATTAGTGACAAACCAGCGGGTGTAACAGTTTATTGGCACGTTGACAATTTACAAGAAATATTTAACCAACTACAATCTTTAGGAGCGAAAATTTTTCAGCCAATTACTGACAGAGGAAACGGTTTTGTTACAGCTTCTGTTATAGACCCTTTTGGAAATATTTTGGGAATTATGACCAATCCACATTATTTAGAAATTTTAGAGAAAAGGAATGGAGCTTAAAGACGGAGTTCTGACATTTTATGCAACTTCTTTAACTGAATGGCGTGAATGGTTGAAAGAAAACTGTCAGACTGAAAAATCAATTTGGCTTATTGTTTACCACAAAGCAAGTAAAACACCAAGTGTACATTGGCACGATGCTATTGAGAATGCACTTTGTTTTGGTTGGGTAGACAGTAAAGCACAAAGCCGAGACAAAGAAAGTTGTTTTTTAAAATTTACACCAAGAAACCCAAAAAGCAAATGGGGAAAACGGAATAAAGAAAGAGCAATTAGAATGACCGAACAAGGTTTGATGACTGAATTTGGACAAAAACTAATTGACATTGCAAAAGAAACGGGGAAATGGGAAGTAGAATAAAAGCACATACGCACAACATCGATTCGGCAAAATGGCGGTGAAGTGCTTCTATGAAACATTTATGCAAGGTTCAACAGCAGTAATTCTATTGAATTTTAGTGTAATACTTCCGCCACATCGCCAAGTCAAGAACTTATTTCAGCCATTTATTAACGACACAGACAATGACACAAACAATCAAAATTTTCGGAATTCTACTAATCATTTTAGTTGGACAAATAGTAAACGGACAGGTGGACAACTTATCAAAAAACAGTAAACTATTTGATGACGAACAAAACCGATATGAAAGCGAACTAAAAACTAATAAAGACAGTGCAGAGGTCTATTGGAAACACGCAAACGTGACTGCAAATTTTACTTTTATTGCACAAAAAGATGCTTGGAAATTTTATAAAAGGGCAATTGAAATTGACTCATCTAAAGTTATTTACTTTATTGATTATGGAAAGTATTTACACGAAACTATCCGTGCATTTGATGCAGCAACAGACATTTACAGTAAAGGGCTTCGACTCTTTCCTGATAATATAGAACTTAATAATGGGTTTGATCCATTTACCAACAAACAAAATGGAACGGAAACAAAACACAAAACAAACTGCTGAAGCAATTTTTATTGGGTATAATATCAAAAAAATTTATGTATTGGCAATCAAAAGTTGGATCTTTGTTTGATATTAATATTGTGTAAAAGAAATGAATATTATGCCTCACTATTTTTACGAGACAATTTATCAACTTCGAACAAATGAAGAAATTATTTTGTACGATAAGTTGCTTAATATTAATGCAGATGATGAAGCGTTGGTAAAGGAATTTCTGCAAATTGAATTTTTTGTTGAGTCTAAAAATCATCCTTTTTCTACACCCAAATACAATGCAGAATCGGCTTTGTGGGCAGCAAAAACAATTTATACCGCTTGCCAAATTTTATTGTACCGAGAGCATCAAGTAGCAGAATTAACAAATTTATTGCCCTTATTTGCACAGCCAATTACTACAGAAGCTATACTTTCGGCGGATTTATGTTTGCGTTTTTTACCTCAAATTTTATCAGAAGCCAAACTGATAGACCCTGAGGATAAGGTGATTCCCATTCTTGAAAGTATTTTAAACCAATGGCATTATTCTGGAATTGGATTAATATTAACGCTTGACAATTTAGATTTTGATCCGATTTTTAGTAATCCTTGTTTGGAACAATTGTATATTGACAGAGTGATTGAAAAAAAAGATAGAAAACGGGCTGAATTGCCTCAAATGCTTGAAAAGGTTAGAGCAACACTTGGTAATTATACCGATAAATATTGGAATGAATTTAAGAAATCAGATTAATTAAATGGAAAATTTAAATAAACTCAATGCGGTGCTAAATTATGTAAAGCATGCATTTATTGGTAAAGATGAGATTATTGACTTGCTAGGTATTTCCTTGATTGCAAGGAAAATGCTTTTCTTCTTGGTCCTCCTGGAACGGCTAAAAGTGCCATTGTAAAAATGCTATCGCAATGTATCGAAGATGGAAAAAACTTTGAATATCTATTGACACGATTTACCGAACCCAATGAAATTTTTGGACCCTTTGATATTCGGAAAACTCAAAGAAGGGGAACTCATTACTAATACTGAAGGTATGTTGCCTGAGGCTTCTTTGGTTTTTTTGGATGAGATCTTTAATGCCAATAGTGCTATTTTGAATAGTTTGTTGATGGCATTGAACGAAAAAATATTTAGGCGAGGTAAAGAAACAAAGAAGTTGCCCACATTAATGTTTGTAGGGGCTAGCAATGTATTGCCCGAAGAGGAGTCCTTGAATGCGTTGCTTGACCGATTTTTAATAAGGGCTAAATGTGATTATGTAGATCCAGATAAGTTGCACGATGTGCTTTTGGCTGGTTGGAGTTTGGAAAATAATAGTCAAAGAGAAATACAGACTATTACATCCAATGAGATAAGATCCCTACAATTACAAGCACGTAATATAGATTTAACTCCTATCCGAAAATTGTATATTGATATTGTACATTCTTTGAGAAATACAGGCATTAAAGTTTCGGACAGGCGAGCTGTAAAATTACAAAATCTAATAGCAGCAAGTGCATTAATATGTGGCCGAACTGAAGCAATAAAAACCGATATGTGGGTACTGAAATATATTTGGGATACCGAAGATCAAATAGAAATTCTGGAAGGCATTATTAATAATATAATTGACAAAGAGGAGGAGGAAAAATCCCACCCACAGGCACTTTTAAACAAAGCTCCAAATCCAGAGGAAGTAATGAAAGAAGTACAGTATTTAAAAGATAAATGGCAAAACAATACTTTAACTTATGAAGAACAAAATGTAATAAAAGACAAACTTCGTTACGTACAAAATAGGTGTGCTTGGATTAAAAATGTGGAGCAAAAGCAATACATTCAAATTGAAATAGAAAATTTATGGCAGAAAATTTTACAGACCATTTAGTACAAATTGAGTCGGTTCATAAGGAACATTTGGGACAAATAAGGCATTGGGACAATTTGAAAATAGCTACCGAAGGAAACTATATTTGGATAAAAAATTTTTCAGAATGGCAATTATCCTCAGCCGAATTGCTGTCTATTCCATTTACAAAAACATTTGTAAATAAAGACAATTTACTGTTTCCTAAGGGAAGTCTTTTGCCCTTCAGAAAAATGCCTAATCTTTTATGGACACCAATAGAAAGGGCATTGAGCATTGAATTGTCTAATTTCAATCACAATTTTTTTGGAATTCATCAATCATTAGAAATTAAACTTATATCCACTGAACAGGAACAAAAGGCCACTGTTCTATTGGTAAATATTCATACCTCAAATAAGTACATTGTAAATGCTTCGGCTATTCGTTTAAACCCTTTGAAATGGGTATTGATCGATAATGAAAATGCATTAATATTTGGTGAACCTATGCTGCCTGTTGACGGCAAAACATTTTGGCAAAAAGGTAATTTCATTTTTCCAGTGGGGCTTCATTTTGAATTTCCATTGTTGGAAAAATTCATAGAAATAAAACTCAATCTCAACCAATCTCAATGGATTTGGTGGACTTCAGAAGACAGTTATTGTTTGATTGATAGAATGATGCTTAAGCCATTATCCATCTCCTCCTGGAAACAAACCCTTAAAATAAATTGATATGAATGCCAATGATTATTTTCGATCTTATGAGAAATATTTTTGGCTCTGGGAGGATGAAGCCGAAGTATTGTCTATCAATGGAGGGAGCACAATTACTTATACAGAAGAACTAATACCTATTTTAACCTCCCTTGCCGAAAAAGGATTGCCTTCTTTTGGGGCTATTTTATTGGCGATGATAGCAATCAATAAAACGGAAGATAATTCTTTAGATTTTGTGTATAAATTATTATCCTCATCAAAATTTAAAGAGCTGTACACTGATTTATATTTAAAGGAAAGTTTTATCTTTCTTAGCAATTTGCAATCCCTACCCAATGAATATAAAATAGGTAAAAGAAAACAAATACTATTAACAACCATTTTTGAAAATGCGCACAATAGAGCCAATTATGCTACATCAATTGGTATAGTAAATGTTATTAGAGAGAGAAAAAGAAGGACGAGCTTTCAAAAGTCAAAAGCGTTGACTGAAAATATTTATGCAAGAGATATTAAGGTTTTACAGATTCTCTCCCGAAATTTTACAAGCATTCAGACTATAATAGATGCAATGGGCGATTTGCCCGAAATTGAAGAAGCCTTATTCCCACAATTAGATACTGATCTGCAACCGATGTAATCTACGAAGATTTTGTAGAAGAATTGATGGCCAATTCGCAAACATTTCAAATAGGCGCATTAATAAAACCTATTTGGGCAGGATTTAGTGTTCCTATTTTTAATGCCCATCCTAGCGAACAAGCTTTGGGCGGAGTGTCAGATTTATCCAACAAAGGTGATTTCAATAAACTTTTAGTATCTGAATTTGCAAATGATGACTTGCTTTTTATGTCACGATTGGCCAATAATGAAGCCTTGTATTTACATAGAGAAATGCCACCGATTACCGATAAATTGCAAAGAATTATTCTGATAGATATTTCATTGAAAACTTGGGGCATTCCAAAAATATTAAGCTACGCCTGTAGTTTGGCTATTTCCAAACATCCAAAATCAAAGAGCGAAAGCAAGTTGTTTTTGGTTGGAGATACTTTTCTACCACTGAAGTACGAAAAAGCCAGCAATGTTATAGACGGGTTACAACAGGTTGCTATTGGCTTGAATGCCTATAAAGGGATTGCCACTTTTTTGGAATCTAATAAACAAAACAAGCAATTAGAAATATTTTATATTACTACTCCCGAGGGTCTTAAATATCCTGAAATAGCTAAACTATTAGCAGAAAATAACTCCCTTTTCAAATATATCATTACAACTAATATAGAAGGAGACATTTGCTTTTATAAAAACAAAAACAATGCCTTCAAACATTTGCAAAACATTAAATTGCATTTAGGAAAACTTTGGAAAAAATCACCAAAACCTTCTGAGCCAAAACATATTCCCTATGAACCAGAATTAAATGAAGTTTACCCATTGTTGCTCCCTTTACCTAATAAAAGAGGCAGATCGATTCCTATTGGAAACGAAGTGTACTTTGTTTCTAATAGATGCCTCTTTAGGATTGTAAATTTTGGAAATAACTCGAACAAAAAGGGTTGCCAATTGGTTTTGAAAAATGTACCCACAAATAGCAAATACGAACTTGGGAAAACAGATAAAGGAATAATACTTTTTCTTTCATTCAATCCGCAAAATAGAGAGGTTATTATTACAGATTTAGAAACATTGCAATATGCCAAAGTCTATTTTAGTGAATGGAAATCTACACAGTTCAATGAGTTTATATTCTTAAAAGAACAGTTTACTTTCCTAGTTAGAAATCAGTATATATATACCTTTAGCCCAAATTTTATGACTAATATTATTGAAATTGAAAGCCAAGAATTTATTAGTACTGATTTCTATCCTTCTTATAATGAAAGGCAAAAACAACGTATCAATTTGAATGCTGTTTCTCAAGGGTTAGTATTGAATGTACTAAAAAAACTTACCGAGGTATATATAACTGAAGAGAATAGGCTGGTATTCAACGCTCATCAATTACAATTAAAGTATGAAATACAAAACCTGCAATTTTTCCATTACAATAGAAGAAGTATAAAGCCTAAAGTGCAGGCTCAATTCGATTCTACAAAAAAAGCCTTTGTATTTAACGAAGGTTCCAAAATATCTTTTAATGAAAACGGCTTTTTTACGCTAATAAGTAGCAATGCGGCTATTCCTGCAATATATATATCTTCGACAATAGATATTGCTTTAGGGGTAGCTACAGAAAAATATTTTGCAGGAAATGATTATTTTTATAGTATCCCATATTTCACATTTCGTTTCCAGTCTAGCGGTCTCGAAAAAACAACTGCGATTAAAATTCTAAAAAATTATAGTGGCATAGGCTCAAAGGATGCAAAAGAAATTATAGATACCGCACCGATTCAATTTGCATTGTATATGAAAAATGACGATGCCGAAAAAATGATAAAAGAACTACGAGATATTGGTTGTAAGATAGATTTTTTATGGAAATAAAAAGAGCAAACAATCATTTCTACCCACGAATTTTATGACAACTATATTCAAAAATTTATAACCCAAATAGTGCAAAATGAATCTAAGAATTAACCCTTGTTCAAAGAATACCTATCCTCTACAAGGTATATTGATTAAAGGCACTGATATGAAACAATGGCTTTATCAGCTTGGGATTTTAGAGGTGGATATAAATACGTTTCCCGTTTTTGCGAGTGCTGATACAAGTGGAGATTCTATTTGGGGTTGTTTTGTGTATATGAAGCAAGTCATTTCAAACAATTTTAATTTACAGAATGTACAGTATTGCCAATGCATTGATGATAGATTATTTATACCCGAACTTTCTATCTTATTTCCAAAATTAAATCCTTCCGAAATAGCAATTTTATTTGCAAAATGTCAGCACATTTTTCATCCAGAGTTTGGTTTATTTGAACTAGAAAACCCAATTGATTGGCTAGCTTTTTTAGAAATCCCAGTGCCGCAAAACTATGTAATTTCAGAGCCTCATATTACTGCTTTTCGCCCTCAAATCGTTCAGAAAATTGAATTAAAAGCATTACCTCCAGAAGAACAATTACAGAACCTGGAGAAGAACTCATTTCCTATGAAGGAATCTTTTATTGAAAAGCCGCTCAATTGGCAAGAAAAGATAAAATACCGTCTTTTAAAATCGGTTTTTATATCTTCTGAATCAGGAGCAGGCGTAAAGCAACACAAAAAATCAAATTGGTTTACAACTATGGTCTTAAATTTGGCCAATATACTTCCCTCTAGCGGTAAGCTGTTTGAAAGGTTAGAAAATGATTTTGAAGAATTGCAAAAACGAAATCTTTCAGAAATGGAAAAGTTGATGCAATTGTTTAATAGCGACCCCGAAGAGGCATTAAAATATGCCATCCCGATTGATAGCGAAGGCACAAATAGAGGCGGAGACAAAGGCACGTTTAGTTTGAGTCAACGATGGAAATCGTTTAAATTATTTGGCAATAGCGGGGCAAGAGGTAGTGGAAACGTGCTTTTGCAAGACGATTCGATGGCTAAATTGCGACAACAGTATTACCAAGCAGCAACCAATTTTATTAAGGATAAAAATTTTGAAAAAGCTGCATTTGTTTATATGAAATTGTTGAAAAATAACCAAATGGCGGCAAATACACTGGAAGACGGAAAGCTGTATCCCGAAGCAGCTGCTTTGTATTTAAAATATATGAATAATAAGGAAAAAGCTGCTTCCTGCTACGAAAAAGGGAGAATGATTTCTGATGCAATTAGCCTATATAAAGACTTGAAGATGTACGAAAAAGTGGGTGACTTGTACCAGTCTATCAATAACCGAAAAGAAGCCATTGAACATTATAATTATGTTGTAGAAAATTACAAAACCACCGGCCAATATGTAAAAGCCTCCTTGCTTTTGCGTCATAAAATGGAAGACAAATCATCTGCTCAGGATACCCTACTTGCTGGCTGGCGAGCGCAAAAAGATAGTTTCAATTGTATCAATAATTATTTTGCAAATATTGAAGATATACAAATTTTGTCGAAAGAAATTGATAGAATTTATAGAAATGAAACCAATGATAGAAATAAACCAGTGTTTCTAAAAGCCTTGAAATATGAACACAAAAAAGATGCCCTAATAGCTATACAAACCAAAGAACTGGCTTACGAAATAATTTCAGAACTGGCTATTACAAATCCTAGTATTTTAAACGAGTTGGTTGCATTTAATAAAGATACTCAATTGTCAAAAGACATTACAAGGTACAAAATGAAAGGAAAACGTCAATGAAAGATATATAAGCAATGAAATCTGAGAAAAATCACCAAAAAACAAAGGCAAGATCCCTAAACTACAGTCTTTGCTGAACAATATCTGTAGTCAGTAGAGTGAATTAATTTATTAAATTGTACTCATTGCGATTTTATACCAAACTGGGTGCTGTTCTTTAGCTTTTTGCATTGGAGTTAAATTATTGATTCCTTGATGAGGACAATGGTACTACTATCTTCAACTGACGGACTATGAATCTATTTTGAAATAGTTTTTCGGGTAACACCAAACTGAGTGGCTAATTCTGTTTGAGTATAATTACCACTTGCGTACAAATCCTTGATTTATTGCCGCTTTTTAGGGGTCAGGCTTGCATTTTTATGGAGTTTCATATTTCTAATAACGAAAATATCATACCAAAATGTGTATATCCTTTAAAACCAATTCAATTAGAAACAAAAAAGCCAAAAACAATTTTCGAGTTATTGGATTATGACTATATAGAGACCCACCAAGTTTTGCAAAATAATCAATTAAGCAAAGCGACTTAAGAAACAAAAAACGAACGACTTTGAGTAATTATATAACCCGCTCAAAAAAATAGTGGACAAATATATCCACTATTAAAAAAAATGTTTATCTTTGCTCCATCAAAAATTAGAATATGTTTTCAAAGGCTTGTGAATGCGGTATTAAGGCTTCCATATTTATTGCTGAACAGTCAAAACTTGGAAATAAGGTAAGCCTAAAAGAAGTAGCTGAAGCCATTGAATCTCCGATTGCTTATACGTCAAAAATTCTCCAGCAACTTACACGAAACAACATTATTAATTCTGACAAAGGACCCAGGGGCGGCTTCTATATGAATAAACAAGAGTTAGATAACGTAAAACTAAGCACAATTGTGTTTGCTATTGATGGAGACAATATCTACAAAGGTTGTGGATTGGGCTTAAAACAATGTAATGAAAAATTACCTTGTCCTGTGCATAACCAATTTAAGGTTATTCGTGATGAACTCAAGAAAATGCTTGAAACAACTACAGTAAATTTATTAGCGATTGATTATAAAAATGGATTGACATTTTTGAAAAGGTAAAAAAATTTGAAATAATAGTGGACAATAATATCCAGTATAATTAAGAAATGGAAACGAAAAACATAATTAGCGAGTCCGGAATTATCATTACAATAATTCTTATATTAATTCCAATATTGGTCGCTGCATTTATAGTCATCATTAAAGCTTATGCGGCAATAAATTATTATCACAAGAAAAAAGAATTAGAAGAGTTTTATGAATATTTACGAGGCTTAGGACCTGATGAGTTAGAAAAATTTGAACAAATAAAAAAAGAGCTTGAATTTTCACTTTCAAATAGTGAATTATCTGGAAACAAAGAAGCTAATGACAGTAGAGGTTTAATTAATAACATTAGCCAAGTTGAATCTTTACGATTTGTTGAGTTGAAAAAGAAAAGTCAGCCCAGACCCTATATTGAACCTGATTTGTCCAAATTAATCTTATGGCACTTAGGTTGTGCCACTTTTTGGCTATTACTTGGAACAACTATTGGAGAATATCTCGGAATAAAATTCGTGGCTCCTGATGTTGACCATTACAGTTGGTTGAGTTTTGGGAGATTACGCCCTGTGCATACGAACGCTGTTTTTTGGGGTTGGGCTTCACTAGCAATGATGGGCTTGGCTTATTATGTAATTCCACGTGTTAGCAAAGTACCCATTGTAAGTATTAAAACCAGGTTATTATTCTCTTATTCTTATTAATATCTCGGTAATTATAGGAAGTATATTTTTAATGGCGGCATCAATAATGGCGGTGGCGAATACAGAGAATACATCTGGCCTGTAATGGCACTATTTGGAATAGGTATCATAATTTCCTTACAAAATTTCTTCAAAACAATAGCTAAAAGGACTACGAAAGAAATCTATGTGTCCAACTGGTACATTATTTCGGCAATGATGTTCTTATTGGTAATAGCCTTTGTTGCTTATTGGCCTGGTTGGCAAAATGGATTAGGAGAAACTATTGTACAAGGTTATTATATGCATCAAGGCGTGGGAATGTGGTTTATGCTTTTCAATCTTGGATTGATGTATTATTTCCTACCCCAACAACTCAACAAACCCATTTACTCATATAGCTTAGGAATATTAGCTTTTTGGGCTCAAATACTTTTCTATACTTTAATTGGTACACATCATTTTATATTTAGTGCTATTCCCTGGTGGCTTCAAACAGTTGCTATTGTAGGAAGCGCAGGAATGATTATCCCTGTTGTAGCAGGAACAACCAATTTCTTGATGACTTTTAATGGAGCTTGGAATAAACTTTCAGTTAGCTATACCCTTCCATTTTATTTGATTGGAATCATATTCTATTTCACAGGCTCACTTCAAGGTACAGCAGAAGCGTTCCGCTTTACCAATTTGGTTTGGCACTTCACTGATTTTACTGTTGCTCATTCGCATTTAACGATGTATGGTATTATTTGCTTTATGCTTTGGGGGTTTATACCATCTATAAAACAGATATAGTCCAATATTTGCGAAATGGATTTTTTATTAATTTTGAACTATAAAATATTTATATATGTCTTTTCCTAAAATTATTCAAATCAAAGAAACAATCAAAGAACTTAAATCTTTACAAAGGCGTAGTATTCCACTTATTGCAAAAAGAATAAATATTCTTATTGTGTTAAAAAAGCATGAGCATACCGGAATTTCAAAAAGAGAAGTTTCTGATTTAACAGGAATAAATCATAACACCGTATTAAAATGGAGAAATATCTATGCAAAAGAAGGCTTAGATGCGTTTTTAAAGCATGGAAGAATTGGTTTTAAACCTTCCATTATAAAGGACAATGAACGAGAGCAATTAGAAAAATTATTGACCAACCCCAGCAATGGAATTGTAGGTTATACAGAACTACTAAACTGGGTAAATACTGAATTACACAAAGATATGAAGTATATTACTTTGGTGAAATATGTACAACGAAACTTTAATACCAAAATAAAAGTTGCCCGAAAAAGTCTATGTCAAAAAGAAGAAAAGGCAGTGGAGGCTTTTAAAAAACTTCCATCAAAAGTGTATAAACCTTTTACTTTCAGTAAGTTTCCCATACAAAACAGTGAATCTATATTTTCAAGATGAATCAAGATTTGGAATGTTTACAAGAAATGGGAAAATACTTACTTCAAAAGGAATAAAACCTATCTGTCCTTACCATCAAGTTTTTAAATCTACCTATCTTTTTGGCTCATTTTCCCCTTTGGATGGGGATAATTTCTTGATGGAAATGTCTTTATGCAATGCACAAACTTTTCAAGTTTATCTGAATGAATTATCAAAACATAGACCATCGGAATATAAAATTTTAGTCTTGGATAATGCTGCCTTTCACAAGGCTAAAAAACTAAATATTCCAGAAAATATAGGAATGATTTTTCTTCCTCCATACTCGCCGGAACTTAATCCTGCAGAAAAAGTATGGTGGAAATTTAAACGATCATTTACAAATATTTTATGCAGTTCTTTAAATCAAGTCAGTGATTTTATTACAAAAACTTGTCAAAATCTAACCTCAAATGAGGTTAAGAATATATGCAGTTTTGACTATGTTTTTCAATATTTTGATTGGACTATTTAGTACATATATTTGGTATTATCTATACAGTGGTGCCAAGACTCACCGCAAAGAGCCTCCGCAAATTACCGTGGGAGCACACTTTTGGCTGGCTTTAATTGGCTTATTATTCTACACATTTCCACTAATGTACGGTTCTACCCTTAGAGGTTTGATGTGGATGGAAGGCACAAAGTCTTTTATTGAAAGTGTAGAGTTGATGGCTCCCTTTTGGCTTTGGCGTGCGATTGGCGGCTCCTTGATGTGGCTTTCTCATATTTTGTTTGCCTACAATTTTTGTATTATGGTTCGTAAAAGTGAAGAAATCGAAATACCAAAATCACCTATAGAGATTTTGGCAGCTAAACAAGAATTAGATAAACAGACTGTTACAAATTAACGAGATTAGAAAATGGAATTCTTTAATAATCATAAAACGCTATTCAGAACAGCATTAGGTTTGTTTGTTGGTTTAACCTTCTTGGTAGCTATAATGCCTGCAATTAGAAACCAAGAAAATAATGCAACGCTACCAAATTATGAGCCATTGAGCCAAGAAGCCATTCTAGGCAAACAAAGTTTTATCGCTAATGGTTGTGTAGCCTGCCATACCCAACAAGTACGTAATATTGATATGGATAAAGTTTGGGGTAGCAGACCCGGTATTGCAGCTGATTATGCAGGCAATACAAGAACAGATTTTTGGAGAAACACTGCCACCTTAATGGGAACTGAAAGAACTGGTCCCGATTTGACTAACATAGGGACACGACAAGCAAATATGGCTTGGAATTTATTGCACCTTTATCAACCAAGGGCTGTAGTTGAAAAATCAATAATGCCTGCCTACCCTTGGCTTTTTGATGTAAAAAATGAAGTAGGTAAAAATGAAGTGGAAGTGGTTGTACCTGACCCATACCGAAAAGGCATCAATGGAAAAATTGTCGCTACACAAGAAGCGTTGAATCTTGTAGCTTATTTGCAAAGCTTGAAACAAACTTCCCTACCCGATGGAAATACTCCAATGGAATTTTTATACAAAAAAGATGTAAAACCAGAAGCAAGCACAAGCAACAATACAAATTTACCTGACGGCAAATTATTATACACCAACAATTGTATGAACTGCCACCAAGCCAATGGCGAAGGGTTAAAAGGTGCTTTCCCACCATTGAAAGGCAGTCCAATCGTTTTAGGGGACAATTTGGAACTTTTTGTAAACATAATAATGCTTGGCTATGATGCAAGACCTGAATATGCCGTAATGAATGCAGTAGGAACAGATAATAACCTAACTCCCGAAGAAGTAACTGCCATCATCAATCACGAAAAAATAAGCTGGGGCAATAATGCCAAAACCGTTACACCTGAAGAAGTTAAAAAAATAATGGACTTTGTAAAAATCACTTCAAACAAATAAAATTATAGATGTGAAAGAAATTTGGCTTGAAACACTCCTCACAAAAACACCACAAGAAGGTAGAGAATTGGCTATTAAAATGGCAAGAAAAAGTATTGCCGCTATTCAAACGGATAGTGAATTAAGAAATGATTATGCCAATGACACAGCCCAACTCATTGCATCTGCAAATGTGATTGCTATTGAATTTCAAACTATTGCTCAGGCAAACAATTTTTGGAAAAATGAAAAATAACATAAAACATATTCTCGTCAGTGTACTATTAATAACGGTACAGGTAACAGCCTTTGCTTGTCCTGTTTGCGAAAAACAACAACCTAAAATTACACAAGGATTAACCCACGGTGCAGGACCACAAAGTAATTGGGATTGGGTGATAATCGCCATTATCTCTCTAATAACAGTGATTACATTTATTTATTCTATAAAATATATAATCAAGCCTGGAGAAAAAGAAGCCAACCACATTAAAAAATCAATCTTAAGTTATCAATAAGATGAAAGAAGAAAAGAGTAAAATCGTAGTGTTTGTGGATGAGGATTCCCACCCCATTGCCGAACTTATGGCTCCGGTACAGTTTGATTTGGATACAAGAAAACTGACAGATGGAGAGCATACTTTGAAATTAGTTAGCAAATCAACAACTGGAAGAGAAGGTATTCGAAAAATAAAGTTTATTGTACGCAATGGTCCGGCAATCGCCATTGAAGGCATCGCAGAAAATGCTGTTGTAGATGGTACTTTACCTTTAATGATAAATGCCTACGATAAAGGAGATTCTAAAAAATTCATCATTGAAGGCAGTGAAACGCCACAGAGTATCCCTAATTGGTTATGGATTTTGTTGATTGCATTTTTAGGTTGGGCAGCTTATTATTTCATTACAAATTTTAGTCTGTAAAAAATGAAAAAAGACATATCAAACATAGAAGACGTTAAACTTTTAGTCGATGACTTTTACGGAAAAATTCGTGATGACGAAAAACTAAAAGATATTTTCAACAATAAAATTCAAGACCGCTGACCTCAACATCTTGAAAAAATGTATCGCTTTTGGCAAACGGTTTTGTTGGACGAACATACCTATTATGGAAGTCCATTTGTGCCACACGCTAAATTGCCTGTGGATAAAGAGCATTTTGACCAATGGCTCGAATTGTTTTATGCAACAGTAGATGAACATTTTAGCGGCACAAAAGCGGAAAGAGCTAAGTGGCAAGGACAACGAATGGCAGAGATGTTTCATTCCAAAATTGAATATTATAAAAATAACCCAACTATACCTTTATTATGATAACAGTTAAAATGCCTATAGCACTTATTGCAACATTTCTTTGGATAGGATTTGTTTGTGCTATTAGTTTTATGGAAGCTTGGCTCAAGTTTAGAGCACCGGGAATTACAGTTCAATTAGGACTTGGTATTGGCAGATTGGTTTTTAGCGCACTCAACAAAGTAGAATGGGTTTTGGCAATTGCTATATTGTTAAATTTAATTCTATCAAAAAGCATTTTTTTATCAGTAAATAGCCTACTCTATTTTATTCCACTGATTTTACTCATCATTCAAACAACTTGGACGTTACCTGCACTAGATACAAGACCAGAGAGGCACATTAAAGCGCAAATTCCCGCAGCACCTAACCTTCAATTGTACTATGTAGGTATGGAAATTATCAAGGTGGCTTGCTTGTCCATTTTTGGAATATCACTTTTTAAAAATAAATCAATATGAACAAAGAAAAATTAATCAATGATATTGAAAAAAAATATCAGCAATTAGGAGAAAATTCGGAAACCTATCTTAAAGGTCTTTTACACGCTAAACCCATCAACTATTGGGATTATGTGGAAGTAGATACGCTGCTTTCTTTACAGAGGCCACGTACAAACTTTAAAGACGAAGAGATTTTTATTATGTACCATCAGGTCACAGAATTATTCTTAAAAATGATGGTACACGAGATTAAACAATTGGTTTATGAGCCATTTGAAGAGACAATTTGGTTAGAAAAATTGGAACGATTAAACCGTTACACCAAAATGCTCATCGGCTCATTTGATGTGATGAAGTACGGAATGAATTATGAGGACTATAATACATTCAGAAGCACGCTTACTCCTGCAAGTGGATTCCAATCAGTTACTTTTCGATTGATAGAAATTTATTGCACTCGATTAGAAAACCTAATTAACGAAGAAGGTAAAAAGAGAATTGGAGCGCATCCCTCTATTAACGAATATTTCGAACACATCTATTGGAAAGATGCAGGTTTAAATCGAATTACAGGAGAAAAATCGCTAACACTACGTCAGTTTGAAGAAAAGTATTTGGAATGCTTAATCGGTTTAGCAAATAAAACAAAAGGGATAACTTTAGAGGATAAATTCCTAAAAATGACAAATTGCTCTAATACATTGAAAGATAAACTAAGAGAATTTGACCATTTATATAATGTGGCTTGGCCTTTAGTTCATTTGGAAACTGCACAACATTATCTTGATTCAAAAGGCGAAAGTAAAGCTGCCACAGGTGGCAGTGAATGGAAAAAATATTTACATCCAAAATTCCAACAGCGTAAATTTTTCCCAACGCTTTGGACTACTGAAGAAATAACAAATTGGGGAAATAACATTCAAAACAAAAAAGTATGAACATTCAAGAAAATAGCATCATTGGAGAATTGGTAGCACAAGACTATCGTACCGCATCGGTATTCAAAAAATATGGAATCGATTTTTGTTGTCAAGGAAATAGAACCATTAATGATGCCTGCGAGGCAAAAAATTTAAATGAAAAATCGGTAGTTTCAGATTTAAATGCACTGTTGCAATCGCAATCAGAAGGCAATATTGATTACCAAGCTTGGCCTATTAATTTATTGGCAGATTACATCGAAAAAAAGCATCATCGTTATGTGGAAGAAAAACACTAGAGATAAAACCATACCTTGCAAAAATTTGTCGCGTACACGGCAGTCGCCATCCTGAATTGCTTGAAATAAATGAACATTTTAATGCAACTGCCGGTGAGTTGGCGATGCACATGAAAAAAGAAGAATTGGTTTTGTTTCCTTATATGCGCAAAATGGCAAAAGCAAAACAAGAAAAAATAAAACTTGAAACTCCACATTTCGGAACCATTCAAAACCCCATTCAAATGATGATGAATGAACACACTACCGAAGGCGACCGTTTTAGAAAAATTGAAGAATTAAGCAATAATTACACGCCACCGCAGGATGCCTGCAATACTTATCGAGTGACATTTGCATTGTTGAAAGAATTTGAACAGGATTTACATTTGCATATTCATTTGGAAAACAATATTCTGTTTCCAAGAGCCATTGAGCTTGAAAAACAATTATCAAATGCCTAATTCTATTAAAAGAATAGAAGCACTAAAGCCATTAAGTCGAGAACACCATTACGGTTTGTTGCTTTGTTGGAAAATAAGAACAGGAATTAAGAAAAACGTAGCGATAGAGAGAATAAAGCGTTACACAGATTGGTACTGGAAAAATCATTTATCCCATCATTTTGAAATGGAAGAAACTTATGTTTTTTCGATTTTGGGTAATGATCACTCGCTTATAAAACAAGCCAAAGCAGAGCACCGAAAACTGAAAGGTCTTTTTGAAAGTACTGAAGCGTCATTAGAATCAATAAGCCTAATTGAAGAAGAACTTGAAAAGCACATTCGTTTTGAAGAAAGAGTGCTTTTTAATGAGATTCAAAAGGTGGCTACTGCACAAGATTTGGAAAAAATATCATTGGTTCATACCATAGATTTACAAAATGAATGGGCAGATGAATTTTGGGTATCATAAAAATATGCTCGTAGTATTTTTTATTGTTAGGAATCCTTACTATATTTACCTTAGCAATAATGCCACACCACCATTTAAATCATTAAAAAATGTCAAAATCAATTTTCTATCACGCAGGATGCCCTGTGTGCGTCAGTGCAGAGCACGACATCGTAAACCTAATTGGTGCCGATAATGTAGAAATCGTTCACATTGGCGAAGACCGCAATCGAATTGCAGAAGCAGAAAAAGCGGGTGTGAAATCTGTACCCGCATTGCTTACTCCAAACGGAAATGTCCTTCACATCAATTATGGAGCGTCTATAGCTGACGTAAAAGGTTAAAAAATTTGCCCTGCATTGTTAGGATTCCTATCTTTGCAGGGCTTTAATTCTAATTTAATAATTGAAGCGGTTAATTACAGCAGTTTTGTTTTGTTGTTTTTTACCAGCAAAAATCATAAATACAATGAAAGTAGCAGTTTGGGACACCTATGTAACTAAAAAAGACGGTACTGTGATGCATTTCGACATCATTGCACCACAAGAAATTAATGACACTGCCCTTATTTACGGTTATGGCAAAGAATATTTAAAAACCAAAAGACAAGACGGGCAAGCCCTATCATCAAAAGAGTGCAGGTTTTGTCACATCCAAAACATCAAACCTCAATGGGAAACAGAAATTAAACAAAAAGGTTACTTTATTATTGAAATGGAAAATTGTAATTAAATGAAATACTCCCCTTTTAATTTAAGCGAGCAAAACCAAAAGGTTGAAAGTCGAATTGTAGTGGCACTTGAGCGAATTTCAGAAGTATTTCGGGTATTACTTTGGAATGAAAGTAAAGAAAATTCGCTAAGTCCAATACAAATTCAGATTCTGATTTTTATTCATTTTCATTCTCAAGAAAAATGCAAGGTGGGCTATTTGGCAGATGAGTTCAATATGACCAAAGCCACCATTAGCGATAGCATAAAAGTGCTGCTTGCCAAAGGTTTTGTCGCTAAAGAAATAGACACAGCCGACACTAGAAGCTATTCTCTTTCGCTAACGTCAGAAGGGAGAAAAACAGCGAAAAAAGCATCTTTTTTTGCTTCGTCTTTTGAGCAACCCTTAGAAAAGCTGACGGAAGAGCAGAAAACCACAATGTTGAATGGATTGCTAAAAATAATTTATGACTTGAATCAATCGGGTATTATTACCCTTCAACGAATGTGTTTTACTTGTTTGAATTACCAATATAACAATGGTATTCATTACTGTAAACTATTGGAAAACCAACTTGTTGAAAGCGATTTGAGAATTGATTGCCCCGAACACGCATTGCAACAATAAGCTTAATCTTTGGAAATTTAGTTACGATTAAAAGTAGAATAAAAAATGCAGCGGAGTATTCGGAGAGAAACGCAAATGAAATCAAACTTCTTTTAGAAAAAAACAGTTTCAGGGCAAAAGTGGCGGGTTCAGTGCTTCGTATAAAATTTAGTAGTGTAAATCACCACCTTCGCAAAGCCCAAAATCGTTATAAGAAATTAAAAAATTATTTTAGTCCAAAAATGAAATGCTTTGTACATTTGTAATATACAAATAAAGTATTAATGGTAAATAAAAAAACTTTCCTCAAACAATGGAATTACGGAAATGCTCCTAACGTCCGCACATCGCAAGAAACTGATTCGTTATATGCGATTTTAACAGACCGCAACCCAATACAACAAACAGACAATAAATGAGAAAATGATAACAGGAAAAGACATAATAGACTTAGGATTTAAACCAAGCAAATGGTTCAAAGACGTAATTGACTATGCTAATCAAAATAATCTTAGTGGCGATAGATTGAAGGACTACATTGAGTCGGTTCGACCTAAGTATATTGACCCACATTCTGAGCCTATTGACTTTTATAAAAACATAAGAGCCGAGACAGAAGAAGAAGTGGACAATGTAAAAATGGTTCTTGACACCATGCAAGACCTGATGAAAACCCCAACTTTGATTGGTGGTGCAGTTATGCCAGACGCTTGCCCGACAGGAGAAGGACAAATTCCAGTTGGTGGTGTTGTAATTGCGAAAAACGCAATTCACCCTTCAATGCACAGTGCAGATATTTGCTGTTCTGTGATGATGACAAATTTTGGAATGTTATCGCCAAAGGCTGTATTGGATATGGCTCATTCCGTAACCCATTTCGGTGGTGGCGGACGTGAAGAATATTCAGTATTACCAAAAGACTTTGAAGAAAAGATTTTACAAAACAAATTCCTGAACTCAGAACGCAGTTTAAGTTTTGCCAAGTCGCATTTGGCGACACAAGGAGACGGAAATCATTTTCTTTTTGTTGGTATTTCAAAAAAGACAGGAGAAACAGTGATGGTTACCCACCACGGTAGTCGTGGCTTTGGTGCAAACCTTTATACACAAGGAATGAAAGTGGCTGAATATTTCAGAAAAGAAATTTCACCAAAAACAGCCGAGAAAAATGCTTGGATTCCTTTCGAAACAGATGAAGGAAAAGCTTATTGGGAAGCATTGCAATTGGTTAGAGAGTGGACAAAACTAAACCACACAACCATTCACAATGCAACAACTCAAGGGTTGAGAATTGACCCATTCGACAGGTTTTGGAACGAGCATAATTTTGTGTTTAAGGAAAATGATTTGTTCTATCACGCCAAAGGTGCAACGCCATTAGACGACAAGTTTGTTCCAGACAGCAAAGACGGTTTACGACTTATTCCATTAAATATGAGCGAACCCGTTTTAATCGTAAAAGGCAGCACAACAGCCAACAATTTAGGGTTTGCACCTCACGGAGCAGGTCGAAATATTAGTCGTGGACGACATAAGAAAAACAACTCTCATAAGACAATTGAACAAATCTTTCACGAAGAAACGCAAGGTTTAGACATTCGCTTTTTCTCTAATAATATTGACATTTCTGAATTACCAAGTGCTTACAAAAATGCTGATATGGTAAAACGACAAATGCGAGAATTTGGACTTGGAGAAGTGCTTGACGAGATTATGCCATTCGGTTGCATAATGGCGGGAGATTGGGAAATTGACGCACCTTGGAAAGTGAAAACGAGAGAGAAGTATAAAACAGACCAGAAAATAGCGAAAAAACAGACGAATAAGAAGAAAAACCGCATATAACAAGTTTTTTTTGTGTTAGGCGTGGCGATGTGCAAACTTGGAGCTACTATTCAAGTTCTGTGCTTGTTGATTTTTTGTACCCATAATCCCCCCCGAATGTTAAGCTGCGAAACTATTAGCAACAACTATAAAAAATTAATAACAAATTACCGCCTTGAAAATCATCATAATGTAACTTGAGACCAAACACTTCGTGGATTTTGGAGTTTTTTCTTCAAAATAATATTTTATCGAAACTAATAAATACAAAAAGGCAAGGGTATTAATAAGGCGTAATTTGATTTGGTAGTATGTACACTGAACTAACAACTCATCACAAATGTCTTTATCTTTACATTTTTACCTTTCGGTTAAAAAGACCTTTTCAAGCCTTGACTTAAAAAACAAAATCTTGAAACCTGAAAACAGAACAGCAAACTGAACTTTAAACATTAATTAACAAAACAATAAAATTATGGGGATAATCATCTTACCTTTTTTACTTGGTGCGTTTGGACTTTCAATATTTGCATGGATTAATTGCTTCAAACTTTATAGAATGAAGGAAATAACCCCTATGGAAGTCATTTTTGGACTTATATTTTAGTTTCAATTTTTGGACTGATTTGCTTATCATATTTAATTGAAGGTAAAGTTTGGGCATTAAGTCCAGCATTTAGAATTCTAATATTTATGATTTTTGTTCCTTTTGGATTTTACCTATTTTTAGGTCAAGCAACAATCCAAAATTGGCGTATTTTGCTACTTTGATTTTAATTAGTATCGGACTATCAGGTATTTTGGGTGTAGTTCTTTATAAAGTATTCTTCGTATTAATAGACTATTTGGGAATTGAAAAATACTATTAGTAAAATAAAAAACAAAAAACACTGGCTATAATACGGATTTGCCAAAATGGAGGCAGTAATGCTAAATTGAGCATTTGGTACCTTATTGAACCTTTGTACTAAAAAATGAAATATATAATCATACTATTTTTACTGACTATTTTTTCATTTACGAAGGTAACTGCAAGTATTAGTCCCGTAATTTTTAAAGCAAAAATTGTTTTAAAAAATAAAACTTCTTTTACTGCCTACTTTTTAACTTGGGATACTGAAACATACGATAGCAAAGGTAAATCTATGTTGGAGTTTGGCTATAAAGTTACAGATAAAGAGTTTCAATTATTTCTAAACAAACAAAACAATAGATATTGTTATGATAGAAATAGTGAAAAAGCAATTAAAGGAATTAGGCTTTATAAAAATATTTATGGTATTCAAAAACTTGCAACTATTGAAATTCCATTGTTTGGCTTTTGCAACAAGAACGATATTGTAGATATTAATGCAAATGATATTTTATATACAGTTTTTTTAGGACTGAACAGTTCAAATTTTCCACAATTTGAAAATTATGGAATACCAATTGAAGATTTGGACAGTACAAGTACACAAGATTTAAAAAAGCATACAATCATAGCCAATTTTGTATTAAAAGACCCCAAGGATTTATCCTACAGCTTTCATTTTATAAAACAACAGATAAAACGATGGATTCAAAAAAATTAGAAGCAATTGTTCGTTTAAGAAAATATGATGTGACAAAAATGAGCAACGAACCAGCATATTATAGTAGTATTAAAACGGAAATGGCAAAACAACGAATTTATTTATTTTCTGAACACCAAGACTAAAGATAATAAAATCCAGCCACCAACAAGAGTTTGTCAAAAGTGGGGCATTTGTACTAAATTAGGGTATTGTACTTCTAATGAATTTTGGTGCTAAATTGAATATTTGTACTTCTAATTCCTCACCTTCAGCAAGCCTAAAATGTTAGCTGTTATTTTGAAAACTGACACTTATAAACAGAAAGTAATCAAAGATGAACTTAAATCAAATTACAATTTCTTCCTTAGACCTCGAAAAATCTATACCTTTTTATGAAACACTTGGACTGAAACTAATAGTAAAATCGCTACCTCATTATGCAAGATTTGAATGTCCAGACGGAACTTCAACATTTTCAATACAACGAGTAGAAAAACTATCAACAGGAAACGGAATTCACATTTATTTTGAGTGTGACAATCTTGACAAATATGTTAGCGAACTATTGGGCAAGGGAGTTGAATTTGACGAAATGCCAAACGACAAAAATTGGTTATGGCGTGAAGCACATTTGAAAGACATTGACAATAACCATTTGATATTATACTATGCAGGTGAAAACAGATTAAACCCGCCTTGGAAATTGAAATAATATGGAAACAGATGAACAATAAACTGTATAAAAAATGGATATACTTAAAGCTGAACCTGCTGATAATGAGCTATTGACAACGATAACAAAAATGTCAAAAGCTTATTGGGGATTTTCTGAAGAAGTTTTGAAAAAATGGGAGCATTTATTGACTATTACAAAAGACTATATTGAAAAAAACAAGGTATTTAAACTTGTTCAAAACGACCAAATTATTGGATATTATTCCTATTTTTTTATTGACGAAAAAACTATAAAACTTGATAATATTTTTATTCTTCCGGAGTTTATAGGAAAAGGATTTGGCAAAATCCTAATGAACGACTTTTAAAAAAAAGTAAAACATTTAGGTATAAACAAAATAACTCTTGATGCAGAGCCAAATGCTGAAAAATTTTACAAAAAATTTGGCTTTGAAGTAATTGGGAGACTTGAAAGTTCGATAAAAAGCAGATATTTACCAATAATGGAATTGAGAATTGAGAAAAAAACAACGGCTAACGTCGTATTTAAATTTTTATTGACATTATTACTTTTTACAAACAACTTTTCTTTTGGACAAAAAACAGAAGTAAAGAACAATTTGTTGGACAAAACATTGAAAAAAGATAGTGTTATAGCTGAATTTACTGAACTGTATAATTTGACAAATACCATTCATCCAGGACAATTTATGTTCTGCTCAAAAAATGAATTTGACAAAACTTTTTTGAGTTTAAAGAATTCAATTAATTCAGACCTTTCTATTGTAGAGTATTTTAAACTAACTGCCACACTAATGGCAAAAATCAAAGATGGACATACAGCAGTTGACAGAACACAAATTATTTCTTTACTGAATGAACGATTAGTGTTTCCTTTCAGTATCTATAAAATTAGGGACAACTATTATTTGGGCAAATCAACTGAAGGAAAGAAAGATTATTTGGGTTTAAAAATTCTTAAAATTAATAGACAGGATATCCATTCTGTACTAAATGAAATTCAAAAGTATATTCATCTTGAAGCAAGAAATGAAACGGGGTTAAACACACGATTAAAAAACTTTCCTTTTTACTATTTCATTTACAATCAAACAGAACATTTTACTATTGAATATTTGGATATAAACAAGAAGAAAAAAACAATCTCTTTGCAGGGAGTCAGTTATGAAACTTTCACAAAATATATCAATGAACATATTGAGCCACTTTCCACAGAATTTAGAGACAATGAGACAGCTATATTAAAATTTCATTCTTTTGAAAATAGCTATAATGAAGCAGATAGAAAAATTGCAGAAACGCAATTAGATAATTTCTTTAACCGACTTGATAGTTTAAAAATCCAAAATCTAATTATTGATTTACGAGATAATAGTGGTGGCGCACCTGAAATAGCAAACTATTTGTTTTCCTATTTAGTGAATAAGCCTTACTACTATTTTGATTATGTAGGTGCAAAATTTACTAGCGTAAAAGAATGGAAACATTATGCTCAATATCCTGACAATATTCAAGAAATCAATATTGCAGAAACTACATTAAAAAACGGTTTATACCATTAAAATATCTATTTGGCATAGTTATTTTACTAATTCAATTCCATTTAAAGTGGCTTATATTAGCAATAATATCAGCCACATCATTACAAAATAGAAGATTTTACACACTGTGTCATTTAGATATTTATTTGGTATTACATCGTTACACTGAAACGGACTCTACTGATTATTGGTGGTTTGAAAAACAGGAAAACAAACCAAATTATTATAAAGGAAGAATCGGTGTATTAATAAATGGTGGCTGTTTTTCTACGACAGGACATTTATTAGCATTGATGAGAGAATATAAAATTGGAACATTTTATGGAGAATATTCACAAGGAAGCAATTATAGCAATTCGGGTGGACAAGCATTTGTTTTACCCTATTCTAAAACATTAGTTTGGATTCCTACTTTTCAATATAAAATGAGAACACCACAGGTTGGAAATGACTTAAAAGGAATTAAACCTGCTTTTGAAATACAAATTGAACCAAAAGACCTAAAAACAAAATATGATAGCCAATTGGATTTTGTGATAAAAAAAATGGAACAGAATAAATGAACGAACATCCAACATCGGTATTAAATTGGGTCAAAATTGCAAGGTTAAAGAATGTACATTCTATTGAACATTTCGTATTTCAAAAACCCCACCTTTGCCAAGCCCAAAACCGCGCCTAATAAACAACCAAAAACATACAACTTTTATCTGATTTTTATTACTACTTTCCCTTTTGCCCGACCAGATTCTACATACGTCAAAGCTTCATTGGTTTGTTCAAATGGAAACACTTTGTCAATAATTGGGCGAATTTTTCCTGCTTCTATCAATGTTCCAATTTCTGACAACTGCTTTCCATTCGCTTGCATAAACAAAAACGAATAATCTATATTTAATTTTTTTGCTTTTTGTTTTATTTTGAAACTCAACAAACGTATGGCAATTTTCATTAACCACGACAAGCCAACTTCTTTGGCATAAACCACATCGGGCGGACCAGAAATTGAAATTACTTTGCCTTTGGGTTTTAAAATATTTAAAGATTTTTCCAATGTTTTTTCGTCTTGACTGTTTAGCACCAAATCGTAATCCTTCAGCAAAGTTTCAAAATCTTGTGTTTTATAATCAATTACCACATCAGCACCCAAACTTTTTACTAAATCAAAATTATCTGCACTTGTAGTTGTGGCGACAGTTGCACCCAAATGTTTTGCCAACTGAATAGCAATTGTTCCAACACCACCAGAACCTGCTTGAATAAATACTTTTTGACCTTTTTGGAGATTTGCCTTTTCTACAAATGCTTGCCAAACGGTTAATCCAACCAATGGAATAGATGCAGCCTCTTCCATTGAAATATTTTTTGGTTTCAGTGCCAAATCATTTTCATTGATGGCTATAAATTCGGCAAAAGCTCCGATAGAAAAATCTCTTGGTCGCGCAAATACTTCATCACCAACTTCGAATTTGGTCACTTTTGAACCAACTTTGGTAACAATTCCTGCCACATCGTGCCCTAAAATCAATGGAAATTTGTAGGACAAAATCATTTTAAATTCACCACTTTTTAGTTTTGAATCCAACTGATTGATACTCGCCGAATAAATTTGTATTAATACTTGGTTTTCTTTTATTGTTGGCATTTCTACTTCAACCAATTGAAGTTTATCTGTTTTGTTATAACGATTTATTGCAAATGCTTTCATTTTTTTTATCAAATTATTGTATTTAATTTTGCTTTCAATTTGCAAGTACAAAGATATAAACAACTTTTAATTTGCAAGTTGTTTTTAAAAATTATTTTATGAAACTAAAAAAAAGATCGAATTGTCCGGTAAGTTGTTCTCTTGATATTTGGGGCGACAAATGGTCATTGCTTATAGTGAGAGATTTAATAGAAAACCAACCCTGTACTTATGGCGACTTTTTAAAAGCTGAAGAAAAAATAGCTACCAATATTTTGGCTACTCGTTTGCAAATGTTGGAGGATAACGGAATTATAACAAAATATGAACACCCAGAAAGCAAAGCAAAAGTACTTTACAAACTAACACAAAAAGGAATAGACTTACTTCCTATAATTATAGAAATAGGTTTTTGGGCAGATAAATATTACGAAATAGACAAAAATAAAAAAGCGGCTTTAAAAGAAATAAAAAAAGACAAGGAAATGTTTATCAAGGCAACAATACAAAAATTAAAAAAAGATATTGAGAAAAAAAGCAGCAGCTAATAGGCGTTTGTCAAAAGTGGGTCAAAATTGCAAGGTTAAAAAATGTGTATTCTATTGAACATTTTTGTAAATTTGGGCAAAAGTATTTCTATTTTGGCCCTTTTCCGAAATTTTCATACACAATTGGAGAAATAATGAACCAATAGTAATATTACAAAAATGGGAATGTCTAAAGCGGGGTTGAACGGCTTCGATTGGGTATATTTGTGCAAGGCTCAGCTTTCGTTCTTTGATTGAACGATTGACCTTTAATTATCAGAAAGACTTTAAAAAATATGTCTATATTCCAACTGCTAAGAAAAATAACACCTTTTATAAAGCCCTATAAAACAATCATTATTTTCACCCTTTTACTAACACTATTGGGGTCATTTGCTGCACAAGTCAATGCTTTTATTTTGCGCTATACCGTAGATTCTATTGATAATTTGATGGTTGATAAAAAGCCATTGAAAGCTGGCTTTACCTTATTATTGTTTATTAGTTTGATTTTGTTTTCAAAGGAAATATTGAACGCTTTAATTCAATTTGGACAAAAATTCTATGGAGAAAAGCTGAGAATATTTATCAGCAGAGACTTATCTCAATCCATAGTAGAAAAGATATTGACCTATAAATTGGATTTTTATAATGCCCCTGAAAATGACAGTGGAAAACTCCAGACAAGAATAGATCTGGGAATTTCGAGTTTAACACGATTGGTTCAAAATTTTTTTATTGATATTTTGCCTTTGTTTGCAAACGCCATTGTAGCACTTAGTGTAATGTTTTTTGCCAATATATATGTTGGTTTGGTGGGGCTTATCATGGTGCCATTTTATTTTTATGTAAGTAGTATTCAAGCCAATAAACTGAGTGGGTTTCGCAGAAATATGCGTAAATACCGTGAAAGTAAAAGCAGTAGAATTATCAATTTAATTGAATCTATTACGGTGATAAAAAGTTTCGTAAACGAGAAAGTGGAAGCCAAAAAACACGAACAAATTCAATTTGACATGACAGAGAATCAAATGAAAACCCGAAAAATCAGTTTTGTTTTTGATAGTATAAAAAGTTTTATAGAACAATTTGGCGTAATTATTATAATTGTCTTGACCGCATATTTTGTACTTAATAACCAAATGTCATTGGGTGCGATTATGTTCCATATTATGTTATTTGGCAATGTATCCGCTCCTATCAAACAATTACATAGAATATATGATGAAGTAAATGATGCACTGATCTATTCCGAAGGATTTTTTGACATTATAGAATCTGAACAATACAAGGAGATAACAGGAAAATACAGACCCGAAAAAGTAAATGGATGGTTTGAAATAAAAAACCTCAATTTTATATATCCCAATGGACATCAGGCATTAAGAAATATTAATGTAACTATAAATCCCAATGAAATTACTGCATTAGTTGGATTAAGTGGGGCAGGAAAAAGTACCATCATCAATTTGTTGGATAAGTTTTATGAACCGCAATCAGGTAATATATATTTAGATGGCATAGATTTGAGCGAGTACGATACGCATTACCTGAGAAGTAAAATAGGTTTGGTGTTGCAAAAAAACCACATCTTCAAAGGTACAATTCATGAAAACATTGCTTATGGTCTTGAAAACGCAACAAGAGAACAGGTGATAGAAGCTGCAAAGAAAGCTTATATCCATTCACAAATCATTGAACTTCCTTTGGGGTACGATGCAGATGCACACTTGCTGTCTGGAGGACAACAGCAGAGAATAGCAATCGCAAGATTGTTCTTAAAAAATCCACCTATAATATTCTTAGATGAACCAACTGCCAATTTAGATGCCATTGCTACAGAGCAAATTAAAAAAAGTATTGATGCCATAAAAAAAGACAGAACTGTAATTATTATATCGCACAGCATTTCGCAAATTATTGATGCTTCTAAAATAATTGTTTTAAAGCAAGGAGAATGTATTGAAAGCGGTACGCATGAAGAATTGTATAAAAATAAATCAGAATATTATTTTATTTTCAGTGCAATGGCCAATAGTTTGAACATTGAAAAAATTGTGACTACTTTTGAATAAGATGTATTTATATAATTTATTGTTGATAAAAATGAATACGTATGTTTTGACCATCTCATTTTGTGAGATGGTGTTGTTTTAAAATATAAACTGCAAAATATACTTTTCGGAGCGGGCGAAGTTTGCTATGGAAAATCTATCCAAGCAAGTCGCCGATTACCTTAGAAAAAGAACGCCAACAAGTGCAGTGGCTCAAAGAAACGAGCCAAACTTACATAGCGATTTGGGAATTATCTTGGAAGATTTACATGATAAAAATGTATTGTATTGATGCCCAACGATATGCTTTATTGGATTGACACTGTTTTTTTTATTAAATCTGAAGTATTTTGGAAGTAAAAAAGCGCATCGCCGCAAGTGAGGCAATTATTCAAAAATCGGCAAGCGGGAAGCAACAGTTTGCCGATTTGCGGTAATATTTATAAATATCGCCACCCTATGCACTACACCGCTTCCCTGCTCCAAAAAATACTGTTTCTGTCGGTGGCAACACTACTGCTGCTGTATTTGGGCTATGGTGTGGAGCGTTGGCAGTGGGTGCGGCTGCTGGCGGCTTATAGTACCCTCTTCGGTGCGGTACTCTGGGCTTATCGGAAATGGGGTATCACAGAAACGCGCTTTTTGTGGGCGGCGGGGCTGCTGTTTCGCTGCCTGCTGCTGAGGTCGCTACCTGCCCTTTCCCAAGATTATGCCCGCTTTTTATGGGACGGCAACCTCCTCCTCTGCGGCATCAATCCCTACCTCCACACACCCGCACAATTATTACAGCAAAATCTCGCTTTATTTCCTGCCGCCCACGAGCTATACGCCAAAATGGGTGCGCTGAGTGCCAATAATTTTTCTAATTATCCGCCTTTGCACCAATATGTTTTTGCCCTATGTGTGTATATCGGCAAGCAGCAAACACTCCCTTCTCTATTGGCAATGAAAATAATACTGCTCCTGAGCGATGTGGGCATTTATTATTTCGGAAAAAAACTCCTGCAACAACTCCGTCTGCCGCCGCACACCATTTTTTTGTATTTCCTCAATCCCTTCATTCTCCTCGAAATATCCGCCAACGCCCATTTTGAAAGCCTGATGCTCTGTGCGTGGCTCGCCGCGCTGTGGGCTTTGTCGTTGGGGGCGTGGCGCAAAGCGGCGGCATTGCTGGGAGCAGCGATTTCGGTTAAGTTGTTGCCACTGCTCTGTCTGCCTTTCCTTGCGCCCTATTTCGGTCGGTGGCGTAAATTTGGTATTTTTTGTGCCCTTATCTTCCTCGTCAATGTTGCCCTTGCACTCCCATTTCTGCACCCCGCTGCCTTGCAACACTATTGGCATACGCTCGCTTTGTGGTTCGTCAAATTTGAGTTCAATGCAAGTTTTTATTATATCATCAGAACACTCGGATATTGGTACAAAGGCTACAATATCATTGGCACGGTGGGTCAAATATTACCCGTACTCACGGCGGCGGCTATCCTGCTATCGGCGGCACGGGGCGGAACACGCACACTGCCCCTGCTCATATCGGCGCAGCTGTGGCCAGTGTCGCTGTATTTTTTTCAGAGCAGCACTATTCACCCCTGGTATGTAGCCAATGTGCTGCTGTGGTCTTTATTTACGCGCTATCGTTTCGCACTGTTGTGGTCGTGGGCGGTTTTTTTGAGTTATTCGGCATATCGGCAATATGGAGTAGCGGAAAATATGCCGCTGATTGCCTTAGAATATGGTTTGATATATGCTTTTTTATACACAGAATGGCGGCATCCCGTATATTTGCAGCGTTTTTATACTTTATTTCACCCCAAAACAACTCCATGAGCAACAGTACTTATTACGACCCGAAAGATTTAAAAAAATTTTCCGCCATTTCGCGATGGAGCGAAAGCTTAGGCAAAAAGTTTTTTGATTATTACGCCGAAGTTTTTGAAGAAGGCGCATTGAGCGAGCGCGAAAAATCGCTCATCGCTCTGGCGGTGGCACACACTTTGCAATGCCCCTACTGCATAGATGCCTACACCACCGACGGCTTACAGCGCGGCATTGAAAAAGAAGAAATGATGGAGGCAGTGCATGTGGCGGCGGCGATAAAAGCAGGCGCAGCCTTAGTGCATAGTGTTCAGATGATGAACCAATACGAGAAACGGAGTATGTAAATATTTTTTCTGCTATTTTCGCTTGCACAGAGTAATATAAAATAAAGACCATAAAGAATTTATGCAGGATTTAAGACCCATTTATCAGGCAGCCAATAAAGAATCGGCTGAATTGGAACTGGCTAAACTGTAAGAAAAATGAGGTATCAAATACCCCCTCAATCCTGACAAAGAAACTGGGACAAATTAAGTACCTGTTTTAAGTACGCCATTGTTCAATTTAAAATTATGTTCCCAGACCGTATTCAAATTCACATTTAAATAACCCTATTTTTTACCAATAGCACAGTTTATTTTACACTCCTTCCTCGGCAGGATAGGTATCGTACTGCACCTAAAGAATTGCTACCCTCGGCGGGATATATATCGTGCTTCACCTAATAAATTGCTACCCTCGGCAGGATAGGTATCGTACTGCACCTAAAGAATTGCTACCCTCGGTATATATCGTGCTGCGCCTAATAATCGTCTGAATCTTGATTTTCAGGATTAAAGGATTAACAGGATTTTTTAAAGTGTAGCGGGTTCGTCATTGGCTTCTGTCATAACTTTGTCAAAGTTCGAACTTTGACAAAGTTGGGCGGTGAAAAAACTAAAAGAAAAATTTGCACCTTTCAAAAAAAGGATTATATTTGTTGCAAACAACGCTCGGGGAAGCGTTGAGACTTAGGGTGAGTAAGCAGTAATGAGGAGTAAATATTAAAGTATCGTTCCGTCCGTTCCACGACTATTACAAGGTAATTGCAGTGCTTAGAAAACTGCTGCCTTTTAAAAGAAAGAAAAAACTCAATTGCCGCAAGGCATTGGGACGTATATTAATTTATTTCTTAACCATTTAATTTTTTTTCGTTATGAGAAAAAACAAACAACCCGCCGCGCTGCTTTCGAGGAAGGCGATAGTGCAGCAACACATTCATTTTATTTGTCATAATTTGGGGAAGGTACTGCGTACCTGCTCTGCATTATGGAAACCGCAAAGGCTCATAACTGCTATGGCTATGTTGCTGATATTTGGTAAAGTGGCTTGGGGGCAGAACAATTATGTGCTATCTAATCGTTTAGCAAGTGATTATCCAGGCCTTAGCATTATTACTTCTGCGGAAATAAAAGAATCTTTTTTGAGTTTAATTGATGAAGCCAATGCCGCCGGAGGGGGGACTGTTTTGATTGATGGATTACCCGTCGGAAAATCTTGCAAAAAGAACACCTGCATTACTGACCCAACAGATGTAGCCAACATTGATAACGATACTAAACATCTTTACTTTCAGCCCATACATTTAAACGACAAACATAACATCATAATACAAATAGATGCAGGTGTTATTATATACAACGATCTGTGTTTTTATGATGGAAATGTTTTTCAAGGCATGCAAGACCCCTATTTAAGTTATGCCGAATTAGATGCCCTCAATGCTGCCGCTTCTTATGAACTCTATAAAGTAGCACGCTATATAGGAGGTGATTACGGATTTAGATCCTGTTTTTATTTACAGAATTTTAATAAATGTAGTCAATTTATCAATTACCTCCAACAGGACATCTTTTACTCAACAAATTACTGCGTACCCGCTATGTGCAAAGAGCCTGTCTCCGAATGTAGCGAATATGACCGTATCGTAGCACTTCTAAATGCTCTGCCCAATACCTGTGGAGCTTACCAAAAACCAAATCCTTTCCCTACTATCCCCGATGACACCTGTCTTAATTATGCTGGATATGGGCAATTTGAAACTGTTTTAGCTGATCCCAACAAAACCATAGAAAGTTTCAATGCTTATTTAGATTGTGTATTCAGCACTTATCCGAATATGAATTGGTACGTACTTTTAAACCCCGAAGATTGCGCGGCAGATATTTATTGCACTAATGGACAATGCAACCCTTCTACCTGTGACGAAGACGACGGTAACGATTGTATTCCCTGCACCGATTGCCCTGTAGTTGCTATGTGTCAGGACGGTGCAACAGGCAATACATCTACTAATTGCGATGGATTGGCATACATCAATGCCATTGCGGATACACCTGAATTTCCAAATTTCGCGCTACGACAATTGAAAAAAAGATATGCCAATTACTATTACGACCGTTCCGAGTTGTATCCTTATATGTATGGTATGGATTGTTTAATAGCGGTTGAAGAAAAATTAGATTATTTGGCTTCCCCCCTTCATACACATACAGATGATGTTTCTCCAAATGCCTTTGATTTGACGATGTCTCCGCTCCCCATCTTAGAAAATTTTGCTTATTATGATGAAGAAAACGAAATTTGGCACGATGTCACTGACCCTTACGGAAATCCCATTACCATTGATTTGAATCTTATTAAGGAAGCAATTGCCAAGGGTTGCGGTACCAATATGATAGATCTTGCCAATGACATAGATAATTTCCCTGCTATATATAATGCTTGTTGGTTTGTAACAGACTATACTCCTTTTATGAATGATTACCTTGTTGATAACCCCGATAAATGTTTGCCCTGTGCCTACATGTTATCGGACTGCAATAATGGTTTGTTTCACTTGGTCAAATGTTCTCACATTAGCTTTGAGGGAGCAGGAATAGGCAGTTCTGTTATTGATATGCAAAGAGACCTGATATCCATTGATGCCAGTGATTTTTGTGAAAATCGTTTTGCTTTTGATATTGCCAATGAGTGTGAATACATTACCATCAAAAATATGACCATTCGCAATTTGGAGGGCGACGCTGTTTGGATAGCAGCAATCAATCCTGATATTATAGAAAAACCCTATATGCCTAAACATATCACCATTGATAATTGTCATATTTTTCGTGCTGCCCGAACCGGTATCGGAGCATCAAATGTAGATGATTTGAATATCACCAATTGCATCATTGAAGGCACTACTGGTTTTTCGCAGGGCGGTATTGATTTGGAACCCGAAACAGACGAATCCGATAAAATTGACAATGTCACCATCAGCAACTGCATTTTCAAAAACAATTGCCTTACTCAAATTAATCTGCCCATTTCTGCCTTGCGCAGTAAAGATGAGCCATATCCACTTGGCAACATTTTTCCACTGATGATAACGACGACCCCACTATTAATATAACCAATTGTGTATTTGAATGCGGAGCTTACACGGGTATTACGATGAACACCACCAGTGTATACATTATGCCGCCCAACTGCACTGATTGTGGTATCAATATTAGCGGTTGCCTTTTCCGATTAGGCGGATCTAATGAAGATTGCGAAGCTGGTTACGGTGCCGACCCACATACTTGTATCAAAATAATCAATCCCGCTTGCTCCATCCCCGTAAATATCAATAGTAATACCTTTATTTTAGATAATTCTGCCAATTATAATGATTATCCACAAGCAATTTGTTTTTTTGCAGCCACTCCAGAAGAATGGACAGATAACGGCGGTGTACATTTTGGAGAGGGTAATTATGTGATAGATATAATGAAAGATGGCGAAACGGAAAATGTAGAGGGCTATTCAAATGCAGGTCCTGTACATTTTAACTTTTTTCTGCAATCAGAACCGCGTTTTAGAGATATTGACGGCACTATTCATACTATTATATTGAATAAAAATTGCATTGAAGAAAACGACTGGTATGGCGAAGTAGACCCTATTGAACTACAACTCAACTTGCCCTCCTACGGCTATGATTATTACTGCAATCTTTATACTGATATGGTACACAGCGATTGTAAGTGGGATGCAACGTTCCATACTGATGAGCTAGCAGAAATGGGGAAATTCATATGCAAATCTACCCCTACCGACAACTGCCCTGCTATGTCACTGAGAGTAAAAGACCACTGCGCCTTGCCCGAAGGTTTATTAAGCACGGCAATTATCCCTGATGATCCCGCTACGAGTACCAACGAAGCAATCACCATAAAAGATTATCTGGGCGATTATTTGCAAACTACCCGCACATTGCAACAAGATGAAGTGTGGAACAGCAACCACTTGGTGCAAGGAGTGATTACCGTACCTGCGGGTAGAGTACTCACGATAAATAATGGAGATAACAACGCACCCACCAACATTGTATTCGCCAACGAACAATCAGGTATTACGGTGATGAAGGGCGGAAGGCTCAACGTAAATGGTGCTTTACTGACCAGTTTCTGCGAACCTTGGCGCGGCATCATCGTAGATGGCGACCCCCTCATAGCCCACCCCCTCACTTATAACACCAATGGCACCACCCCCAACCATGGTATTGCTATACTCAACAATGCCACCCTAGAAAATGCCATCGCCGGCGTACAAACTGCCTATGTCCAATTTTCACCTAATGCCATAAAAGATGGCGGCGGCGGCATCGTACAAGTAAATGGCTCCACCTTCCGCAACTGCCTCACAGGAGTAGATTTGCGCCGGTATGTCGGCAGCAAAACCAATGCACAAAACCAAAGTTTTGTACTCGGCAGCCTTTTTGAGTTCTTAGAACCCTTCAACAACAACCAAACCAGTGCAAACTATGTAGGGGTATCTTTGCGCCGCAGCGGTGAGGGTATTGAAATCAACAACAATACCTTTGAAGCCGGACCTGCCCTTTGGAAAGATAAGCGAGGCACGGCATCTTTTCGCTCAACACCCCCGTTTGGATAGAAGGCAACGAGCAAAATAATCTTTATCAGGGAATGGATATATTTGGTACGCTTACTTCTGTATTGGCACCTACCCTTACCGCCAATACCCTGCGCCATTGCCACCATGGCATTACCATAAATACCGCCCCAATGACCAGCATCACGAGGAATATGATACAAGAAGTACCCACCGCTGTATATGAAATAAGCTCCGGCGACATCACCAACAGCGTAGATGCCGGCTATGGTATTCATCTGTGGAACTCCTTTGGTGCAGAGGTGCACGAAAACGAGATAGTATTGCAAGGCTCGCCCACTGCCAACGACGACGACCCCATAAATACCAAAGGCAGCCGGGGTATTATTGTGCGCGAATGCACCTACACCGACCCCAACCGCACCATGCGTGCCTATATTACCAACAACATCGTGCGCGGGGCTTTTGGCGTAGGTACGCAATTTATAGGCAGCAACGAATCGGTGCAGCTCAATTGCAACTCCTACCAAGAAAACCCCCTCATCGACTGGTATCTCGCAGCAGGTGCCGTGCTGCCCCCGCAGGGAAGTTGTGAAGCTATCACTGTTACTCAACCACTCACTCCTTTCGTCTGCGACTGGCACAACGACCTCAGCCTGCCCCATATCAAAAATTTGGGCGCAAAATTAGTTTTTCGCTATGCCACCGGTTCTAAAACTGACAATGTTGTTGAGATAGGGAATAATATAGTTTTTGAGGAACAGTGCAATAATTTTATCCCTAATTGCAAAATAGAATTTGAAGAACTTATCTGCGACCAACTTGACGACCGCATGCTCCTCTACCTCCTGAATAGCGGCGACAAAGAAGCCGCACGCTTGGCTTTGGAGTGCAAAAACGACGACCTGAGCAAAAAAGTGCTGGCGGGTGAGTATTTGGAAAAAACCGAATACACCAAAAGCGACCAAAAACTCAACCAGTTGCCCAACAGCACCGCCAACGGCAAATTTAAAAATGTGGTGCAATCTATGCTGAAATTGGAACAGGGTATCGGCTCTGCCGAGCAGGAACTCCAAAAACTGCAAGCCTGGGCAAGCGGCAACCATTCCTACGCCACCGCCTTAGCCGAGGCAGCTTTGGTGCAATACGGCACTGCCAAATATGTGCGCTATGTAGAAAAAACAGCCAGCACGGCGGGCAAAAGCAATACAAACACCGATGCCACCGATACAGCCGCACCGGCACAGTACCATATAGTGCCCAACCCCGCCGATGATGTAGTATATATAGAGTGGAATGGTAAAGAAGCTACGAACTTAACTATTTACGATATGAATAAAAAACCGATGATGAAGGTTCGTTTAGAAACAGGCAACAACCCTGTTTCAATTCGTGCTTTACCCATAGGAATATATCTATTGCAAATAGAAGGCATTAACCATGTTAATAAATTGAGTATTGTAAGATAAATGTTGCACAAATACTTTGGGAGGTTTTACTCCCAAAGTATTTTATTTCTTTTTTTATTCTTTTGATATCTATATGAAAAACAATATCGCTATTACGCTTGCCTTATTTATAAGCACCTGTTTTTCTGTGATTGCTCCGGCTCAGGAAGGGGCAGATACGACAGTGTTTTTTAATAAAATTTATAGTCCTGATACAAACGGCAATAACAGCTTATTAGCTTTTCCGATAGAACAAACCTCACAAGGAGGCTATATTTTTGCAGGTACAAGAAACTGGACGGACAACTCTAATGCGTTTCACAGAAGTTTATATTTTACCCACATAGATAAAAACGGCAATCAAATTTGGTTGCGTGATGTATATACAGACACTAATCTTAGTGGTTTACCCGGACCTAATTGTATGATACAAGATAGTAATGGAAATTTGATCATAGTTCATACTCTATTAGTGGACGGAGCCAGTAATACCCAAACTACTCGTTTTGCACAATACGACAGCGAAGCTAATCTATTGTTGGAGCAAATTTATGACGATTTTAACGCCTTTCCTTGGCAACTGATAGCCACCAAAGACGGCGGCTATGCCATAGCAGGGGCGAGTTATGACGGTTATGATATGTCACTTATCAAAACAGACCAGTATGGATTTATACAGTGGCGCAAACAATACGATTTAGGGTATTTTTCTCAGGCATTCAACGTCATAGAAAGCCCAGACGGAGGCTATGTGCTTTCGGGCAACACGCGAACAGAACCCGAATGGGACGGCAACACCGATATGCAACTCCTAAAAACCGACAACCTCGGAAATATGCAATGGGAAAAGAAAATAGGAAAAGCCGATAATTGGGACTGTGGTGCCTTAGTAGCTCCACTCAACGACAGCACCTTTCTGTTGCACGGCTGCTTTGGAAACAGCACTTTGGTTGAGGTAAAACCCTCAACAATGTACATTGCCCACCTGCGCTATGATGACGGCAGCATTGTATATGATACACAATATGATACACAATTAAAATATGGCGTAAATTCTTTTCATGGACAGCCTTTGATGTTAGCAAATAACGATTATATTGGAGTAGCCTCTACAGATAATGAATTGAATGAGAGAATAGCGAGCATTATTAAACACAACCAATGGGGCGAGGTGCTGTGGCAGAAGTTCCTGACCGTAAATGCCGATAAAATGACATACTTAAAAGACATAGAGCGCACCGCAGACGGCGGCTTTGTAGCCTGTGGCTTTCAGTATGAGCCGCCACAATTTGCCTGGGTCGTCAAGTTGGATAGCCTCGGCAATACCTGCACCCCCACCGACTGCGACAGCCTCCACATCGTCCCCTGGACTGTAGGCATAGACGAAATAAACAACGACAACAACGGCACTTTCAGCATCTCCCCCAACCCCGCCACCAACCGCCTCACGCTCCACAGCCCCGAAGCCCTCACTAATATAGCAATATACAACACCCTCGGACAGCAATTCCCCCTCTTAGAGGGGGCAAGGGGGAGTACAAATTCCCCCTCTGAGAGGGGGTCAGGGGGAGTAAATGAAGCGCAAAAGGGAGTAAATGAAGCACAATTCGGAGCAGAAAACGAGCTTTCCGTTGCCCACCTCGCCAGCGGCATCTACTTGCTGCGAGCCTATACGAAGTCAGGCAGAGTATTTACCCAAAAGTTTGTGAAGCGATGAAAAAAATCCCAAAAATCATTTAATCCGATAAATCAGTGGTTCAGACGATAAAAATTCGTGAAGCGATGAAAAAGAAAGATACGTTTTTTGTGTTTTTCTTTTTTTTTATTCTTTCACTTTAACCGCATAAGCTATCTGCTTCATACGGTCTAATTGTACAAATAATTCGGGGTGATAGGCGAGTTTGCGCTGCGGCGATTTCAGTTGTATTTGCTGGCGGTCGTCGACTATCTCTATCGTTACTTGCAGATTTCCGGCGTATTTTTCAAACAAATTATCCATTGTTTGCAGCCAGCTTTCTTGTATATCGTGCAAATTTATGTGTAAAGTAAGATGTTTTATATCGCGCCATACATCATCTAAAAGCCGTACTTCGTTGATTTTTACTTCGTATTTGGCAGCATCGCCCCCCCATCTTTGTTCCTGATACATACCTCGAATGTGCAAGAGTGTGCCTTCCTCAAAAAAATGTTTGTATTTGAGATAATCCTCTTTAAACAAATTCAGGTGCAAAGTGCTGTTGGTATCTTCTACAGTAAAAGTGCCGTAATTTGAACCGCCCGCCGATACACGGTGCTGTGACTTTGTCACCATTGCGGCAAAGCGCACTTCTTTCTGATGAAAATTGTCTAATTCGTCTAAGGTACAATTACAGCAGCAGTTTATTTCGCGCTGATAGCGTTGCAGGGGGTGTCCTGACAAATAAATGCCGGTTACTTCTTTTTCACGGTTGAGTTTTTCTATCAAGCCGAACTCCTCCACTTGCGGCAATTTGGGTTCGGGAATATCCTGATCACTGCCACCTCCGAACAAAGATATTTGCGCGCTTTCTTTTTGCTGTTGTAGGGTATTGCCGTAACGCAAAATGGTTTCTATGCCGTTGCTGCCGTTGTTGTCTGCCAAATATTGAGCACGCGGCAATCCAAAACTGTCAAAAGCTCCGGCGGCACACAGATTTTCAAAACTTTTTTTATTGACAGTGCGCAAGTTCACCCGCTTTGCAAAATCAAATACATTTTTAAATGCGCCGCCCTCGTTGCGCACCGAAATAATTTCTTCTACCGCCGCCTCTCCTACTCCTTTCACGGCAGCCAAGCCAAAACGAATCTGACCTTTTTATTCACGGTAAAATGCAAAGCACTCTCGTTGAGGTCGGGAACAAGAGCCGTGATATTCATATTATTACATTCGGTAAGAAAAAAGTTGAGGTCTTTGGTATTGTCTTTATTGTGCGTGAGCACCGCCGCCATAAATTCTGCCGGATAATGTGCTTTGAGGTAGGCGGTTTGGAATGCAAGCAGCGAATAAGCCGCCGAGTGGCTTCTATTGAAACCATAGGCCGCAAAACGCTCCATCATATCAAATATTTCGTTGGCTTTTTTTTCTGCCACCCCTTTTTTCATCGCTCCCTCCAAAAAAACGCTGCGTTGTTTTGCCATTTCTTCGGGTTTTTTCTTTCCCATGGCGCGGCGCAAAATATCGGCTGCTCCGAGTGTATAATCTGCCATAATTTGGGCAGCCCGCATAATTTGCTCCTGATACACCATAATTCCGTAGGTGGGTTGCAGGAGTTCTTCGAGCCAGGGGTGCGGGTATTCTACGGTTTCTCTGCCGTGCTTGCGGTTGATGAAAGAAGGAATGAACTCCATCGGTCCGGGGCGGTAGAGGGCGTTCATGGCGATGAGGTCTTCTATATTGTTGGGTTTGAGGTCGCGCAGGTATTTTTGCATACCCGGACTTTCAAACTGGAAGATGCCGATGGTATCGCCGTTTTGAAAGAGTTGGTAGGTTTTTTCGTCCGTTAAAGGGATTTCATCGGGATTGATGGGCGGAATTTGGTGTTGTTTGCTGATATTCTCAATGGCATCGCGGATAATGGTGAGCGTTTTTAAGCCCAAGAAGTCCATTTTGAGCAAGCCCGCACTTTCTACCAAAGAGTTGTCGTATTGTGTTACCAACAAGTTAGATTCTTTGTTGGTGCATACCGGAATATACTCTACAATATCGGAAGGCGAAATGATGATGCCGCAAGCGTGCAGTCCGGTGGAGCGCACCGAGCCTTCAAGGGTTTTGGCTTCGCGCAGCACCTGTGCTCTGAGGTCCTTGCCTTCGGCAATTTGGCGCAGCATTTTAATATGCTCCATTGCCTGTTCGTTTTTGAGTTTTTCTTTGAGTTTTTCGGTGTCGCCTTCCAAGTAGTCGGTCAAATCAAAATCGGAATGGGTGGGTACTAATTTGGCGATGCGGTCGGTTTCGGGCAGTGGCAAATCCAACACGCGCCCTACATCGCGGATACTTGATTTTGAAGCCATTGTGCCGTAGGTGATGATTTGCGCCACTTGTCGCTCGCCATATTTTTTCACCACATAATCAATAATTTTGTCGCGCCCTTCATCGTCAAAATCAATGTCAATATCGGGCATTGTTACACGCTCGGGATTCAGAAAACGCTCAAAGAGCAGATTGTAGCGAATGGGGTCAATGTTGGTGATGCCGATGGCATAAGCCACCGCGCTACCCGCCGCCGAACCCCTGCCCGGTCCTACGGCGATATTCATAGCACGCGCCGCATTCGTAAAGTCCTGCACTATCAAAAAATAACCCGGAAAACCGACTTCTTTTATCACGCTCAACTCATAATTCAAACGCTCCTCCAACGTGCTGTCTATTTCGCCGTATTTTTTCTTTGCCCCTTCAAAAGCCAGATAATGCAAATAATCATCTTGCGTAGCAAAACCTTCGGGCAATATATAATTGGGCAAAAGCACATCGCGTTTGAGTTTTGGCGGTGTGATGCGGTCTATAATTAAATTGGTATTATCTAAGGCTTGCGGCACATCTTGAAAAAGGACTTCCATTTGTGCCTGTGTTTTAAAGAAAAACTGATTGTTGGGAAACCCAAAACGGTAGCCTTTGCCTTCGCCAACGGGCGTGCTGCGTTTGTCGCCGGTATTCACACACAACAAAATATCGTGCGCATCGGCGTTGGCTTCATCAACATAGTGCGAGTCGTTGGTGGCAATGACGGGAATATTGTATTTTTTGCTCCATTTCAACAACACTTGATTCACATCTTCCTGACTGATGCCCGTTCCGTCAATATCTTTCAGATTATGACGCTGCAATTCAATAAAATAATCTTCGCCAAAAATATCCAACCACTCCAAAAAAACGCGCTCGGCAACAGCTTCCCCTTTGAATATAATAGCTTGGGGCACTTCGGCACCGATGCAGCAGGTAGTTGCAATTAAACCCTCTTTGTATTGCTTGATAAGCGATTTATCCACACGCGGAAACTTGCCGTACAAACCCTCAATAAATCCCAAAGAACACAATTTTGACAAATTGCGATAGCCTTCCTGATTTTTGGCGAGTAATAGCTGATGATAGCGTTTATCTTTTTGTTCTTTGGTAAAAGTGCGCTGAAAACGGTCTTCCACTACATAAAATTCGCAGCCCACCACCGGAATAATACCTGCTTTTTGTGCAGCATTTACAAACTCAAAAGCACCGAACATATTGCCGTGGTCGGTGAGTGCCACGGCGGGCATACCATCTTTTTGGGCTTTGGCAACCATATCTTTGATGGGCGCGGCACCATCTAACAAAGAATATTGAGTGTGGCAGTGAAGATGTGAGAATACAGGCATAAGCGATACAAAGAAGTAAATGGAAGTAAAATAAGCAGTGCAATATTCGGCATTTTTTTTCAGAAAACTACCATCAAATTTGAGGGAAGCCAATGATATTTTATAAAAACCAATACAGTAATTTTTGATAATAAAAGTTTTTGCAATGGCAATTTTACAGCTCAAAAAATATCGCTTTTGCTCAAATGTATATCCTATTTTTGCATTTTATAATCAGTCAATCTTATATTTTATCTGAAAATCTTATATTTTATCTGAACCTCGCTTTTATCTGAAAATCTTATATTTTATCTGAAAATCTTATATTTTATCTGAAAATCTTATATTTTATCTGAAAATCTTATATTTTATCTGAAAATCTTATATTTTATCTGAAAATCTTATATTTTATCTGAAAATCTTATATTTTATCTGAAAATCTTATATTTTATCTGAAAATCTTATATTTTATCTGAAAATCTTATATTTTATCTGAAAATCTTATATTTTATCTGAAAATCTTATATTTTATCTGAAAATCTTATATTTTATCTGAAAATCTTATATTTTATCTGAAAATCTTATATTTTATCTGAAAAATATGGAACAGTTTCACCCTATCGGCTATATTCAAAAAGCGCACGCCCTCAAAGGCGAACTAAAATTGTATGTTGAACCATACATAATGGATTTTTTATCAAAAATAAAAGTGGTGTATATTGAGCAAAAAGGTACGCCTATTCCTTATATGGTGCAACGCCTGCAAGCCATTCCGCAAGGGGCGATTTTGCAGGTGGAGGAGAGCAAAGACAAAAATGCCGCCGATGCCCTGAAAGGGTGCAGCGTGTCGGTGGAGGTGGCGGCGGTGCGCGGTTTAAAGGCGGCGATAGAGGCGCAATTGTTTTTATAGAAGGTTATAAAGCGTATAACGGCGAAACGTTTTTGGGAGTGGTAGAAAGCATTGAAGAATTGCCGCAGCAAAAAATAGCACAAGTGCGTATGAGTGAACACCTCTTGCCCATTGCGCTGCACCCCGACCAGATTGCAGATATTAACCGCCGCAGCAAAAGTATTTATTTTGAATTGCCGGAAGGCTATGTAGAGGCTTTTTTGGAGTAAAAAAAAAGAAAATAATTGAGAATGGAGAATAATGCGCTTAATTAAGAACTCATCATTCAAAACTAAACACTGCCACTATTGGCTGTATTGTCGGTGCAACTCTACAATAGTCGGCAGCAGCAGCGTTGTTTCGTCATTTACCAACACCGCCTGAGCATGGGCGATTTTTTCGGCATCGCTGCTTTGGCGGGCAATGCGGGCTTCTACATCGGCTTGCGAAAGTGCAGGGTCGCGGCGCAGCACTCTGGCTATGCGCAAATCGAGCGGGGCTGTTATTACAATCAGTGCATCTAAATAGCGATAAGTGCCGCTTTCTACAAGCAAAGCCGCTTCCTTAAGAATATACGGCATTCGGAGTTTTCTTTGCATCGCTGCCCAAATTTCATAATCGCGCTGCACGGCGGGGTGTACACAACTGTTGAGCTGTCGGAGTGCCGCTGCATCTTTAAACACCATATTCGCTAAATAAGCACGCTGCAAATTTCCCTGTGCATCAAATACCGCCTCACCAAAATACTCCTTCAATTGTATTTTCAGCAGGGCATCGTGTTGCATCACATATTTTGCGCGGCTGTCGGCATCATACACCGGCACACGCCACTGTGCAAATACTTTAGTTATCCAGCTTTTACCGCTACCCATACCGCCGGTAATGCCTATTTGTTTCATATTGTTTTATTTTTTTAGGGATTTAAAATAAAAAACTGAGATTTGGACGGATAAATATTGACCTGTCGGGCAAAGGCGGGGTATTCGGTAACATTAAAATGCAAGACGCTGTCTTGGGGTTGTATGTTTGAAAAATCGGCTTCTACTTTAAATAAGGCTGCTGTTGTTTTGTTGTATTCCGACAAAGGCACTAAGCAAGAGAGCAAAGCAGTAGCCGGAAACAATGCCAATTCTCCTTTTTGTTTGTAATTTTTTACGCTAATGGGAAGGTCTAATTTTTTTTCGGTATATTCTTCTACTACTATTTCATAGTTCACAAGTTCCTGCTGCAATTGCAGGTTGCCTGCTAAGGGTTTTATCAAAGATACCTGCCCTGTTTGTGTAGAGCGCACATCTGCCAGCATTACCGTATCGGTGGCGATGCTTTGCAAGGTATCGAGCAATACTTTTATGCCGCTTACTTTCACCGAAGTTGGTGTAAATGAAGGGCGGTCGTAGCGCATACGATACTGTCCCCGAAATTGCACTTGGTATCTGAAATCAATGGGCAGTATTTTTGATATTTTTCTTTCTGCCGACAGCTCTATTTCGGGCGGCGATATGGCTATCACTTCCAAATTTTCCAAATAATCGGCTTGAGATGCCAACAACTCCTGCGCCGGAAATGCCGCACGCGATTTAAATTGTGCATAATCCCACACGAGCGTTTTGCCCCGCAATTTAAAGTAACTTCTCAGCAAATCGTAGCCGCTTCCTTTTACACGCACCTCCAATTGTTCGGGAAAAGTGCGGCTCAATATCAAGGTATCGGGAATATTGATTAAATCGGTATTGAGCGGAATATCTATAAAATAAGTATTTTCAGACAAACGATTGACCAACCATACATTAAAAGCCAAACAGAAAAATAAAAAATACGCCGCCTTATCGCTCACATACAGCAAGCCGCCAAGCGAAAAAATACGAGATAATATGTCTGATGGTTTAGCCAAAATCAGGAAAAGTAAGACAGTATGTCTATTAAAAAATTACAAATAAATATTATAATAAAGCATTAAAAATCAATTTTTTATAAACAGAAAATTACATTTTTCATTTAAAACAATCAATAACAACTTTGTGTTTAATACTCCAGCATTTCCTTGATTTTTTCGGCTACTTTCTCTGCCGAAGGAATCATCGTTGCCTCCAAAGTAGCATTCAGCGGAACGGCGGGTACTTCGGCAGCACCCAAAGTTTGAGGAGCTGCATCTAAGTACTCAAAACAAGTGGCGGCAATGCGCCCCGCCAAAGCCTGTGCAAAACTGTTGTTGCGGGCTTCTTCGGTGAGTAGCAGACATTTTCCGTGTCGGCGCACCGCCTCCAAAACAGCAACTTCGTCCAAAGGGCACAAAGTACGCAAATCCAGCACCTCCACCTGCCCTGCAAACTGCTCGGCAGCATTGAGTGCCCAATGTACGCCCATTCCGTAAGTAATCACCACCAAAGAATTGCCGCGGCGCACCTGCTCCGCATCGGCGTACAACACTGTATTGGCTTTGCCCAAAGGAATAATATAATCTTCGGCGGGTTCTATGGTTTTGGCGGCATCAGTGCCGCGTACTTTGCTCCAATACAAACCTTTATGCTCAAAAATAACGACCGGATTACCGTCATAAAAAGCTCCTTTGAGCAAGCCTTTCAAATCGGCTCCATTGCTCGGATAAGCAATTTTAATGCCGCGAATATTGGCAACAATACTCTACACTGCTCGAATGATAAGGACCGCCACTGCCATACGCACCTATCGGCACGCGGATAATGCACGACACCGGATATTTTCCGTTGCTCAAATAACAACTTCGCGCTACTTCGGTAAATAATTGATTGATACCCGGAAAAATATAATCGGCAAATTGCACTTCTACTATTGGCTTTAATCCCACCGCCGACATACCCACGGTGCTGCCTACGATAAATGCCTCCTGAATGGGCGTGTTGAATACCCGTTCATCGCCAAATTTTCAGCCAAAGTAGCTGCTTCGCGAAATACACCCAAGCGTCTGCCCACATCTTGCCCATACAAAAGACTTTCGGGGTGCTGTTGCAAAATTTCTTCAATGGCAAAAAGTGCGCAATCCACCATCACGGTAGGTTTTTTGTCGGCGGGGCTGCGCGTGCCGTTTTCTTGGATAATAGAGGTAGGAGCAAAAATATGATGTGTTAAAGTTTCGGGCTGCGGGTCGGGAGCTTGTTGAGCCGCCTCAAATTGTGCCAGTACACTCGTCCATACTTCTTGTTCTATTGTTTCGAGGTCGGCAGTTTTTATTTTATTTTTTTTCAATAAAGCCTTCATTTTTGGAAAAGGATCTTGCTGCTGCTGCTCTTCCAAATCGTGGCGATACCACTCTTTGCGCACCCCCGACGTGTGATGATTGAGCAAAGGCACACGCGCATGCAACAACATCGGAACTTGTTCGCGGCGAATGGTGGCGAGCATATCGGCTACGGTGCGATAACACAATTCAAAGTCAGTGCCGTCAATAGAGCGTGCTTCCAAACCTTTAAAACCAGCTGCATATTCGGCGGCGTTCATAGCGCGAATTTCGGGGGCATACGCCGAAATATCCCACTGATTATCCTGCACCAAATACAAAATTGGCAGTTTTTTGAGTACCGCCATTTGAAAAGCCTCCGCCACTTCGCCTTCGGTAACAGAAGCATCGCCCAAAGAGCAAACCACCAAGGGGGCTGCATCTATGTTTTTTTCCAATCCCTGCACACGCTTGTAGCGCAAGCCCATCGCCGCACCTGTCGCCGGAATTGCCTGCATACCCGTTGCCGATGACTGATGCGGAATTTGAGGTTTGTCGGTATCTCGGAGACTGGGGTGACAATAGTAAGTGCGCCCGCCCGAAAAGGGGTCGTCCTGTTTAGCAAAAATCTGAAGCATCAATTGTTGAGGACTACACCCCATAGCAAGCAAAAGCGCATCATCGCGGTAGTAGGGATATACATAATCGCTGGGTAGCAACTGCAAGCCCATCGCAATCTGGATAGCTTCGTGTCCGCGCGAAGTGGCGTGCACGTATTTTGATACCAATTTAAAATTATCTTCATACACTTGCGAGAGTGTTTTAGCAGTAGCCATCAGGCGAAACGCACGCAACAAAAGGTCTTTTGAAAGCATATATCAACAAATTGAATTGCAAAAATGCTAATTTTTTAGCTTAAAAGCTAATAAGCCGTGCAAAGATATTGTGCGGTGTGCTTGTTATTTTTAGTAGCTTTGCCGCTATCACAAAATTATTGAGCGGAATACCATTTAAATAGTTGTGAGTGATTAGTTTTTAGTTTTTAGTTAGCATAAATATATGATTATCAATTATTTATGTCATTTTATAAATACAAACTATTTTTGTACTACTACTTATTAAAAATTTTATTTGTAAAAAAATGCCCGCGCTCTCCGATATTGCTGTTGTTATTCTCAACTGGAACGGACAAAAATGGCTCGAAACTTTTTTGCCTTCCGTAGTAGCGCATAGCGGCGATGCCGCCATAGTAGTTGCCGACAATGCTTCTACTGATACTTCGGTGGTGTGGCTGCGTCAGTATTTTCCGCAAGTGCAATGTATATGCTTGGAAAACAACTACGGCTTCGCCGAAGGCTACAACCGTGCGCTACAACAAATTCAACAGCCTTATTATTTATTGCTCAACTCCGATGTGGAAGTAAGCCCCCATTATTTAGAGCCTTTTGCTCGAAATGCTCCACACGCAGCCGCATATAGCCGCCTGCCAACCCAAAGTGCTGGCACAACAAGCTCCCCAACACTTTGAATATGCCGGAGCAGCAGGCGGTTTTTGGATATATTGGCTTATCCTTTTTGTCGCGGGCGCATTTTTGAAGTATGCGAATACGACCGGCAGCAATATGATGATGCCGTTGAAATTTTTTGGGCAAGCGGTTGCGCTTTGTTCATTCGGAGCGAGTTGTATCATCGGTGGGGCGGTTTTGACGGCGATTTTTTTGCACACATGGAGGAAATAGACCTTTGCTGGCGGCTCAAAAATGCGGGTTACGGCATTGCGGTATGTCCGCAATCGGTGGTGTATCATGTGGGCGGCGGCACTTTGGCAGCGGCAAATCCTTTTAAAACATATCTCAATTTTCGGAACAACTGGGCGATGATGCTCAAGAATATGTCCGTCCGCCGTTTGTGGTGGGTGCTGCCTTTGCGCTTAAAATTGGATATGTTGGCGGCAATACAGCAATTGGTAAAAGGCAACGGAAAGGCGGCATTTGCTATTGTGAAAGCGGTGTGGCGGGCGGTGGGGTCGCTGCCGCAGCAGTGGCGCAAACGGCAGGAACTCCGCCACTTGCGCCGCCGCTACGCTTTGGCTGCACCCAACGAAAAGGGGTTGTATCGCCGTTCGGTGCTGTGGCAGTTTTTTGTGCGCAAGTGCCGTACTTTTGCGCAGTTGCCCGATATGCAGAGCTAAAAAAAAACGCCGCCCGAAGGTATGTTTTTCGGGCGGCGGGGGGCGGAATTATTTTTTATACCATTAAAGTATCTATTAGACATAGTCGTTCCACAGGCTCAATTCTCTTATTCAAAGTGGCTGATATTATCAATAATATTAGGAATAATATCACATTTAATATATACAAGATTGGTTTTTTCTACATACTGAGTCATTTAGATATTTATTGAAGTTGTTTAGAGTTTATTTTTTTGACCAATTTGCGGGTAATGGTTTTTAATTAACTGTTGGTGATTTGGCAATATTGTATCTGATGAAAAAGCCTGATAACAATGTCATTGAAAAAATCGCTTTTAGAAAAGACAATGTTTTTCGCGTGAGCCTACCAAAAGTCTGCCGAATGGTGTTGTTCCAACGCTCCATATGATTGGTTTGTCCAGTATCTTTACCTACGAGTTGATGTTGTCCTGTTTGTTCAAAAATAAAGTTGTAAGCAGCCCAAAAATCACTAAAACTTTGCTGGAAACGAAAACGCTCAGGTATGTTTTCCCAAAGTTTTTTACAACTTTCTAAACTATGGTCTCCAATGAAGTATGCAATGATTTTGCGAGTTTTACGGCTAATTACTGTCCATAACCACCTTTTTTGTGTTTTTTTTTTACAAAATGTTGTAATTCATCGTACTCCAAAATATCTCCTGTGGTGGGTACATCGTGCAGCGTTTCCTCTATGGTACGCTGCTCCTGTCCCGCTGCCATCAGCCAAGCTCTCAGCGTATTACGAGATATATGAAAAAACACGAGCAATGCCTCGCATACTCGGACGCTCTAAATAGGCTGACATAATCTCTTGTTTTCGCGATTCGCTACATTTTTCCTCTAATTCTAACGTACCGTATTTATTACAAGCTTTGCAATGAAATTTCTGCTTTTTGTTGTTTTGCAGTGTCCGTTTTTTCTTATATTTTGGGCTGCAATCACGGCAAGTTTTTATCTCTATTATCATATACTGTTTTTATTGCGCTAAGATAATTAATCAGTTGTTATAAAACCATTACCTATTAGGAATAATATCACATTTAATATATACAAGATTGGTTTTTTCTACATACTGAGTCATTTAGATATTTATTGAAGTTGTTTAGAGTTTATTTTTTTTGACCAATTTGCGAATAAAAATAGCAATAAAAGCAATTAGTGAAAGTGAAGTCCAATTTCGGGAGGAGGTTTCAAAACGGATTAAAAGGGCTTTAAAACTGTCCATCCAAGCGTTTGCGTGTTCAATAACCGACCTATTTTTATAAAGTTGTTCATCAAAGATGTGCGTTCCGTCTTGATAGGGTTCTTCGTTTTTGTTAGCACCGTTGCGCGGGTTGGGTTTGACATTGGCAAAGATGCCTTCTTGTTCGCAGGCTTTAGAAAAAGACAGACTGTCAAATCCGGGGTCTGCATTTAAAAACAGCCCTTCTAAAGAGATACCCGCCTCTTTTAACATAGCACATACTTCTTTAAAAAGGGCTTCTATTTGGTACAAGTCGTGATGTTGTCCTTCTTGCGGACTCGCCATTGCCAACATAATTCCCTGTTTATCTGACATATACAAGCTATTGCTTGTTTTGCAGGCTTTTCGTCCCTGATACCCCACCGCTTGTCCGCCTCGCTTTACGGGCGTATGGTTGCCATCAAATTCAACACTAGACATATCCAAAAATTGGCACTTAGATCGGAGCAAATTTACCCAAGCCTTGCGCCAACAACCCACTTTGACCAATTATTGAAATGTTGAAACACACTGTTCCAACTAAAATCAGCAACAGAAAAAAAGGATCCCATCGGTAATTCTCGCCACTGACAGCCTGTTTTTAAGCGATATAGAATAGCCATAACGATGTCTTCTATAGGAATCTTGATTTTGGACCCCGACTACCCAATATTAAATGCGGAACTATCCATTTTTTACAATATCTTTGCTTAGTACACTCATCTTTGTTGATTTTTTTATGATTTAGTAACCACAAAGATCTAACAGAATGAGTGTATTTTTTTTAAATTATGCCTTTTTTTCTGCTCTTATTCCCTGTTTTATGAAACTCTAAACAACTTCATTTGGTATTACAAACACTCAAAAGGCACACCTACATATTTACTCCCTCCACCCATCCGCATAGTTAGTCTATCTACTAATTTTACAAACCAAAGATTCCACCAAGTATAACCGTTTTTGCTCTTTCCACTATAATGAACATCTGGTTTACAAGATGATCTGGTACCCCAATAATAAGAACAAATAAAAATCATATCGCTCAGTATAATCGTCAAAATAACCGGGCAATTCATTTAAATTAACATTGTTGGTGATGTCTGTTTTGCGAAAAACAGAATTTCAATATTCTGATATCTATTCATGTCTTGTTCGCTTGGTTTGTTTGCACAGGCAAAACTATCTAAGACGACTTCTTGCTTATTAGTAAAATTACTGACTAAATAATAGCTGGTTTTAAATGGCAGCCTTCCCCTATCAATATAACTTTTATTATTGATAGAGTCGCGGTGAGTAAGGTGTTTAATTATAAGCGGTTCTATTATTAAAGGAGACGAAACCTCTGAACAACAACTCGCAAAAAAGGACACTGCAAATAATAGAAACCACCATAAGCAAATCTTTATAATGAGTATTTTTACCATTCTCCTTGTACTTGAGCTGTTACAATAACTTTTGTTTTAAATGGAACTTTTCCTAAGGTATGCTGTAGCCTCCACCACGCAGCAAAACTGTCATTATACCCTTGATAAACAAGCTTATCCCTTTCTATCTAAGCCAAAATGATCCACCACCTCAAAGCAAAGTTGCCTGCCATTGCGTATTGTCTATGCAATCGAACTGTCTAAATATACTTTGGTTTGCTCTGTATCGTTAAGTAAAATCTGTAGACCCTTAGCTCTATGATAATACCCATTAAATATGGGACGTTGTATATATAAAGGGTCTTCCTTTTAACGTTATCACAAATAAAAAATACATCACTCGTACTATTATCACAAGAACTTAGTTCATCAGCAAACCGCTCTGCTACCCTCTTAACGAATGTTTTCATTACATTACTTTCACTTACCCTTTGTGAAAATGTTAGGTTCACATACTCATTATTACTATTTGTGTTGGTTAAAAATAATCTATAAGATCATAACCTATTGTCTGCAAAGGTCCCATAGAAAAGATAGTAAATAAACTCTTCATTTCAGTCCCTAAATAAGCAGCATCTAAATCATTATTGCCAAAAGAGATGATACCAGTATCGTTGCCATTCAACCCTGACAATAAATCCTCTGTATTCCCCCTATTTACGGTCTCTGCAATTTGTTTGGCTTTAACACACACATCTTGTTGTCCTTGAATATTTAATATTGTTATGCCATTATCAATAACGGGTACTTCTATTGGAGTAATATTAGGATCAGGAAGAATAAAATTATCTACATCAGGAATAAGTTCTGGATTCAAAGTATACAAAGCTATTTTATCCATCAAGTTAATTTTTTCGCACGGATCCATATTTAAACCTATTATTTCAAAAAAAAGATTATAATTTGGAGTAGATGCGAACTCTATTATTTGTTCTGCACTCAACCCCAACCCATACTGCAAAAAAGCGCGTTGTACTTTCTGTTGGTCGTCAGGATTATCTTCATTTATTTGCCCCATAATACCGTTGAATACACAAATTGGGTCGGCGCAGGCACTTGCTACCGAAAGCAAACCGTTGCCGCTGCAACTAAATCCGCAATTGCTCAAAGCCACATTTATCATATACTCATAAGTATAAGTACTGCTCGCACTCGTAAAGCCCAATTTTTCCATATACAAATTCACCACATTCGGTTTTTGGTTTTCGCACATATTGCCTATTTCGTAGCGGCTCAGGGGTGTTTGAGGTTGTCGCCGGAAAAGTTGCTGCTCACGTTGAGTTTCAGCGTACCATCGCTCAACAGAAAGGCTGCGCCGCACTGCCGAGTTTGCTCCCTATCTGCGACATATTGTAGCTGCTTTTCAGCACCTCCTGCGCCACGCGATATACCACGCTGAGGTTTTTGTTGGGGCGGTACTGCTTTTTAGCTGCTTGATATAGCCGGAGGTGGTATTGGATAAGAGATAGCGGGTAGAGCCATCTGTTACCAAAAAATCTACGCCTGCATCGGGGCGGCTGTAGGGCTGTACAGTATATTGCTTGCCGCCGCCATTGATGATAAAAGGTTTGCCCACGCAATCGCGGCAACTATTGCTGGGGTCGTTGAAATAGCTGATGAGGTTGCCGCCGTTGTTGATTTCTAATTTCCAGCAAAATTCGGCTTCAAAGTTTTGATAGAGGGCGCAGTCGTTGTCGTCGCCATTGATTTTGCCGTTGTCAAATTGCGTAGTGGGTTCGGGTGACAACAGTTCGTCATTTTCGGGCTTTTGGCAGGCACCGAATAAGAACATCAATAAAAAACTCGCTACAATCGCAATGCGGGGGGCAGAGTGGTGTTGATTTTTTCATAAGAATACATAGTTTGGTTTAAAAATTAAAATTAAAAATAAGTTGTTGTTTAGACAAAGTGCGCGGGGGAGTGGTCACGGCTTTTTTGGGGAGTTGCTACAACAAAAAAACCGCCGCCCGAAGGTGTGTTTTTCAGGCGGCGGGGGGGAGTTCATATATTCTTTATCTTTTTACAAAAATAAAGTAATGTACCAAACCATAAAACATACCTCCCCAGTTTGCTAATGTTTCATACAACAACAATTCTTCAATAGTATTAGATAAGGATTTTCTTTCTAAACCCATAGAAAGCTGACAAGCTAAAAATATAGAATATATTATCAAAATTATAAATGGTATTTGTGGTAAAAAACCACCCCAAAATACAAATTGAATAAGTGTTTTTATTTTTTTTGAAAAGAAAAAAAAGATACTCAATACTATAATTTCTATAAGATAAACAAAGAGTGCCATCATTATAAAATATCCTGACCCCATCATAAAAAAGTGTTTTTTAATTTGGATATTCAATTTCCGCAAGGAGATTCAAACAAATCGGCGGGGTCATCATTACATCTTTCATACAAAAATTCGTTGTATTCGGGCAGGAGAGGTCGGCATTTTTGTATTTCATAAACATTGGAAACACTTCCTTGACGTTCCTCTACAATTTCTTTTATATGCCCCAATAAACACACCCATAACTGATCAGCATCATCAAAAGCATTAACAAAAGGTGTTGCATCAGCAAGAATATGCCACCAACCTGTCAATCTATCTACTCCTTGTGTGAAAAATGTATATGTTCCATCACCATTATCTCGCAAACCAAAACGCCTATTTCCACTTACGGGATGAAAACCATCTAAAGAATTTTGCCAAGCAGCTAATCCAGGAGCACCATAGGTAGCAAATACCCAACAACAACCATAAGCATAATCAGATGCTATAACCGAGCCATCATCTGCCATCTCTATTGTAAAAATAGTACCCAAGGGGTTATTAGATAACCATTTACTTTGTTCTTGAGTTTCATAACCTGCGTTGTACAAAAACTGCCCCCTTGTGGAGGTATAGAATTATAACAATCATTATTTTCGCCGATTACTTCAGGTGTACTCCAATTTTTTCGTATATATTCTAAAAACTCACTTGGAGTCATTGTGATACCATTATCGTTTTTGGGAGTTGTGTAATTTTAATGCCAAAAAAATCCAAATTTACAACTGGTACAATTCTTTTAATGCGAATCCCCACATCTTCTACAGGTACAATAGGTCCATAAGTTGCATTTTGTAAAGTTTGAATCCAACCATTTAACCAAGTATTTTGATTCATAGAATTTAATTTATCGCTTACTGCCGCTACATCTAATGGGTTAAATAAAGACAAACTTACCCAATCATCTGTATAAAGAGGATTACTTAAACAACTCTGTACTAATGCTGTCGGTTTTTTTTCTATCTCTTTCAAGACCATAGTAAGGCGACAAAATATTTCCTTAGAATTACAAGATTCGCTATTTAAACTAGCAATCAGATAGTCATATAATTCGCCAACGAAAATAGGATTATTGTTTAAAAAGGATCATTTTCAGCTATATTACCCAACCCATACTGCAAAAAAGCGCGTTGTACTTTCTGTTGGTCGGTGGTATTGTCCGCATTTATTTGCCCCATAATACCGTTGAATACACAAATTGGGTCGGCGCAGGCACTTGCTACCGAAAGCAAACCGTTGCCGCTGCAACTAAATCCGCAATTGCTCAAAGCCACATTTATCATATACTCATAAGTATAGGTACTGCTCGCACTCGTAAAGCCCAATTTTTCCATATACAAATTCACCACATTGCGTTTTTGGTTTTCGCACATATTGCCTATTTCGTAGCGGCTCAGGGTGTTTAGGTTGTCGCCGGAAAAGTTGCTGCTCACGTTGAGTTTCAGCGTACCATCGCTCAACAGAAAAGGCTGCGCCGCACTGCCGAGTTTGCTCCCTATCTGCGACATATTGTAGCTGCTTTTCAGCACCTCCTGCGCCACACGATATACCACACTCAGGTTTTTGTTGGGGCGGTACTACTTTTTACCTGCTTGATATAGCCGAGGTGGTATTGGATAAGAGATAGCGGGTAGAGCCATCTGTTACCAAAAATACGCCTGCATCGGGGCGGCTGTAGGGCTGCACGGTGTATTGCTTGCCGCCGCCATTGATGATAAAGGTTTGCCCACGCAATCGCGGCAACTATTGCTGGGGTCGTTGAAATAAGTGATGAGGTTGCCGCCGTTGTTGATTTCTAATTTCCAGCAAAATTCGGCTTCAAAGTTTTGATAGAGGGCGCAGTCGTTGTCGTCGCCATTGATTTTCCGTTGTCAAATTGCGTAGTGGGTTCGGGTGACAACAGTTCGTCATTTTCGGGCTTTTGGCAGGCACCGAATAACAACATCAATAAAAAACTCGCTAATAGCGCAATGCGGGGGGGCAGGGTGGTGTTAATTTTTTCATAATAATACATAGTTTGGTTTAAAATAAAAATAAGTTGCTGTTTAGACAAAGTGTGCGGAGAATGGTCACACTTAACTCCTGCTATTGTGATAGGCAAAAAACAAACGAAAATCTCTATTTTTAGTGCCGCGGCTGCTATTACAAAGGCAAGAAATAACTCAAAATGTGTTTTTTTAAATTTCCATGACATTTCATTTTAAGCAATATGCACTTATTCCCAACAAGATGGTGTAATTTCGTGTTGTAAACAGCACGGGGTGCTTTTACATTTTGTTTGTTTTTATTTTTTCTCAAAAAATTTTTCAACAATATGAAAAAAATATTCTTTGCCATCTTCGTTTGTGCCGCCTTTTTGTCGGCGCAGTGGGCAGCAGCCGTAGAAGTGGTGTATTCTTACAATGTTTTTTACAATCCCGAAGTGGGTTCGTATATAGAAATTTATATCAGCGTGCCGGCTAAAAGCCTCAATACCGCCGCCCAAACGGACGGCTCGCAAAAGGCAGCCGCCAACATTGCATTGTGGGTGGAGCAGGGCGAACAAATAAAAGCCTACGACAAATATATATTGTACAGCCCCAATTTTGCCGAAGCCGATAAGTCGCAATCAATTTGGTGGACATCAAACGCTACACCCTGCCCGCTGCGTTTATACGCTGCATTTGCAGGTAGGCGACGAAAACGGAACGGCTGCCGACAGCAGAACTTTTAAAAGCGACCTCATCGTTGAAGCGTATCCTGCCAATGCGGTGTCGGTGTCGGATGTTTTATTTTTGGAAGTGTATCAAAAAGAAACACCCGAGTCCAAAAAATCTTTTGTACGCAATGGCATAGAAATGGTGCCTTATGTATTTCCGTATTATCCCGACAGTTTTACGAAATTGAGTTTTTATGCCGAAATTTACAACAGCCACCAAGCCGCCAATGCGCAGGATTATGTGGTGACGTATCAGGTGGTACGCAAAGATTCCAGTTTGGCTATTAATAATATCGGCGGCTCAAAACGCCAAAAGCAGCACCTGTCAATGCGCTGTTGAGCGAGGTAAATGTTGCCGACCTCAGCTCTGACAATAACGAATTGCTGCTCGAAGTACGCAATGCCCAAAACGAAGTATTGTGCAGTCGCCGCGCCGCCTTTTACCGCAACCACACACACGAAAGCGTGAGTTTGGAGCAACTCAACGAACTCAACACGGCACATACTTTCGTGAGCAGCCTCAGCGATGAGCAGGTTACTTTTTATGTGCGCTCGCTGCGCCCCATTGCCCGCCCCGATGAGCGCGACATTATCATCAACCTCAAAAAAAACGGCGACATACAATATCAGCGCAATTTTTTGTATAATTTTTGGACACAACGCGATGCCTACAATCCCGAAACTGCTTTTTTACGCTACAAAAAAGAAGTAGATTATGTAGAAAGCAAATATGCCGGACCCATTTATAATGGTTTTGAAACCGACAGAGGCAGGGTATATTTACAATACGGTGCGCCCAATTCCGTTGATTTCGCTGATTTTGAACGCGATATAAAGCCTTACGAAATTTGGCAGTATTACCAAATAAAAAGCCAGAACAACGTAATTTTTGTGTTTAGTGATGATGATTTGATGCGCAACGACATGCGGCTTGTTCATTCCGATGCCAACGGCGAAGTCCGCGACCCCGAATGGAAAAGCCGTCTGCTCAAATACAACCGCAACAACAGTGGTGCTATTGACCCCTGATAATAAAAAACGGTTTTTTTATTTTTTATGAACCGCTGCCATTGCTGCGATACGCTGCTCCAACCAATATATCCAATCGTAGTAGTAGAGTGCTTTTTCAAAAAAAGGATTTTTCTCCAAAATTTTCAAGGCTTTGAGCAGTTGCTCGTCTGCTTTGCGGAGTTTATCGCTGCTGAGGCTTGCGTGAAGGTATTTTTTGATATAGCGCAAAAAGGTGCGCTCCAATTCGTAGAGTTGCGCCTGCTTGCGCAAACCCTCGTAGGTATTGCGCAGCAAAGAGTCCAAGAGCAATTCATTACCTAATTGTAAATGCAACAACAACTGTAGCATGCGCGTACTCACATTCAAATCTTCGCGGTATCCTTTGGCATTCATTTCCAAAATATCAGATACTTCATCTAAGGCTTCGTTGTAGCGTTGGTTGATAAACAATACATTGGCAAACATCACCTTAAAACGCAATTTCCATTCAAAGCCCACCTTGCGCCATCGCGCTCCAAGCCGCTTTGTGTAGTATGGAGCAAATCAAGGGCTTTTGTGTAGTGGTGGGTTTGGGTGAGCAGCACAAAACTATGTATATGATAAATCAAAAATTGGCGTAATTGCAAATCTTTATTGTGGTTCGATTCTATTTTTTGTAAGGTTTCCAAGCACTCCTCCATCGCTTGATAAGCTCCCAGAAAAGGACTGCATAACAAAAAAGAATTGATAACACCCAAATATAAATACAAATCTTCGGTGATAAAATGCGGCTGTTGCTGCCATAGCTGCAATGCTTGATGACTGGCTTGAAAAGACGACTGATAGTCGCCCATCAAAAAATAATAAACGCCGTTGAAAGAAAGCAAATGAATGCGTGCATAAAAAGAGAAACGTTCAGAGTTTTCTTCTTCAAAAACAGCCATTTGTAATTTGAGGCGGTACAAATATTCCTGTTCCTGCTCATTGCGTACCTGCAATGATTTTTTGGAAAAAGTAAAAATCTGCATTTTCAATAAAAAAAGTTGCTCCTGTATCGCCTGTTGCTGCAAGCAATATTGCCTTTTATCGTGCAGTTCCTGTATGGTTTCATTTAATCCCTCTACGCTGTAATTAATGTGGAGAGAGGTTTCCAACTCATATACCTGATACAATATCAAAAATCGCTCGTAGCGTTGTGCCAGTGCCGCCGTTTTACGCAGCCAATTCAGGCATTGTTGTACCAACCCGCGATGATACAACATTCTGCACTGATTGAGCAGATGACTCAGGCGCAGGTCTATGTATTTGTGGCTGTTGCTCTGCTCTAAAGATTTGAGTAGGTTTTTGTAGAGATATTGCTGTATAAGAGGAAAATTTTTTTTCCATGCTGCTTTTTTTGATTTTTGAAGCACCTTGGCGGCAGCCTCAAAATTTTGCTGCCGCTCCAAAACGTCAAATAAAGCGAGATAGTTGTTTTTTTCGCCGCCTGTCTGCAAAGAAGCGTGTAAAGAAAAATGTCGTTTTTCGTTCTGTGTTAAAGAATGAATAAGTCGGTAAAGTTCATTTGAAATTTTCAATTTATTAATTATATTTTAGTAATAATCAACACTTTACAATATAAAATATATTACTTAAAATATCAAAATTAAATATTATTCCGTTTTTTTTAAAAAAAATATAAAATGAACTTTGTAGCATGATTATTACAATATCATTTTTCGCTAAAAATAATAATCAAGATGTTTCTTTTAAAGCCAAAATTTTATTAGATGGGAATTTAAAGTTAATCTTCAAAACATTTTTCTTTTAAATCCAAGTTTTATCAAATGGGGGGATTAAAGTTAATCTTCAAAACATTTTTCTTTTAAATTCGGAATTTTATCAAGCAGAGATTCAAAGTTAATCTTCAAAACATTTTTCTTTGTTCCCATTCAAAAGACCATACTCGCCCGTTCAGCGGTGTATGGTCTTTATTATTTATAATTTGTAGTGTTCTTAATCGCGCATAAAGTCAATTTTGTAGCAACTGTTGCAACAATTTTCGCCGCTGACGATTATGGGACAACAACTGCTGTCGGTACAGTTGGTATCTAAAAAAGCACCATTGAGCGTATAACGGTAGCTGCCCACCGCCGTAATAGTGTAGTATTGTGCAGTAGCTCCGGCAATGGTTTCGTATTGTTGCGTGGTTTCATTGAGCTGATGCCACTGATATTGATTAGCTCCGTCCGGCGCACTTACTTCTATTGAAATTACTTCATTGTTGCATACTTTGTAGGGGGTAGTAATACAAGTACCCTGCCTGTTGAGTTGATACATCTGTCCGCCCACTTCCAAAGAGTCCATTTCTATTCTATGTATGCCTTCTGTTTTGGCAACGGCGGTGAGGTTGAGCGTAACCTCTGCTCCTGCTCCAATACTCTGCATCAACGTCCAGGTGTCGGTAGCAGCATCATAGATGCCCTGCGGATTATTTTTGAGATAATATTGCACGCCCAAAGGCAGCAAATCGCTGATAATGACGGAGTCCACAGCTGTTGTACCCAAATTGGTGAGCGTATAGGTCAAATTAACCTGCCCCTCCAAAGGCACAATTTCACTATCGCGGCTGATTTGCAACAACAAGGCTTCGGCTTCCTGCATAGCTCCGCGCTCATACGCTCCTACATCATAAGTTTGGTCGGTGGGTAAGGCATTGCGGTAGTAATCTTGATTGCCATCGTCAATATTGAGATAATCAAAAATAGCGACTCCTTGATTGATGAGCGGCGATAGCGGCTGCAAATAATATTGCCACAAACCGGAGCCGGTGTTCAAAAGTTCCGGACTGCCCACTGTGCCGCCGCCGCCTGCATCGTAGAGCAATGGATTGACATTAAATCCGGTATTTGTACCATCTATCCAACGCTCCTGAAAAACACCGTTGCGCCACTCTTCCAACGAGTGGTAAATTTTATCCCAGCGCATATAAAATACTAAATTGCCATCGGCAGCCCAATAATTATTGCCCCAAAATTTCACATCGGCATTGAGGCGGCTTTTGACGGTTTCGGTAGTGCCATTGGTAATAAATATATTGTTGAATACTTTGGTATCATAAAAATGGTCGGTTTGAATTTCTATCGCACCGCCTGTACCCGAAGTAGTGGCAGCATCTTTATATACAGTATTATTGTGTATATCCACATTATGAACCGTGGTAGTGCCGGCATCGCAAGCCCACAAATGAATACTGGAATAATAGGAGTTTTCGGCATCGTTTTCGGATATATTGTAGCGGATAATATTGTTGTAAAAAGGGCGTGCTTCGCAAAACTGTGCTATCAGATAGCCGGGTCCATAGTTGTCGTGCGAATAATTGTATTGAAGCACAGAGTTGGTAACGCCGCCGTCAAAATCAAAGCCGCCGCCGTCAATGGTAGTAGAATTGTTGTGGTGCGACTCGCAATATTGAATGAGGGCATTGTTGGTATCCCACACCCAAATGCCAACAGGTCCGGAGGGCCAATTGTTGTTTTCGCCATTGTTATACGATTCGCAATATTCTATTACAACGCCATCTACACCGCCTATTTGTATGCCACTGCCCGAGTGCTGCCACGAGTCGGTGATACCCCGATTGTTATACGTTTTGCAATAACCGATATAAAAATCCGAAGAGCACCAATCCGTTGCATTTACATTCCAACGGTTAATCACCTCTATACCGGCGTGCAGGTTGTCGTGCGAAGAACAACCTACGATGTCAAAATCTATAAAACCGCTTCGCGAGTTGTCGTATCCCGCCGCTTCTATGCGAATACCCGCATCTTTAAAGCCAAAAATTTCCAAGTTTTCTAACCTAAAATTTCTCAATTTGGTATTATTGGGCAAAGTATTAAAAACATGAATACCGGGCATTTTGTAAGTGTATAAACCATTGCCCTGCGCTATAATATTTTTTAAATGAATACCCTCCATATCGCTGATTAAAACAGCGCAACTGTCGCCTGCAAAAATGGTAGCACGCGCTGCGGCATCGCTGCCGTTGTAAGTAGTAACAACAACAGGGTTTTCGGGTGTACCACTATCATTTAGGTTGAGTTTGAGCGTGCCGTAAAAAGTTTTATAGGCTTCCAAAAATAAGGTATCGCCAGGCTCAAAATTATGCTGATTAGCAACTTGAAGTGTTTGCCATGGCGTATAAATAGAAGTTCCGTTATTCAGATAATCATCACCATAAGGGCTGACATAATAATTAGTAGCCTGCAAAGAAAAATGAACTAAAAATGCCAATATTATAGGTACATAAGTAAATTTTCGCATGAGGATTTCAAGAGTTGATTAATCAAAAAATTCTTGTTTCCCCGTTATTCAGTAAAAACTATGCCTAATCTACAAAGCAATATACGGACAGGTAAGAATAAAATTTTAAAAAAACATCACAAATGATTAAAAATCAATTATTTATAAAATAAAAATCATTGTTAAATATATTATTTATTCAGTGTATGAAATATTACCATGCGCTCACATATTACAAGTGTATGTTATCTTGAACAATATTGTACTTTTTCATATCCCTACCTTTTGATTTATTGGTTTGTTTTATTTATATTCGCTGAAGATCTAATTTTTTTCATTGTTTCACTAACTTTCAAAATCAATATGTTCAGATTCATTATCTCTTTCTATTATGTATGGATAGTTGTCTTTTGTTGTGTCGGTTCAAATCTTTGCGCACAAACTTGTACATACTTAGCTTATGACGGCTTCCATCACAACGCCAATACCGCTTTGAACACACTCAACGGTGGCACGGGCTGGGCGATGCCTTGGCTAACCCAAAACGAAAACAACACCATACCCGGCTATCAAATCAGTGGTAGTGGCTCTCTGGCTTTCGGCGCACTCCAAACAATGGGCAACTCTATCAGTGGCGGCGATTCCTACCTCACCACCGGCAGGCTCTTAGATGACGACGACGGCGGCGCATTTGGGCAATATGTAGCTCCCGACAACAATGGTATCGGCACACTCAGCGAGGGTGATACTTTGTGGACGAGTTTTTTGTTGCGCAAAAATGAAAATAACAGCGAAGAGGTTTGGATAGATTTGCACAATGACGGCAATATTGGCTGGTGTTCGGGTTGCGCCACACAACATATTGCGGTGGGATATTTCGGCAGTGCACAATCTGATGTAAGCGGACAACGCCGCTGGACTTTGCGCATCAACGATAATTATTATCCTACCTCCGTGCCGATAACCATAAGCACTGCTGCTTTTATGGTATTGCGCCTGATTTTTACTACCAACAATACCCAAGTGGCTTTATTTGTGAATCCTGCTACTTTGGGCAATAATATTCCGGCTTCGCCTACAATAAGCCAAAGCAGTGGTGCTAATAATATTATCCGAGGCGTGGCGGTATATTTAGGTGATAATGCCAACAGTGGAGCAGCTGATGAGTTGCGCTTTGCTACTTCTTACGCTTGCGCAGCTCCCGACAACACCATTTCGGTAAATCTGCCGCCAACGGCTGATATCGTTGCTACGCCCTCATCAGGGCAAGCCCCTTTGACGATAAATTTTAGCGGCAGTACCTCCACCGACCCCGAAGGGCAGACACTTTCTTATATTTGGAACTTTGGAGACGGCTCACCCGAAGCAAGCGGAGTAAATGTATCGCATACTTATACCAACTTGGGTATGCTCAATGCTTCTTTAACCGTTACTGATAATTTGGGACTACAACATACTGCTTATCAAACAATTACAATTTTAGACGAGAACAACACCTATCCCTGTCAAACTTCATTTACGGTACAAAATATGCCCTCGTGTAGCACCAATAATGGCAGCATTACAGTAAATGCCGCTAATGGCGTAAATTTTCAGTTGTACAATGCAACCAATACACAGATGCCCGTTACCAATGGCAACCAATATCAGAATCTGGCAACCGGAATTTATACTTTTACGGCAAACAATGCAGCCGGCTGTACCGACACTTTTCAACTGCATATGGCAACAGACAGCAGCACCTGCACCACTTGGCAGCCCAATATCTGTGCTATGGACATCGGAACGAATATGAGCGGTTTTGCAGATTGGGGTGTAGAGCGACCTATGAAAAATTTGTTCAAACAGATACGCCCCGAACCTATTCCTTTTACTACCACTTGTTTTTGCTGGTATGTTCCCGATATTTTAGACGATATGATTTTTGATACCAACGGCTACCCTACTCATATTCCGCAAACCACTCCTGCGGGCAACAATACGGTGCTGCGCTATGTTATTTCATCAGAAAGCGAAACAGGTACTAACTTACAGATGGGTCAGGAATATGTGCTGCTCTATGACGGCACAGGAACGGTTCAGGTGGGTGGTGGCGTGAGTGTGAGCAGCAGTACAGCAGGCAGAATACAATTCAATTTATTGGGAAATAATAATATTTTTATTGAAATTTTATCTTCCACGCTCGGAAATCACGTTCGCAATATACGCCTTTTGCGCCTCGCCGATGAATTTGCCGACCTCAACAATGCCCCTTTTTATCAGGTTTTTTTGGATAAAATTGAGCCTTTTTCCGTACTGCGGTTCATGGATTGGGGACACACCAATAATAATCCGGTAACAACCTGGGCGAATCGTTCTTCGGTTGATTATTTCACTTATGCCACCGACACAGGCGTACCTTACGAAATGATGATACAATTAGCCAACCAAACCCAAAAAGACGTGTGGATTTGTGTGCCACACGCCGCCGACAACGATTATATTACACAAATGGCAACTTTCTTTAAAGACAACCTCAATCCGAATTTGAATATTTATTTGGAATACAGCAATGAAGTATGGAATTGGATTTTTTTGCAGGCGCACTATAACGACCAAAATCGCCCTACGAACCTCAACTACAGACGTGCTTATGCCGAAAAAGCAACAAATGCTTTTGAAATATGGCACAATGTATTTGGTGTTCAAAAAAACCGCGTGAAGCGTGTGCTGGGTATTCAGGTAACTTTTAATTATCTCAACGAACAGATTTTGTCGCAACTCAAACAAGACGAATGGGATTATGGCGCACCTACTCATTATTTCGGGCTTGACCACGAAGCCACAGGAAATCCGGTTTTAACGGCAACTTCAACGCCGCAAGACATCATCATCAATGCCCGCAATGCTTGGCTGCAAAATCTGTATTTATTTAAAAACGACTACAATCAGGTGCATTTGTTTGGAAAAGAAGTAGTAACCTACGAAGGCGGACAACATTTTGTAGGCAATGTATTTGGTATTCCTTACGATTATCAGCAAGCGATGTGGGACGCACAATACACCTCCTCCATGTATGATTTGTACAACGAAGTACACGATACCATTCGCACTTGGGGCTGCCGTTTGGCTACCAATTTCAGCCTTGCTGCCCCGCAAGAAAGTGTATATGGCTCGTGGGGCGTACTCAACGATATTGATATAGCTCCACCTTATATGAACACCGCACCCAAATACCAAGCCTTATTGGATAATATCGCCAACCGCCCCAATCCTATTATCAGCGGCACTTTGGAAGTTTGCAACAGCGAGCAACAAACATACAATGTTCCGTTTACCGCCGGACATACCTATATATGGACAGTAACAGGCGGAACGATTGTTTCGGGGCAGGGCACTCACCAAATTACTGTGCAATGGAACAGCGGCACAGCAGGAACGGTGACGGTAGAAGAAAGTGCGCCTTAGCCGAAAAGCAAAACATTTTTTATTCGTAAAAACCCGTTCAATCCGTCAAATCAGTGTTCAAAAAAATATTGATATGAAATCAGTATGTATATAAAGATAAAACATTGTTTTATAAAACTTTATAACAAGTACACATCATACATTTTTAAACTAAATTTGCTGTGCTTTTAGCATTCTTTATTAAAAACATCTTGTATTATTCATATTAAATAATAGCTTTTTTCAATGAAAAGAAGGGATTTGTTGCGCTATTTGTCGCTGATGATGCCGGCTGCTGCCTTAGCTCCGTCACGTTTGTTGGCAGCACCACAAACTACAAGCAGCCAATGTTGCGGACATTTTATTGTGATAGGAGCAGGTGTAGCAGGTTTATATGCGGCGTATCGTATTGTACAGGCAGGCGGCACGGTTACTGTGTTGGAGGCTTCTGACCGACACGGCGGGCGTGTGCGGCATATCAACGGCTTTGGAAATTTTCCGGTAGAACTCGGAGCAGAATTTGTACACGGCAACGGCAATCAAAACGGCAACCCACCTTCTTTTTTGTACAAAGACATCAATACTTATAATTCCTCCTGGCTCAAATCCGTAGGTCAGCAAGATACTTTATATACGATTGACAATACCACTGTTTGGGATTCCGAAACAGATGACCCCGATATTTTGCAGGTGTGGGAAATTATAGATGCCGTATGGAATTATTCGGGTCCGGATATAACGGTAGCAGAATATTTGCAAAATGTCTGGAATATAGCACCCGGGCATCGCACCTGGCATTTTTATGAAACATACATAGGTGCAGAGCATGGAACTTCGCTCGACCAACTCAGCATGCGCGGCTATGCTGCTCAGGATTATTTGTGGCTCACCGGCACAAATGATTATGTATTAGACGCTGCTTATCTGAATATTTTAGATACCTTGTATTTTAATAACATACTATCCAATATTCAATATAACAAGCAGGTAGTTGCCGTAAATTACAGCAGTGACGGCGTGGTGGTTACCGACCAAAATGGTGCAAATTATGTAGGCAATGCTGCTGTGGTGGCAGTGCCTTTGACTATTCTGCAAGACGGCGACATCAGTTTTACGCCCGCTTTGCCCTCCAATAAAACAGCAGCTATCAATGGTATAGGAATGGGGGCAGGTATGAAAATATGGTTAAAATTCAGTTCGGCATTTTGGAATACGGCTCAAATGTTTGATGTATTGTGCAAAAGTAATACTACGCTCGCCTGGGCTTCGGGAAAATTAAAAACAGGGGCTACCAACAATATCCTTAATTGTTTTATAATGGGCGAGCGTGCCGAATATATGAGTGCGCAAGGCAGCAACGCCATCAATATTGCTTTGGCAGAACTCAACAGTATCTTTGGCGGTAATGTGGCGAGCAATAATTATGTAGATGGAATCATTATGGATTGGTGGCAAGAACCTTTTATTCGCGGGGCATATTCTTATCCCATAGCTGGTACTTATCCCAGTTCAGCACCGCCGACAGGCACTTCCAAACGCCAGATTTTGGCGCAAGCCGTTAGCAATAAACTATTTTTTGCGGGCGAAGCAACCAACAACAACCACCCTTCTACGGTGCATGGCGCATTGGAGTCGGGCGCAAGGGTGGCTCTGGAAATCTGCAATGCTTTTCCTGCCAACGTTCCTGCGAGCATCAGCATTAGCGGGCTGCAAAATATATGTGCCAATAATGGTGCTATTTACAGTATTCCTGCCGTTGCCGGAACGAGTTATAACTGGACGGTGACAGGCGGAACGATTGTTTCGGGGCAGGGCACTCACCAAATTACCGTGCAATGGAACAGCAGCACGGTGGGTACAGTATCTGTAGAACAGACTGCACCCTGATAAACAAAAAACTCCCCTTTACTGTAGTTAGCAAAGGGGAGTTTTTATTATATAGAAAAACTGCTGCAATACAGCACTATTTTACAATAAATTACGCCAAATTAGGGATACGCAACACTTGACCCGGATAAATTTCATCGGCGTGTTTGAGCATCGGTTTGTTGGCTTCAAAAATAGCGGGGTATTGCATGGCATCGCCATAGTGCGCTTTCGCAATTTTTGACAAAGAGTCGCCGGATTTTACGGTATAAAACACAGCAACCGGTTCTTCTACTTCTACTTCAAGGCGGTCGTCAACGGTAGCTATACCATCTACATTCCCTACGGCCAAAATCACTTTTTCTTTATCGGCTTGCGAACCCGCTTTGCCCACGATAGTGGCTGTATCGTCTTCAACAGCTACATATAAATTATCAATTTCAAAACCCAATCCTTTTATCAAATTGACAAGCTGGTCGGCTTTGCGCGAGTCCAACTCTTCCTGACTGGGAGCAGCAGGTGCGGTAGGTGCAGCAACAGTCGGAGTTGCTTTTTCTTTAGAGCCGAAAATTTTTGCTCCGGCATTTTTAATGAATGAAAATAATCCCATTTTTTTGTTGTGTTAAAATTTTATTTGTAATTTGTGAAATAATAAGATTTTGTGTGTTTTTTAAAACTTTAATAGTAAAAACTTTAATCATTGCTTAAAAAGTTCCTTTATAAGTAGATAATTTTTATTATTTTACTAAAAACTGCAATTTTATTTTATTTGTTACGCCGAATTTAAATATATCTTTTATTGTACTTCAACACAATTATACCATGAAAACACACTACAACTATTATATTTTCTTAGTGCTTTTATTAACACAGCATCTGCGGGCACAGGAAATTTCTTATGAATTGCTACACGATTTTTCTTTGGCGGATATGGACAGCATCGCCCAAGAGTGGAACTTGCCCTCTGCTATTTTAAACTTGCAGTATCCGGTAAAAATATATCGCATTCATTATGAAACTCTCAATGCGCAGGGTACTGATATTACACAAGCCAGCGGTGCTTTGGCAGTGCCGCAGGGTTATGTATGCCCTGTACCTTTAACAACATATTTGCACGGCACTATTGCGCACCGCCAAGATGCCCCTTCTTATGGTTCTAGCGAAATGTATATCGGAATGTTTTTTGCGGCGATGGGCAATGTAGTAGCAATGCCCGATTATTTAGGATTAGGCGATTCGCCCGGGCTGCATCCTTATGTACACGCCCACTCCGAAGCCTCCGCCTCCATTGATATGTTGCGTGCCACCCGTTCCCTGTCCGAAACCTTAGCCTTTCCGATGAACGAACAACTTTTTATTTTCGGCTACTCGCAGGGCGGGCACGCTGCTATGGCTTTGCACCGCGAACTTCAGTTGTATTACGGCGATGAATTTACGGTAACAGCCTCTGCGCCCATGTCGGGACCTTACGATATTTCGGGCGCACAAACGCAATACCTCATCGCCGATACACCTTATGCCACCCCTGGCTATTTGCCTTATGTGGCTTTTGCCTATCAAAGTGTGTATGGCGATTTATATGAGCAAGTATCCGACTTTTTGGTAAGCCCTTACGATACGCTGCTGCCCCCTCTTTTTGACGGTGAACATTCTATGGGTTATATCAACAACCTTTGTACGCCTGTGCCAAAAAATATGATACAGCCTCAGCAGTTGGAAGCATTTATCAACGACATCAACCACCCTTTCCGCAAAGCCCTGCGCGATAATGACGTGTATGACTGGACTCCCGAAGCTCCGATGGTATTGTGCTATTGCAAAGGCGACGATCAGGTGAGTTATCAAAATACCATAGTGGCTTATGACAAAATGATTGCCAACGGCTCTACTAATGTGGTAAAAATGAGCTTGGGCGACAACCTCGACCACGGCGGTTGTGTGATGCCTTCTTTATTCACCGGAAAAGACCTTTTCGACGGCTTGCGCGAATTGAGCAATGGTATGGCAATTGCTTTTGTTCCTTCTTATCCCAGCAACAGCACTGCTGCCGATGGTGCTATTGCGGTTGAAGTTTCGGGCGGCGCGGCAGGTTATACTTATCAATGGAACAACGGCAGCACGAGTGCCGACCTAAATAATATAGGTGTGGGTACTTATACACTTACGGTTACTGATGATTGGGGGTGCAGCATCACCCGCAGCATAGAACTTACCACAGCAGTGGGTATCAATGAGGCGGCAGCTACGACTTTCTGGCGTGTGCTACAAAATCCGGTGTACGACCATACCCTGCGTATCGCTGCCCCGATGAACGAGGAAGAAATAATTTTTACTATCAATAATACTTTGGGGCAAGTGGTGTACGAGCGCAAAATATTGGCAACTCCGACTATACAAATTGACCTCAGTGCGTTGCCGGCAGGTTTGTATCAATATACAGCTACCAGCATACGATATATGCAGCAAAACAACGGAAAATTTATCAAGGTTTTTTAGCAAACGAAAAAGTAAACCTAAAAAAACACCGATACCTCACAAGTGTCGGTGTTTTTTTAGGTTTTTCAGTGCTATGTAAATTTTTATTGTCTGAACCACTGATTTATCGGATTAAATGATTTTTGGGATTTTTTTCATCGCTTCACGAACTTTTGGGTAAATACTTTGCCGGACTTGGTGTATGCTTGCACAAAGTAGATGCCGCTGGCGAGATGCGCAACGGAAAGTTCGTTTACTCCCTTTTGCGCTTCATTTACTCCCCCTGACCCCCTCTCAGAGGGGGAATTTGTACTCCCCCTTGCCCCCTCTAAGAGGGGGAATTGCTGTCCGAGGGTGTTGTATATTGCTACATTGGTGAGGGCTTCGGGGCTGTGGATAAATAGCTTATCGGTGGCGGGGTTGGGCGTGATGCTCAAAAGTTGCGCCTGCTCCACCGACTCAATGTCTATTGCTTCACCACCCAAATATAAATACTCGCTCTCGCAGGACCAATCCTCCAAACAGCCCTGAGCATCTACTTTCAGCAGCCATACATCGGCACTGATTTTTTCCTCTATTACATCGTAATACGAACACTCCCCACAAGCCGCATAGCCCCCATCGGGTGTGGCTACTGCTTTCATCAACCGTGAGTTGCTGTAAATATTCTCAAAAGGGTTGAACTTCGGTAAATAGGTACGCTCCCACTCCTTCTCGCCATTCGCACTGAATTTGCACAACCAACCCGTTCGTGATGAAAAAATCTCTTGAGGGTCTTTTATATTATAATTACTGCCTACCAATAAGATGCCGCCGTCTGCTGTGGGCAGCATATCTGCAATACCCGGCGTTTCGCTCCCCGTGCCCCAACCCTCAAAACTGTTGAGTGGCAATACCCACAGCGTATCCTGCATATTCGCACCACTCAACTTGCCCAAATAGGCAAGATAACGAACTGCCATAAAAACCGTAATGCTGTCCAAAGGGTGGCGGCGGCTACCCGTGAACCAATAGTTCCCATCTTGGGCGGGTACAATGGAATGGCGAAACGAAACCGAGTCTGCCTGCTCCAAATAGCCCGCTGTATCAATGCGCAATACAAAGTTTTCTTGCAACTCGCCCCAAGGGCGATTGATATTGCCTACCGCATAATATTTGCCGTCGTGACCGATATGTAATCGAATTAATGACTCGCCTTCGTTTTTATCATCGCTGCTGATGTGGTAGGTGCGCTCCCACAATACATTGCCCAAGGTATCTAATTTCATCAATACACTCACACTCCCCACCTCCCCAAGTACATATCGGTAGCCAAATACTAAGAGGTTGCCTTCGGGGGTTACTACCACACCATCGCCCGACTCCGTGCTGTCCGTTTTTCCGTATTGCCGCGTCCAGAGGGTATCGCCTTTTGCATTGAGCCGCTGTAGCATTATCTGTATATCCGCCGCCAAATAGTAGGAGCCGCAACGCCAATAACCCCCGCCCTCCGCAGGGGCTATGGAATTGTAGCTCAATACAAACCCGTTGGGAAAATAATGTTGCGTATTTTCCCATTCAAAGGTGCCATCGTGTGCCACCGACAGCAGGGAAGCACAGGAAACGGGTGCGCCATTGAAACCAAAACATACTTTGCGATTTTCTATGATATACGAGCTGTCGGTTAAATATATATTCGTGCCGTGGTCGGAGGCTTTGAACTCACCATAATGCTCCGAAAAAGTGTAGTTGCTCTGTGCGCAAAGCGGCAAACCTTGCAGCAGCAAGCGCACTAATAGCAGCACCTGTACTGTGATTTTTGGAATTTTAGGATGACCCTGATTTTTATAGTTCATTGCTGTTGTTTTTATTGTTTGATAAAAATTGTCTGAACCGTGATTTTTACACTTCGGCTGCGCTCAGTGTTCTTCATTCCCCAAATCACGGTTCAGACAGTTGCTCCTTATCGCTTCACAAATTTGTGCGTCATTACTTTACCCGATTGGGTGTGTGCTCGCAGCAAGTAGATGCCCGGCGGAAGATGCGCAACGGAAAGTTCGTTTACTCCCTTTTGCGCTTCATTTACTGCCCCTGACCCCCTCTCAGAGGGGGAATTTGTACTCCCCCTTGCCCCCTCTAAGAGGGGGAATTGCTGTCCGAGGGTGTTATATATTGCTACATTGGTGAGGGTTTCGGGGCTGTGGATAAATAGCTTATCGGTGGCGGGGTTGGGAGCAATGCTCAAAAGTTGCGCTTGCTCCACCGACTCAATGTCTATTGCTTCACCACCCAAATATAAATACTCGCTCTCGCAGGACCAATCCTCCAAACAGCCCTGAGCATCTACTTTCAGCAGCCATACATCGGCACTGATTTTTTCCTCTATTACATCGTAATACGAACACTCCCCACAAGCCGCATAGCCCCCATCGGGTGTGGCTACTGCTTTCATCAATACGGAACCCGTGTAAAAATTTTCAAAAGGGTTGAACTTCGGCATATAGGTACGCTCCCACTCCTTCTCGCCATTCGCACTGAATTTGCACAGCCAGCCCGCTTCTGACGGTGAAATCTCCTGAGGGTCTTTTATGTTGCGCTGGCTGCCTACCAATAAGATGCCGCCGTCTGCTGTGGGCAGCATATCTGCAATACCCGGCGTTTCGCTCCCCGTGCCCCAACCCTCAAAACTGTTGAGTTGCAGCACCCACAGCGTATCCTGCATATTGGCACCACTCAGCTTGCCCAAATAGGCAAGATAACGAACTGACATAAATACCGTAATACTGTCTAAAGGGTGGCGACGGCTACTATCAAACCAATAGTTCCCATCTTGGGCGGGTACAATGGAATGGCGAAACGAAACCGAGTCTGCCTGCTCCAAATAGCCCGCTGTATCGATGCGCAATACAAAGTTTTCTTTGCAACTCGCCCAAGGGCGATTGATATTGCCTACCGCATAATATTTGCCGTCGTGACCGATATGTAATCAGAATTAATGACTCGCCTTCGTTTTATCATCGCTGCTGATGTGGTAGGTGCGCTCCCACAATACATTGCCCAAGGTATCTAATTTCATCAATACACTCACTCCCCACCTCCCCCAAGTACATATCTGTAGCCAAATACTAAGAGGTTGCCTTCGGGGGTTACTACCACACCATCGCCCGACTCCGTGCTGTCCGTTTTTCCGTATTGCCGCGTCCAGAGGGTATCGCCTTTTGCATTGAGCCGCTGTAGCATTATCTGTATATCTGCCGCCAAATAGTAGGAGCCGCAACGCCAATAACCCCCGCCCTCTGCAGGGCTTATGGAATTGTAGCTCAAATTAAAAGCATTCGGAAAATAGTCTTGCGTATTTTCCCATTCAAAGATGCCATCGTGTGCCACCGACAGCAGGGAAGCACAGGAAGCGGGTGCGCCATTGAAACCAAAACATACTTTGCGGTTTTCTATGATATACGAACTGTCGGTTAAAAATATATTGGTGCCGTGGTCGGAGGCTTTGAACTCACCATAATGCTCCGAAAAAGTGTAGTTGCTCTGTGACCTAAGCGGCAAACCTTGTAGCAGCAAGAGCACGAATAGCAGCACCTGTACTGTGATTTTTGGGATTTTCGGATGACCCTGATTTTTATAGTTCATTGCTGTTGTTTTTATTGTTTGATAAAAATTGTCTGAACCGTGATTTTTACACTTCGGCTGCGCTCACTTCGGCTGCGCTCAGTGTTCTTCATTCCGCAAATCACGGTTCAGACGGCTGCTCCTTATTGCTTCACAAATTTGTGCGTCATTACTTTACCTGACTTCGTGCGCACTTCCACAAAGTAGATGCCGCTCGTGAGGTGCGCAACGGAGACCTCGTTTTCTGCTCCGAATTGCGTTTCATTTACTGCCCCTAACCACCTCTCAGAGGGGGAATTTGTACTCCCCCTTGCCCCCTCTAAGAGGGGGAATTGCTGTCCGAGTGTGTTGTATATTGCTATATTAGTGAGGGCTTCGGGGCTGTGGATAAATAGCTTATCGGTGGCGGGGTTGGGGCTTAGATAGCTTGCCAAGTTTGCGGTATTTTTTTCCGTGCTGCCGCCGATGGCTGTTTTCGCAATTTTGCCGCGCTCAGGGTAGATGGGCAAAGGGAGGGTATTGTCGGCTTGCAAATGGCGAAATAAAGCCTGCGCGTCGGCGCGGTACCGAAAAGCAGTACCCGACAATTCTTTGAGGTTATCTATCTGGTTGTTATCGAGTTTTTGGTAGGCTACCCATTCGCCCTGCAATTCCACCACTTTTTTCGGCTCTTTGCTGCGCATTGTCTTCGGGCAACTGCTCCATCTCATCTCGCGCTTTTTGGTATTCGCCAAAATGCAAGAGTACCATTATACGGTAGATGCCCGCATCGGGGTTTTGTTCGTCTGCTTTGATGAGATCTAAGCAGCCGTTTACATCTTTTTTCTCGATTGCCGCCTGCATCAGTGCAGCAAAAATCCGCGCTTTGCCCTGTGACAATTGTTGTAGCGCTTGTTGCAGCGTTTGCCAAGGCGAAAAAACACCCGAATATTGTAACTCATAAAGGGTTTTATAATCGTGCTCGTCCAAATATTTTTCTGCCTCCTGCCATACCACCTCGCTCAAAGGGGCATTGGCAAACAATAATTCGGATTTATTTTCTTGGCTCACTTCGGGGTGCCGGATATAAGCCAGTAATACGGCGGGGCTGAGGTAGGAGCTTGTATGCAAGAGTGCCGTGTGCGTGTCGGGGTGGGCGGCTTCGTGTTCTATTTGTTGGATATAATGCGCAGTGCTGCCGCCGTCTATGAGTTCCTTGATTTCTTGTATTTGATGCAGGTGTTCCTCTAAGCAGTCGCGGCTGAGTCCGGCGCAAGGAGGGGGCAAACCGCCGCCATCACCGCCGCCGCCATTGATGAGGTCGGCATCTTCGGGAAAACAGTCGGGATTATGAGTTTGCCCTTCAATATTTTTCAACGCATAATTCGCGCCCTCATCGCAGGTGGGCACATAGCGCAGATTGACTCCTTCTACCTCACTATATGTCACATAGTCAAATTTTTCGGTGAGCGGGTAGGGCATCGTATAAATATGTGTGGAGGGGTTGGTGCAACTTTCCGAGAATTTATTGGCGGCGGCTTGGGAGTTTTGAGGGTCGTTCTCGTCTGATATTCCCTGATTAGGTATTTTACCTGCACTTTGCTGGATACTGCTGTATAAATACGATAAATCGAAATCGGAGGAATTGAACACATTGCAATGGGTTTGGGCATAGTCGTTGTTGCCCAAAAAGGAAAGCGCGCCTTTACAATCATTAAATATATTGTGTTCAACGTCTTTTTGCTGATTAAACAGCAGGGCATCGGAATGATTGATGGTGCAGCCTTCTTCCAAATTGCTCAGGGTATTGTTTTCGAGCCTAAAAGAACTATATCCGTGCATACAAATACCTACGGGGTCGTTGGTATAGTAATATTGCATGTCGTCTTTTAAGTCGGGAAATCCCAAATAGTAAATTATCGCAAACGGAAAAGGCAGGTCGGTGTCGGCTGTTATTTCAGGTACGCGCTCGAAGGTGCAGTTTTGTATTTTCCAATCGTTGGCGGCAATATTATAAATGCCTGTATGGTTATTGACAAAACGCACCTTATCAAAAATTTTGGTTTCGAGTCCTAAATGGTTGTCTGCTTCTGCCAATACACCTGTTTGAGCATACATCACGGCACCACCTCTCATGGTATAAGAAGCGGCATAGCTCACAATAGCCCCTTTGTTTGTATTATTTGTAGGACAGAGAAAATCAAAGGTACAATCTATTATTTCTATTCCCTTCACTGCCCACATGGTGATGCCTCTATACCAAGAAAAATTATCATTATCATTATTCACAAGATATGACCAGCTTATAGTCGCTAAATTATCGTCCAGATTGAAGTAAGGCGTATAAGACCTAAAATCGCAATTGATAAATTTACTGATATTGGGGTAATCATAGCGCAGCAACTCCACCGCTTTTTGGTTGCCGTAAAAGTGGCTGTCCTGCGCATAGATGATACCGCCAAAATGGTCGGGATAATTGCCTCCCCTGCGTTGGGTGCTGATGCCCGTGAAAGCGTTGGCAATGGTGGCACCGTTTTTCATCAATACAATACCGGCAGCTTCATTTGGAAAATTTCCGGCATTGGGGTTGCCAGAGAGCAGGTCGGTGATATAAGCGGGGTTTTGTGCGATTAAGGGGTTGCAAAAATCATCATCGCAAGCGTAGCCCCATACTTCTACGCCTTCCCAGGGTTTTTTGCATTGCGGGTTTTTTGTAATAATGCCGCCGTCTATGATGAGTTTGGCTCCTCTTTCTACTATCACTCTTGCGTTCTCGGGCATATACAAACTATTACTTATATTGAGCGTGGCACCGGTTTTTATCACTAAATTTTCGTATAATATCACAGGGTAGTTCCAAATTGCATCTTCACTTACTATAAAATCTTTATCTTCGTAAATACAAGACTGTGCATATTTATATAAATTACTGACATTTATTCCCACATTACTTTTCGGAAATCGCAAGGCTCGGTGCCATTTTGCCAGTTGCTCCGTAGTGATAAAATTATGTGCTCCGGCAGCTTGAGATATCATAAAATTATTGCAAAAATCGTGGAGAGGCTCACCCTGTCCGGCTATTAAATCATTTATGCCTAATACATGACCAAATTCGTGCGGAAAAGTCCAACCCTGCGCCAATGCAGTCGGGTCTTCGTTGTCTTCATTGATTCGTTTAAACTGCCCCTCCATCACCATAAAAATATTTTGTTTAGAATCTCGCGGTGCTATGCCTTGATGACTTCCACAGAGATTAGGAATAGACGTACAAGGTTTCTCTACAAAAAAAACATTAATTTCTGTTTCTTTATTAATGCTGTATCCACTTTCCATGTGGTAATCAAGGTTGTTTTTATGACCATTTTCATCTTTCCAACTGAGTGTATTGCCGATGGTATCTTGCACAAAATTAATACCTGTTAAATGGAAGCGTATTTTGCTATCGCCGGTAATAAATTCACCACAGGCAGCATCAGGGGGAGCTACAAAATTGCTATACACATTGTTCAGGTGCGGCACTAAGGCATTGAGGTATGCCAGATGCTCCTCATTATCTTCCTGAAAATTATTTTCGCCGTTTTCATCTTGTACTACTATCAAACGAACATTCAGCGTAATAATAGGGGTATGGTCTTTGTAAGGATAAAAGTTCTGCAAGGTATGGTTAATAGGAACACCAATGCCCGATTGGTTAAAATTTACCGGATCTACTCCTCCGCAAAAACCATTTTGCCCCCAAGCCACTCTCCCAAACAGCAGCAGCACAACCATAGCAGCTATGAGTCTTTGCAAATTACATACCGCAGAGCAAGTACGCAGTGTTCTTTTTACTATATAAAAACTAAAACAAATGTGTTTATTCGCCGCTTCTTTCCCCGAAAGCAGCACGGCAGGCTCAATGTTTTTTCTCATGATGAAAAAATTAAATGGTTAATGAATAAATATATGTCCCAACATCTTGCGGCAGTTGAGTTTTTTTCTTTCTTTTAAAAGGCAATAGTTTTTTAAAACACTGCATTACCTTAGAATAATCGTGGAACGGACGGAACAATACTTTAATATTTACGCAGTAGTGTTTAATATTGAACAATAACGAATGATATAATCTATTGAAAATGAAAACCACTTAACTAACAATTCATCATTCAACACTAAGCACTATCATTTTACCTCAACGCTTCCCTGAGCGTTGTTTATAACAAATATAATTATTTTTTTGAAAGGTATAAATTTTTTCCAATTTTCACAGGAGGGAAGTTTTTTTATCTCAACTTCTCAACTTTGTCAAAGTTCGAACTTTGACAAAGTTAAAACGACCAATTTCCGACTAATCCTCGATACCTCGCAGGACTTAATCCGTATTGCAACGCCGTATTGCACTGCTGCAACGCCGTATTGCACTGCTGCAACGCCGTATTGCACTGCTGCAACGCCGTATTGCACTGTTGCAACGCCGTATTGCACTGCTGCAACGCCGTATTGCACTGTTGCAACGCCGTATTGCACTGCTGCAACGCCGTATTGCACTGCTGCAACGCCGTATTGCACTGCTGCAACGCCGTATTGCACTGCTGCAACGCCGTATTGCACTGCTGCAACGCCGTATTGCACTGCTGCAACGCCGTATTGCACTGCTGCAACGCCGTATTGCACTGCTGCAACGCCGTATTGCACTGCTGCAACGCCGTATTGCACTGCTGCAACGCCGTATTGCACTGTTGCAACGCCGTATTGCACTGTTGCAACGCCGTATTGCACTGTTGCAACGCCGTATTGCACTGTTGCAACGCCGTCTTGCACTTTTGCATCACCGGCGTAGAACTCGCAGTGCCAGGCGTAGGCACCGCCGCGCCACGGGTGTACACCCTACCCTCCAATTCAATAAAAACAAAACTCCTTCGGAAGTTTTGAACTTCCAAAGGAGTTTATTTTACAAGAATATTTTTTCAGTCACCGCTTTTTTCCGTACATATTTTAATATGATTGCACGGCAGCAGCAAAAATATCTTTATTGTTCGGGGTTGGCTACAGGCGCAATGGGTGGCGTTTTACTCCATTTTTGTTTGATGCCTTCGCTGATAAGATACATCGCCGGCACTACCACCAAAGTGATAAAAGTGGCAAAACTCAAACCGAAGATAATTGTCCACGAGAGCGGACCCCAAAATACTACGCTGTCGCCGCCCAAAAAGATTTTGGGGTCTAATTTGGTAAAGAGCGAAACAAAGTCAATATTTAAGCCTACCGCCAAAGGCACTAACCCCAAAATAGTGGCGGCGGCGGTGAGCAATACGGGTTTGAGGCGAGTTTTTCCGGCATTTACTATACTTTCAAGGAGGGAGTAGCCCTGCTGCCGGAGTACATCAGCAAATTCCACTATCAAAATACCATTTTTGACTACAATACCCGCCAAACCGACAATTCCGATACCGGTCATTACGATAGAGATTTCCATGCGTGTGAGCGAAAAACCAATGAGTACGCCGATAACGCTGAAAATAATTTCGCTCAAAATAATCAGTGTTTTGCTGAAAGAATTGAACTGGGTAACGAGAATAATAAAAATTAATCCCAGAGAAATTAATAATGCTCTACCCAAAAAGGCAGAGGTTTCGGCTTGCTCTTCCTGCTGTCCGGTGAGGTCTATCTCTACGCTGCGCGGCATTTTAAACCCTTTTACCGCCTGCGTAATCTGCGCATTGACATCGTTGGCGTTGTGGCTGCTCAGTACGTTGGAAGCCAGCGTGATAACACGTTTGAGGTTTTTGCGCTTGATGCCGCCATAGGTATTGCTGTATTTTACGTTGGCTACCGCCGACAGTGGTACTTGTCTGAAACGCCCCGTGTTCATATCGCGGAAAGATATTTTGAGGTTGATGAGGCGGTCTAAGCTGTTGCGTTGGTCGAAGGCATAGCGCAGTTGAATGGGAAATTCATCTTCCTGATCTTTGAATTTGGAAACTTCTTTACCAAAAATGGCGGTGCGCAATTCCATACCGATTTGTCCGGTAGAAACGCCCTCGCGGGCAGCCCGCTCGCGGTCTATTTCAACGATTACTTCGGGGTTGTTGCTGATGAAGTCGCTTTTCAGTTCTTCAATACCGCCGATGCGCATGGTATCTACCAAATAATATTTGAGGCGGTTGGCGGTTTGTTGGAGTTCTTCCAAATTTTCGCCGCTTACCTCTATGTTGATAGGCGCACCCACAGGAGGTCCGTTTTGCTCCTGATCCACCGAAATCTGCACACCCGGAATATCTTTGAGTTGGGTGCGGAGCTTATCCAAATAAGTGCGTGTACTTTGACCGCCGCGCTCGGCAAATTTCACAAAAGACACACTCACCTTCGCTTTGTTGGAAGCCGCACTGCGGTCGCCGCTCATCGGGTCGGCAGCACCCACTGCTACGTTGGCAATTACGCTTTCTACAATCGGGTTATCTTTTCCTACAATATTCACCACCTCTTTTTCCACAATTTGAGTAATGGAATCCGTGTAGGCTTGATTGGTGCCTACGGGCAAATTCAGATATACATAAATGAAATTGGGGTCGCCCTGTGGAAAAAACACTACCGCCGGCGCACGCACCGATACCAAGAAGATGGAAAAGAAAAACAAGCAGATCGTCAGCAAAATCACGCCGTAAATCCTCCAGCCTTTTAAAGTAAACCGCAGCACGTGCTCATACACATTTACCAAAGCCGGAATAACGCCGTGCTCGAAAGCAGACAATATTTTTTTGAGAAACAGCTGATAAGAGATGTACAACAACAGGCACATCATCACAAAGTTGCGCACACCTACCGAACCAAATACTTGCGCCAACACCGCCAATAACAGCATAATAATAGCGTACATTGCTACCCTGCGCCAATGCTGACGGCGGGCGGCGGCATCGTTCATATCCACTTCGGGGCGCATAAAAGATACCGCAAATACCGGATTAATGATAAAAGCGATAATCAGCGATGCCAATAAGGTAAGAATGAGCGTAACGGGCAAATAAAACATAAACTTGCCGATAATGCCCCCCCAAAATGCCAAAGGAATAAAAGGCGCAAGTGTGGTGAGTGTGCCTGCAAAAACGGGGATAAAAATTTCGCCTGCTGCTTCTTTTGCAGCTTTCACAACGGGTACTTTGCCGTGGTCGTAGATGCGGTAGGTGTTTTCTATCACCACAATGGCATCATCTACAATGATTCCCAAAGCAAACAAAAGTGCAAACAACACAATCATATTCAGCTCAAAACCAATGGCGGGCATTACTATAAATGCCAAAAAACACGACAAAGGCACTGATAAAGCCACAAAAAAAGCGTTGGTGACACCCATAAAAAACATCAGCACCAACGTTACCAAAATAAAACCGATAATGATGGAATTGTTGAGGTCGGCGAGGGTCGTGCGGGTATTTTCCGACATATCGGCGGTTACTTGCACCTCCAAATCTTTCGGCAGCGTGGTTGCGCGCATTTCTTCCAATAAAGCGTGGATTTTGTCGGAGGCATTGATGAGGTTTTCGCCACTTCGCTTGATAACATTGAGCGTAATTACATTTTTTCCGTTGAAACGCGCATAACTTTCTTTTTCTTCGTAAGTATCTTTAATCTGGGCAATATCACGCAAATAAATCTTAGCCCCCTGTCCGGAGGTTATAATTAAGTTGTTGATGATATTGGCATCGTTGAATTGCCCTTTTACACGAATGGCGCGTTTCATATTATCCACATTTACCAAGCCACCCGATATGGTTACGTTTTCGGAAGCGATAGCACTTTCTATATCACGAAAAGATACCCCCGCCGCCTGCATTTTGTACATATCCACATTCACCTGAATTTCGCGCTGCAAAGCACCAATCATATCGGCGCGGGTAATCTCTTTAAATTGCTCTACTTCATCTTGAATATCTTCGGCATAGTGTTTTAATTTATCCAAATCGTAATCGCCGGAAATATTGATGTTCATGATGGGAATTTCGGAAAAGTCCATTTCCAGCACATTGGGGGCGGCGGGCAAATCCTGCGGCAATTTGGAAGCGGCTTTGTCCACTGCATCTTTCACTTTTTGTTTGGCTACCGCCACTTCCACATCTGTATTGAACTCCACAATCACATTGGAAAAATCCTGTATGGAGTTGGAAGTAATTTTTTTTACGCCCGAAATAGATTTAATTTCTTTTTCGATGGGGCGTGTCACCAAATTTTCCATATCTGCCGGCGAAGTACCCGGATAAATGGTACTTACATACATGGTAGGAATAACAATATCGGGAAATTGGTTTTTGGGCAAATTGTTGTAAGCCGACAAACCAAATATCACAACAAATATGGTAATAATATAAATAGTGGTATGATTATCTATGCTCCAAGAGGTGGGTAAAAACTCTTTGAAGGTTTTGTTGATGTCCATTGGATTGATTTTTTTAATTGTAAAATGCTGTTGTAATGCTGTACAACTTTCAGAACAAAAAACGAGGGGTAATTTTTTTTAAAAAATATTTCAAGCAAATGTGTCCATCGTTTTTTTGTCTGCCGTGCCTAAAACTTCACCGCTTGTCCGTTGGCTAAATCCTGATAACCGGTGCTGATGAGCAAATCGCCGCTTTGCAGTCCTTTTTTCACTTCTGCTCCATTACCGTAAATTGTTCCGGTTTCCACCATACGGCGTTTTGCAAGGTAAGAACCGTCTGCCTGTTTTTCGGCAACCATCACATAGCTTTTGTCATCGCTGGTCTGGAGGGTGTTCACGGGTACCACGATAGCGGCGTTGGCTGCATAATCTTTTACTTTGAGCATGGCTATCATATTGGGGCGCACTTCCGCCATTGCCGGAATTTTCACTTCTACTTCAAATGAGCGCGTGATGCCGTTGATAACGTTGGAAACACGGGTAATTTTGCCACTCACGTTTTTTTGAATATCAGGAAAATACACTTCCACCGCCGCACCCTGCTTGATTTTGGCGGCGTAGTTTTCGGCGATGTCGGCTTTTACGCTCAAATCCTTCATATTAACAATCCGAAAAACGGGCATTCCTACCATCGCTCCTTCGCCGTTTTTTACGTTCACTTGGTCAATGATACCACTGATAGGAGCATATATTTTATACAATTCGCCCTGCTCGCGTAGTGTGGCGAGTTTTTTCTCTAAGGTTTCTACATTATTTTTGGCGGTGAGGTATTGTACTTCTGTACCGATTTGTTTGTCCCACAGCGATTTTTGTTTGGCGTAAATGGTGCGGGCAAATTCCAGATTGGTCTGCAACTCCTGAATGCTCTGCTGAAACAAAGCATCGTCTAAGGTGGCGAGTAATTGTCCTTTGCTCACCGACTGCCCTTCTATCACGCTCACTTGCTCAATGATGCCGGGCTGACGCGGACTAACTCCGATATTGTCGGCGGCTTCTACCGAGCCTTGCACCTCCAAATAGCTCACAAACGACTGCGGGTGCAAATCCGTCACTTCAATAGAGCTTTGCTTGGCGGCACCGGCATCGTTGGCACTGCTCACGCCGAGTTCTTTTTCGAGGCTGCTGATTTGCTGATTCAGGTCGGCTTGTTGTTTTTTCAATGCCTCCAGCTGCCCTGATTTGTTGTCGCCGGTAGCTTCGGCAGGATTGTTGCCGCAAGATGCCGCACTCAGGCACAACAGCAACACTAAAAACGGCTTTATGTATGCGTTCATATTTTTATATTTATTTTAACTTAATTTTAATTTAAAAAGACACTTTTAAGTTAATTTTATCTTCCTAAAGCTTTTTCCAAAGCAGATTTAGCTGCTCCCACATCATACATTGCTTGCAAATACAAACCTTGTGTTTGATATAATTTGCTTTCGGCATCGGTTATTTCCAAGCTGCTACCTACTCCGGTTCTGTATTTAATAAGCGTGGTATCATAAATACGCTGCGCCAACACTACATTATCTGCTTGGATTTTGAGGCTTTCGCGGGCGGTTTTCAATTTGCTTTGCGCTTGTGAAAGCTCCAACTGCAAACCTTGTTTGAAAAACTTTTCCTGATTAAAAGATTGTTGTTGTATGATGGTTTTTTGGGCGAGTTGCGCTTTTTTAGAGCCGCCGTCATAAATCGGTACATTCACCTGTAGCCCCACCAACATAGAACTAATCCATTTATCTTTTTTAAATACATTGAAATTGTCGCCCTGATAGGAGAGGTTGGCTTGCGAAAATGCCGCCACACTCGGATAATATTTTAATTTTATTTGTTTTATCTCCATCTCCCTGAAAGTATTCTGCAACTGCAACAACTGCGATTCGATGCGCTTTTTGTCGGCTTCGTTCCAAAGTGAGGCATAATCCATGAGCAGGAGTGCATCGGCTTCTGTCAAAAAACTTTCTAAACGGTCGGTCAGCGCAATGGGGTCGGTCAGCGACATTCCCATCTGAAATTGCAACACATCTATCAAGAGGTCGGCACTGCGCTGCAAAGTTTGGCGTTGTACTCGCAAATTGGAAGCCGTCAGTTGCAGCCTGTCCACATCTAATTGTTCCACAAAACCCGCTTTTTGCATTTCGCTCACTTCGTAGAGCGTTTTGTTCAATACCTCTATGTTTTTATCTATAATAGCGATATTTTCCTGTATCAGCAAAGCAGCCAAATAAGCATCGCGCACATTATTTTTTATATCACTTTCGGTTTTGAGTGCGCTTTTTTCAGCTTGCTCTACATACAATTCCGCCGCTTTGAGTCCTAACAAATAAGAGCCGTCAAACAAAAGCTGACTGGCTTCCAAACCAAAATTGAGGTTGTTTTTAGTACCGAAAGTGAGCTTTGTAAATTCGGAATTGTTGGTGGTATCTTGCGGAAAATAAATATAATCCGAGGTGGCGGGGTCGCCGTCGAAGTCGTTGAGTACGGGCAAAGCAGACGGAAAACCGAACATATCGGCGGGCACTAATTGTGCGGGCAACTTGATGTTGTACAAATAGCGCGCCGTGCCATTGACCTGCGGCAAACCGATAGCTTTGAGTTCGCGCACCCGACTGCGGGCAATTTCAATGTCGAGTTGGGAGTTTTTGAGCGTCAGGTGTCGCTCTACGGCATATTTTTGTGCTTCGGGGAGTGTAAAAGTGCGCACCGCTCCGCCTTGAGCAAAGGCATTGCCGCCGCCATTCCACATACTTAGCCACAGCAGCACCGATATGCCGATGGATAAAACAATATTGCGTGTCATTATTTATTTATTATGAACGGGATTTGAATGATGATGAGAAGAAGAAGTGAAACATTGCTTGTTTTCTTTTAAATACAAGAGCCCTGCCTCCGAAGCAATGCCCATTATATGATAAATAAACAATTCGCCAAATACATCGGCAGCAGCAAAACCTTGTTCGGCATAGCCTTCATCTTCCAGAATACTGCGTACTTTGGCAATATAAAAACGGGTAATGAGGTTCGGTTTGATGTTTTTTCTGTACAAGCCCTCCCCTATTCCTTTCACGATATTATTCTGAATCAGGCGACTGATGAAAGCATGATGTTGTTTTTGAAAGGATTCCGCCAATTCTATATAATATTTTCTGAGTTCGTACATTACATTCAAATTCAAAGCTTTCAGTTGGCGCACCACATAATCGGCAATGGCGAGCATCTGTTGAATGGCATTTTCGTTGCTGTTTTCTATACGCTGCATTTCTGCACGCTCCTGCTGCAAAAACTCATCTAATACTATTTTCAGCAGCGTCTCCTTATCGCTGATATGCAAATACAGCGTTTTTTTGGAAATACCGATACACTGCGCCAATTCGTCCATCGTTACATTTCTGATGCCGTAGCGCATAAAAAACTGCGTAGCTGCTTCTATAATTTTTGAGCGTGTAGGATCCATATTTTTTTTGCGGCTGCAAAGATACACTTAGGAAACTATAAAGCAAATAAAAGTTTCCTGAAAATTATTTTTTTAACATTTTTTAGGTTCAAAAATTATCTTAACAACCTTTAACACACAGGATTATTAGGGAAGGTGCAATATATTGCACTATTTTTGTGCTGCAATCGTTGTACAAGTGCTGCTGAAAGGATTGTTGCAACAGCCTAAAAAAGCAGTTTTTTTATTTTGATAATTTTTTTGATTAAAAAGAAAAGTGAAAAAAAATAGTTGGATTCTCCTATTTGTGCTCCTGTGGAGTGTGCAGGCGCGCGCCTCTTATCTGTTAATTCCGATGGACGACAGCCAGAGCAATCATCTCAAAGCCTACGGTTTGGCGTATTGGCTGCTGGCGAAAGGCATGGAAGTAGATTGGTTGCTCAATTATCGCGGGGGCAGTTTTGCGGTGGGCTACAATCGTCTGTTTGAAGCCGAGTGCAAAATTCGCGGTATCAGCACCGAAGTAATTCCCGATGCTGCCTATTCGTCCATTTTGCTCGAAATCGCCGACCCTTCGGAAAATATGGATATTGTGAAGTTAGAAAAAGCCCCTAAAATCGCCGTTTATACGCCTTCCGAAAAACCGCGTCACCCCGATTTACCCTGGGACGATGCTGTGACACTGGCACTCAACTACGCCGAAATCCCTTTTGATAAATTGTACGATGACGAGGTACTCGCCGACAAATTGCCGCTATACGACTGGCTGCACTTGCACCACGAAGACTTTACCGGACAATACGGAAAATTTTACCGCTCCTACCGCAATCAGGCTTGGTATATGGAGCAGGTAAAATATGAAGAAGAAAGAGCTAAAAGTTTGGGATACAACAAAGTATCGCAAATGAAATTAGCCGTAGCTCAAAAAATACGCGATTATGTGTCGGGCGGCGGTTTTATGTTTGCGATGTGCTCCGCAACCGACACTTACGACATTGCTTTGGCGGCACAGGGGGTGGACATCTGCGACCGTATTTATGACGGCGACGGTGCCGACCCCAATGCACAGGAAAAATTGGATTTTCAACATTGCTTCGCTTTTGAAAACTTCACCCTCGTCAAAGACCCGCTCACTTACGAGTATTCCAATATAGATGTTTCGGAAAATCGCAGTATCCCCGAAAATTTAGATTTTTTCACCTTGTTTGATTTTTCGGCAAAATGGGATCCCGTACCTACCATGCTCACACAATGCCACACCAAAGTAGTAAAAGGATTTATGGGACAAACCACTGCTTTCAAAAATAAGGTGGTAAAATCAAGCTCTTTGGTAATGGGCGAAAATAAAATGAACCAAGAGGCACGCTACATTCACGGCGAATATGGCTACGGATTTTGGACTTTCTACGGCGGTCACGACCCCGAAGATTATCAGCACTTTGTGGGCGAGCCAGAAACCGACCTCAGCCTTTACCCCAATTCACCGGGCTACCGCCTTATCCTCAACAATGTGCTGTTTCCGGCAGCCAAAAAGAAAAAACAGAAAACTTAGCAGTTCTCATTTTATTGAGTTAATTTTGTTTTTTTTAAAAATCTATCCTACAAAACAATATGAGTACGGTAGTCTTATCCAACGAAACCCCTCCTGAGCAAACTGCCCCCAAACGCATACATGTTATCAAAAGAAATAAAGGCTGGGCAATATTAAAAGAAATATCAGATAGGGTATTAAAAGTGTTTGATGAAAAAAGCGAAGCAATTAAAGAAGCAAAGGACTATTTAAAAAGCGGCAATGATGTAATCATTCATCAGGAAAACGGAAGGGTAGAAAAGTGGATAAAAGCAGAGGAGTAAAAAAGGTTTTTTTGTAAAAACCGAAAATCTGCACTTTTGACATTTTATAAAAATTTTGCCTTTTTCAATTTTGCATCAATAAAAGAAAACTTTTATGGCAACTTTTGAAAAAAATATTTTTATCAACTGTCCTTTTGATAAGCAGTACCAACCTCTGCTTAATGTTTTGTTATTCACGCTTAGATATATTGGGTTTTGTCCGCGTTTGGCTTTGGAGCGCTTAGATTCCGCCGAACTTCGGCTTTCCAAAATCAAAGAACTCATAGAAGCTTCTCAATACAGTATTCACGATATGAGCCGCGCAGTGGCGAACCAAAGGGGCGAATATTTTCGGCTCAATATGTCGTTTGAATTGGGTTTGGATATGGGTTGCAGAGATTATCATAGTGACAAAAAATATCGGGAGAAAAAAATTTTAGTATTAGAACAAAAACATTACGACACTCAAAAAGCACTTTCAGACTTGGCAGGCTGTGATTGTCGTTGTCACGAAGCCGATGCAGAAACCTTAGTATTTAAAGTTCGCAATTGGTTTTTTGACTTAAAAGTGATTCATTCTTTGTCACCTGCTTCTGCTATACGGAGTCATTATAACGATTTTACCGAAAAATTAATCGGGCAATATGGTAAATATAAATTTTCTGCTAAAGATCTTGACCAAATGGGCGTTTCCGAATACCTGAAGTATGTAGATGAGTTTTTGAAAAACCTGAATATAAACAGTTGATTTTATTTTATTTATACACATCTAACCAAGACTTCCTTTCAAATATTCATTCCTTATCTTTTCTCACAAAAAAATAATCAAACCATAAAAAAGGCGGCTTTTTTTAAAAAATTGCCGATAAAAGTGTACCTTCGCGCTTCAAATACTGCTTTTCCCTGTTTTGATGCGTACCGAAGGAAATTCTCTCCCCACCTCTTCATTTTTCGCACTTTTGTTTGAAAAGTTGCGGGATTATGGACTGCTTATCAAATTCCGTTTGAATTTGACAGTAGTTTTCTCGGCGGCTTTCGGTTTTCTGATGGCAAGCCCACAGGTAGATGCCGCCGCTTTGTGGTGTTTGTGTTTGGGTGGTTTTTTAGTCACTGCCGCCGCCAATGGTCTCAACGAAATTTTGGAAAAAGACTACGACCGCCTCATGAAACGCACCGCCATACGCCCTTTGGCAGCAGGACGCATGAGCACCACCGAAGCTATTTTGGTATCGGGCATTTGCGGGGCAGTGGGTATTTCCATTTTGGCTGTTTTTTTCAACGAACTCGCCGCCACATTGGGGGCTTTGTCGCTGGTACTCTACGCTTTTATCTATACTCCTTTCAAACGTTTGTCGCCGGTGGCGGTATTTTTGGGAGCAATTCCCCCGGGGCCATGCCGCCTCTGATTGCCTGGGCAGCCGCTACGGGTAGCCTCAGCACCGAAGCCTACATTTTGTTCGGCATTCAGTTTTTGTGGCAGTTTCCGCATTTTTGGGCTATCGGCTGGATGGGCTACGATGATTACAAAAAAGCCGGTTTCAAGTTATTGCCCACCCACTACGATGCCCGCAACCGCAGCACGGCATTCAATATTCTGGCTTGTACCATAGCCTTGTGCATCTATGCTTTTGTACCGTATTATATCGGTTTTGCAGGTTGGTTTTCCTTGATAAGTATGCTGCTGTTGGGCTTTTTGTTTGTAGCAGCCGCCATACAATTATACCGCACCTGCACGGCAAAAGCCGCACTTCGGGTAATGCTCACCTCTTTGTTGTATTTGCCCCTTACACAAATCGCCCTTCTATTGGATAAGTTCTTTTTTATTTAATATCGGCTCATTCTAAATACTATAAAAAATATGTCGTACCCTCATCAAATTACCGAATACAACAGCCGCATTCACCCCAAACGCTTCACACTATTGGTGAGTATTGCCAGTATGATTATGATGTTTGCGGGTTTGACCAGTGCCTACATCGTGCGCAAAGCACAGGGCAACTGGGTTACTTACAAAATTCCCCCTGTTTTTTGGATAAGCACGCTCATCATTATTGCGAGTAGCATTGCCATTCATGTAGCATATACATATTTTAAAAAAGAATCTTACGGCACTTATCGCTATTGGTTAGTAGGAACATTCTTGTTGGGTATGGGATTTTTATTGTGTCAGTATCTGGGCTGGCAAGAGTTGGTTTCTTATGGTATTCGCTTGCGGGGCAACCCTTCCGGTTCGTTCTTTTATGTTATTTCGGGAGCACACGCCCTGCACTTACTTGGCGGTTTGGTATTATTATTGATTTTTATTTTCAGAGCGTTTTGGTGGGGTCCTGTGGAACAACTCATCGTTCACGATAACCCCGAACGCACTTTGGGTATTGAATTATTAATGACTTACTGGCATTTTGTAGATATTTTGTGGCTGTATTTATTCGGATTTTTGTGGTTAAATGCAGCATAGGTATTTTTTTGATAAAATATTTGGATAAAGTATTACGTCCAAAGCAGATTTTTTTAACTTTGTGCTGGGTATTCGCACAAAAAATACCTGCAGAAATTTTTATACAGCTATTATTTAACTTATAATCAATACGATTTTAGATTTTATGGCTTCTGACGCAGCATTACACCCCGTTCATCACGAAGACCAGCACCAAACTCCCGACTGGAACGGTGGCGGTTCGCCCTTTAACATTTCTTATGGAAAGCTGATGATGTGGTATTTCCTTCTTTCTGATGCTTTTACGTTCGCTTCTTTATTGATTTCTTACGGAGCTTTGCGTTTCAGCTCACCGACTTGGGCAGACCCCAATAAGGTGTTCAGCGCATTTCCGGGAATGGGACACGCCAATGTGCCACTGGGATTTGTGAGCGTAATGACCTTTATTCTGATTTTGAGTTCAGTATTTGTGGTATTGGCAGTGATAGAGGGGCATCGCAACAACAAAGCCGGTGTAATGAAATATATGATTGGTGGTATTGTAGGCGGTATAGCGTTTTTGGGGTGCCAAGCGTGGGAGTGGACACACTTGATACACGAAGGTATGACGATTTGGAAAAATCCTTTCGGTCCGCAGGCATTTGGTATGTTGTTTTTTCTGATTACCGGATTTCACGGATTTCACGTATTTAGCGGCGTGGTACTCAATATTTGGGCTTTCGTCAATACTGCCAACGGCGAATTTGGAAGCCGCCACAATGGATATGAAATGATAGAAAAAGTAGGCTTATACTGGCACTTTGTAGATTTAGTGTGGGTATTTGTATTCTTAGCTTTCTATCTTTTATAAAATAACCTTACAGTATTTTTATTTTATCCGTAATTCTCTTTATTTTTTCTTTTAAAATTATTCCTTTTATGTCACATACTCTCAGCGATTCAGATTACAAAAGTCAGGTGCGTGCCGTATGGAGAGCAACACTTTGGCTCACTATCATTACTATTTTGGAAGTAGGGATTGCTTTGGTTTTTGCAGGCGGCAACAAATATGTAATGAACGCATTTTTTGTGGCGGCTACCTTGCTCAAAGCCTATTTTATCGTGGCTGAATTTATGCACGTCCGCTACGAAACCCGCGCTATGGTAATTACACTTTTAGCTCCTACCCTCTTTTTCATTTGGTTTATTATTGCCTTTTTGTGGGAAGGTGCTTCGTGGCTAAATCTCAGACAATTCGGATTTTAATATTTTTTTTAAAAAACTATTTCAAAGGCTTTTTCTGTTTTTTTACGGAAAAAGCCTTTGCTTTTTTTAAGCATTAACCACCGTTAAATCTCTTATTTGTATCAAAAAATGAACAATCATAGCATTACATTTCAGTTTATCAGCGAGCCGAGCGATGTAAATTTTGGCGGAAAAGTTCACGGCGGCGTGGTGATGAAGTGGATAGACCAAACCGCCTATACCTGCGCCCGCACTTGGGCAGAGACCTACTGCGTAACCGTTTATGTGGGCGGGATTCGTTTTTATAAGCCTATCAATATCGGCGAGGTAATAAAAATTGATGCTTATGTGATTTATACGGGCAACACGAGTATTCATATTGCCGTTGATGTGTATTCAAAAGATTTCCAAACACTGAATTATGAAAAAAAGACGCACTGCGTGATCGTATTTGTGTCGGTGGACGGCGCGGGAAACCCTTTGCCCGTGAAGCAATGGAAACCACAAAACGAGCGCGAACAGAAATTGGAGGAGTATGCCCAAAAACTGAAACTACTACGCGAGCAAATCAATATAGAGATGTTGCCTTTTTTGGATATGTAAAAGGTGTGTTGCTTTTTTTTAGTATTTTTTAAATACCGCCAAAACCGCGCTGTCGCGCACACTCATACAGCATCACACCTGCCGCCACACCTACATTCAGCGAATCAAAATGCGGCGCAATGGGGATTTTTACCAAATAATCGGCAATTTTGAGGTGAGTTTCTTGTACACCGCTGTCTTCTGCACCCAATATCAAAGCCATCGGCACGCTTAAATCCAAATGATGCAAAGGCTCGGCAGCCGCCAACGTAGAAGCCGCCACCAATACGCCGTTTTTTTGCAGCAGCATAATGGCATCGCGCAGGGATTTTTCGCGGCATACGGGCAACTGCAACAAAGCCCCCGCCGAAGTTTTGAGCGCATCTTCGTTGATAGCAGGACTGTTGCGCTCGCTCAACACAATAGCGTGTGCGCCAAAACACAAAGCCGAGCGCGCTATCGCCCCGAAATTACGCACATCGGTAATGCCGTCTAAGAGCAAAAACAAAGGCATTTCGCCCGCTTCATACACCTGCGACAAAATATCTTCCAAACGAAACACCTGTATCGGCGACAAAAACGCCAGCATACCCTGATGATTTTTATCGGTGAGGGCATTGAGTTTTTCTACCGGTACGCGCTGCACAATCACCTGCTGTTGCTTTGCCAACTGCAATACCTCCTGCACCCCTCGCCGCTAATATTGCTTTTTAATAAAATTTTATCAATATTTTTACCTTCGCGCAGAGCCTCTGCCAAAGGCTGCCTGCCATACAGAAAAGTGCGTTCTTTGGGGCGTTTTTTATGAAACATACTGTAAATTATCGCTCTATTATAATGATGCTTGCAAAATAGCTCCTTTTGTAGGAATTATACAAAAATATTGAAAATTCATTTTTTATTTTACTATTATTTTATACATTTGTAACAAACAAATAAAGAGGGCATAGAATATATTTGTTTTGAATACAGTAAAATAACTTTTATGAATAAACCATTTTTTGAAGATGACTTTAGCAGACAAACTATTAGAAATTTCTTTCCCAAAATTTCCCCACTTTAAAAGCGAATTTAAGTGGTCGTCTTACACCTTAGAGGAACTAGCAATTAATAAATTCTCCAATTTCAAAGAAGTAGAATTTAGAAAAAATTTTATAGTTTATGTCGGTGCTCCAAACGATAATGAAAATGATACTGAAAACTATATAAAAAAAATGTTTGACGGTATCGCCTATAAAGACAAGAATAGGAGTGGTGACTATGAAAAAGATTTTGATACCAAATTAGCAAATATCCGACTTTTTATTTCGCATGATGGAGCATATCTATTAGAAAATTATGAGAAGACTGCTATTGATAAAGATGAAATTGCTATTTTTCTTGAAATTCCTAAAAATGATATTTTTTCTGATAATGTATTTTTAATAAAAGCAGGAGAAAATGCAAAACAATATGCAGAAAGTATATTAGCACATAAATGGACACAGGATAAATATATTCTTTCCAAAGAGCAAATTACAGAATTACTTGAAACTATCTCAACAGGAAAAATTTTTTGGGATAAAGTTGTTTCTACAATAAATTCAATAGAAAACTTTGTTATTGATAGTATTACTAATATTGGAATTTCAGCACTTGATACTATTACAGACTTTTTTTCAAAAAAAATCAGAATAGATGAAAAAACATGGAATTCGGGGCATAGTGAATATTCATTAGAATTTTTAGAGAAAAATATTGTAGCCTATTTATATCAAAAACACAATGAGATTAAAGATTTTGTTAAAAATAATAATACAATTTTACCGAATTGGGCAATTAATATTATTGAAAGTTTTGGCAAAATCATAGAAAATATAATCATCGAAATAGTAGAAATAAAAGAAGAAGCAGAAAATTTATGGGCTTTTATATGTGGCTTATGGAATGGTTTAATGGATTTGATTAGTGATATTTTTACGTTGCTTAATTTATTATTTCAGGGGGTAAAACTACACAACAGCTACCAAAAAAATGAAGGTTATTATAAATCTTTAGTTTCAGAATATTTGGACAATGTATTACAAGCATTAGCTAATCTTGATTGGAAAACTGTAATAAAAAAAGGTGTTATTAGTTTTATAGAACTAAAACAATATATCTATTATGAGCTGCCGGAGCAATTGTATGAAAAACTACAAAATCTAAATACCACGGAGCTTAATTATTACGAGGGTTATATCGTTTTTAATATTGTAGAATTTTTATTACCTCCACTCAAAATTGCCAAACTTAGCAAAACCTCCAAATCAGAAAAAGTAGTGGACTTATTGGAAGAGATTATTGCTAATGCTAACAAAATAACAAAACCCATAAAAAAAGAAAGCCAAGAAGTTGCAGAACTCTTTTTCCAAACCATTAATGGGTTTATTGGTATCTTGATAAAAGGAGCAGATGAAGTAAGTAAGTTTATTGATGAATTTAATGACGCTATCAAAAGATGGTTACGAGAGATTTTTGGTTTAGCATCGGAAAAAAGAATATTAGACGATGTAGATAAAGGTAAAATAAAACTAGATGAAAAACCTGACGGCAGCAAACGACACCCTAACGACCAAACACGCTATGCCAGCTATTCGGAAATAAAAGCCAGATGGTTTTTGGAAAATCATACTTTTCAGATAGGCACACAAACGGGGAAACTAAAATATATCTCTATTAATAGAATAAATGATTTAGATACTCCAATAAGGCAGGGTATTGATGGTGTATATCAATTTTCAAATCAGCCGCCTAAATATGTTATCGTTGAAGTAAAAATGAACACCAAAGAAAACCCCAAATGGAACCCCAAAGTAGATACCGCCAAAACCGCCAGCGGTAGCTCTCAAATGACCGATGTGTGGATTGATTATAATTTAGATATTGAATTTGGTCAGGCAAAGGCACTAGCAATAGGGGCTGATTATATAGGCGTTTTAATAGGTGTATCAAAAACGTATGAACCCATATTAAAAGTATTAGATAAAAATGCAAAACCTATCCATCATATATTTAAAAAAAAATAACACCATGAATACTTTTTTAAAATTTATAAGTGAGGCTGATGAGGCAATTGCGCTTGGAAAAAGCTATATAGCAAGCGGCAAATATTCTCAGGATAAAATCAATTCCTTCAATCGCATGATGTTTTATTCCTCTATCAGGAAACCCATCGCCCAATACTCAGCGGGAGACAGCAAAGAAAACATCAGCAATAGTTTTTTGGAAAGTATCACCGCCTTTGAAATTGGATTTCGCTGGGAGGGCTTCCACAGAAGCTATGCGATGTACGACCAAATAATATGGATGCTCTCCTTCGCCATTCTGTGCAACATCAGCGATGCCGACCTCCTCCGAATTATCGCCATTTTGCAAAGAGACCACGCCAACGACCTACTCATCAGCACCCTCGTGCATTACCGACTGCCCAACACGATGGGCGCATACAAAAGCAATTTTATACAAAAAAGCCCTTATAGCCACTTAGCTCCGCTCCTCAACGGAAAAGACAGGAGTGCCGCTTTTATCAGAAATTATTTGGATAAAAAATGGTATCAGGGACACAAAGATGCCCCTTGGTACGAAGCCCATTTACGCACCAAAGTAAATTCTTTTTTCGGATATTGGGCGTGGGAGGTGGCTGCATTGGTCAAAATCTTCAACATCAACGACGAAACACTGCAATTACAAAATTACTATCCTTTCAGAGCCGTGCATTGGTGAGCAACCTATACTAAATCATTCTTGAATGAATACTTTTTTAAAATTAATAAATGAGGTTGATGAGGCAATTGCGCTCGGAAAAAACTATATAGCAAGCGGCAAATACTCTCAAGAGCAGATTGATTCTATCAATGATATGATATTTTACTCTTCTATCGCGAAACCCATCGCCCAATACTCGGCGGGAGACAGCAAAGAAAACATCAGCAATAGTTTTTTGGAAAGTATCACCGCCTTTGAAATTGGATTTCGCTGGGAGGGCTTCCACAGAAGCTATGCGATGTACGACCAAATAATATGGATGCTCTCCTTCGCCATTCTGTACAATATCAGCGATGCCGACCTCCTCCGAATTATCGCCATTTTGCAAAGAGACCACGCCAACGACCTGCTCATCAGCACCCTCGTGCATTACCGACTGCCTAATACGATGGGCGCATACAAAAGCAATTTTATACAAAAAAGCCCTTATAGCCACTTAGCTCCGCTCCTCAACGGAAAAGACAGGAGTGCCGCTTTTATCAGAAATTATTTGGATAAAAAATGGTATCAGGGACACAAAGATGCCCCTTGGCACGATACCCATTTGCGCACCAAAGTAAATTCTTTTTTCGGATATTGGGCGTGGGAGGTGGCTGCATTGGTCAAAATCTTCAACATCAACGACGAAACACTGCAATTACAAAATTACTATCCTTTCAGAGCCGTGCATTGGTGAGCAACCTGTACTAAATCATTCTTGAATGAATACTTTTTTAAAATTAATAAGTGAGGCTGATAACAACCTAAAAAATGTACAAAAGCGCAAAGCTATGTCAGGATTTCGCTGTTTTTGCACCTAATTTTCGGGGCGGAGGCATTTTTTGGGCATTGGTGCGCTACCCCACCCAAAAATAGACGATTGGGAACAGTTATTTTCTCAAAAACTCCTTATTTATAAAGCAAATATTGATAACTCGCAATTTTCGCACCTATTGTTGGAGGGGGTAGTCGAGGGGTAGGGGGGGTACCTATGGGGGTACCCCCCCCTACCCCTATAAGTACCCCCCCCTACCTCTGAACTCGGCTAACTTACCTCTGAACTCGGCTAACTTACCTCTGAACTCGGCTAACTTACCTCTTTTTAACCTTGACAAATTTTTGAACTTTGTCAAAGTGGTGGGCAACAAAAAAATCCTGTCTATCCCCTAATCCTAAAAATCAGGGTTCAGACCAATGGAAGTTCTGAACACAACTCACGCTATTTAAACCTTAATTTTGGGGATTATGCTAAATTTACCGCAAACTCCCTTTCAAAGCCAAGGCTTTTTCGTTGTGCGGCTCAATGCGCAAAATGCGCTCAACAATTTTTTTTAATGCCGGCGTTTCCTGCTCATAAGCATACCACGCAGCCAAATTCAATAAGGCAGCCACATAATCGGGTTGTAGGTGCAGAGCTTGTTCGTAATGTTGTTTGGCGAGTTTGGTTTTTCCGAGATTAAAATACACAAATCCCAAATTATTGTGTGCGGCGGCTTGCATAGGGTCTTGCGCTATCACACGAAATAATATCGCCTCTGCCGCCTCCAATTGTTGCATATATTGTAGAGCCACTGCCAATTTTATCTGAAAATCCAACTGATATGGCAACAATTCGGCAGCGCGGCGCAAATAAGTTTCGGCACGCTGCCACTGCTGCTGCTCCAAAAACGCCTCCCCCACCCGATAAGCCGTCCACGCATCTTGCAGGATTTCCGGCGAAAGGTCGGCGGCAAAACCGATGATTTTTTTCATATCGCCGCGCAAATAGGCTTCGTGTATTTGCAATAATTGGCGGCGACTACGCTCTTCTGCTTTGCCCACCTGCAAACGTTGAATATAATAAGCCGCACTGTCCAAATGCTGTGTTTCGTGGTTAAATTGCTCGTAAAAATGCAAATACGCCTGTGCTTTGGACAAATCGGTCGGCTGTGCATTATTGATGCAAGCCAATCCTATAAAACGCCCGATATTATTTTTTTCGGCGGCGGTGAGCGGCTTGCGTATAAAATGGTCGTGTATGCGCACATGCGGAATATCAATGGCAGCACTTTGCTCCATGTGGCAGCCGGAGCAATCGTTTTGCCTCGTTTGGCGCACAGATTCGGGTGCGCTGCAAAGGGGCTTGCTGCTGCTATTATGGCATTTTTCGCAGGCGGTATTAAACGTGCTACGCGGTGTTTGTTTTACGCTGATATGCGGATTATGGCAATTGAGGCAGGTCATTTCCGACTTACGATAGCAGTTGCTCAGTTGCAGGCGGTCGGCGTGCGCCGCCATAATCAGTTGAGTTTGTGCACCATCGTAGTGCGGCAAATACACATCTTGGCACGAGCTTAAAGCCATTCCGGGCAAAAAATCGCTAAATGTTTTTCCGTCTTGCAGCACCGTCACACCCTGTGCGTGGCAACGGCGGCAAACGTCCATTTGCAATTCACGCGGCAGGCGACGGGGATTTACAATGCTGTAATCGGGGGTTTGGGAGGTATCCGTCACAATACCCGCCATTTTTTCTTGCACATGCAAACCACCGCGACCGTGGCATCGCTCGCAGCCGATACCCAAAGGCACTGCATCAAATTTATTTTCAGAGCCCTGCACAAAAGCAGCGTGACTATTGTGGCAACTCATACACTCCTGCCCTACAATACGGCTAAAACGCGAATTAAAACCGCTTCCAAAACCCGGGGCTAAATCCCAGCGTTGCGTTTGTGTATAAAAAGTAACCGGAGCCTGTCGCAAAAACCCGTTTACATTATAAATATGCGAATTGGTATGTTGTCCCGAACCCACAATATATTGAATATATTGTTCCAAACGGTGTGTGGTGTCTTTGCCCTCCAAACGAAACTCCAGCACAAACAAAGAATCGTTGCGCCAAAAAGGATAATAATTGAGTTGGCGGAGCGTATCGCGCACCAGAATATGCTGACCGAACTGAGCAGCACTTTTTTGAGGAGTGGCAAAATGAAAGGACTGCCCCATACCTGTTTGCACAAAACTGTCGTAGTGGGCGGTGTGGCAGGTGCGGCAGGTTTCGTTGCCTACATAGCGCACGGTGTCGGCGTGGTTGCGATAAGGCGAAGCGGCGGCAGTTGCGGGAGGAGCAGCAACATTTTTGCAGCGATGTAGCAAAAAGAACGCTATCACCGACAAAAACAACCATAAAGCCGCATTTTTTTTCATTTTACTCCATTAAAAAAAATAAGCCCAAAGATAAGCAAAGCGGCTTGAAGTAATTTTTAAAATCAATAAAATATCAAATAGCGGCACATTAAAAGTGGGTATTTTATAAACAGCGTTCAGGAAAACACATCATTTTACCCATAAAAAACAAAAAAACGACTTATTGTATAAAGCAACAAGTCGTTTTCCGTATTAAAAAAAGCAATAAAGTAATTTTTTATTGTTTCGGTCCTTTAGTGCTGGTATCTTTAAAAAGATGCGCGGTGCTTTTGCGGGGTGTTTTGATAATATCTACTGCTATGGAGTCTAATTTGCTCACATTCAGGGGCATTTCGCGCGGGATAATGACGGGTTCGGGAACAGGCTTGGTAGCAGAGAGCAACCAATCTTGCACCGACTGATAATAAGGCAACTTAATACGCAAAGGCAACACGCTGTCGGGAATGTTGCGCGTCATCAAAGCGGGATTGGCACGCATCAAATCTTCTACATCTACATTGTAAGAAAGTGCAATATCGCTGATATTACCATTAGTATAAACCTCTATTTCTTCGCCGTATTTCAGATTAACATCATAATAGTACGGTTCAATATTGTGCTCGGCATAGTATTTTGATACATATATACAAGCAATGATGCGCGGCACATAGTGTTGTGTGCCGGAAGGTAGCAAATGGCGAATTTCCCAAAAACCGGCAGAAGGGTGGCTTTTAAGAATTTGTTTTACTTTATAAGCACCACAATTGTAGGCTGCCAACACCAATTCCCAATCGCCGAATATATCGTAGAGTTCGGAAAAATATGCGGCGGCAGCTTGTGTAGAAAAATGCGGGTCGCGGCGTTCATCTACGGCTTCGCTTACTTGTAATCCGTGCAGTTGGGCAGTGCCGGCAACAAATTGCCACAGCCCCACCGTTCCGCTGCCTACGGCATCGGGGTTGTACTTGGACTCTAAAAACGGAATAGCCGACAATTCTTTGGGTACGCCGTTTTCTTCCAAAATTTTCTCTATAACCGGTGCATACACATTACGCCTGCCGATGGTAATTGCCAAATCGTTACGGTATTGTAAGAGTTTTTCTATCTCTTCTTTTACGGCTGCGTTGTACTGCAAGGGTATTGCACTCGCAATACTTGCAATGCGTTCCTGATAAATAGATGATGAAGAGGCTGAAGCGGGGTTTGAAAAAGTAGAAGGGGTAGTAAAAGGAATGGCAAAAAATTGATAAAGGCAAAAGCAAGAAAACCATTCGTAAAATGGTTTGAATCATATTTTTTTTCTGCATACTGTCAATGATATTTTCTATTCAATTTCCTCGTTTTCTGCAAAAATGCGAGGGCTAAGATTAGTGTTATTTTTTATAGCACCAAAATTTTTGAAGAAAAAATTGCACTTTTTGCCCGTTTTTTAACACTTTTTTAAAAATATATACATTTTTTACATCTGTTTTTATCAATTTATCTGCTCCATATCCCTGTTTATAGGTGAGTTTTTCTGAGGGGAAAAAATATAATTTTCAGTTCACTTTTGCTTTGTTTTTTATGTATTAAAATCTGTATTTTTGCCCCTGCAATGAACAATCCTTGGACAACTCTTTCGGTACAGGAAATGTACGACAACAACTGGATACAAGTAACCCACGAAACGGTACTCAATCCGGCGGGGGGAGCGGGTATTTACGGCAAAGTGCATTTCAAAAACTGGGCAATCGGCGTTATTCCTTTAGATGCCGAATACCACACTTGGCTCGTGGGGCAATATCGCTATCCTTTGCAGCAGTATTCGTGGGAAATTCCCGAAGGCGGCTGCCCTTTGCACAGCGACCCGCTCGCTACGGCACAGCGCGAACTCTTGGAAGAAACCGGCATCACTGCTCACCGCTGGACTACGCTTTTGGATATACATACTTCCAACTCGGTCACTGATGAGTTTGGAACGGTGTATATTGCCCAAGACCTGCAATTCGGTGCGGCACAGCCCGAAGAAACCGAATTGCTGCAAGTGCGCCGCCTGCCCTTTGAAGAGGTTTTTAATATGGTAATGAACGGATATATCACCGACAGCCTCAGCGTGGCGGGCATTTTAAAGGCGCATATCTGGATAAAAGAAAAATGGATTTGATGATGTTCTTGTAGCCCTTGCTTTTTTTAATGTTTTCCGTTGCTGCCGCCGTTGGAGTGATAGAGGGGTAATTTCACAAAAAATGTAGTTCCTTTATCTACCTCCGACTCAAAGTATATTTTTCCTTTCAGGCTGTCTATGATATTTTTACTCATAGCTAATCCCAAACCCATTCCCGAACTTTTGGTCGTAAAGTTGGGCACAAACACCTGCTTGCTTTGCTCCTCGTTGATACCCACCCCATTGTCGGTAACACTGGCTACCACATAGCTGCCCTCGCGGAGCATTTTTACAATAATGATACCCTGACGATTTTCTGGGATAGCTTGCTGGGCATTGCGCAATAAATTTTGAAATACCCGATGCAGTTGGTTTTTGTCGGCGACAATGAGTACCGGACTTTCGGGCAAAATGCGCAAAATTCTCTGAGAAGTATTTTCTTTATACAAATCAATAACACCGAGCAGCACTTCTTTAAAATCAAATACCTCCAATTTTTGCTGGGGCATTTTAGCAAAAGAAGAAAATTCAGATGCGATATATGCCAAATGGTCTATTTGTTCAATGAGATTATTGCTCACGCGCTGAATCATATCGCGGAGTTGGGGGTGGTTTTCGCGCTCGGCACGTTGCAGGTGCTGAATGGCTAATTTCATCGGCGTAAGCGGATTTTTGATTTCGTGAGCAATTTGCCGCGCCATAGATTGCCACGCCGACTGCCGCTCGCTGTATGCCAATTGGTTGGCACTATGCTCCAAGCGGTCGAGGGCGGCGTTGTATTGCTGCACCAAATCGCCGATTTCGTCGTGGTGCGGCCACTCTAATTTTTCGTTTTCCTGCCCGATACGGATATGTTTGAGTTTTTCGCCGATGAGTTTCAACGAAGATGTAAGGCGACTGGATACCAAAACCGCCAAAACCGCCGCCGCTACCAACACCAACAAATACACATTAATCAATGCACCTATGAGGCGCGAAATATCTTGTTTGAGGTTTTTTTCCTGTGCAAAATCGGGTATATGAACAATAGCTGCTTCTTTGCCTGCGGCATTGTAGAGCATTTTGTAGGCAGAAAGATATTTTAAATTGCCCGCGCTTTCGTCAATAACAATACGCGGCTCGGAGCGTTTGCGCAAGCGTTCTAATGCTTCGGGATTCATGAGCTTGCTGATGATACCCACATCAAATATAATCGGCTGCGAGGTATTAATCAAATAGCCCTGCGGCATATAAAGATTGATGTCGGCATTTTGCGATTCGGATATTCTAAAAAGCGTATTTCCTACTTTCTCCGCATTTTTGAGCCAGTCGGCATTGGTATTGAGTTCTTCTTCAATCAACAAGCCGATGGTATTTTGCTTTTGCAGCAGTTTTTCTTTGCTGATGAGCAGGGAGCGATTGGAAAAATAAAATACCGTTACAAATACAATTGCCACAAACGACAATACCACCACCATCAAAGTAACTCCACTGATACGGCGTGTTAATGATGAGAAAAAGAGTTGTTTGAATATTTTTTTACCCGTATCATCATTCCACAAAAGCGATAAAAGCAGAAAAAAAGATAAGCCCAACAAGCACATAAATAAGGTGTAGGAGAAAAAAGAGAGCTTATCAAAATAATTGAATGCGGCTTTGCTGACAACAACTGTGGTGGCTTTGCCAACGTGTCGGTAGTGGTATTGAATATCGCCGTTTTGTACGTCTCCTTCTTTAATGTCTTTGTTGGTAAACATAGAAGGCAGCCATTTTGGAAAAAAGCTAAAATTGTCGCGCGAAAAGAGCAAGGCGCGGTTGCGATAAACGGCATAGTCGTGATTGAGATATTCGGGGCGATTGCGAAAACGCTCGGCTATCAGCAGCTCGGGATATACATTGGGGCTGGATTTTACGTTGCGCTCAAAAAACAGCACCAAAAAACCACCAATGCCGTTTTCAAGAAAAATAGGCAATTTGGTAAGATAGTTATATTTACCTTCATCATCAATTACAGGTGCTAAAATACTCGTACTTTGTGTATCGCCTGATTTATTGTTATCTACCACCGCCAAGCGCATTTGAATACCGGCAGCTATTTTTGCATTGATTTCATTAAAAGTATAAATGGTATCGCCACTGATATATTTACCTGCCGCATCAAATACCGCCATATTAATATAATAATCTTTGAGATACGAGGACAGGTATTTGTTTTTGACGTATTCCATCAAAAGGGTATCTTCTCGGGGGGGGGCTTGCAGCAAATGAAACAAGGTGTCTTCGTCAATAATTTTGAGTGCAGTAGCATATCTGAAATGCCACTCCGTTTCCTGGTCTTCCTGCCTTAATACTTCCTGTGCATATTCTTTAAAACTTTTGTCGTCTTTTTTATATTTGATACTCACCAAAAAACCACTCCAAAAAACCGCCAATACCAACATAAACAATAAAAATTTTTGCGAAAAGCTACTGATTCCCGAAAGTAGTCTGCGCTGCTGATACACCACTATTATCATTAGTATCATCAACCAACTCACCAAATATGCTACGGATAAATAATTATGGCATACAAATAATACTAGCAAAGCAGGCAATGCAGATATAAGCAAGATGGTAAGTAAAACATTCCATTTTTTGTTGTTTATCCAATACAGCGTATAAATCACATGGGTGAGTATTCCTTGTGTGTAAATAATAAAACCAAGGGTAAAAAACAACGATAAAGAAAATGTATTTAAAAATATAAAGTTATCGGCTGAAAGCGAAGTATCGGAAAAATAGAGCAGGTAGTAAAAACAATGCAAATAGACGGCGGTTAAGGCAAAAAATATAGCGCATACCGCAAACATCACCCACCAGCGAACGTTTGTTTTTTGCTGTTGTATCCAATCCCAGGGAAATAAATTACTCATGCCCAAGCTCATCAAACCCAAAGTAATCAGTAGTAAAATAACCTGCCCGAATGAAAGGTCGTAACTTTTTATTTGAAAAAGCGGAGTTTTGAAGATGCTCAAACCGGCAGTTACTATGGGATAATCATAACGAGCCATACTATACAGCCCCAATAATAAAATCCCCACCCAAACAGTAAAAGAAAGCATCAGTCCATAGCGTCTGCGAATAACTAAAATAATTTGCCAAAAACAGTACAAAAGCGTACAAGTGAGCAATAATGAAACCAACCAAGTAAATTTGGAAGGTGGCGGCACTTCTGACGATACCTGCAAATAAATACGTTGTTCTTCAGGGTCTAAGGCTTTGGAGTCTTCGGAGCTTGGCGTTTCCGTAAATTGTGCGCAAGGTATTAAATACGCCAACTCAGGATTGATAATCTCTTTGAGGTACTGATTTTCTATGATATACTTATTTTGCAAGGGCAAAACCCCCACTACATCAATATGCCCCAACGACAAAGAAGGAATGGTGTGCTTGGCAATAAAAAAGTAACCGTTTTTGAGCTTCACAAAACCTTCGGGCGACAGCTTTGTTATGTCCTCGGCACTGATAACACTGCGGTTTTTGCTCCAAAATACAATACTATCGTTTCGGGCAATAAATACATCAAAGGGCAATTTGCGTAATTGCACAAAATCTTCGTAAGTATAAGTACCGGTGCTGAGTTTTTCAATAAAAAGATGATTGGTGGCTAAAAGATTAAGGCGGTTTTTTACTTCATTGGTTTCATTTGCAATCAAATTTTTTAAACCTGATACATCTTTTGGACACTTCATCTCAAGGTGCAATAACCACAATATCAGGCTGCATATCAGTATCATTATCCAACTGATAGTTACAGGCTGATGCCGTAGTAAAGATTTTGTCAGCGTTTTCACATGAATAGCCCTAACCATAAATCATACCAAAATTTTTAAAACCTATATTTTTATTATATATTTTATTTATAATATATAGATTATTTTTCATACAAATATTTTTACTTTAAATTTCTCTCTCCACCCAAAAAATAGCAACCTGCTCAACCTTTTTCAATTTTATTTTTTTTATAAAGAAAACAATGCCGCTTTTTCCAAGAAAGCGAAAATAAACAGCAATCTCTATGTGTCCGTAATTTTAACTATTTTTGCACCAACAATTTCACTCCCGCCCTGTCTTGAAACACTTAGCAGCCCTCAACCACTATTTTTGGCGATATAAATGGCGGTTTTTTTTCGGAATTTTGTTTGTGGCACTTTCCAACATAGCCGCCATCTATCCGCCCCAAATTATCCGCACCGCCTTTGATTTACTCAAAGATAATTTGCTGTATTACCGCCAGTTTCACGATATGCACCTCCAAAGTCGGCTTTATGATACACTTGGTGGTATTTTGCGCTTGTTTGGTGTAGCGGTGTTGGTATTGGCATTGGTACGCGGCGGCTTTATGTATCTGATGCGCCAAACGCTGATAGTAATGTCGCGCCTCATTGAGCGCGATTTGCGCAACGATATGTATGCGCATTATCAACAACTCGACCGCACTTTTTATAAAATCAACAGCACCGGCGATTTAATGTCGCGCGTGAGCGAAGATGTGGGGCGCGTGCGTATGTATTTGGGTCCGGCAATTTTATATCTCACCAATACCATTGTATTATTTACAATGGTGATAGGCACCATGTTCAGCGTAAACAGCACCCTTACAATGTATGTGCTGCTGCCTTTACCTTTTTTGTCGGTCTCTATTTATTTTATCAACAACCTCATCAATCGCCGCAGCGAGCGTATGCAGGAGCAAATAGCACGGCTCAATTCCATTGCACAGGAAACTTATTCGGGAATACGGGTAGTGAAAGCCTACTCGCAAGAAGCAGCTACCACGGCGCACTTCGCTGCCGAAGCCCTCGCCTACCGCCAAAAAACAATGGATTTGGTGCGTGCCGATGCGCTCTATGCACCGATGATGTTGATATTAATGGGCATCAGTACGTTACTCACCATTTATATAGGCGGCTTGCAGGTAATTGAGGGCACTATCAGTGCCGGAAATATCGCCGAATTTGTATTGTATGTAGGTATGCTCACCTGGCCTGTTACTTCTTTGGGTTGGGTGGCTTCTTTGGTGCAAAGGGCTGCCGCTTCGCAAAAACGCATCAATGAATTTTTGCAAACAGCCCCGCAAATTACAGGCGGCAGCATTGCCGTTCCCATTCGCGGCGATGTTGAATTTAAAAATGTGAGTTTCACCTATCCCGAAACCGGCATAGCAGCCTTGAAAAACATCTCTTTTTCGCTGAAAGCGGGCGAGCGTATGGTGATAGTGGGGCGCACCGGCTCCGGCAAAAGCACCCTTGCCAACTTATTGGCGCGCCTCTACGACCCGCAAGTAGGCACTATCCGCATTGACGGTATCGCTTTGCCCGATTTTGACCTTCCGTTTTTGCGCACTCAAATCGGCTATACACCGCAGGAAGTATTTGTGTTTTCGGATACGGTAGCAGAAAACATCGCTTTTGGAGTGCCGCAAGCCGCCGCCTCGCTCATACAAGCCGCCGCCGAAGCAGCAGTAGTGTGGAAAGATATACAGGATTTGCCGGAAAAAGAAACAACGATGGTGGGCGAAAGAGGAGTTACTTTGTCGGGCGGGCAAAAACAGCGCATTTCACTGGCGCGGGCTTTGATTAAAAATCCCGCTGTTTTACTGTTAGATGATTCGCTGTCGGCGGTAGATGCGCAAACCGAGCAGCAGATTATCCAGAATTTGCAAAAGTACAGCGAAGGGCGCACCACTATTCTTATCACGCACCGTATTTTTTCTTTGATGAATTTTGATAAAATTTTGGTGCTGGAAAATGGTGAAATTGCCGAGCAAGGCACACACAGCGAACTTTTGGCACAGCAGGGCATTTATGCACAAATGTATCAGCGGCAAATGGAGCAGGAAGCCGCCGCCGATATATAAAGAATTGAGAATTGAGAATTGAGCAAATTGCGGAAAAATGTTTGCGAAGGGCGGGATTTAATAGCACTTTCCTTGCCCTACGCACATTTAGCCCGCCTTTTCGCAAACATAATGTCACCTGATGTTTTTATGTGTATTTTTCGTACTCATTATCAATTTCTTGCAACACTTCTAAAATCAATTTTTTACGTTTTGCTTTTAGTTCAAACGCTGTTTTGATAGATTGACTTATGCTGCTTACTAACTCGTTGCTTAAAATAGGAATAGCAATTTGTTTCAATCTTTCCTCTCGCAAGTGTAGAATGGTAATAATTAACTTTCTTGCGCCTCTAAATATTCTTGCCAAATTTTTTCCACAATAGGTTGAGATACCCACAAATCCTCAGTCGGTGCACCCCATTGTCGCCAACCCAATTTTTTACTCATAGTAAAATGAATAGTTGTGTGATACGAAAGCGTAATAACACCCCGCCATTTTGTTTTCAACTTTACAAGTTTTTGATTTACGACTGTTTTCATAATTACACAAGTTTTTGGATATCAAGATTAGCGTCTTCAATGTTTTTTCTGCTTTCCGCTTTGGCTAAAACAGATTTCTTTATTTTTTCGCCAATTTGGTTTTGAATTTCAATTGGCGGTAAAATCACTTTAATCTTTCTTAAATCAGAAGAACGAATACTTTGTAAAATTGAGCCACTTGAAACCCGTTCTAATTGAAGTTGTCCAAAATCAGAATTAAGAAAAGAAACCAAATAATAAGGATTTACTTTGTCAAATCTACGTGAATATTAATAAGAAAACCCGATGCAACACCTCCAACTAAATCAGGCGGAATATTAGCACAACCTGCATTTCCTGCCCTCGTCATTAAAATAGTGTCTTCTGAAACTCTATTTTTAATAACATCTCTGTTCGTTTTCATTCGTAATTGATATATTTCAGATTTTCAAAATCAATCCCTTCTTTGGTAATGCTTTTTACTAAAATATAAGGAATACCCTGTTTTTTTTCTACATAAATAGATGCACCTTCGATATTAGCCCCATTATGTACTGTTTTAATAATTTCTCCTAACTCAATAACAGGGTATTGTCCCTGATAAATTTTAGCCAAATTATTAACGTGCTTTTGTAAATACCGTTTTGCAATGAAACTTTTTTCTAAAAAAGAATGATTGATAAAAAAGTTATTCGCATTACTTGTTTTTTGGTTGAAAAATGAGGCTACATTAGGAATGTCATCTGTGCCTGTTGGTCTGCCTTTTTTATCGTGTCCGCAGTTTTCATTGATTGAAATAAATAAGTCGTTGATATTTTTTTTACCTTTTTGGATAAAAAGCACACTTGTTTTGATAGTAACATTAGGACTAAATGTTTCAAAAGGTAATTCTACAATCGCAAATAAATTCCCCTTATTCAGAATATAATCACGCAAATATTCCTCTTGTTCGTTTCCTAAAATACCATTGGGTAAAACCATAGCCATTTTTCCACCGTCTTTCAACAAGTCCAAACATCTTTCTATAAACAAAACTTGTGGTTCTTCTTTTTCTTTGGCTTGGTTAGTTTTTTCCCACTGATTAGTTTTTTTATTAAATTTCCATTTATAACCAAACTTGTACTGTTTTAATTTTTCCTCTCCAACAACGGGAATTTTCGAACCAAAAGGCGGATTTGTCAAAAGAATGTCAAAACTTTCTAATTGGATTTTATTGCGCGTTTCTGAACGCCAATTTTGAGGCAACTCTAAACTATCTTCACAAAAAATGCCCGTTGTACCGTCTCCCACCAAATTCATATAGGCTTTGGCTACTTTGCTCAAAAAATAGTCTTTGTCAATGCCTCTAAAATTTTTGGTGCTTCATTTTCTTTCTCTCCCCTTTCACCAAATTTTGTTTCTGCTCCCCTTTGCCAGGGCTTCTTGGGTGTCCGGGGCAGCATCCGTAGATAGGAGCAATTGCGGACACCCTCAACGAGGGTCAAAGGGAGGAGGGGGGGGGGGGGGAGGGGGGGGGGGGAGGGAAGGGGAGGCGAGGGTAGGGGCATTATGTGGCTCCCACCTCTTTTGAAGGAGGGAAGTTTTATCGACTTTTCAACTTTGACAAAGTTGGAACTTCGTATGACCCAAATGATGAACCCGCTACCTCTAAAAAATCCTAAAAATCATTTAATTATGAAAATCAAGGCTCAGACAATTTTTTCAACTTTGACAAAGTTGAATTACAGGTTAGAGGGGGAATTAAAAACCACTAATTGACATTTTTTTATTGCTGTTGAGCTATCAGTTTTTCCAAAGCAGCGATACGCTGTTCCAAATCCCCAATTTTGCGGATATTAATCAAATCTTTTTGTGAATCGCGATGCCCGCGAACCGGAACACCGTTCCACGCCTGATTGGGCTGCTCAATAGATTTTGAAATACCGCTTTTTGCACCGAATTTAGAACCATCGGCAACTACAATATGCCCCCCAAAACCCACTTGTCCGCCCACCATACAGTTTTTGCCCAATTTGGTGCTGCCCGCAATACCTGTTTGTGCCGCAATGACGGTGTTTTCGCCGATTTCTACATTGTGCCCCACCTGAATCAAATTGTCTAATTTCACGCCGCTTCGTATGCGGGTAGCCCCCATCGTAGCACGGTCAATGGTGCAGTTGGCACCGATTTCTACGTCATTTTCTATTATCACATTACCGATTTGGGGCATTTTTTCGTAAGCTCCGGTCTGAGGGTTCACCGTAAAACCAAAACCATCGCTGCCGACAACCGTGCCGGCATGTATGATGCAATCGTTGCCGATGGTACAGCGATGATACACTTTTACACCTGCATATAAAATGGTATTGTTGCCCACCTGCGCACCTTCGCCGAGCCAAACGTTGGGATAAATACGGCTGCCCGCACCTACGCTTGCGTTTTTGCCCACCACAGCACCTGCACCGATATATACATTTTCGCCGATGTGTGCCGTGGCATCAATAGTAGCGTGGCTGCTGATTTCGGGGGCGGGCTGTTGGAGTTGTTCATACCATTTGAGCAAAGAGGCAAAACTGCCGCGCGGGTCGGCTACGCGAATGAGTGTAGGTGCTACGGCTTGTTTGGGCTGAAAATCCTGACTTACAATGACAATGCTCGCCTGAGTTTGGTACAAATAAGGTTCGTATTGCGGTGATGCCAAGAAACACAAACTGCCGTTTGTTCCTTCCTCAATTTTTGAAACCGTATATACTACGCTGTCGGGGTTTCCTTCAATAGTGCCTTGCAATAATTGATTGATTTGTAGTGCGCTAAACTGCATAAAATATTGTAAGTCTTTAAGGGTAAGTTGATAGACGACTTTGCCAATTTTTTTTTATTAATGTATCGTTGTTTTTCGGAAACACGGATTTTTACAGGTTTTCACCAATAAAATAAAGCTGTGATAATCAGCCTTATCCGTGTATTTATCTTCCATCGCAAAGTTACTCATTTTACGGATTTATTGTTGTAATCTGCTTTTTTGTTTTTATAAAGGAACTTTGGGATATTCGTAGTTTTGGTTGATGATATTGCGTATCAGCTGTAAGCCTGCGCCGTCTTTTTGGCTCAGTACCGATTCGGGGTGAAACTGCACGCCGCTAAGGGGCAAATGGCGATGCTGAATTGCCATCAGCGCGGCATCGCTGCGGGCGTGGGCAACTTTTTCGAAGGCTTCGGGCACTTGTGCTGCCGCCCACGAATGATAACGCCCCACCTCCATAGGATTGGCGATATTCGCAAACATACCTTCGCCCTTGTGCTCTATCCATTCGCTTTTACCGTGGCGCGGGTTTATTTTTTTGATAGTGCCGCCAAAAGCCTCTATGAGGGCTTGCATACCCAAACACACGCCAAAAATGGGGTGCGTTTGTTTAAAAGCCGCGATAGCCTCCATCATACAACCCGCTTGCGAAGGCACATCAGGACCGGGCGATAATACCAACATATCAAAATCGTAGCGTTGCAACTGCGCCACGGTACAGTCGTTGCGCTGCACGCGCACCTGCGCCCCACACCTGCAAAAATAATCCGCCAGATTGTGCGTAAAAGAATCAAAATTATCTAAGAGCAGAATGGAAAGCGACATTGCACTGCAAATATAAAAAAAAGAGGATATGCCGCAAAGATAGTATTTGCCGCCACACTTTTTCGTGCCATTTCGCCTAAAAGTTGATTGGTGCGGGATTATTGGTAAAATAAAAAGACGGAACGCAGCGAAGATTTTTATACATCGGTTTAGAGCGATATGTGGGCGTGCTTCGTACAGCCCACATATCGCTTCTTACCGGATAGTTTTTCATTCAGAAAATTTGTCAATTTCAGAAGGAGTCAAGTTAATTTCATTTCCAATTTTTTCAGGTGTTGGGAAATATTGGATCATAACAAGTAATGCAATCACTAGGATAATTAGAAAGAAGGCATTAGAATCCCGTAATAAAAAAGAAATACAAAGCAACCCAATTCCTTCACAGGAGGCAAATCTAATAATTAGCCCTGATTGATATTTAATTAACTTGTCTTCAAGTAATTCATTTTTATCGATTTTTTTAAATAAAGATTTAGTATGTAGATAACCAGCTGGTATTGAAATGCAACTTAGTATAATCGCCATAAGAATTAAGGGATCTGTAAAATCAAGGTTAAATTGTAGCTTAGTTTTATATATAAAAAAATTTATAAATAAAACAACCGTTAGAAAGAGTAATTGTCCAGCAATTAATACAAAAAATATAGTTCTTGTATTTTTAAGCATTTGCTTCGGGCTCAATTCATTCATAAGCATATAATTTAGTTTTAATTTATTTTATTTCAAGTTAATTCTTAATAGTTTGTTTAATCTTTAAAATTGCCACCAACGGTTTTGGGCTTGGCATTCGGGCGAGTTTCGAAGATAATATCTTCCACAGTACGGGCTTTCAGGTCGGTTAAAATAGAAATAAGTTATTCCGAAAAATTTTTTCGGAATAACTTATTAACTTATACAATTCGTAAAATACTACCCTGATAGTTTTAAATCACCAATTCTTTATTACACTACCACCTAAAATTTCGACTTAAAAGATACATCTACACTTCCCCCACCGGTCAAAGTGCCCGACATATCTACTTCATATTCTCTTGTTGCAAGCTTATTTACAGTCATTGAGCCGGAGCTAACTTCAATTAAAGACTGTTGTCCACTTGTTACATTAGAAGTAGTTATATTGACACTTGTAACGTCATTTAGATTGGCACCAAAGAAACCTTGTATGGTGTAATTTCCATCAAAATTCGAATTTGTAGGTATTTCTACCGTGAAACTAAGTACCTTAAGAGTTTCACAGTTATCAGTAAGTCCTCCGACTTGGAACAAGTAGATATCTCCTTCAAATCCACCGGATATTAAAAGTTGTGCTGCTGAAAGGTTAAGCTTTTCGCCATCTATTTCTAGCGTTCCGCCATTATTTAGCACACCACTGCAACCGGATTTTTCATCATCTTTCCCACAGCCGGTCATAACTGAAAATAATACAAATGCAAGTAAAAAAGTACAAAGGTTTTTCATTTTAAAATAAATGTTTATTTGTTTGAAAAAAATAAGATAAATGTCATTGCAAATATAACGCTTTTTTTGTGTTTTTAATCTTTCTGTGTAATTATTATTTGAATTTAATTACAATTATTTTGAAAGTTATAAATTTTTAATAATCAATAACGGCTTCGGGCTTACCAAAGTAAAAAAATCAAAGTACGAATGTTCAATTTTGTACATCAGCCCGCCTGACGCAAAGCCTGTGTTGTGCGGTCGTTATTCTTTTCATTGCCTGTTGTAATGTCGCCTTAAATCTTTATCACTTGCAATGTTGCCAAGCCCAAGTGTCAAGGTGAAATAGTAGCTGTAATTCGAGTTTGGTGAATTTGTCAATGTCGTTTGATTATTGTCAATATTCCACTTAGATTTTTCAAGTGGCACTAAGTATCCAAATCTAAAATTCACTAAGTAAAACCATTGATGAGATATTCCAATTCCCAAGTCAAGATGTGCTCTTGAATTTGTTACTTCTTTGTAATTGAGCGTAGTCTGCAAATATTTTCCCAATGTTGTTGGGTTAGGAACTTTCTCTCTGTATAGGTAATTAAGCCCTGAGCCTTTAAAACCCAAGTACGGATAAATGGAAAACCATTGGCTTTTTGTGAGAGCGTAACCCACATTGAAGGAAGTTGAACGATATTCAACCTCTGTCAAAGATGTATCATTGTCGTCTTTTTTTGTTGTCTTGTTAAATGAAAATGTCGTAATAACTCTGTTTGTATAAAGTTGAAAACCAATACCAATATTTGCTGTAGAATAGTTTGCAGGAGGAAAGCCATTTGCAGTCAATTGTTGGTTAATTTCTTTCGTATCAATAACTGGAAATTCAATTGGCATTATTAAAAAGGCACCAAATACCTTGTTTTTTGTCGTGTCAGTCTGCGAATAGGCATTTTCAAGATGTCCGAAGAGTCCAATAAGGGTTAAAAGCAAAATGTTTATTCTTGATTTCATTTGCTGTCGTTTTTTTAATAGCGTTTAACGGTCTTGTATATATTTTATTTCAAAGCTGTTTAGGATTTTTTCACCTATGTCTTGATATTTATCGAATTCCTCTTTTTCACCTGTTAATGTAAGTACAAAAGCTTGGTTATCAATCACCCAATAATATTGTTCGAATTTCAAATCATAAATGCCTTGTTTGCCTGTATAAATCACTTTTTGATATTCTTGCTTATCCTTCTTTTTTCTTTCACTTGAAATGATTTGACCTTCTGTTAGCATTGTTTTGATTTGACCTTCTGATATTTCTACATATTGGTCTAAATTCAAATCGTATCCTGTTAAATCTTGAATTAATAAATTTACATTTTCTTTGAATTTATCTGATTCATTTGATAATGGGCTAAACAAAATAAAACTTGTTCCCATTTGTCCACTTTTATTAACTTCCCAATTGGACGGATACTTTATTGCGTATTTATTTTCCATTATAGAAAACCAATCTGTTGCCTTTTCAGATTGGTTTTCTGATGGAGGTATTTTCGTTTGTCCACAGGCAATAGTACTAATTGTCAAAGCCAAAAGTATTGCTATTTGTAATCTGTTCATTTTTCTTTTTTTTAATTGAGCACAACGTTTTAATTTTGTACTAAAGCTCAATAGAATTACGGTTGTTGAATTTAGCACTGAATCCGCTTTTTTTCAAAGCCCGTGTTAGTGGCAGTACTTTTCTACATTATTTACTAAATTTTGATTTTCTCCAAGATTCGAGCATTTGTTCTCCTTTTTTGTTGTCAGCATACATAATATTTACTGAAAACCATTTTTTGTCAAAAAGTCTGCTAAACATTAAAACATTCAATGTCATTTTTTTTTGATATTCCACTTTAATTTTAAAAGTCTGAAATTCCAAATTGTCAATTTTTTCAATAGTAGATATTGAGTCAATTTTCATATCAGGCATTTGTGTTATAAAAGCCTCATACAAGATATTATTTACGTTTTTACAAGATTCTAAATAATCGCCATCAACTTCTATGTCAAAAGGTTGGTAATTAGATTCAAAATAATTTAACTGGTCACTTTTAAATACAAAGATTGTCTTTGTTTGATTTACAACTTTTTCACCATAAGTTTTTTCGATTGCATCCGCTCCTTCGTTTTGCATTTTTGTCCATTCTTCCGCACTAACATTTTGAAAGTTTTCGGGTATTATAATTGTCCAGTTAAAGTCTTCATTATAAATTTCTTTCTTTGGTGTAGTTTGTCCGCTACAACTTTGAGTTATAATTATCATTTGAATTATAATTGTCAAGCAGATTAAAAGATACTTTAGTGTATTCATTATTTTGTTTGTTTTTGTTTTAAATTCTATTTCGCTATGGTTTTCTAGTATTGCCCCTAACGTTTTCGGGCTTGGCGGGCGGGCGGGTTTCGAAGCACAAATATTTAGGTTTGCACTGAACCCGCCTTTTACCAAACTGCTGTTAGCGGATGTTTTTATTTTTTAAATTTTGATATTTGCTTTTTTATGTCATCTCGAAAAATACTTATCATATCTTTTTTAGTAACTAAATATTGATCATCATCAGGATTATCAGTATATTGATACCAATAAATATCTTCTTTTATAATTTGTAAGTTTTCAGGCAATACTTTTATTCTCACAGCATAGGAATCTCCGTTCAAATCGTCGATTATTTCCATATAGTCATATCCTTTGGATAAACTTTTTAATTTTCTATTTTGTTTTTCAGGAGTTCCTCCGTGTACAGATTCATAAACAAATCCAATTTTTGATTCTTCAGAAAAACAAATTGCCAAAACGTATTCGTTTTCACTTACTTTTACAATTGAGAAAGCATCAATCGATTCAAACCCCGCATTTTTCATTTCTTCGACTAATATTTGAGAGGCTTCAATTTTATTGAGCCAAGCTGTTACTAAGCGCACTCCCTTCAAATTTTCTATATTACTATAAACGTCATAATAAAAGTCATAATAATTATCTGATGTAATTTTTTGTGAAAAACATAAAGTCGAAAACAAAAGCGTAATAATTAAAGTAACTAATTTCATTGAGATATAAATTTAGAAGTTTTTTGAGTTAAAATACCATCCACTCACACAACCCAAACCCCGCATTTTTAGAATTCATCAGACGCTCTAAAGAGCTTTGAAGCCTTTGTATGGGTATATCTTTCAGTTATCTTAGTGCTGAAATGCCCTAAGAGTTCGTAAATGATACAAATATCCGTCTCTGCCTTATGCAGAGCGAAACTGTGCCTTAATTCCTGCTTTCAGTTCGGTGTTTTGAAACAAAGAACCTTGCTCGCTGCTGTCTATATCCCACTCTACGCTTTCGCCTACTTTAAAGGCTTTCTTTTTGTCGGCGGCGGGTGGCGGTGTCGCGGCTGCGTCTTTGTCGGCTGCTTCGGTGTGCGGCAGCAACTCCTCGCCTGTTTCGGGCTGCTGCATTTCGCCCACTGCCGCAATCTCTTCGCTTTCGGGTATTTCCAAAGACTCTAATTCATTGATTTTTACTACTTTATACAAACTCAATTTATTGCCCAAAGATTTCCACCCTTTCACTTCTATAAAGCTATCCAAACGCACAGTGTCGCTTTCGTCGGGGCTGTTTTTCGCGCCTCTGTTGTAGTGATATTGCACCTGCGGCACTGCCGCCGTACTCACCAATGCCAAAGCCGATTTGGGTTCTTCGGAAATAAACACAAACCGCTGCCCCAAAGTGCTAGTCTCTATTTTAAATCGTTTTACATAATAGGCTTTGCGCTCGCCATGCCAATAAATGCACGAAAGAACGGTGTCGGGATTAAATTTTTCGATAACGAGGAGGTTCTCCATCGGAAAACGGCGGTTGAGGTCAAAGTCGGAGAGTTCGTAGCTACCGTCTTTGTAGAGCAGCAGCACGGAATCGCCGGTATTGAAATTGCCCAAAAACTTGCCGCGCTCTTCGGTATTGAGCTTGCCCGATACTTCATCTACCCAAATATTGCGCCCGCCGAGCGTAGATTTTCCCACTTCTTTTTGCACCACTTTGCGAATGGCGTATTTGCTCACCAAATTCCCTTGGCTTTGCCGTCCTTTAATTGCCATTTCGCCGAAGCTGAAATCAAATGTTTTGATTTTTGCGGAGCTTTCGGGGGTTAATTGTACGTTTACAATTTCGCTTTCGCCGTTGGGGTTGGCGGTAAAATAGAGCAGCTTGGGTTTGGTGGTGCCAATGGCGAGGTCGTACTCGCTGTTGCGCGTGATGGCGGTAACGGCGAAGCGTTTGGCAAAGTTTTTTCCTAATTCGGGGGCAGCGTACATCATATTATACACGGTGCGCTCGTCATTTTTTTTCCACACCGCCACATGCACTATATCTTTGCCCACATAAGTTTTTTCGGCGATGCGTGTCACCAAAAAGCGGCAGTCTTTACGAAAAACAATAATGTCATCAATATCCGAACAATCGCAGACCCATTCGTCTTTTTTCAAGCCGTAGCCGATGAAGCCGTTTTTTCTGTCCACATATAATTTTTGATTAATCGCCGCCACTTGCTGCACGGCAATGGTATCAAAGCCCTTGATTTTGGTGCGCCGCTCGCGTCCTTTGCCGTATTTTTTGAGTAGGTTTTTAAAATAAGCGATGGTATAAGCCGTAAGATTTGCCAAATGGTGCCGGATATTTTCCATTTCTGCTTCAAGGGCTTTCATATTTTCATCGGCTTTAAAGCTGTCGTATTTGCTGATGCGCTTGATTTTTATTTCGGTGAGGCGCACCAAATCCTCCTCGGTGATGTCGCGCAGCAGACGCAGGCGGCTGTCGTTGGAGCGGGGCTTTTCCGAAGGCGGCACCACATATTTGCTCAAACCCTTTTTGATGGTTTCAAGCACACTCTCCCACGTTTCACATTCTTCTATCTGGCGGTAAATGCGTTTTTCTATAAATATTTTTTCCAAAGAAGCAAAATGCCACGCTTCGCGCAAGTCTTGCAGTTTTATCTCCAATTCCTGACGGAGCAGTTCGCGGGTGTGCTCGGTGCTGAGGCGCAACATTTCGCATACACCCAAAAACAAAGGCTTGTCGTCGCTGATAACGCAGGCATTGGGCGAAATGGAGGTTTCGCAGTCGGTGAAGGCATAGAGGGCATCAATGGTGACACTCGGCGAAATGTTGGGAGCTAATTTTATTTGGAGTTCTACATCTTTAGCGGTATTATCAACGACTTGTTTTATTTTGATTTTTCCTTTTTCGTTGGCTTTTAAAATGCTTTCAACGAGTGCGCCGGTGGTGATGCCGTAGGGCAAATCGCGGATAACGAGCGTTTTTTTGTCCAATTCTTCAATAGTTGCCCGCACTTTCACTTTGCCGCCTCGCAAGCCGTCATTGTAGTTGCTCACGTCAATAGAGCCGCCGGTGGCGAAATCGGGGTAAATCTGTACACTTTCGCCTTTGAGCAAGGCAATAGCACCTTCCAACAGTTCGCAAAAATTGTGCGGCAGCACTTTGGTTGCCAGCCCCACCGCAATACCCTCTACGCCCTGATGCAGCAACAAAGGAAATTTTACGGGCAAATGGATAGGCTCGCGCTTGCGCCCATCGTAGGAGAGCTGCCACTCGGTGATGTCGGCATTGAAAGATACGTCAAGGGCAAATTTTGACAATTTGGCTTCGATGTAGCGGGCGGCGGCGGCTCCGTCACCGGTGCGCGGGTCGCCCCAGTTGCCCTGTGTATCTATCATCAAATCTTTTTGCCCCATATTCACCAAAGCCTCTTCAATAGAAGCATCGCCGTGGGGGTGGTATTGCATCGTCTGACCGATAACATTGGCAACTTTATGAAAGCGACCATCGTCCATTTGATACAAAGCGTGCAGCAAGCGGCGTTGTACGGGCTTTAAACCATCTTCCAAAGCAGGAACAGCACGCTCCAAAATCACATAAGAGGCATAATCCAAAAACCAATCCTGATACAAGCCCGACACCGCTTTGGTATCCGAAAATAAAGTATCTTCGCTGTTAGGGGTATTGTTCAGGTTGGGTTCGTTCAGTTCTTCCGCACTCATGAAATAAAGTCTTGATTTCTAAGGCAAATATACACTTTTTATACAAAAAGCATTTTTCAGCCTTTTATCTTTGACAAAGTTGGATATTTTGCCAAAGCCGGAAGCACAACAAACACTAATATACCAACCATTTCAATGCGGCATACATACCGCCTGTTTGCAGTGCGGCGGGCATCGCTATTTGTGTGGCTTGGCGGTATTTCCAGTTGCCTTTGCTGTCGAGGCGGTAGCCGCCTGATATTTCTACGCCGAAATGCAGGGTTTTGCCGGAAATACCCGGAAAAGAAAGCCGCAATACTTCGGCAATACGAAGATGGAGGCTCGCTTCGCCAAAATGACTGAAGTTGGTAAAATGCAGGGCATCGGGCGGATTACTGAGTGCGGCGTTGAAATGAAGTGCTCCCGAAGGCGATACCTGCAAGGTATAATAGCGCAATCCCCAACCCAAAGCGGGGCTTAATGTGAGTTTGCCGTTTTTTTGAAGCGGAATATGATAATAAAAAGTATTTTGAATACCATAGCTGTTAAAAACGGTATTGCTGCGCTCGCTGAAGCGGTTTCGGGTGGTGGCAATGCCTCTGAAAGCCTCTATTTTTGTAGATAATTTGCTGCTGCCCTTCCAATGCAGCCCTACTACAAATTCGCCGATACCCTTATCCAAGGCAGGATAACCCGCTGTCTCCAAAGAACTGTTAAGCGCATCAAAATCGGCGGCAAGCACCCGCGCTCCTACCTGTATTTCACGATTAAACAGTGATTGCGCTTGCAACGTGCAGCCAAAAACGACAAAAAGAAATGTAAAAACTGCTTTCATCTGTATTGTTTTATTTTGGTGAAAAAAATTTTTTACCCCTCAATAAAAAAAGGATAATGACTACTCTGTTCACTATCCCTTTTTTACTTGAACAGTTCAGCGAATATAACTGCTTATACCATACATTACAAATTTTTAACGCTTTATTTTTTCAACACGCCTATCACGCGGCGCACCTGCAAAAAACGCTCCTGATAATGTCCCTCTTCGGTGGTACTTATTTTTACGCCGCCATTGGACGAAGCATGAATAAAGGTGAGCAGGCAATTCTCATTTTTCATCACGATGCCCACATGTCCGGGGGTGCGTTGGCTCAGGTTTGTTCCGGTGAATACCACAATATCGCCCGCCTGTGCCTTGCATTTATCTACAAAATTTCCCACTTTGATTTGCTCCGAAGAGCCTTGCGGAATAAGAATACCGTTTTGCTTGAATACATAATGCGTAAATCCCGAACAATCAAAGCCGGCAGGTGTGTTGCCGGTGTTTTTGTAAGGCGTACCCAACAGTGTTTGGGCATATTTCAGGAGCATTTTTGCTTTTTGAGTATCGTCCGCTTCTACCGCCGCCGCTTCTTCGGAAGTCAATAAATTATTTTTTTTGGAGTTGATGGTGTAATATATCGCCACACCTATCGCAAAACCTGCCATAAAAGCCAAGAGCAAATTACGAATCTGAAATAATTTCATGATTTGTTTACTTGTTTTTTAAGGAATTTGTGTCGCGCTGCCCTCCTCGCACAAATTCAAGGTAAATAAAATTGCATAAGTTAATGATAATGATGTATTTAAGCAACCATTCATCAGCAAGCACTGGCAAAAAATCTGTCGGCAAATGCTATATCCACACCTCGCTGCCCTGTTGATTGAAACTGTGCACCGCCGCCGCCAACTCGCCTATCAGTTGCGGCTGCTCCTCAAAGGCGGTGCCCACCACCAACACATCGGCTCCGGCGCGGCAGAGGTCTTGTGCCATTGCCGCCGTGCGAATACCGCCGCCCACTATCAGGGGTACATCTACGGCGTGGCGCACCGCCGCTATCATCTCCGCCGACACGCTGCGCTGTGCGCCGCTGCCCGTATCCAAATACGCCAATTTCATTCCCAACATTTCGGCAGCCATCGCCGTGCAAGCCGCAACAGAGGGCTTATCGTGCGGAATGGGTTGCGTGTGGCTGATATATGATGCCGTTGTCGGACGACCGCCATCAATGAGCAGATAGGCAGTAGAGAGGATTTCAAGCTGCATTTGTTTGAGCAAGGGCGCGGCGGTTACTTGCTGCCCGATGAGCAAATCGGGGTTGCGCCCCGACACCAACGACAGCAGCAGCAAAGCATCGGCGGCATCGTGTACTTGCAGCACACTTCCCGGAAACAAAACCACCGGAATCGTACAACGGCTTTTGAGGTAGCGTGCAATATGCTCCGACTGATGCTGCATCACCAAGCTGCCGCCCAAAAAGAAAAAATCAACAGAAGCAGCAAGGGATTCTTTCAACAAATGATCCAAAAAAGGCAGTTCCGCCTTGTCGGGGTCAATGAGTACCGCCAAATGTTTTTTGTGTTGGCGGCGACTTTGCAGCAAATAGGGATACAGAACACTCATTTTTTTTGTAAAAATATCGTACAAATATGCGGCGGACAAGAATAATTTGAAATGCTTTTGAAAACCGATTCATCAGATGACGACACCTGCTGCAAAAGTACGAATTTATTTTTTTTATGGGAAATTGTTGAAAAACACCGCGTATATTGATGAACGAATGTATTTTTGATTGCAAAAATGAAAAAAAAATGTATTAATACCATAATTTTTACATTTCACCTTGCTTCTTTACTCTAATACAGATAAAAGAACAAAATTATTGTTCATTATCACGCAAAGCCGCAGAAACGCAAAGTATTAGTTTGCGAAATTTTATAACAACTCTTTATCATTAAATATTTTTTACAATTGCTCAATATGATACTTTCCGAAAACTCCAGCATAGAAGTTCACGACCTGACGGTCAATTATCACGAAAAACCCGTATTGTGGAATATTGATTTTTCGTTGCCGGTGGGCAAGCTCATCGGCATTATTGGTCCCAACGGAGCAGGAAAATCTACGCTCCTGAAAGCGATGATGGGCTTAGTGCCACTGCAAAGCGGCTATGTGAAGCTGTTTGGCAGCAACTTGGAGCAGGTGCGCAGCCGTGTGAGCTATGTGCCGCAGCGCGAAAGTGTAGATTGGGATTTTCCGGCGAGCGTGATGGATATTGTGCTGATGGGACGCTACCGGCGCGGCAACTGGTGGTGGCAATACAATGCCGACGACCGCGCCATCGCCAAACGCGCTTTGGAGGAGGTGGATATGCTCCCTTTTGCCGGACGGCAGATTGCACAATTGTCGGGTGGGCAGCAGCAGCGCGTATTTATTGCCCGCGCACTGGCACAACAAGCCGATCTGTATTTGATGGACGAACCCTTCGCCGGCGTAGATGCGAGCAGCGAGTCGGCTATCCTCGCCCTCATTACCGATATGTGCAAACGCGGCAAAACCGTGATTGTGGTACACCACGACTTGCAGTCGGCGTATCAGTTTTTTGATTGGGTGCTGCTCCTCAATCGCCGCTTGGTGGCGGTGGGCGAAAAAGAAACGACTTTTACCGAAGAACTTTTGCAGGAAACCTACGGCGCACGCTCCGCCTTGCTCACCAAAATAACGAATATTATACGCACCCACCAATTGCCCGTGCGGGAGTAGGAGGGATTATTAGGAAATATACCTATATTTGTCTGTATAAATATTTGAATCCGTTACCATAGCCTTTAAACAATTATAGATATGTCTGTTTTAAAACAGCAACTCAACCGCATTTCTGCTTGGTTGGGATTACAACACGGTATTTTTACCAACCCCGACGAGGGTCTCATTGGCAATATACCCTGGGAAACGCTGATTGCCGAGGAGGGACCATTAAGTGCCTTCCCTTTCGGCAAAATCATTTCCTTTGCCATCAAGCATAGCGCCATCATACACGACCCCGAAGAAGCTGCAAAAATTTTGTTCGCTTTGGCATATACCAAAACCTTTGAAGAAGCTGTATCTGCCAGTGATGCAGAGCAGGTAATTACCTTTAAAGATATTGAATATCAGGCACAAGCACAAAAAGCCGCTTTAAAAAAAATACCCATCGACCTTGATACTTGGGATTGGGATAAGATTCAGGAGCAGGATTTTATTAAAAGTTTTTGCGCTCCCTATTTCAGCGAGCTTTTGCAAAATTCAGGAATTGACGAAAAAACCCGAAAGCGCATTGAGAGCTTTATACAAAAAAACCTGCGCTATAATATATACAACCTCCTGTATGAACACGAAACCCAATACAGCGAATTATTGAAGTACCTTAACAACCCCGTACAGGTAGTTGCTTTAGAGCGGCATAAACGCAAACGCTATGAAGCAAAGTGGCGGGAAAAATACTACGAACAGGTATTGGAAGACCCAAAAGGGCTGCGCCTCGCCGACCTCTATATAGAACCCCGCTGCGGTATTTTTAAACATTGCTGCGCACAAAGCAAGGCTTCAGAAAATGAGTTTTATAAAGAATCCTTTCAACCCGCCCAAGAGCCGCTCCATGAGTTGGTATATACACTGCTGCAAGGAAAAAAACCCACCTGGAAAGCCAGCCGAGAGATGGAAACAGCACGGGTAATACTATTACTCGGCTACCCGGGGCAGGGTAAAAGTTCCTTTTGCAAACGCCTCCTGCACGATATTCTCAGCGAGCAACAGCCTTTGCCCCAGCCACTTTATTTTGTGCCTCTGCGAAAAATCAGCGATATATCTTTACTCAAAAACAACCCCGTTGCCGTATTTGAAAATTTTGTACAAAACGTGTCGCAAACAGACATCAAGGAAACAAAGATAGAAAGAGCCGTTTTGATATTAGACGGCTTAGATGAACTGCAAATGCGCCACGACCTGCGCCACGAAGACATCGCTCAATTGCTGCTGACCCTGCAAACAGAGGCAGAAAATCGCGACCTGCGCTTAGTGCTCACTTCGCGCTACGGCTATGTAGATTTGGAAAAACTGCGCCAACGCCCTATTATCGTTTTGCAATTAACGCGCTTGGATAAGCACCAACAAATCGCTTGGTTGCAGAAATATCGCTACTACCACCCCGAAATTGCCCTGAGCGAAGCGCATTTGGAGCAATACCACGCAGACAAAAAAACATTTGAACATATCCGCGAGCTCATAGACCAGCCTATTCTGCTGCACCTGATAGCCACCCTGAAAGAAGTGCCACAAGGCAGCAATATAAAACGCGCCGATATTTATCGCCTTTTATTCGACCAACTGACCGAGCGCAAATGGGCACGAGAGGGGCAAATAGAGCATCTAAAAGCTATAAGCAATAAAAAAGATTTGCTGCGCCACAGCCTGCAAGACCTCGCTTTTCTGATGTTTAAAAAACGGCGCGATTATTTGCTGAAAAGCGAAATAGATGCCTGCATACAAAAAGGGGAAGCGAAAAGCCTGAAAAAATTGATAGTTATCTTGAGCAAGGAAGGTATAACAGACGGCTTGCAAGGGCTGATGACGACTTTTTATCTGCACGAAAGTGAATACAGCGAACAAGACAAGGAAAATTATATGGTGGAATTTTTGCATAAATCTTTGCAGGAATACCTCGCTGCCGAAAAAATATGGCGGGCGATAGGTGAAGAAGGATTTTTAGATGAAAAAAGCAGCGGAGACGCGGTTATTGATACCCCTCTTAAAGCCCTTGAAACCCTGCAATCCATTTTTGCCGACCGCCCCCTGACAGCAGAAATGCTCGACTATTTAAAGGAAATAATGGCAATAGCTCCACAAGAAAAAAATGAACTTTTGGCGCAAAGGCTGGCAGCTTATATGCCCGATTGCCTGAAAAAACAATTTTTATTTGCTTACCGAGCCGAAGAGGAGGACGAACCCCTGAGCCGCGCCACCGCTGTATTTTACGGCTATATCAGTATCCTCAACAACCTGCCGATAGAAGCAAAAAACTATATACCCAAAGAAAACAAACAAATATACGCCAACCTGTTGCGGCTTTGCGGAATACAAAAATCAGGGGTTCTATCGCTTTCTCATCAGGATTTAAGCGGTGCGGATTTAAGAGGTGCGGATTTAAGAGGTGCGGATTTAAGCCGTGCGGATTTAAGCGGTGCGGATTTAAGAGGTGCGGATTTAAGAGGTGCGGATTTAAGAGGTGCGGATTTAATGCGTGCGCATTTAAGCCTTGCGAATTTAATCGGTGCAAAGTTAAGCCTTGCGAATTTAATCGGTGCGAATTTAATCGGTGCGAATTTAATCGGTGCGAATTTAAGCGAGGCGAATTTAAGCCGTGCGAATTTAAGCCGTGCGAATTTAAGCCGTGCGTATTTAAGCCGTGCGTATTTAAGCCGTGCAGATTTAAGCCGTGCAGATTTAAGAGAGGCGAATTTAAGTCTTGCGAATTTAAGCGGTGCGGATTTAAGCGGTGCGGATTTAAGCGATGCGAATTTAAGCGGTGCAGATTTAAGCGATGCGAATTTAAGAGAAGTGAATTTAAGCGATGCGGATTTAAGCGGTGCAAAAGTAGAGCGAGCAGATTGGTTGGAGTATTGGCAACAACAGCCGCACCCGCCTCTGGGGATAGCAGCACTTTCGCAAAAATACAGGGTAAATACTACTTCGGAAGAAGACACCTGGGGTGATAAATATTATACAATTCTACGCCGATAAAACAAGTATAGAGGCTTACCCACCCCAAATATAGGTGCAGCTAACTATCAATTAAGTACTCCTAGCAAAAAGCAAGGTAGTACCTAGCAAAAAGGTAGGTCTTCCTACCTAAAAGCTAAGTGCAGCTACCAAAAAGGTAGGCACCACCTAGCAAAAAGGTAGGTACACCTACCTAAAAGCTAAGTCCTCCTACCTAAAAGCAAGGTACTACCTAGCAAAAAGGTAGGTCTTCCTACCTAAAAGCTAAGTACTACCTAGCAAAAAGGTAGGTCTTCCTACCTAAAAGCTAAGTACACCTACCAAAAAGCTAGGTGCAGCTACTAAAAAGCTAAGTGAGGCTATCTAAACGCAATAACGAATATTAAAATCGCATAAAATATGCCTATAAGCAAAATAAATAAGTATTGATAATCAGATACTTATGTCAATTAAAAACTAATCACTAAAAACTAACCACTACTTACGGCAAATAATTTATGGTGTTGGTCTTGTTGGTGCTTAAATCTCGTTTTTGAACACGGATTTGACGGATTGAACGGGTTTCCACGGATAAAAACCTGTGCTTATCTGCTCCATCTGTTTCATCTGTGTTTTGTTATTTATAGGGTAAAAGCAGGTGAACCTCAGCATATAGGTTTCATCAATACGCAACAAACAAATCATTTCAGCATAGAAGCAGATAAAATATGTGTACACTTTGGGCGGTAGAAATCCGAAGTAGATGTATTGTTCAGGCACGCTACCCATACAGCAACTCCGACAGGCTTTTTATAGCCGCATCATAAATACGCCATCAATAATTTGTTTTAGTAGTAGCTGCACCTACCCCAAAGATAGGTGCAGCTACCAAAAAGCTAAGTATAGCTACCCAAAAGGCGGGTATAGTCGGTAACAAAGGTTGCCCCTTCCCTACTCCATCAAAAAAAACTACTCCGCCAATAAAGGCGACAACCAACGCGCTGCCTGTGCCTCGCTGATGCCTTTGCGCTGCGCATAATCGCCAACCTGCTCCTGCGTAATTTTTCCGATGCCAAAGTATTTGGATTCGGGGTGCGCAAAATACCAGCCGCTGACGGCGGCAGTGGGATACATCGCAAAATTTTCGGTGAGCTGAATACCCGTGTGTTTTTCGGCTTCCAATAAATCAAAAAGGCTGCGTTTTTCGCTGTGTTCAGGACAAGCCGGATAACCAGGAGCCGGACGAATACCACTGTATTTTTCCTGTACCAATTCCTCATTGCTCCAATTTTCGGCGGCGGCATAGCCCCAAAATTCTTTGCGTACCCGCTCGTGCAGTCGCTCGGCAAAGGCTTCGGCGAGGCGGTCGGCGAGGGCTTTGAGCATAATGGCACTGTAATCGTCGTGTGCTGCCTCAAAACGCGCAATGTGCGCTTCAATACCGATGCCCGCCGTTACAGCGAAAGCACCGATATAATCCTGCCTGCCGCTATCGGCGGGAGCGATGAAGTCGGCGAGGCACAGATTGGGCAAACCCGCCGCTTTTTTGTTTTGCTGGCGCAAATGATGCAGCAGAATGAGTTGTCCGTCTTTTTTCACCTCAATATCGTCATCTTGCACCCTATTTGCCGGAAAAATGCCGACCACTCCGTTGGCTTGCAGCCATTTTTCGTCCATGATGCGTTGCAGCATCTTTTTGGCATCTCCCAAAAGACGAGTAGCTTCTGCACCCACCACGGCATCATCTAAAATAGCGGGATATTTACCAAAAAGCTGCCAGCTTGCAAAAAAGGGAGTCCAATCGATATAAGCCGCGAGTTCTGCCAAATCATAATTGTTCAGCACCTGTATGCCCAAGGCGGCAGGGGCGATGATAGACTGCTGTTGCCAGTCGCAAGCCCATTTGTTGCGGCGTGCTTCTTCGAGGCTCAGGTATTGTTTAAATGCCTGTTTATCGCTTTGCTGCACACGGATACGCTCATAGTCGGCGGCAATGTCTTTCAAAAAAACCGGATCGTTGTTGAGCAGATTACTCACCACCGGCACCGAGCGCGAAGCATCTAATACATGAATAACGGGTGCGCTGTATTGCGGAGCTATTTTTACGGCGGTATGTGTTTTGCTCGTAGTAGCACCGCCGATAAGCAGCGGGATATGGAGTTGGCGGCGTTGCATTTCTTTGGCTACGTCCACCATTTCATCTAAGGAGGGGGTTATCAATCCACTCAAACCAATTACGTTTACTTTTTCCCGCTCGGCAGCATCTAAAATTTTCTGCAAAGGCACCATCACGCCCAAATCCACTACTTCGTAGTTGTTGCAAGCGAGCACCACGCCCACTATATTTTTGCCGATGTCGTGTACATCTCCTTTTACGGTAGCGAGCAATACTTTGCCGGCAGTGCTGTTGCCGCTGTTTTTTTCCTGCTCCAAATAAGGTTGCAGATAAGCCACTGATTTTTTCATCACCCGCGCACTTTTCACCACCTGTGGCAAAAACATTTTTCCCGAACCAAACAAATCGCCTACCACGTTCATACCGTCCATAAGCGGTCCTTCTATGATGTGGAGGGGTTTTTCGTACTGTTGGCGAGCGGCTTCGGTGTCTTCTTCAATAAAATCCACAATACCATTCACCAAAGCATATTTCAAGCGTTCTGCTACGTTGCCCTTGCGCCACGAAAGGTCGGTTTCTCGTTTTTTACCCTGCCCCTTCACCGTATCGGCAAATTCCACCAAACGCTCGGTAGCATCGGGGCGGCGGTTGAGAATCACATCTTCTACGCGCTCCAGCAACTCTTTTGGAATTTCGTCATACACGGCTATCATTCCGGCATTTACGATGCCCATATCCATACCCGCTTTGATGGCGTAGTACAAAAATGCCGAGTGCATGGCTTCGCGCACTATATCGTTGCCGCGAAACGAAAAAGAAACATTGCTCACGCCGCCGCTCACTTTACACAGGGGCATTTTTTCTTTGATGAGGCGCGTGGCTTCTATAAAATGGAGGGCATAAGGGTTGTGTTCTTCAATACCGGTGGCAACGGCAAAAATATTGGGGTCAAAGATGATGTCCTGCGGCGGAAAACCTATTTGCTCGGTCAATATTTTGTAGCTGCGCTCACAAATTGCCACTTTGCGGGCTACGGTGTCGGCTTGTCCTTGCTCATCAAAAGCCATCACCACTACGGCTGCTCCGTATTGGCGTGCTTTGGTAGCGTGTTCAATAAAAAGGGCTTCGCCTTCTTTTAATGAAATAGAATTGATAATTCCTTTGCCCTGCAAACATTTTAAGCCCGCCTCAATGACGCTCCATTTAGAAGAATCCAGCATAATGGGGAGCTTGCAAATATCTGGCTCAGAGGCTATGAGGTTGAGGAAAGTAACCATTGCCTGCTCACTGTCGAGCATCGCCTCGTCCATATTAATATCTATCACCTGTGCGCCGCCCTCTACCTGCTGACGTGCTACTACTAAGGCTTCTTCGTATTTATCTTCTTTGATGAGCTTCGCAAACTGACGGCTTCCGGTGACGTTGGTGCGCTCGCCGATATTTACAAAATTGGTTTGCGGCGTAAGCGTAAGTGCTTCCAAGCCGCTCAAATGCAAATAGGGGGCTACTTTCGGAATAGAGCGCGGCGGCAAGTGGCGCACATGCTCGGCTATATGGGCGATGTGGTCGGGGGTAGTGCCACAGCAGCCGCCCACGATGTTCAAAAAGCCGCTTTCGCCGAACTCTTCTATGATGCCGCACATGTGGGCGGGCGTTTCGTCGTAGCCGCCGAAGGCATTGGGCAAGCCCGCATTGGGGTAGCAACTGATGTAGCAGTCGGCGATTTTGGACAAAGACTGCAAATAGGGGCGCATGTCGGAAGCTCCCAAAGCGCAGTTGATACCAATACTCAACAAATTAGCGTGCTGCACGGAGTAGTAAAATGCCTCAATAGTTTGCCCGCTAAGGGTGCGCCCCGAAGCATCGGTAATGGTGCCGCTGACCATAATGGGCACTGTGCTATTTTTGTGGCGCAGGGCTTCTCCGGCGGCAAAAAGAGCCGCTTTGCAGTTGAGGGTGTCAAAAACGGTTTCAATGAGGAGAATATCCACACCGCCATCGAGGAGGGCACAGGCTTGCTCGTAGTAGGCGTGGCGCAGCTCATCAAAGGTGACAGCGCGAAAGCCCGGGCGGTTCACATCGGGACTGATGGAGGCGGTGCGGTTGGTGGGTCCGATAGCACCTGCCACAAAGCGCGGCTTGTGGGGATTTTGTTGCGTAAAAGCGAGGGCACATTCTTTGGCAATGCGGGCACTGTGGAAGTTGATGTCATATACGGCATCTTCCATAGCGTAGTCTGCCATAGCGATGCGCGTGCCGCTGAAGGTGTTGGTTTCGATGATGTCGGCACCGGCGGCGAGGTATTCGTTGTGAATGGCGGCGATAATGTCGGGGCGGGTGAGCGAGAGGAGGTCGTTGTTGCCTTTGAGGTCTTTGGAGTGCTGTGCAAAACGCTCGCCACGAAAATCAGCTTCCTGCAAGCCGTAGCGTTGTATCATTGTACCCATGGCACCATCTAATACCAAGATGCGCTGCCGTAAAATTTCTTTTAAGAGCATACAAAAAAGATGTTTGAATTGTTAAATGAATAATATTTTACCGATACCGAAAGAATACAGTATCATTAAAATACCAGTGACTTAGATAACACATTCATCATCCTTTCGCCCATAAAAAACAGTACAACAAAAGGAATCAAAATGGATTACGGGTGCAAAGATATATACATTTACTTCAAAATAGCAACTATGCGCAAAAGATAATGGTTTTGTTGTTACCGAAGGCGGGGATTATTAGAGCAGGCAGGAGCTTTGAAGGGCGGGCGGCAAAGCGGCGGCAGGCGTACAAAACGCTACCGATGTCCGCGAAATTACGACCGCATTGGCACATTTCATCGAGCTTTTATAAGTGCTTAGAAAACCCTCATCGTATCAATGTCACCGCTCCCGCTTTGGTTTTGATGGCATTGTCCGATACCTGCTCATATTCCAATACCCAGCTATACACGCCCATTTCTGCCGCTTCGCCACTTTCATAATTGCCACGCCATACAGCAGTATTCCCTACTCCCGCATATACAAGTTTACCCCAACGGTCGTATATCTTCAGGCGGATTACATTTGCAAAACGACACATAGCATAAAAAGTATCGTTCATACCATCTCCATTGGGCGAAAAACCGGTAGGCACATCACAGGCATCTAATACCTCCGCTAACTGAAGTGCATAATAACAAGATGACCTGCAAAGGCTGTCATCATAAATATCGCAGCGCAATAAGGTGTTTTGATATACCTGCCACGAAAAAACATCACAGTTTTCGCACAGCAAGGCTTCCTGCGGCTCCTGATACCAAGCGTTGTAAGCAGCAATACCACAACTTGCTAAGGTAATAGCATCGCCTTGTGCCACGGTAACATAAAGGGTATCCGCTTGTGCGATGGCAGGTGTTTCCAATACCTCGATATAATCTGCCATATACATCGTATCACCACCCGCACCATTGCCCACCGCCAACGAAACTCCATAGCTCCCCGACTGCTCGTAGCAAATGGGCGGTGGCTCACGACCTACGAAAAACGAAGGATTGCCGCCCTCAAACTCCCAATAAAACACTTCGGGTGCGTGCAAACTTTGAGCCACAAACTCCACACATTCACCACTGCATAGCTGCCTGTCCATAGCTATAAAGCCACTTTCTGGGGGGCAGAGAATGACTCTAATAACAGGAAATACGGCACAAAGAGTATCCACGGTAGGTATAGCCAATATACCATAACAACCCTGAGCCGTAGCATTTAAGTAGTCGTATGGCTGAGTAGCCATTACAACAATAGTGGAAGAATCTGAGGACATGCTTATTAATTCTGGAAGACAACTTAACAACCCTGACCAATTAAAAGTAGGGTTAATAATCAATGTCTCATCATAAAGATACTCAAATAGAATAGTATCGCCTACACAAGCAGTATCTACCAAGTAGTTTGTTGGAATGTTATCATCTATATGACAAGTTTGTTGCGCTTCTGTAGGTGAGGTAAAAAAAATATTTATTACAATAAAGAATAAAATACTTCTCATAAAAAGAAAGGGTACATTTCAAGGTCAATCTTGAAATGTATCCTAATAATTGTAGTTAAGGAATTAAAAATTTGCCTTGTACGGCTGTTTTTGAAATATATAAATTCATCACTTCAAATAATTATGTAACAGTAATCCTTATTTTTAGCATTAATATTCTTTGCTTTAAAAAAACTATCAATGAAAAGCACAAGAATCAGTTTGTTTTGCAACTTATTATAGGTCAATACGTTTTTTTAAAAAATCCGGTTGCTTCTTTCCGGTATTTTAAAAAAAACAAAAATCGGTAATGTTAAACATTTAATGATAATCAGGGATATAAGTCGTTGAAAATAATGTACTTAACTAATCACTTATCATTCAAAACTAAACACTACTCAAAAAATTTCTGATTGGTATATTTTCAGAATATGAACGCAATTATCAACAAAAATATTCAGTTTCAGGATTGGGGTTTGACGGATTATGAAACGGCTTGGCAACGACAGGAGCAACTGTTGCAGGAAATTGTCGCCATTAAAACCGCTAACCGTCTGCTGCCGCCGCACCAACAAGCCCCTACTCCCAATTATCTCATTTTCTGCAACCACCCCCATGTATATACGCTCGGCAAAAGCGGCAAAATGGAGCATCTGCTCTATGGCAGCACCGAATTGGAGCAGCGCGGTATTACCTTCGTAAAAAGCAATCGCGGCGGCGACATCACCTACCACGGACCCGGACAGGTGGTGGGCTACCCGATTTTGGATTTGGAAAACTTTTTTACGGATATTCATCGCTATATGCGGCTGCTGGAAGAAACCATTATCCGCACCCTCGCCGACTATGGTGTGCAGGGCGGGCGCAGTGCCAAAGAAACTGGGGTGTGGTTGGATACCAATACGCCTCGTGCGCGTAAAATATGCGCTATGGGGGTGCGCTGTAGCCGCTGGATAACGATGCACGGTTGGGCTTTCAACATCAACACCGATTTGGCGTATTTCGGCGGTATTGTACCCTGCGGCATCGCCGACAAAAGCGTGGCATCGCTGCACCACGAACTCGGCAGTACGGCACTGCAAACCGAGCCAATAAAACAGCAGCTAAAAACTCATTTCGCCGATTTGTTTGAAGCGCAGTTATTATAAAAAACAAACGCTCCCATCTTATACAGATTGGGAGCGTTTGTTTTTATTTCAATCATTCACAACACGAAAAGTATCGCGAATTATTGTTTTTGGTAAGTGTCGGTATAAGTATAGTTAATACCGTTATCGTTATAAATAGAAGAAGTTACCAACTTACTGTCGCTGAGTTCGATGATAGTTGCTTCGGCAATTCCCCAAGTTGTGCTATTAGTAGAAATAACCGTTTCAGTGGCATTGAATGTCCACGTTCCGCTATCAATTACCTGCGGGTCGGTGTCATCGCATTTGGTAGCACCTTCTTCAAAAGTAAATGTTTTGTCGGATTTAAAAATCATTAAATCATCTTTGGAGCAGGCATCGTTTTGCGCATAGATATCAGTAACAGTAGTACCACCAATAACAATACCCGGACTCACGGTAGAAGCGGTCATTTTCCAAGTGCCGGTAAGCATTTCTGTACGAGATTTATCGTCATCTTTTTTGCAAGCCGCTACCGATACAAGAACCAATAATAATAAAAGAAACAGGTTTTTTTTCATTTTTTTAAAATTTTTTGAGATAATACAAGAATAATAATGCAGCAAAAATAAGTTAAAAATCAAAAAAACCTGATTTATTTATTTTAATAACGGGTTTTGAGTGCAATATTGCCCAATTGTTTTATTTCGTCCTGATGAGTAAATACTACACGCCCTTTCTTTTCCAGCACTTCCCAAGCAATATTACTCGTAATGTCGTCTATTACATCAGGAGCAGTTACATCATCAACGAGTTCAAAACTACGGTCATCTTGCATCAGCACAGGCTGCATAAAATCCTGATGTACAATCAACAAATCACCGCGACCATCTAAAGCCGCCTGATATATTTCCTGCAAATCGGTCAGTACAGTTCCGTGAGCTACGGCTTGTTTCATTTCGGCGATAGCTTCGCTGCGGCGTTGGCGTTGCAAATTGCTGATAAGTTCCCAGCCTTGTTTAGCAATTTGGTGCGGCGCAATATGGTTATAATTAATAGGTGCATAACCGTGATAAACAGAGGCTTTGTCGGCTACATGCATCAAATGGCTGTAATTATCTTCGGTGCAGATAACTACCACGTCCATACCTGTATCGTGCTGCACTTTTAATACCGCTTTATCCACTTTATTAAAAAACTCGCGCAGGAGGTCGTCCATATATTTGCTATCGCTGCGTTTGTCGGAGTGGGTGGTATAGTGGCGGTTTTCGGAAAAAGGAAAATCTTCGTTGGCAATTTCGTGTACAATGGTATCGTCAAGAGCTTCGTAAAGGTGTACGCCGCTTTGCGAAAGCAATAACAATAAATAGTTTTCGCTGCGATTGTACATTTTGATAACCGGCCGCACTGCAAAACTGTCGGAAATATGCACAATATTTTCGTGTGTATTCCAAGGCGAGCGGATAATTTCCTGCGTATCGTTGGAAAGAAAAATATGTAGGCTGTCTAAATTGTACTGATGATCAATAGAGCCTTCCACCTGATTGATTTTTTCGAGTAAATCCGCTACCGGTCTTTTACCAAATTCTTCCACCAAACGGTTTTCCGCTTCTTTCAAGAGGTTTTTCAATACGATAGCATCTTGTGCATTTTCGGGGTGGGTGCGATGTGTATTGAGCGAAATGCTCACACAAGGCTGATTGCGTTCGTTAGCTAACTGCTGTAATTGACTCTTTAATTTTGACATAAAATAATAAGTGTTTTTATAAGAAAAAATAAAATAATAATTTGCTAAAATTTCAGATGCTCATTTTTCTTTACCGACTGTTGTATCTTTTTTTATAAAAGCACAAACAGCAATGAACCGACTTTCTTTTTAGCCGATAATAAAGAATAAGAGCAGGAATGGCGGAGGAATAAAGTATGATAATTTCAGTCTTTGTTCTATATATTGTAACGTCTGCGGTATATAAATAATTCCTCAAAAATCACCTTTTATGTTTGTTCTACACAATTATTTTACGCTCTAAATATTACTACAATTTTCAGGCAACCGACGGTATCAAAGGCAATATTTCTGAGGCTTGCTGCAAGTGCCGTTGTTCGTGGATGGTGATAATATCAAAGGCATCTGCGAGTTTATACACAATATTGCGGTTAGCAGGCGAAGCAATAACAGCACCTTTTTCAACAAAAGGCAGGGCTGCGGCGATATTTTTTTTGAGCTGTTCGTGGTGTTGCACAAATTGCTGCACAATGTCGGCGGGCAAATTGCTGTCGGAAGGCTGCCATATCGTAAAAGTTTTCATTTTGCGGCGGCGGTCGGGCTGCACACTACTCAAAATCGCCTTGCCCAACCACGATGTCAAGAAGCCGATTTTACCCCAAAAAGGCACTCGGTAGCGGTTTTGATGCAAGGACTCCAGCACCGGATAATAGCTTTCATTGATGATGATGAGATGTTGAATATTTTGTGCAATACTCCATTGGTCGGGGGTGGGCTTCCAGTTGATTTGGGCGGCATTGAGCGCACCGAAACGTTGTACAAAAACCTGACTATGTTGGTCAAGTTGTGGATTCCAAATATTGTGCATTGTAAAAAGTACAGATATGATTTGCGCACAAAATTACGCATTTGCTGTTTCAGAATACGCAAAAAAAACTGCTCCTTTCCGATGGAAAGGAGCAGCCTTACTAATCAAAACAAGTAAATTGATACACTTCTTCAGCGTTTCATTATTTTTACATTATATGCAGAGCCATCTTCAAAATTTATTTTTGCCATATACAAACCGACACTCAAAGCGGCAGCATCTATACGCTCCCCGCATTGGGGTGCATTGCGTTGAAGTATCAATTTTCCTTGTATATCAAAAATCTGCAACAAAACAGCAGGTTGGCGAAGTTGCAGCACAAAAATATTTTCAAAAGGATTGGGATAAATAGCGGCGGCATTTCCGGCATTTATATTCATTAAGGCTTCGTCTTGGGCATTATCATTATTATTAAAAGTGCCGTTTTTAGCACCGCCGCAACCGTCTATATAAGCATGAAAATCGCAACCTTCCTCTGCCAAAAATCCCTCTGCCAAATCAATATAATTAGCGGCATCGTAAGTAAGTATGTAGCTGCTGCCCACTTGCGCCGCCGAAATAATGTAGTCGGCGGTTTCAATTTTGGTGCTGCCGCTGCCGGTATAAACAGTGCTGCCATCGTTGTAGTCGGGCAAGCAAACAGAAGGCACTATGAATTTTGACAACAATTTGATATACGCTGCCTGTGTATAAATTGCTATTTCAGTAATTTCCCACGAATTTTCGGGATAGCTGGTGTTCCAATCGCGATAGCTTTTTTGTATAGGCTGGTTCAAAGGCGGCGTGAGGTCGGCGACAGTTCCGTTGTAGGGCGCACCATAAAAAGCAGCATCGGGTGCATAATCTTTATTAATGCCGCCGGGCATAAAAGCAGGCGGCGGTCCGTACAAAGAAGTTTGTGCATTATCAAAATCAGTGCCGTCGCCAAACCAACTGTGATAAATTTCATTCACCGATTTTTCTGCCCCGAAAGCGTCCATATTCGTCAAAAATGCGTAGCCGTGCGGATTGATACCATGGAAGAAATGCAAAAATCCGGCAGCCGCATTATCATAATTTGCAGCATTTCCGCTATCCAAACCATAATAATTCATATTTTGAAACAAATGCGCCGCCTGACCTTTAAACGTATTACTGCCCCACACATAGTCGCCGTCTTTGAGATAGGCGCGATAAGCATCTGTTTGATTGACAAAAGCGGGCAGCAAATCAGCATTGTTGGCACTCACCGAAGTGATACAATTGTTTTTAATATTGGTTTTTACAGTACTCGTTGCTCCCAATAAATTACAATAATACAGCATTGTTTCATTAAAAACAGGCTCAAAAGGATACCAATAGGTCCAAGCGTAGGGGTGCAATGCCGTATAGTTACTGTTGAAATATGTGCGATAAGTAGTATTGGCAGTAGCAGCGTACAAATATACTGCTGCACAGGTTTTTATGGATTGATGCCAATAATCGTGTTCACTTTGATTCCAAGTAAAAAAATCAGGGTTGGCACTTTGAAAACCCGCATTGTTGTAAATAGGTATTGAAGGATTAACGACCGTCCAGTTCCAAGCGCGAATAGCCCGATTACGGAGAGTGTCGGCGTATTGCGTCATAGAAGGAATGCTTGCAAACACTACGGCAGCGTGCGCGAGCATACTGCAAGCGGTGCGCGTAGAAGCAGAATGAATCGGTCCATAAAAATGTGCAGCTGCATCGGCACTCGGCGGCGAAGCGGCTTGCCAATTATCTACCGACACTTTAATATGTACGCCGCCATCATTGCTGCCACCACCTGTATTTTGCATTTTCAACAGCCAGTCCAATTCCCATTTTACTTCATCTAAAATATCAGGCACACCATTGCCCGATTCGGGAATATCATTGTTGTCGCCAAATGCAGTGGGATTCTGTTCATAAGCCAGCAGCAAATGATGCACAGGTGCATAAGCAAAAGGTACATATTTATTGTAGTCGCCGGCATCGTGCCAGCCGCCACTTACATCTTTGGCAGTAGAAGGTACAGGGTTGCTTATATCTAAGGCTTCGTAATCTTGCCCGCTTCCGACATGGCAGGCAGCATCGCTCCAATGTGCAGGCACATGTGGCTCGCTTTTGGGCGTACCACAGCGTTGATAATACAGCACACGCAGAGCTTCTTTCATTATATCATTATATACCTCATCTTGTATCCAAAAACTTTCGGAGCGTATGTTGTTGGCGGTATCGTAGATATAATATTCGCCGGCGGTGGTGAGTGCGGAAAAATCAAACCACCACACATAATCGCCCGATTGCGTGTGCTCAACGCCGCCGCCCCAAGCAGTAATAGCCGCCGAAAACACCGCCGCATCATCGCTTTGACGGCGCACCTCGTAAGTGGCATCGGGTACAAAACTGTCGGGTGCATCAAAACCTGTGGCAGCTTGGCGAATAACGGCGATTTTCTCGTCATTGGGGCGATAGCCAAACTGGTCAATACGGATATGGTCATAATCCACCACAGGCGGCGTAGCACTACAAGAAGGCGGCGTATAAGGGTTGTAGCCGTTGATGTCGTATTGCTTCACGAAATCCCAGATTTCCTGATTGGTATTGAGTGCAGCTACGCCGATATTCCAGCCGTGCGAAGCGGCATTGGAAGTGATAACAACAACTTCGTTGTCGTTTTGGCAGTTGTTAAAGGTGATTTTATCCGTTCCGGTGACAGGCGTATTGGCGGCAATGGTATAGCCGCTACAAGCTACATCGGCAAAATTCCAACTATAAGCAAAATAGGTCACGGGCCAATCAATTACGCCGTCGGGAGCACCGGGATGCCCCTGGAAAAACTACCCCCCGGGGGGCGGGGGGGAAGGGGGAAGGGGGCCCCCCCCCCAAAAAAGCCCCCGCCCCCCACCAAAACAAAAGTTCGTCATCATAGTACTGAACAACAGGATCGTTGATGGCGTGAATGTGCAAATACGGGATTCCGGCAGTAAGTACAGGATTCCAATAGCCGCACAAATTACCCGCTACCACGGCACGCGCTGCAATACCAGTGCTGTTTTGCGAAGCGAGATAATTAATAAAAAAGCCGCCGTTGGAATGTCCCGCCAAATACACACGATTCAAATCAATATTAAAGTCAGTGTTGAATTTGGTACGCAGTTGTTGCGTAAAAGCAATATCATCATTGGCGCAAGCTACACAGTTGGTGTTCCACTGATTGCCGGAGCAAGTACCGTTGGGATAAGCTATTACAAAGCGTTCGGCATCGGCGATGCTTTCAAAATCAGTGGAGTTTTTCATACTATTGCCGGTGCCGCCGCTACCGTGGTACGCAATCAGCAGCGGATACGAGCAGGCGGGGTCAAAATTAAGGGGCAAATAATAAGTGTAGGTGCGAGTAGTAGCCCCTACTAATACGCTACCTGTGCCCGTAGTGCCGCTTTGGGCAAGGGCAATTTGCGAAATAAAGAAAAGAAAAGAGAAAAAAATGGTTTTCATTGCTTGTTCGGATTTTTATAAACAGAAAGATAGCATTAAAAAAGTACGGACACTCCTAAATATATAAAGAAGTGCCCGTTTTCTTTTGTAGGTAGTAAAAATTTTTATTTGGTTAAAATCATTTCTTTGGTGGCGGCATTGCTGCCATCTATGATGAGTGTATAAAAATAAGTACCTGCTACCAACTCGCTACCGCTAATGGTAGTAGTAGAAAATCCTTTGTTAAGGTTGATGCTCTTTACTACTTTGCCGTCAAGGGCGGTAATTTGAAGTTGTGCATTGCCGGCTTCTTCGGGCACATAGTGCTGAATAATGGTTTTGTTGTAAAAAGGGTTGGGTGCGTTTTGCTCCAAACGGGCGGCATTGCTGTAATTGCCGTTGCTGTTAATCAAAGAGCCTGTTTCGGTTTTGTCGCTCAGACAGCAGTTTTGCATAGCAGCGTTCATTTTTTGCACCATTGCACGCAACTCTGTCATTTCACTTTCAAGCGCGCTTATTTTATCCTTCAACTCGCTGTTTTCAGCTTTGGTGGCATCTCTTTCGCTTGCCAACTCTTTCACCGCCTCCGAAATTACAGGAATAAGCATATCGTAATTCACCGCCAAAAAACCTTTGCCTTTGCCATCTTCCATCACGGCTTGCGGCACTACTTTTTGGAGGTCTTGCGCCAAATAACCGATATGTTCGCGCTCGTCAAAGTTGTATTCGGGAGCTTTGCTTCGGTCGTATTGATAGGTGTAGGCTTGTAGTTTGCTGATGGTTTCTAAAGCACTGCTATACTTTTTGATGTCTTTTTTGAAATTGCGGTCAGAGGCTGTCCAAACACCGTTTGTAATATAACCGACACCGCTTACATCTATATTGTAAGTTACCGAACCAGAGCTAATCCAATTAACACCCACAGCCGCCGAGCCAACTGTTCCCGCCGCGCCCGCTTGCAACCTTTTTATATAAGTAAGTGATCCTCCTGCTACATCGCCGTGGTTAAAAGTGAATACATCGCTGGAAATAGGGACATTAAATTTAAAATTACCGCCATCTACGCCCAAGCTATAGCAGTTGGTGCTGGTAGAAGATATAGGGTTTCCGTCGTTCCAAATAATCACTTTGTTGTTATCCAAATTTGAATCCACAATAAAACGCCCCGAAGTACCCACCCTGCCTGCAAAATAACCTGCCCAGTTATTAGTTGCTCCTGAGGCAGAGGCATAAATACCATAGCCTGTTGGCACGTTGGTATTATAAGTACCCGTAAAATACCCTGCATAGGGTGTGCCAGTGCCGTAAGAGAAGTTGCGGCTGTAAATACCGTAAGAATCCCCAGATCCGTCATTATATGTGTAATTATATATGCCGTAGGTAGTGTAGGTATTATTTTTGGTATTAGTGATATAGGCACCGTAGCTGATGTCTGAGTTGTAATTGTAATCATTATCCACAACAATGTTGTATTGTTGCGCCTGCAGATAAATTCCACAAAAAGCGAGAATAAAAAATAGTTTTAAAATGTTTCTCATGATAAATTTTTTTGTTTTGAAAGTAAATAAATAAAGTGATAAAAAATTGCTTGTTAATTATCGCTTACAAAGTAACAGCATATCTGCACCATATACAAAATAAAAATAGTATCTTTGTGATAAAAATAAAGCAGTTTTTTATACATAAATAATTCATTATCAAATATTTATACTAAAAATTGAAAACACTCAAACTCATTGAAATTTTATTGCCCGATGAGCGCAAACTGCTCAAAAAAACAATAGCCGACAAAGGCAATAAAAAATTAGAGTTGCTGCTCCAAAAAATAATGACGGCACACGACAAACAAAACGATTTGCCACCGTCCGAAGAATTGGTTTTACAGATATTCAAAACGCCATATAGCCCCAAAGCCGCCACCAATTTGCGCAATTTGTTCCGCTTAATCAATGATGAAATCAAAGTCATTTTAATTGACAAGCAGCTGCACCACGACAATCCACACAGTTTGCGGCTGCGCCAGCATTTATTGCTGCAAGCTCTGCATCGGCGCAGTTCGTGGCAGTTTTATGAGCAACTGCTCAAAGAAGAATTAGAAACCTGTGCAGAAAATTTTGATTATTGGCATTATCTCTACCTCAGCAATAGCCTGTTGCGCTACCACATGGTGGATTCGCTGGAAGAAGCCAAGCGATACGAGCAAGCTCATGAAGCCCTCCAAGCACAAACACCACATTATCAAACAGCCCTGAAAAGTTATATCGCCGAGCGCAATGTAATCATCACCGCCCTCAATTTCGGTATTCAAAGTCGTTTGGCACCTTTGGAATTATCCCCTTTGTTGCCGCCTTACCACGACGGCAGCAGCAGCGAAGCCAACCCCTATCTGACCTATATAGAGCGCAAACGAAAAATATACGACAACACAGAGCGCAGCGGCAAAACCGAATACATAAAGCAAAATATTGCATATTTGGAAGAACAGCACTCCTACATGCTGCAAGCGGATAAATTCAGCACCTATTCCAACCTATTTGTATTATATATACTGCAAAAAGATTATCAAACAGCGCAGGAAATTTTGGAAAAACTGCTACCTCTCTCCGATATACTCGAAAATACAGTAAGCAGAGCCTTGCTCACACTTTCGCGGCTGAATATGTTGAGTTTTTGTTTGAAAAGTTTTCAATTTGAAACTGCTGCCCGTATTTTAAAAAGCGTACAAAACCATTTAGCGGAAAATCCTTATCAGTTACGCATTCGTTTTTTTCAAATATGGTACGCTATTTTTATAAAAGATAAAACAACAGTCCTGCAAACCATACAAATTATCCAAGCACAAGAAATAGACCGGCTCACAAAATTTTATTTAAAACTGATAGAATGTATTTTATTTTTTGAAGCCGCCGATTACGAAATGACCGCTACATGGCTGCATAATTTATCACAGAATATGCGCTACAATGATTTTCAAGATGAAAGTTTAGATAAATTTTTGGGTGTTTTCAGAAAAGCAGTCAAAGAAAAAAACGAAAGTATCAAAAAAAATATGCCGCTTTCTGAGGCTTTACAAGCAGAAATCAAAACATCTTACGACAACTGGGCGATGAACGGTTTTTATTCATTGCCTATTGCTTGGTTGTACCATCGTACTGCACTGTAACAAAACACAAAACATCATACAAGTTTTTATTATTTTTGGCTTTTATTCATTTTATCATCATTCACTATCTATTTCTATGTACAAAAAAATACTATGTTTTTTGTGGTTAGGTGCTACAATAACGGCTTGGGCACAAAAAAAAGATGAAAAGAAAGACGAAAAACTTCCGAAAGAGCCTTTTGTCAATGAAGACACCTACTCCGCACTCAATTTTCGCAGCATCGGTCCTGCAGTTACCTCGGGTCGCATCTCCGACCTCGCCATTCACCCCACGCAACCACATATCTGGTACGTTGCAGCAGCTTCGGGCGGCGTATGGAAAAGCAGCAACGGCGGCACTACTTTTGAGCCGCTCTTTGATGAGCAAGGCTCTTTCTCTATCGGCTGCCTCACCCTCGACCCCAACAATCCCAATGTGCTGTGGGTAGGCAGTGGCGAAAACAACAACCAACGCTCTGTTGCTTACGGCGATGGTATTTATAAATCAGAAGACGGCGGTAAGAGTTTTACCAATATGGGCTTAAAAAACTCCGAACATATCGGCAAAATTGCCATTGACCCCCGCAACTCCAATACTATATATGTAGCAGCATACGGACCCCTGTGGTCGGCAGGCGGCGATAGAGGTATCTATAAAAGCACAGACGGCGGTAAAAACTGGAAAAAAATATTGGAAGTGAGCGAAAATACCGGATTCAATGAAATTCATATTGACCCCAACAACCCCGATGTATTGTATGCCACCGCACACCAACGCCGCCGCCATGTGTGGACTTATATCAGCGGCGGTCCCGAATCTGCCATTTACAAAAGCACCAACGGCGGCGAAACGTGGGACAAACTCAAAGGCGGCTTGCCCGCCGGCGATGTAGGACGTATTTCTATGGCAATACCCGCCGGAAATCCCGACCTGCTCTATGCCCTCATTGAAGCCGACAACGAAAGTAAAGGTTTGTATCGCTCCACCAATCGCGGGGCAAGCTGGGAAAAACAAAGCAGCCACAGCACTGCCGGCAATTATTATTGCGAAATTATATGCGACCCCACCAATGCCGAGCGCATCTATTCAATGGATACCTGGCTGCAAGTGAGTCACGACGGCGGCAAAACTTTTAAAAAAGTAGGCGAAAAAACCAAACACGTGGACAACCACGCTATGTGGATAGACCCCCGCAACCCGCAACACTGGCTCGTAGGCTGCGATGGCGGCTTATACGAAACTTACGATGCCGCCGCCACGTGGAATTTCAAAACCAATTTGCCCATTACACAATTTTATCGTGTGGCGGTGGACAATGCCGAACCTTTTTACAACATTTACGGCGGCACACAAGATAATAACACACTCGGCGGACCTTCGCGCACTTTCAGCGCATCGGGCATCACCAATTGGGATTGGTTTGTTACCGTAGGCGGCGATGGTTTTGAGCCCGCCATTGACCCCACCAACCCCGACATTGTGTATTCGCAGTGGCAATACGGCGGCTTGATACGCTACGACAAAAAAAGCGGTCAAATTATTGACATCAAACCGCAGGAAATGGAGGGCGATGCTGCTTTGCGCTGGAACTGGGACTCGCCGCTCGCCATCAGTCATCACCACCCCGAACGCATTTATTACGCCGCCAACCGCCTGTTTCGCTCCGACAATCGCGGCGACTCGTGGACTGCCATCAGCGGCGACCTCACCCGCCAAACCGACCGCAACAAACTTCCCGTTATGGGCAAAGTGTGGAGCGTAGATGCCGTAGCAAAAAACCAATCTACCTCGTACTACGGCAATATCGTTTCATTCAGCGAATCGCCAAAAAACGAAAATATCCTCTATGCAGGTACTGATGATGGTTTGATTCAAGTGACGACAGATGGCGGCAAAAACTGGACAAAATATGAGCGTTTTGGCGGTATTCCCGAAAATACTTATATCAGCTTTTTGCTGGCTTCGCAATATGATGAAAATACGGTATATGCTGTTTTCAACAACCACAAAAACGGCGATTTCAAACCTTATATTTCTATCAGCAAAGATAAAGGAAAAACATGGACGGCACTACAAAACAATCTGCCGGAGCGCGGCTCGGTGTATTGCATCGCCGAAGACCACAAAAACCCCAATTTGTTGTTTGCAGGCACTGAATTTGGGGTGTTTTTCACATTAGACGGCGGCAAAAGCTGGCTGCAAATGAAAGGCGGCTTGCCCACCATTGCCGTTAAAGACATCGCTATCCAACAGCGCGAAAATGATTTGGTGCTGGCTACTTTTGGGCGCGGTTTTTATGTATTAGATGATTATTCTGTTTTACAAACGCTCAAAAAAGAGGATTTTGACAAAAAAGGAACTATTTTTTCTGTAAAAGATGCGCCTATGTATTTGGAACGTTATCCTTTGGGCGATAAAGGAAAAGGCGACAAAGGCGATGCTTTTTATGTAGCTCCCAATCCGCCGGCAGGTGCAGTATTTACTTATTTTGTAAAAGATGATTATAAAAGCATTAAAAAATTGCGCAAAGAGCGCGAAGCCGAAATTTTGAAAAAAAATGGCACTATCTCCTACCCTACCAACGATAGCTTGCGCTTGGAAGACAACGAAGAAGCCCCTTATTTGCTGTTTGTGATACAAGATGATGCAGGCAATACCGTTCGTTCTTTGCGGGGTGCTGCAAAAAAAGGAATGGGAAGAGTTTCGTGGGATTTCCGCCACGAGATGACCTCACCAACCACCTTACAAGCGGCAGAAACCGACAAATACGACCCGCCGCAAAGCGGTATGCTGGCAATACCGGGCAGCTACACCGTACAAATGCTCCTCATTAAAAACGGCAAAAGCGAGGCTTTGAGCGAAGCCGTACCTTTCCGTATTTATCCTTTGATGCAGCGCACTTTGCCCGCCAAACAAAAAGAATACGAAACATTTAGCAAAGAGTTGGCACAACTGCGCCGCACCATTGATGCCGCCGACAACTACCGCAATGAACTGGGCGAAAAAGTAAAACACCTCAAAGTGGCAGCCCAACGCTCGGCACAGCCCGCCCTCGCAGAGTTGGAAGGGCTGAAACAGGTGGAAAACAATTTGCAAACGCTGGAAATGCAGTTCAACGGAGACGGCTCTTTGGCAAAACGCGAGTTTGAAACATTGCCCGGCTTGAAGGGTCGTTTTGACAATATGCTGTACAATTTGTTTTATGTAAGCGGCGAGTTGCCCGGCACTTATGTAGAGTCAATGAAAATTGTGAAAAAGCAATTCAACGAAGCCTACAAACTTTTGCAAAGCACCGACCAACAAATAGATACCATAGCGGGAAATTTAGAACAAAAAGGCGCACCTTATATTCCGGGGCGTTTGCCAAAATGGAAAGCTGATTAATCAGCTTATTGAAGAAAATAAAAAGCGGCAACTTTCCTGAAAAAAGTTGCCGCTTTTTTTATTACCGTTTTTTATTGCCGTTTTTTAAAAACTGAAAAATACTATTTCAGTCCATATTTATCCAATAAATACACCAAAGATGTAATGCTGGCTGCTCCTAATTCCAATTCTCTTTTATTAACGGCTTCAAATACATCAGTTTCGCAATGATGATAATCAAAATAACGCTGTGGGTCGGGAACAAAACCGATAAGCGGCACATTTTGCTCGCGCAAAACATCAATATCAGCACCGCCGCCGCCTGCTTCAAAATGGTGGAGGCGATAGGGCGAAAATAGGTTTTTCCACGATTGCACTTTGCTCAGGCATTGGTTGCGCACTAAATCATTGCCATCAAACTCAAAGCCGCGCGGCGCAAAGCCGCCTCTGTCCGATTCTATAGCAGCGATGTGCATTTCTTTGCGGCGTTTGCTTTCTTCGGCATATTTTTTTGCCCCACGTCCGCCGTTTTCTTCATTTGTAAACAACACAACACGAATCGTGCGCAAAGGTTTTATTTTCAGCTTTTTATATAAATGCAGCACTTCCATTACATGCACCACGCCCGCACCGTCATCGTGTGCGCCTTCGCCCAAATCCCAACTATCCAAATGCGCACCCACCAAAATAATTTCGTTGGGAAATTTAGAGCCTTTAATTTCTGCCACTACATTATTTGCTGTCACTTCGCCTTTGGTGGCACATTCCAAATTGATACTCACATTTGTTTTATTATCCGTACCAATTCCGTTTAAAAAATCAGCACCTACGGTGCTGATAGCCACTGCCGGAATAGAGAAATTGGTTTGGTACATCGTGATTCCGGTATGCGGATAGTCGTCTTTTTTGTGGGTCATAGAGCGCACGATGGCGGCGGCAGCTCCATATTTAGCGGCTTCGGCAGGTCCGTTTACACGTTGCTCCACTGCTTCGCTGTAAGCATCAAAAGGGTCAATTTTGGTGGCACTCATCGGGCGGTTGAAAAAAACGATTTTGTTTTTCACACCTTTTTCGCCCAAAGCCGCCAACTGGCTCAACTGCTCCACCACAAGCAATTCGCCTTTTACGCCTTGTGTGGGTGTAGCGGGCGAGCCGCCCAAAGCGCATACTTTCAGGCTGCGCATAATATTATTTTGCAACACTACTTCGGCAGTTTGTTTTCTGCCGCGTATCCACTGCGACACGCTCACAGGTTGCAAATACACGGTATCGGCGAGGCGGCTCAGGGTTTGTTGCGCCCATTTTTCGGCGGCGGCGGCTCCGGACGAGCCACTGAGCCGGTGTCCGATATTTTTACACAGATGGCGGAGGTTTTCGTAGCTGCTGCCATAAAGCAACTCTTTATGGTAAATTTGCTCTATCACTTTATCGTCGCTTTGCTCCTGAATGGGCTTGTCGTTGGCAACAAAATAAGTGTTCAAACCAAAAATGCACGAAAGAAATAAAGTAGTCAGTTTCATTATTTTTAGTGTCTGTTTAGTTGTAAAATGTTATGAAGGCAATATTAAGCATTAAATACCATATTTTTAACAAGTATGTGTCTTACTTTATTTTTTTTAATATATCTCCCGAAAACAAGAAAGGTAATAAATCCAAACCGGAGCGCAACACGCCATATTCGTTTTTTCCTACCAAAATAATGCGCAGTGGCTGTTGAGATTTATGCTCATACTCTGCGATTACTTGCCGGCAAGCTCCGCACGGAAACACAAAATCTTCTAAGTGGAGTTGTTCGTAATTTACGGTAACGGCGAGGCTCAACATCGGCACATCGGGATAGTTGGCAGAGGCATAAAACAGGGTTACACGCTCGGCACACAAGCCACTCGGATAAGCGGCGTTTTCTTGGTTATTGCCACTCACAATGGCACCATTGGCGAGCAATACGGCGCAGCCCACCTGAAATTTGGAGTAAGGCGCGTAGGCGTTTTTACAAGCGACCTGCGCTGCTTGAATGAGCTGTTGCTCTTGTATATTAAAATCTCCGATTTTGTCGAAAATTTGCAGGGATAGCGATATATTAATTTCTTTCATCTTTTTTTTGAAATTAAATACACATAAAAAAACAAGCACATCAAAAAAAACGCTGACGATGACAGCGACAACAAAAGCCCGCATATCAGCAGGCATTATCATACAAAAAACATACAAAAATGGCGTGGTGGTGTGGAGAAAAAAGCGGGAGAAAATTAATTTTTGCCGCCGATACTACCCATTAATTTATCAATGGTAATATCCCAAAAAAGTTTTTCATCGGCTACTTCATTTTTGTTCAGAAACTTGGTAATGTACAACATCGTATCATTGCCAATTTCGGTTTTGCCGATGCGAAACTCTATATATTCATCGTCTTCGCAATCTTCCATACGATAACGCACAAATTCATCTTCTTCACAATCCAACAACTCGGCTTGCTCGGAGCTACCGTCCCAATAAAAGGTATATTCATTTTCAAAACTATCCACATGATCGGCAAACCACTGCGATAAACCTTCGGGGGTGGTGAGAAAACTATATAAAATACTGGGCGAGGAACGCACGTAATACTCAAAAACTACTTTTTGTCTGGACATTTCTTAGTACAATTTTCAAAGCGCAATGATATAAAATAAAATGTATTTTTGTATAAGTAAGTATATTTTTTTTAAAAAAAATCAATTTTCGCAACTAAAAATACCCTTGTAACGTTGCTATTCAGTCATGAAAAGGCAAAAATGGTTTTATTTTGTAAAAGTTTTTTTAATTTTTTGTAAGTTGTAGGTTACTTTTGCGAAACTTTTATGATTTAACACTTTTTTTAGGTGTTTTTTATATAAAAAATACCGGATTGTGTTTTTTTTTATTATTATACATTCATTACTTGTCACTTTTATTTATTTTTTGAGATTTTATTATGAGGCAGCTAAAAATAACTAAATCCATTACCAATCGCGAGAGCCAGTCGCTGGAAAAATATTTGCAGGAAATTGGGAAGGTGGATTTGCTCACGCCGGAAGAGGAGGTGGAGTTGGCAAAGCGGATTAAAGCGGGAGACCAAGATGCGTTGGAACGATTGACAAAAGCCAATTTGCGTTTTGTGGTTTCGGTTGCAAAGCAATATCAGAATCAGGGTTTGTCGTTGAGCGATTTAATCAATGAGGGCAATTTGGGCTTAATTAAGGCGGCGCAGCGTTTTGATGAAACGCGAGGCTTTAAATTTATTTCGTATGCGGTGTGGTGGATTCGTCAGTCCATTTTGCAGGCTTTGGCGGAGCAATCGCGTATTGTGCGCCTGCCGCTGAACAAAGTGGGTTCGCTGAACAAAATCAACAAGGCGTTTTCGGCATTGGAGCAGGAGTTTGAGCGCGAGCCCTCGCCCGAAGAATTGGCGAATGTGCTCGAAATTGAATCGGACGAAGTAGAAACCACTTTGGGGGTTGCCGCGCGCCATGTGAGCGTAGATGCGCCGTTTCAGGAAGGCGAAGACAACTCGCTCCTCGATGTACTCGAAAACACCGGCACGCCGCGCACCGACAGAGGCTTGGATTATTTGGAGTCGTTGCGCCTCGAAATAGAACGCTCCCTGAGCACTTTGAGCGAACGCCAGAAAGACGTTATCAAATTGTATTTCGGTATTGGTGTGGAGCATAGTATGAGCTTGGAAGACATCGGCGACCGCTTCGGGCTTACCCGCGAGCGCGTGCGGCAGATTAAAGACAAAGCCATCAACAAATTGCGCGTAACGACCCGCAGCAAATTGCTCAAATCGTATTTGGGCAATTAAGGGTAAAAAAAATAACCGTAAGAAAAGCACCGTGTATTATTTAATTTACACGGTGCTTTTTTTTATGTGTCTGCTCCGCCGATTCGTTATTAATAAAAGAGGCTGCTATTTATAGCTTCTATAACAAAAAAACAATGTTTCTTATCAGATGCGCAATCAAAATCGTTTTGAAATAATACGCTAAGTATTATTTTGATTTTTAAATAATTCCTTTTTAATTTTTAATTTTGTGCTTTGATATAAAAGTTATTTTTTTGATATAAAAAATACTTTTATTTGTGCGTACTTTTTCATCAAAATGGCGTTTTTTTAATGAAAAGATTAAAAGTTTTAATGCTGGGCTGGGAGTTTCCGCCCCTCATCAACGGCGGTTTGGGTATCGCCTGCTTCGGTATGGCGAAAGCCTTGGCAAAATATGCCGATTTGCACATCATCATTCCGCGCTCCGACCCCGAATATCAACTCCAAAACATCACCCTCACCGGTTTGAACAACCTCAAACCGCAGGATTTGCGCGGCGAAATGGTGCAGCACTGGGTAGAAGAAAAAGAGGATTTTGAATATGTACGCATCTTAGACCACTACGAAACTTTTGCCAAAGTAGAAGAAATTCCGATAAACATAGACCCCTACAACGACTGGAGCGAAGAAAAAAAAGTGGTGCGTTTTGGCACTACTCAACGCCAAATGCCTGTAATAGAGCAGAGCAGTCGCCCCAAACGCCGGCAGCTCCACGGCGGCGGCTTTGAGGATATTAATGAGCAGGAGATGCTCGCCGAATTGGAGATTTTTAAGCAGGGCGAACTCTACGACAAGTCGGTGCAGCAGCGGGTGTATGCCTTTGCCAAATACGCCGCCAAACTCGCCCAACATTTGGATTTTGACGTAATACACGCCCACGACTGGATGACGGTGCTGGCGGGGGCAGAAATCAAAAAAATCAGTGGCAAACCCCTCGTGTGGCACGCCCACGCCCTGATGTACGACCGCGCCGGTCCCGAAGGGCGCGGCTTTATCTACGATGTAGAAAAATATGCGATGGAAATTGCCGATGCCATCGTGCCCGTGAGCTACTACACCGGCACTATCATTCACAAATACTTGGGCATACAATCGCGCAAAATTTATCCCATTCACAATGGCGTAGATCCGGTGAAGGTTTTTCATGAGCCGAAGCGTTTTCCCGAAAAATTAGTGTTGTTTCTGGGGCGCATTACCGGACAAAAAGGACCCGAAACTTTTTTGGAAATTGCCGAAAAGGTAATCAACAAAACCGACAAGGTGCGCTTTGTGATGGCAGGAGACGGCGACCGCCTCAAACGCCTCATTGAAGGCGGAGCGTACAAACAGGTGGGCAATAAATTTCATTTTACCGGATTTTTAGACCGCGAAAAAGTAAACAAACTACTCGCTATGGCTGATGTGTATTGTATGCCTTCGGTGTCGGAGCCTTTCGGGTTGTCGGCGTTGGAGGCGGCGCAATTTGGTATTCCTACGGTAATTTCCAAGCAGTCGGGTGCGGCAGAAGTAATGACGCACGCCCTCAAAGCCGATTTTTGGGACATCAACCTGATGGCGAAGCAAATTGTAGAACTCATTGAAAACGAGCCGCTTAAAGACAAAATTGTAGAAGAAAGCTTTAAGGATTTACAAAAACTAACTTGGGAGCATTGCGCCGAAAAATTAGTAAAAGTATTTGCGAAAGTGATACACGAGCAAGGACAAAACGCGGCGTAACCTTGTTTTTTTTTGTTTGATATTTTGCTGTTCCCGACACCTGTACGAGGTGCTCGCAACAGCGAGCGTTTTCTTTTATAAAAGCATCGCCCCTAAAAGCCACCTTTCTTTTTTTTGTTTTTTGTGGATATAATAAATCCATACAAAATGCTGACAGAAGGTTGTTTGCCGACACCCCAAAACGACCGTGCAAAAATTCAATATTTGAACAAAATCTAAATTCTAAACCGACCGCTAACCGAAAATTTTATTGTAAATTTAAAATCTCTAATTGAATAAAAATTAGAATGGCTGAGAATAAAATAGCAAAACCTTTTTTGAAATGGGCAGGTGGAAAAACACAACTCATTAACGACATTGAACGGACTTTGCCGACAAACATAACGAAGAAAAATTTCACATACATCGAACCTTTTGTTGGTAGCGGTGCTATTCTTTTTTGGATGATTAATAACTTTCCAAACCTAAAAAAAGCAGTAATTAACGACATCAACGAAGATTTAATAAATACATATAAAACAATCGCTTCAAATCCAAAAGAACTGATTTCAATACTCGAAATTTTGCAGAACCAATATCACACTTTGGAAGGAAACGAGGACAATAAAAAACGCTATTACTACGAAAAAAGAGAATTGTACAACACAAGAAAAGAAGAACTAAGCGGACAAGCCGCTTTGTTTATTTTTCTTAATCGTACTTGCTTTAACGGTTTGTATAGAGTGAATAGCAAAAATTTGTACAATGTTCCAATGGGCGGTTATAAAAAACCAACCATTTGCGACAAAGAAAATATTTTGGCGGTAAGCGAAGCATTGCAAAAAGTTGAAATTTTATGCGGAGACTTTGAGCAAACACTTGATTTTGCTGAACAAAATACGCTATTTTATTTCGATCCACCATACAAACCATTAAGTGAAACATCAAGTTTTAATTCGTATGCAAAAGACGAATTTAACGATAGCGAACAAATTCGTTTGAGAGATTTTTGTAACAAACTCGACACATTAAATCACACTTGGATTCTGAGTAATTCAGATGTTAAAGGAAAAAATAGTAATGATAATTTCTTTGACGACCTATATGCTGATTTTAATATCCAACGAGTAGATGCAAGGAGAAGTATAAATGCAAATCCAGAGAAAAGAGGGGAATTAACTGAGCTACTTATTACCAACAAAACAAAAAAAACCTTTATTACAATTTAAAATTAAAACAAATGGTTACCAGAATAATTGCTATTCGAAATCTTGAAAAATATATAGGGCAAGATTTATCCGAATTGGCAAAAAAATTTGACATTACTCCTTATTTGAATGGGAAGCAAAATAAAGGGTGGAAAGGTTTAACACTCGAACATTTAGCTGGACTTTCAAATGACAATAAACAAGCTCCGAATGGACTTGGTTTTGAACTTAAATCAAGTGCTTTTTATAAGATAAAGGGAGTTTGGACTCCAAAAGAAACCTTTGCAATCACCATGATAAATCCTATCAACCTGATGGAAACACCCTTTTTTAAAAGTCATTGTTGGGAGAAATTAAAAGCACTAGTTTATTGTGCCGTTTCGTGGAATGGAAAACATAATGAAAAGTCTGTACTCCTACAAGTGCAATCATTTGACTTTTTGGAAAGCAACACACTTATTCAAGAAATAGAAGCAGATTATGAGTTTATACGCAATAAATGTATAGAAAAAGGTTTTTCATCATTGACAGGTAAAGATGGAAAATGGATACAAGCACGAACGAAAGGTGCAGGACATGGTTCAACAAGTAGAGCCTTTTACGCAAGAAAATCATTAATCAAAGAAATAATCAAACTTGACGAATAGCATATTAGTATCAGGTCATTTTCAAGGTTTAAGAGATTATTTCCTATACATTACTTGTCAAGTAGGGATAAAATTCACAAGATTAAAATTTCATCAATTCTGATATAGAAATTTCAAGTCCTTTTGCAATGATGTCTATATTTATTAAAGAAGGATTTCTCTCCCCCCTTTCAAGCATCCCAATATAGTTTTTGTGTAAGCCACATAATTGCGCAAATTGCTCCTGTGTAAGGCATTTTTTTTGCCTCAAACTCTTTAACTTCAATCCGAAAGATATTAAAATATTTTCAGCCATAAAAACACTTATTGTGTGTTTTAAAAAATTGTTCGTATATTTGCAAAAGTAACTTAATTATGTTTAGCATGAAAATAGAAATAAAATATTCAGACCACAAACCAACAGCTATCAAATCACTTTATGAGTATTTTGACTCTATAAACGACACAGCTACATGGGAATACTACGGGTTAATTGTAAATTTAGACCCAACTTTTGATTTTAAAGAAAATGATGCTTTAATTCGCTGGACTGACATTCAAGAGGGTTTTAATGATAAAATAATAGTAAGTTCGCTTGAAGAATTTCAATCAATGTTTCGATTACTGAATGCTTAAACCCTATTTCAAATCCTCCGACAAAGACTTTTATCTTCTTCACGGAGATACAATGGAACTTTTACCTCAATTTGAGCACAAGTTTGATATGGTTTTTGCCGATCCACCCTATTTTCTATCTAACAATGGTTTATCCATTCAAAGCGGAGAAATTGTAAGTGTAAATAAAGGAAAATGGGACAAATCCGAAGGCTTTGAATTTATTAATGATTTCAACCGAAAATGGCTTTCATTGGTTCGTGGCAAAATGAAAGAGGATGCTACCATTTGGATAAGCGGAACTATGCACAACATTTTTTCGGTTGGGCAAATTCTCAATGAATTGGGCTTTAAAATCCTGAACGTAATCACTTGGGAAAAGACAAATCCACCGCCAAATTTTTCTTGTCGCTATTTTACATATTCAACAGAACAAATCATTTGGGCAAGAAAAAACGAAAAAGTTCCGCACTATTTCAACTACGAACTAATGAAACAACTCAATGGCGACAAACAAATGAAAGACGTTTGGAAATTGCCAGCCATTGCACCTTGGGAAAAATCTTGCGGAAAACATCCAACACAAAAACCTTTGTCGGTTTTGACAAGACTAATTTTGGCTTCGACAAAGCCACACGCTTGGATTTTAGACCCGTTTGCAGGTAGTTCGACAACAGGTATTGCCGCTAATTTGGCAAATAGGCGATTTTTAGGAATTGACCAAGAAGAAGATTTTTTGGCAATCAGTAAAAATAGAAAACTTGAAATTGAAGATCCTAAAACTGCATTAACATACAAACAAAAAATTGGAGGTTTCAACGATAAAAAAGAATTTGATTTATTCCTTATAGAGGAGCCAAGAACAGAATATAAAACAGAAATAAACCTTGAAAACAAAGGAGCAATCAGCTAATAAGGGTTTTTAAAGATGGCGGGTTTAGTGCTAAATCCAACAACCGTAATTCTATTGAATTTTAGTACAAAATTGAAACTTTGCACTCCAAACCCCGCCCGAACGCCAAGCCCCAAACCGTTTGCCGCAATTGTATAAATCCCTACTCCCAACATTCTACTAAAAACAATTTATTTGTTGCGTATTCATAATGCGGGTATAAAAAGCCCGTCAGGGCTGATATATAGATAGAAAAATAAAAAACGCCTTTTCCAATACAGCCCCCTACATCGTCCCGAAAGGGGTTCTCGGATTTTGGGTATTATTTTTTCTATAAAGATTTTACGTCTGCGGTGTTCCACCTTTAAAATCGAATTTTTCAGAACTATCATACCCAAATAATACCGCTACTCCGAGTTTCCTCTGCCCAAAAGGTGCGCATATTTTATCCGATTTCAGCATTACCCATATTATTGTTCCATTTATATTGGCAATACTCGGCGGATATTGATGATATAAGGGTAAATGAAAAAACGGAATAATAAGCGAATTGATGTTGTTTCTAAGCACGCCAAATACGGCAGTGCTTAACTTTGACAAAGTTGCAACTTTGTCAAAGTTGGGGTATCCCACGACAAATGCGGCACCGCAAATGATAAATGCGGCACCGCAAATGGTAAATGCGGCACCGCAAATGGTAAATGCGGCACCGCAAATGATAAATGCGGCACCGCAAATGGTAAATGCGGCACCGCAAATGGTAAATGCGGCACCGCAAATGGTAAATGCGGCACCGCAAATGGTAAATGCGGCACCGCAAATGGTAAATGCGGCACCGCAAATGGTAAATACGGCAGCGCAAATGGTAAATGCGGCACCGCAAATGATAAATGCGGCACCGCAAATGGTAAATGCGGCACCGCAAATGGTAAATGCGGCACCGCATATGGTAAATGCGGCACCGCAAATGGTAAATGCGGCACCGCAAATGGTAAATGCGGCACTGCATAAGGTAAATGCGGCACTGCATAAGGTAAATGCGGCACTGCATAAGGTAAATGCGGCACCGCAAATGGTAAATGCGGCACCGCAAATGATAAATGCGGCACCGCAAATGGTAAATGCGGCACCGCAAATGGTAAATGCGGCACCGCAAATGGTAAATGCGGCACCGCAAATGGTAAATGCGGCACTGTTTAACTTTGACAAAGTTGCAACTTTGTCAAAGTTGGGGTTGCCCACGACATAAGCCGCAGTATTTAACTCTGACAATATTCCAAATTTTATCAAAGTTGGAGTACCCACGGCAGCGGCAGTAGCACCTCAAATGTCGTTATTTTACATTTTAACAAAAAAAACAACCGTTACAAAATACGCAGCCTGTTTTTTTTGCGTTATACAGTGGCGTGTTTGGTAATTCCACTACTCTACACCGTACTAAAACCATTTTTTTATTTTTTAAAAGATTTTTTTATGAGTAAGATTTCATTTATTCCCCGAATTGATTCGGAAAAAGACCTTTGGCTCAAAAATTTTGCCCAAAAACTCAACGGCTACACCGCCAAATACGGCATTACGGCTGCCGAGGTGAGCGATATGCAAGCGGCAGCCCTGCAATTTTCGTATTGGCTCGACTATCGCAACAAAGCCGAAGAGTATGTGCGCAAAGTGATAGAGTACAAAAATGAAGTGCGAGACGGCATAGCGGCAGGCGCGAGCGCATCGCCTGTTCCTACACCGCCGCCCACTACGGCTGCGCCACCGGTAGTGCTGCCGGGTGTGTTCAAACGCGCCGCCAGCATCGGCAAGCGCATCAAAAGCCATATCGCCTACACCATCGCCGATGGCAACGACTTGGGTTTGGAAGGCACCCAGAGCAGCGACAACGGCAGCAGCGATTTTCGCCCGCTGCTCAAAGTGCGGCTCGGCGCAGGCGGACAGCCGGAGGTGCAATGGAAAAAGGAAAACCATCAGGGCATACAAATATACGCCGACCGAGGCGAGGGCAAAGGCTACGAATACGCCGCCACCGACCTCAATCCCCACTATTTAGATGCCCACCCCCTGCCCCTCAAAGGCGGCGTATGGAAATACAAAGCCATTTATATACAAAACGACCACCCCGTAGGGCAATGGAGCGATGAAGTAAGCATCAGCGTACACGCCTGATTTTTTTTATCAATAAATGCTCAATCCTTAAATGCTCCCGACACCGGCGCAGGTGTTGGGGGCATTTTGTTTTTTTACAGATTATTTTTTCATTTAAAGAATAAGAATGTATATGTATCTTCGCAAACTGAGGTATTAATGCACCTTTTTACACAAAGTGCCAAAGGTAAAAGGCTTTTTGAACAAACCCAATTCAGAGAATAATAAGAAGATATATGCAATATTGAGGGGTAGCAAGACTAAAAAACGACAGTGCAAACGAACTAAAGACAGAATATAAATTGTAAATTTGCCTTATGACAGACAACGATAAAACAAAAATTGGAATCTTTTCCTTTTTCGCAGGAGCAGGCTTCCTTGACTTGGGTTTCGAGACAACTCAAGGCTTTGAAACTGTTTTTGTCAACGAATACCACAAACCTTTTATGGAAGTTTACAAGGCTTCAAGGAAAGGACTTAAAATAAAAGAACCAATATTTGGACACAGCACGGACGACATATGTGCATTTCTTGAAAATGAAAAAGCTGAGACACTAAGAAAAAACATACAAGAATCAAAAAAGAACTTTGACTTAGTTGGTTTTATTGGTGGTCCGCCTTGTCCTGACTTTTCGGTTGGTGGAAAAAACAAAGGAATTGCAGGCGAGAATGGTAAACTATCAGAAACCTACATAGAATTAATTGTAAGAAACCAACCAGACTTTTTCCTGTTTGAAAACGTAAAAGGACTTTACAGAACAAAAAAGCATAGAGCATTTTTTGATGAAGTAAAACTAAAACTTATTTCAAACGGCTACTATTTGACAGAAAAGCTAATCAACGCAATTGAATTTGGAACACCGCAAGACAGAGAGCGAATAATCCTAATTGGGTTCAAACGAAATGTATTGAGTGATTTAGGAATGGAATTAAACGGCTCACCTATTCTAAAATCTTTTGATTGGAACGCTAAAACTATTTACACAGCAAAAGAAATACTTTCCAAAAATTGGCCAAAACAAGAACCATTTTTAAACAACCAAGAAAAACCATTCCCAAAAGGAATTGACAAAAAACTAACAGTTCAATATTGGTTTGACAAAAATGATGTAGAAAATCACCCAAACGCTGAACACTATTTTCAGCCAAGAGCCGGACTTTCAAAATTTTTATCAATCCAAGAAGGAGACGATTTAAAAAAGTCATATAAAAGGCTTCACCGTTGGAGATATTCCCCAACAGCAGCATACGGAAACAATGAAGTTCATTTACACCCATACAAGCCAAGAAGAATTTCAGCAGCCGAAGCATTAGCTATACAATCGTTACCAAAGAATTTTATTATACCAGAGCATATTTCATTATCAAATATGTTTAAGACCATTGGCAATGGTGTCCCTTATCTTGCTGCAAAAGGACTTGCAGAAACGATAAGTGTTTTTATTGAAAAAATTAAATCAGAAGAATTAAAATATGCGGAAACTATCAGCAAGTAACCTTGTGGCTTACATAAACCAGTTAGATAAAAAACAGGTTTACAATTACGTTAGCCCGAAAACAAAGGGAGTAATAAGAATTGAAGGAGCTGACTTGCCTGAAGGTCCGATAAGAATTAAAAGGTGGAATCCTTTTGCCGGAGAAACTGAAGCAAATCAAAAAGTTGAGAGTATTTCAAGTGAATTGATTTGGAGAGTTGCAAATGCTTTCAATGTTAATCAACCAATCAATATCGACAGAATTTTAGGAGCAAGTTATAATACAAGAAGTGTTTTTGAAGCACTTTTGGCACACACACCTGAATTTTATTTTTGCTATCCCGGAAGAATTGAAAACAAGGGCGGACACACAACAATCAAACACGGACACAAGCATTTAATTTGGAATCCTGACGCACCGCACAGACTTGGTGTTTTAGTCAAAATGGAAACGGATATTGTAATTTCTGAAATTCCAGCATTAGACGCATTTTATGACTCTCTTGTTTTACCTGATACGTTTGAGCGACAAGAAATCAATCTTGATATACAAAGACGACACGCTCAAATCCAAATAGCACTTTATTTTATCGGGAAGCAACTAAACTTTAGAACTTGGATTGCTCAAAATGACAAAGGTATTTTATATCAAAACAAAAGAATTGGAGAATTTGATGGCGTTATTGCTTCATTGAAAGACGAAAAACTAATGACAGCTTATGACGATGCAATTCAAGCAGCTTTACTGATTGACTGCATTTGGTTTAAGAATGGAAAACTTATGCCAGCAGTTATGGAAGTTGAACATTCAACAGGTGTAACAAGTGGACTTAGCAGAATGAAAAACTTCAAAGACAAATTTCCACCATTCCCGACAAGATATGTAATTGTTGCACCTGACGAAGACAGAGACAAAGTAATTAAGGAAGCTAATAAACCACAGTTTAGAGACTTGGACACAAGATATTTTACATATTCGGCAGTTGAAGAACTTTATGCACTTTGCCAAAGACGAAAACTAAAAGGAGTAACAGAAGAATTTTTAGACTGTTTTATGGAACCAATACTCAACTGACAAAAAGAAGTTCTGCCGATAATACACATTTGGCTCAATGGCGAGTGACATGCAAAATTGGAACTTTGTGCTTCTATTCAAGTTCAGTGCAGTTTGTCAGCTTTGCACTCCAAAACCCGCCCGAATGCCACCCCCCAAAACCCTTAGCAGTCAGCGTAAAAACTACGCACGAAAATTTTTTATCCGGCTCATCAGAGGTAAATATATGCTGAACACTCAAAGGGCAAAAAAAAACTTTACTGCTCAGGCTTTCCAACTTTCTCAACACCCGAATATACGCCAATAAGCTTAATTTTGCTACCTTTGCGCTTTCCATTTACCCTTGTTTCGGCTTATGTACGCATCATTCTACGAATTTTTCAAATACACCTTCGGCATTGATTTGCCTTTTTTGTCGCTGTTCAAAGTGTTTGGCTTCCTGATGGCACTTTCTTTTGTGGCGGCTGCCTATTTATTGTATGTAGAGTTTCGGCGTTTGGAAGATGCGGGTTTGCTCAAAGCCGTAAAAGAAACCCACCTGATAGGCGTGCGGGCGCAATGGCACGAGGTATTGCTCCAAAGTGTGGTGGGTTTTGTGCTGTTTTATAAATTGGGCTGGATAGTGCAGCACCTCAGCGCATTTACCCGCGCACCCGAACAATTTATTGCCAACACCCAAGGCAATCTGTGGGCGGGTATCATCGGTGCCGTGGCGATGGGAGCTTATTTTTATTACGACAAAAACCGCCAAGCCCTGCCCCGCCCACAACAAGTACAGGAAATGGTATATCCGCACCAGCGCGTGATGGATATAGTAGTGATAGCGGCTTTGTTTGGCGTGTTGGGTTCCAAGGTATTTTCCAGCCTCGAAAACTGGAACGATTTCGTGCGCGACCCCCTCGGCAGCCTTTTGTCGTTTTCGGGGCTTACCTTTTACGGCGGTCTTATTTTTGCCACCATCGCCCTCATCTATTTTGCCCGCAAAAAACAAATTCCTTTGCTGCGCTTTATGGACGCTACCGCCCCCGGCTTAATTTTGGCTTATGGCATTGGGCGGCTCGGCTGCCACTTTGCCGGCGATGGCGACTGGGGCATTGTAAATACCGCCGCCAAACCCGCTTTTTTGCCGCAATGGTTATGGGCTTTTGATTATCCGCACAATGTAGCCAAAGAGGGCGTACCCATTCCGAACTGCGAAGGCGAGTATTGTTTTGTGTTGCAGCCGCCCGTATTTCCTACCCCTTTATACGAATTTGCGCTGGGTCTGCTTATCGCTGCCCTTTTGTGGCGTTTGCGCAAAAAACTCACGCCTTATCCCGGGCTGTTGTTTGCGCTGTATCTCATCTTCAACGGCATAGAGCGTTTCAGCATCGAAGCCATACGGGTCAATCCACGCTATGATGTGTTGGGGCTACATTTGTCGCTGTCGCAGATTATTGCACTTGGTTTGGTAGCAGCTGGTTTGGCGATGTATTTTTTGTTGCGGAAACGATATACCCCAAAGCCGCAGTGATATAGAATAAGTACCGAGCAAAAGAAGATATTCTTTGAAAAAGTTGAAGGCATATCAATTCATTGTCATTGATTCTGTCAATAGTGGCGGCTTTAAATCTAAATTCAAAAACGCGGTAAGGTGTGTTTTTAAAAAAAAATATCTTACCCAATACATTATTTTAATTTTTCCATGATTACATTACAAAACATTCAAGAAAGTGCAGCCTATTTGCGTGAACGCGGTTTTGAGGGTGCTGCTGCCGGTATTATCTTAGGCTCCGGAATAGGCAGGATAGTGCAACAAATAGAGCAAGCACAGATAATCCCCTACTCATCAATTCCCCATTTTCCACTTTCTACGGTTACTTTTCACGAGGGCAATTTAATATTTGGCACTGTTGCAGGCAAAAAAGTGATAGTAATGCAAGGTCGCTTTCATTTATACGAAGGTTATACGGCTGCGCAAGTCACCTATCCTTTGCGCGTAATGCACGCACTTGGTATTGATAATTTATTAATCAGCAATGCCGCTGGCGGGCTTAATCCGGCGTTCAACCGAGGCGACCTGATGCTCATCGAAGACCATATAAATCTCATGAGCGATTCGCCTTTGAATCTGTCCAATATCAATGATTTTGGCGAGCGATTTGTGGATATGTACGAGCCATACAGCGCAGTACTCCGAAAAAAGGTAAGCGATATAGCCGCCGAAAAAGGAATAAAACTCCCTTCGGGCATTTATGTAGCTTTATTGGGTCCCCAGTTTGAAACCAAAGCAGAATATCGTTTTATGCGCCTCACCGGAGCAGATGCCGTAGGAATGAGTACCGTTCCCGAAGCCATTGTAGCCAAACAATTAGGAATACCCTGCCTCGCAATTTCGATACTCACCAACAATTGCGACCCCGATCGCATCAGACCCGTCAATGATATTCAGGAAATAGTAGATACCGCCAACCAAGCCGATGCGCAATTATCCATTTTGCTGACGGAGCTGTTGAAAAATTTGTAGCAACATATTACTACAAAATCTTTTTTTTGTACGGAGTTTATTAAATTTCCCAAACATACACCGCCTTTATTTTTTCAATAATTGCTGTATATAGTGCATAATAATTGCCGTTCCGCCGCGCCGTTGTTGCACATATTGGGCATTGATGCTGCCCCTTTGCCGCCTTTTTGGTTCGTGGCAACACAGTTCGCCGAGCAGGACGGCGGCATTTTCGGGAGTAGCTGCCGCCACTGCACCTCCCGCCGCCACCAACTCCACCGCTTCGTTGAAAGATTGGTACTTTTTGCCAAAAACTAAAGGCACACCAAAAACCGCCGCCTCCAAAATATTGTGTATTCCCTTGCCAAATCCGCCGCCGATATACGCTATATCCGCATAGCGGTAGCATTGCGACAGCAGCCCGATAGTATCCAATATCAGCACCTGAGCGCGGGCGAGCAAAGCCTCTGGTTGGTCGGCTGCCTGCAATTGTGTATAGCGCACAACGCCCCTGTTTTGCCACACCTCACACAAAGCAACTATTTCTTTTTCATTGATTTCGTGCGGAGCGATAAGAATTTTCCAAGATGCAGCTTCCTTTTGTGCGCTCCATAGCACCAAAGCCGCTTCATCGGCTTGCCAGGTGCTCCCCGCCACTATCAAAGGTTGAGTTTGTTTAAAATCGGCGAGCCAGCGCAACTCGGCAGCGTGGGAAACAGCAGTGGCAGCCACGCGGTCGAAGCGGGTGTCGGGAGCAATTTGGCAATGCGCAATGCCGATATGCTGCAAAAGCCGCAGAGAGTTTTCATTTTGTACAAATATTTTATCAAAAAAATGCAATGCCTTGCGCAAAGTAACACCGTACCATTTAAAATAAGGCTTGCTGCTGTCAAAATAAGCCGAAATCAGCACTGCCGGAATTTGCCGTTGGTGTGCCTCCTGCAAAAAGAAATACCATATTTCGTATTTCACAAAAACAACAAGGTCGGGCTGCACGAGGTCGTAAAAATCGCGGGCATTGGCGGCAGTATCGGCGGGCATATAAAGCACTGCCGCCGCCAAAGGGTAATTGCGGCGCACTTCGTAGCCCGAAGGCGAAAAAAAACTGAGGATAATTTCTACATCGCTGCCATAATGTTGCGTAAGGCTTTCAATGAGGGGTCGTCCCTGTTCAAATTCTCCCAAAGAAGCACAATGCACCCACACACGCCGGAGGGTGGCGGTTTTTGGGGGCAACTGTTGTGCTGTTTGTTTGCGCCAGTTTTTTCTGCCCGCTGTCCACGCCTTAGCTTTTTGATGAAAAGGAGCAGCGAGCGCGATAGCGGCAGTATAAGTTTTCACAGCCAAACGATAAAAAGCTAAAGACAGCAGCATAGCATTTTTATTCAAAAACAATCAAAAAAACGTAAAAAAACCTATAAGGCTTTAAAACCTTATAGGCTGGTATATCTTTTCTTTGTAATTCGGTAAAAAGTATTTTTTATTTCAATACGCTGCGCGAAATCACAATGCGCTGCACCTCCGAAGTACCTTCGTAAATTTGTGTGATTTTGGCATCGCGCATCAGGCGTTCTACATGATATTCTTTTACATAACCATATCCGCCGTGTATTTGTACAGCTTCAGTGCTGACGCGCATGGCGGTTTCAGAAGCAAATACTTTTGCCATAGAGCCGGAGAGCGTATAATCCAAATGCTCATCTTTCTCGTAAGCAGCTTTTAAACAGAGCAAGCGGGCAGCTTCAATGTCGGTAGCCATATCCGCAAGTTTAAACTGGATAGCTTGGTGTTTATTGATAGGCACACCAAAAGCTTATAAGCCAAAGCCAACTCATACGCACCCGAAGCAATACCCAAAGCCTGTGCAGCGATACCGATGCGCCCGCCCGCCAAAGTTTTCATGGCAAATTTAAAGCCGAAGCCGTCTGCACCGATGCGGCGGTTTTTGGGTACTTTCACATCTTGAAACATCACTGAGCAGGTGTCGGAAGCGCGAATACCCATTTTATCCTCTTTGTGTCCGGTGCTCACGCCTTCGCTGTGAGCATCTACCAAAAAAGCATTAATACCCTTCGAACCTTGAGTTACATCGGTTTGTGCAATTACAATATATACACCGGCGGTTTTGCCGTTGGTGATCCAGTTTTTAGTACCGTTGAGCAAATAATAATCGCCCATATCAATGGCGGTGGTACGCTGGCTCGTGGCATCGCTGCCCGCTTCGGGTTCGGAGAGGCAAAAAGCCCCCACAATTTCACCGCTTGCCAAACGCGGCAGATAGGCTTGTTTTTGTTCTTCGTTGCTATATGTTTCAATACCCCAACACACCAAAGAGTTATTCACCGACATAATCACCGAGCAGGAGCTGTCCACTTTTGAGATTTCCTCCATCGCCAGCACATAGGATACGGTATCCATACCGCCACCGCCGTATTCGGGGCTTACCATCATACCCAAAAATCCAAGTTCGCCCATGCGTTTTACTTGTTCGGCAGGATAGCTCATTGTGCTGTCGCGCTCAATAACACCGGGTTTGAGTTCGTTTTGAGCAAAGTCGCGTGCTGCTTTTTGTATGAGCAAATGCTCTTCTGAAAGTTGAAAATTCATAATATTTTTATAAATAAAGAGGACTGATTATTGGTGTGTAAAAATACGATTTTTTGGCAGATAATCAAAATGCAGTTTCTTTTTATACTTCCCATTCTTTGGCAGTTTTGTAGCAAGTGCCTTTGAAAAGAGCCACAATATCGTTGTGTTGATTGCGGATTTCTACATAATAAGTTCCTACGCGCTTGCCGTTTTGTTGCACGGTAGCTACGGCTTGGAGGCGGTCACCGATTTGAATGGTTTTGCAATGGCTGATAGACGTTTCAATGGAGAGGCTCTGCAAACCAAAACTGTTGCAGGCAAAAGCAAAGGCGGAGTCGGCGAGGGCGTAGGAGATGCCGCCATGTGCCACTCCGAATCCGTTGACCATTTCGGGTCTTACGCTCAGGGCGAGGGTGCAAGTGCCTTCGCCGATGGTTTCCAACTCAATACCCAACCACGCACTGAAAGAGTCGTGTTTGAGCATTTTTTGTGTAATGAGTTCGGGTTTTGATGACATATATTATAGATAATTTATTGTTGTTGTAAATAATCTGAACAAAGGTTTTTTTTTAAAAAACAAAAAATAGCCGACTTGAATTAAAAAAATCATTCACTCCTGAATCAGCGACACAAAAAGCGCGTAAATATATTAAAGTTTATGTAAAAAAAGGCATTTCAAACGACAGCATATTCAGCACGTCTGTTTTTTTTTGTAAAAAGACAAATATTGAGCAATAGAAATATTAATTCGGCAATTGCTTTTTTTAAAAAAAATTCGGGAAAAAGCAGGAAATACCGCAATTTGCACACCCGCTCATTCTTATTTTTTTAGCTACCTTTGCACCAATAATTTTAATACTTTTGAATACACTCATTATCGGCGGCGGCAACATGGGAAAAACCTACGCCCGCAGTTTTTTGGACTCGCATGTATTGCGTCCGAGTCATTTGCATATTTTGGAAATATACGAACCACTCTGTGAGGAGTTGGAGCGCGAAGGTTTGGGCAATATATATAGAACTCCCGACCCTTATATCAACCAGATGGAATTGATTATTTTGGCAGTAAAACCACAAGATGCCGAATTGCTCTATCGCGGCATACGCCCATTTTTGCACGAAAATCAAGTGGTGTTGTCTATTATGGCGGGAGTAAAACTCCACACTATAGAGCAAGGCACGGGGCTAAAAAAAATAGTGCGTGCCATGCCAAATTTGCCCGCACAAATCGGTATGGGAATGACAGCATTTACTGCTCGCGACGAAGTGAGCCGCAAAGAACTCATCAACGTACAAAATCTGTTGAGTACCACCGGCTTAGTGATGTATTTAGATGACGAAAACCTCATAGATGCTGCTACAGCGGTGTCGGGCAGCGGACCGGCCTATGTATTTTATTTTATGCAGGCGATGATGGAGGCGGCGCAGAAAATCGGATTTACGGAAGCACAGGCAGAATTGCTGGTGCTGCAAACATTTTTGGGTTCGGTGCATTTGCTGGGCAAAAAAATGTGAGTTGTCAGGAGTGGATACGGCGCGTAGCCTCCAAAGGCGGCACTACTGAAGCTGCTTTGCACACTTTTGAACAACAACAACTCAATCCCGACATTATTTCGGGGGTGCAAGCAGCTTTTGAACGCGCCAAAGAATTAGGAAATTTACAATAAAATCATGCTATATTTATTTGTAAATCTGCACTAAAAACCCTATATTGCAGTCTTAACTTTTAATTATTGATTAATATGCAAAACAATACACCTGTTTGGGAAGTGTTTATACAAAGCAAAGCCGGTTTGCCTCATAAGCATGTCGGTAGCGTACACGCCGATGATGCAGACATGGCACTTCAAAACGCCCGCGATGTATATACACGCCGCAGCGAAGGGGTGAGTATCTGGGTAGTAGAAGCCAAATACATTTGCGCCAACAGCCCCGCCGATGCCGCCGCTTTCTTTGAGCCTGCCGACAACAAAATCTATCGCCACCCCACCTTTTACACCATTCCTGAAGGCGTACAACATCTGTAATACGGTGCATAACTTATAGTACCTTTTTATTTTTCTTTCTTGTCTTTTTTTATAGAATAATATGACCGAACAAAGACAGCTTTTTAATTTTGTAGTGCGCCTGGGAGATAGTACGCTCATCGCCGGACACCGCCTTTCGCAATGGTGCAGCAAAGCCCATTCTTTGGAAGAAGATATTGCCTTGGTGAATATCTCACTCGACCTCATCGGGCAGGCAACAAATTGGTTAGAGTACGCCGCCACCCTCGAAGGCAAAGGACAAACCGCCGACCAACTCGCCTATTTGCGCGATGCGGTGCATTTTCGCTCTTGCCTTTTGGTGCAGCAGGAAAACGGCGATTTTGCTTTTACGATGATGAAACAATATCTGTTTGATGTGTTTCAGAATTTGATATACGAAGCACTTTGCCACAGCAGCGATGCCCACATTGCCGCTATTGCCGCCAAATCGCTCAAAGAAAGTGCCTATCACCTGCGCCACAGCAGCCAATGGCTCAAACGCTTGGCGGGCGGCACGGCAGAGAGTTTGCGCCGCACTCAATATGCTTTGGATACCCTCTGGAAATATACTGCCGACTTGTTTGAACAAGAAACAAATATTGCTCCCTTGGTAGCCGAAGGTATATTGCCCGATTATGCCGCCTTGCAAGCCGCTTGGCAGCAGCAGATACAAAGTTTTTTTCAGGAAAACGGCTTGACAATTCCCGAAAAAACAGTGATGCTCCAAGGCAGCACACAAGGCAGACACAGCGAAGCCTTAGGATATATTTTGGCAGAGATGCAATTCCTGCCCCGCGCTTATCCCAATGCGCAATGGTAAACCCTCCTTTTTGATTTCACCGACATAGCAACTTTGAAAGATTTATTAAAAAAATGGGTAAAGAAAATACCTATTGCTTTTACACTCAATCAACAATACGACCAACAGAGCGAACAATTAATTCGTTTGTGGTGTCGTGCTGGTAGCAGTTGTATAGATATTGGTTGCCACAAAGGGGAGGTATTAGATATTATGTTGAGGTATGCCCCGCAAGGTTTGCACTATGCCTTTGAGCCGATACCGGATATGTATAAGGCATTGCGTCAAAAATATCAATCACGCCCTTGCCATATTTTTGATGTGGCTCTGAGCGACAAAAACGGAGAAACTACCTTTAACTATGTAGTATCCAATCCGGCATATAGCGGTTTGCTCAAACGCCGCTACGACCGTCCGCACGAAGAAGATACTACTATTACAGTACGCACCGCCCGCTTAGATGATATATTGCCCGCTACCACCGACATCAGATTAATGAAAATAGATGTAGAAGGGGCAGAATTATTGGTATTGAAAGGGGCAGAGCAAACCATTCGCCGTTGCCAGCCTCTTATTGTTTTTGAACATGGTTTGGGAGCATCTGATTATTATGGCAGCACCCCAAAAGCTGTTTATGAGTTATTGAGCAGTTGCGGTTTGCATATCAATACAATGAAAAATTATCTAAATGGCAAAGCCCCACTTTCTTTAGCAGCATTTGAAAAAAATTTCTACAACCAATTAAATTATTATTTTTGTGCGTATTCTGCTGCTCCGCCTATCACCGACTAATATACCTTTGTAAAAAATAAAGCCATTATTATAACAACTACATCAGAGTAATTCTTTCTCAAATTTACTATGAAGCTCATAGCGCGCATTAAACACCTCGCTACACAATATCACGCCGACACCGTAGCCCAACGTCGCCATTTACACGCCCACCCCGAACTCTCTTTTCAAGAGCACGAAACCGCCCGCTATATCCAGTCCGAACTCCAAAAAATAGGCGTACCTTTTCAAAGCGGTATCGCCGACAACGGCGTGGTAGCACTGATCGAAGGCAAGCAACCCGCCACCGCCTGCATCGCCCTTCGTGCCGACTTCGACGCGCTACCCATCACAGAAGCCAACAACGTACCCTACAAATCGCGCAACGAAGGAGTGATGCACGCCTGCGGTCACGATGCCCACACTGCCAATCTGCTCGCCGTCACCCGCATTTTGTACGAGTTGCGCCACGAATGGCAAGGCACTGTCAAATGTATTTTTCAGCCCGCCGAAGAAAAAATCCCCGGTGGTGCTTCGCTGATGATAAAAGAGGGCGTTTTGGAAAATCCGCGCCCATCTGCCATTTTCGGGCAGCATGTACACCCGCCTTTGCCCGCCGGAAAAGTGGGTTTTCGGGCAGGTTTGGCGATGGCTTCCGCCGATGAAATCCACTTGCGTGTGATAGGAAAAGGCGGGCACGCTGCAGGTCCACGCGAATTTATTGATCCTATTCTTATCGCTTCTAACATTATTGTGGCACTCCAGCAAATCGTGAGCCGCCGCGCCGACCCCACTTTGCCCACCGTATTATCTTTCGGAAAAATAGAATCAGTAGGCGGCTACAACAATGTAATCCCCGACGAGGTGCACATTGAAGGCACCTTTCGGGCGATGAACGAAGCGTGGCGTTTTGAAGCCCACGAAAAAATCCGGCAACTTGCCCAAAGCATCGCCGCCGGTATGGACGGACGCTGCGAAGTAGAAATTTTGGTGGGTTATCCTTTTTTATTCAACAACGAAGCCCTCACCGCCCGCACCAAAGCCGCCGCCCTTGAGTTTTTGGGTGCAGAAAATGTAGTAGATATTCCACTGCGAATGGGCGCAGAAGATTTTGCTTATTATAGCCACCAAACCGATGCTTGTTTTTACCGTTTGGGTATTCGCAACGAAGCACGCGGCATCATTTCCAACATTCACACCGCCACCTTCGACATCGACGAAGAAGCCTTGCACACCGGCGTAGGGTTGATGGCTTATCTGGCTTTGAAAGAATTGGAGCAGGAGGTGCAAAATATTTCTTAAAAAATTATGCAGGCATTAAACCTTTTATTTCTTTCGCACTCTAATTGGCTTTATGATTGAAAAATAATACATTCATTCAAATAAAAATATGAAAAAAATAATTTTTGCTTTTCTTTTAATGATGGTTTCTGTGTCGTTGGCGGCGCAGGATTGTGTGTATGAAAAAAACGAATTGGACAAATTCAGCAAAGAAAAAATCGTGCGCAGCAAACCCGCCATATTGTGGGTGCATAAAGTGAACGGCAATAATTTGTCGGTGGTAGGACGCTATGAAAAAAGCCGCGAATGGTTAGAAATCAAATATTTATCGTCAGAGCCGTTTTCGTTGGCAGAAGGTCAGGAAATTATTTTTCTGTTTAAAGACCAAAGCACGCTCGCCCTCAAAAGCAACGAAGCCGTAACCGCCGAAAAAACCAAAGATGCAGCGCGCTGGACAGCTTTATTCTCTTGCAACCTCGACGAGGCATCGTTCAGCAAACTCAGCAGCGGCAATTTTACGGATATTCGCATCACTACGGCAGAAGGCAATAATTTTGACAAACCCATCAGTGCCGATATGGCAAGCCGCTTGCCGCAAATGCTCAAATGCCTGCGAGCCGCCGAAAAAGCCAAGTAAAAAAATATTTAACATCAAAAAAATTTTGTTGTAACCTTAATATTTGGATTAGTAAAATGTGTGCTCAAGTAGCAGAAGCCTTGAAATAAAATATTTCAGGGCTTTTTGCTTTAGGTAAATAAACCGTAGCACTTAATTTTTTGTAACTTTGTAGCCATTCATATTATTGACTATTTTTTTCATTCCGAATGTTAAAAAAAGAAATATTTGCCGTGCAAATTCGCCCTGAAAAAGAAGTAGATTTACTATTGGACGAATTATTGGAGGAAAGCAGCAAATTGATATTGCACAACGACGATGTCAATACTTTTGATTGGGTAATAGAATGTTTGGTGGATATTTGCAAGCATCACCCCCTGCAAGCCGAGCAGTGCGCACTAATTGTGCATTTTAAAGGCAGATGCTCGGTAAAAGAAGGTACAGAAACCGAACTGCTCCCTTTCAAAGATGCACTTTTAGACAGAGGTTTGACGGCAACCATTGAACATTAAGGGCGTGTTGCCGTTATTATCTCATTTATACAGCATTATATACCGCATTTTTTAGCTTTGAAAAAAATAGACCTGCTCCTGCTTCGCTCTTTTTTTGCGCCATTCAGTGCCACTTTTTTCATTGCACTGTTTGTGCTGATTATGCAGTTTTTATGGAAATACATTGACGATTTGGTGGGCAAGGGCTTGGAAGTGGGCATCGTTACCGAATTGCTATTCTATTTGTCGGCGAGTGTAGTGCCTTTGGCTTTGCCGATAGCAGTGCTCTTGGCGGCAATCATCACTTTCGGTAAGTTGGGCGAGCATTATGAGTTAGTGGCGATGAAGGCTTCGGGAATTTCGCTGCAACGCATCTTGCTGCCTTTGGCTACGGTAGCTTTGCTGTTGTCGGCAGTGGCTTTTTTGTTTTCCAATTATATGTTGCCCATTGCCAACCTCAAATTCGGCACTTTGCTGTATTCGGTGGTGCAGCAGCGTCCGGTTATCAACATCAAAGAGGGTGTTTTTTATGATGGTATCGAGGGCTATATTTTGCGCATCGGCTCAAAAAATCCCGACAATATCGGCATCAATGATGTGATGATTTACGACCACACCTCCGGACGCGGTTGCAGCAATGTCATTGTTGCCGAGCGCGGCGAGATGGTATCCACCGAAGACGGAAAATATTTGCGCTTCAAATTATACAACGGCAAAAAATACGAGGAACTTTCCGAAACTCCCCAAACCAATTATTCCAAAAAAATCAACCGCGAGCAGGTGCGTCTGCAATTTGAGGAATTGGAAATGCTGATAGATTTATCCGATTTTGGTTTTGAGAAGAAAGACGAAAATTTATTCAAATCCAATCATCAGATGATGAGTGTGGCACAATTGCGTTATCATTTGGATTCCTTACAAAATGATTTGGGTAAAATTACACACGGCACACAAGAACGCCTGCAACCGATGTATTCATTTATGAAAAAAAACTTTCAGCCCGCCTCTGCTGCCCCCGCCACCACCGACAATTTTGCCGCGATGTTGTGTGTTGAAGGCAATGCACAGCGTTCTGCTTGGTTTCGCCGTGCCATTGATGAAGCCCGCAACGCTAAAAGCACCGCCGATTGGGCACGCTCCCAACAAAACTACCTCAAAGAGCGAGCAATGAAATATAGCCTCACTTTACACAAAAAATATTCACTTTCTTTTTCCTGCTTCGTGTTGTTTTTGATAGGTGCGCCTTTGGGTGCTATTATCCGCAAGGGCGGGCTGGGTATGCCGATGGTCGTGTCCATTATCTTTTTTATGTTGTTTCATATTTTAGATACCATTGGCAAAAAATTAGCTGAAGAGTTTGCGGTCGGCACTTGGCAGGGAGCGTGGTTTGCAACTTTTTTCCTACTGCCGCTGGCATTTTTTTTGGTATATAAATCTGCTAATGATTCTGCTTTGTTCAATATAGATGCCTACAAAAAATTTTTCAAACGTATTGGCACTTGGGGCAAAAAAAAGCAAAATCCAATAACATACTCTACTCCATCGGAATAATCCATTGGCTGTAAGGAAGTTGCTGATGATAAATTTCTAATAAATCGCGCTGCGAATTTACAATTTGTTGCGGTGGGCGGCGGTTGAGACTGATAAAATTATCCACCTGAATCAATGGCTGTATAAAATGCTCACGCTTGCCTATTTCTTCCAAAAATGCTGCAAATTGTATCAGCATACGCGGGTCTTCGCGCAAGGTGCGTATTTGTTGGGTATTAATGAAGCGTTCCGCCACCACCGGCATCATCTTCGGTGCGCTTTTTTCGCCGATATAAAAAGTGATTTCTCCTTTGGGCAATTCTTTGATGTGGGTACGGGAAAACCACGCAAACCGACCGCCGATATTATCCCACTGCACATTGCCCGCTACGAAATAATGCCTCAACGGAAACAATACCTGAAAAGCGATATAAGCATATACTAATTTTTGTTGGTAGGGTTGCAATACAAAACTACTGCGTTTTTTATTTGCAACGGCAGCAGAATTATGCCCCAAATTCCACAAAAGAATGGCATTTGCCATCATCAATAAAGGCGCAACGACATCTTCCACAAAAAGGAATATATTGAATGTAGCCATCACCACCAATAGCACAATAGCAAAGCGGCGTGTGCGTGTAAACAGCAGTAAAACGGCAATCAGCAATTCGTAGCACATACTTCCGTAATTAAAAAGTGGCAACACCCAATTTTGCCCCAATAAAGAAGCTGCCCAGTGTCCATTTTGTATATAAGTTGCCAAAATGCTGCGTGTAGGCTCTTGCGACACCAACCAATCATAGCCTATTTTTGACATAAAACTGTAAAAATATACCACTACCAACTGAATTTGGAAAAGCCGCAAATTCCATTCGGGTATCGGATTTCCCCAAAAAGTTTTGTTGCGCATTACACATCTCAGCGAAAAATTATGGTCGCTGCGTGTGCAAGCCAACAAAAAAGAAATCAGCATAAAATAATAAAAAGGGTTGCTGTACAAACTTTTGTCTAAGAGTACCAAATAGCTGAATGTTATAAAAAACAGCAAAGCTCCCCAGCGGCTTCGCCACCCTGTTATTATCCAAAAAGCGGAGCCTATCAGTACCCAGGGCAAAACACGCATAATAGAAGGAGGCAGCAGACGGATAAATGAAAGCCCTTCGTAATAAAACAGGAATTTAGTTGCCAGCAGTCCTTTTTCTACAAAATCTATTTGTATTAAAGTCAATACTTTATACAGCATTAATATCCCGAATACAACTCTGAAAACACCAAGCAAACTGCCATCTGTGGCACGCTGAAAAGATGATGATAGGGTATTGATAAAACGCATAGACATATAATTAAACCCGAATTTTTTGTAATAAAAAAACTTACTAAAATATTTATTCTTCTTCCTCTTGTGGTGCAGTAACCATCAGTGCGGGTTTGGGATATACCATTTTGAAAAATAAACCCGCTGCTACACCAAAGGCAAAGCCGCCGATATGTGCCCACCAAGCTACACCGCCGCTTTGTGCTGTTTCTACATCAGTGGCGTTCATATCCAGCCAAACACTGACGATCTGCTGTACAATCCATATCAGCAGAAAAAATACAGCGCGGATATAAAAGGAGTAGAAAAAAATCACCACTAACATTTTAATGCGCGAGTGGGGAAAAAGTATCAGATATGCACCCAATACAGCGGCAATAGCCCCGCTCGCCCCAATCATAGGCGCGTCGCTGTCCATATTAAAATAAATATGCGTTAAAGATGCAATGATGCCGCCCGCTAGATAAAAAACAAAAAACCTGATATTACCGATAGTGGCTTCTATATTATCTCCAAATACCCACAAAAACATCATATTACCTACTAAATGTGCCCAACCACCATGCAAAAACATGCTACTCAACAAACTATACCAATGGTTGCCAGCAACGATAGATACAGGAATTGCGCCGAAGGTATTAATAAAATCCTCGACTGATTCGCCCAAAAATAGCTGGTAGATAAATATTAAAATATTGACTGCAATAATACTATAGCTAAAAAAGGGGACATAGCCGCGTTGAACTTGTTGGTCGCCGATAGGAAATATCATGTGTGTGAAGTAGCAGAATAGAAGATGAGGTTGTATTGCCTTTTTAGGCGAGGTAAAGATAAGTCGTTTTTAAATACGGTATATTATACAAGAAAAAGCCCCTTTCTCTTTTTCAAGGAAAGGGGCTTTTAATATCAGAATTCAAATCACTGAACCAACTCTATGTAGTGGGGGTTTAGTACTCCCACAAGTCGTGTTCTTTATTTTGAAGTTCTTGCATAATCCGTTTCGATTCCATTTGAGCATCACGACCGGTGGCGTATTCGGAAATACGGCGGTCTTTTGGGTTGGATTCTTTCATTACATAACTGCTGAACAAACGCATCTCAAATACATCTTCCCAAGTAAGTTTTATCGCATCATTTTCGTTCATATTTGCTTCAAATTTGCACAAATAAGGACGAATACTTGGATAATAAACCCATACTAAGGCTTCCGTACCGCGTGATTCTCCGGTATTCGCATCTAGTACATCGCGGATAGGCGAAATCGCCATCACACGCGACACCATGGTAGATGTTTCTTCGTCAAAGAGCCAGTCTTCCTTAATACGGAATTTAGTGTAAGCTTTAGGGTTGATGTCGTTTTTGATAACTTTTTGTACATAGTCATCTTTTTCAAAATCAAATACCATGGTGGTATCCACGCTGCTTAAACGACCTTGTAAATCGCCGACTTTTTGACGCTCTGTGAACGTATCATCTGTAAATACTTCTACATCGGGGTGTTCCTCCATAATACGCAACAACACCGTAATAAAAGGTTGTTTTTCATTAATAAATGCTTCGTTCATTTTTTCGCGGGCATCAATTACTCTCCAAACCCTTTTCGACCAGAACACATCGGCTTCCCGAATTTGGTCGTAAGGCAATGCGATTTTCTCTTTCGTTGCGATTTTTTCATAAGCACCGTCTTGTACCAAAGGCTCTTTAAAATAGTTGCCGATACCGAAAGATACTTTTCCGGTGTCGGGCGATTCTACAGAGCCGGGCTTTTCGGGCTTCTCTGGCGTATTGGTTTCTTGCGCCACAGCCACCGTCATCACGCCGCAGGCTAAAGAAAATGCCAAAACCATTTTTTTAAAATTGTTCATCTCGGGTTCTTAGTTTTTAAATTTTACAAAATTTTAGTCCGTTTTCAATGTAAAAATTTGTTCCGGTATAAAATTGTTTTGGAGTGTATATAACGATTCTTTTAAAAAAATATTGTGTTGTTGTAAAAATATTTTTTACATTACTTTAAATGCGATAGAAGATAAGATACGCTGTGTACCATCGGGACCTACCACTTTAATTTTATCAAAGTAATAAATATCACCGGGTTTTGCTTTATCTATCATCGAGCGCGATTTTCCGTCAAACATAGCACCGCCATTCAAGTTAATTTCCAAGTCGGCACCTTTGGCTGCGCGGGTAATTTCAAAACTTTTTACATCAAATTTTGCATCAAAAACAAAATCATCCAAAGCGGCACGCAAACCTTGTTGGGCTTTAAATTCACCCGAAGGCATAGAACCACCCGACAATTTTCCAATTCTCGGAATAGGGTCAGGAATACGTTTTATACGAAATTCCACCGATTTGCTGATAGCTGAACCATCTTTTTTAGTACCACTCACAGTTACGTTGGCAGTACCTGGCTCAGTTACACGCACTACATAATTACCCGGTCCTTGTTTAGTCATCGAACCACTGCTGATAGAAGCCTTTGTTTGGTCTTCGCGCAAGCCGGTAATAGAAGCCGAAACAGGATTATCCACACCAATATAAAATACATTCATTTTGGTAGGAGATACCACTGCAACGTGGTCTGGTGGAGTGATAATATTAAAGTCAATAGACTTATTTACACTTTTTTGATTACCAAAACCATCTTTGTAGCTGATGTTGGCACTCAAAGTTTGTTTGCCCGGGCTGGACGCTTTTGAAGTATATTTTGCACGACCGCCAGCATCTACCGGATAGCCGCGACCGTTGATACTGATGCTTGGTTTAGACTGCGAACTGGACGCGGTCAAAAATACTTCGGCTTCAATATCTTCACCAGTAATAAAATTACGGCTGTTAGGTACAATCGCTACGTCAAAGCTGTCGAATAATATCTCTTCTTGCGATACGCGGTTTTTTAATTTATCCACGGCTGCCGAAGCTGTATTTTTGGCATCACCTTTAAATTTATCCAACATGGTAATTACGGATACAATCGGCATTTGGTGGAAAGTATAAGTAGCCCAGTCTTTTTGGTCAGAACCCGCCGGAACAGGATCAACTTTTAATAAGGTGGCTTGGTCCATCGCTTGGCGGTCGGCATCAGAAAAGTCAGATCCTTTGAATAAATCCAAAAACTTTTGACGGTATTCTAAAATTTTGGCTTCCAACTCAGATCCTTTTGCCTGATCTATCATATAACTGGTAGGTGCTTCTTGGTCGTCCAATTTGCTTACCCAACCGGTACTATCCAAACCACCGGCGCGGTTGTTCAAAGTATCTTTGATAGGCACTTACATACGCTACGAATTCATCGGCGTATTTGTTGGCTTGTCCGGCAGCATCTAAAAATTTCTGACCGGAGGGGTTTTTCTTAACAGCTTCTTCAAATGCTCTCATAGAGTTAGATACTTTTTTATCCACGGACACGTTAGAATCCTGAATACCTTTATCTAACATTTTAAAAGCGTTGATAATTTCGTTTGAAACGTTGAGCGCTAAGAGGGCAATCAACACCAAATACATGATGTTGATCATCTGCTGGCGCGGCTCCTTAGGTATAGACATCTATAAAGATTGTTTTCAGTGTTAAAAAATAAATTTTCCTTCAAAAAAAAGTTTTTATACTCTTGCAGCAGCACCTTGTGCCATTGCGCTCAACATACTTCCATATACTCCGTTCAAAGAAGTAAGGTTTTTGGAGAGTTTTGAAAGTTGATCTTTATAAACTTTGGTGTCTTCTACCGATTCATTCAAGTTGTTGATAGCATTGGTCAAGTTACCATAGAACTTATTCATAGCTTTGAGGTGGTTGTTGGTGTCTTGCAACTCCAATTCATACACGGCATTCAAAGCAGCCAAGTTTTTAGATACCATTTGCACTTGCTCGTGATAAGCTTTTGTGCCTTCGGTAGCAGAACCCAAATCAGCAGCAATAGAAGCAGCATTACCATAGGCTACTTTTACATCGCCCAAGGCTTTGGCAGCAGCTTTGGCATTAGCGGCATACTCTTGTGTAGCAGCAGCAGTATCAGCTACTGAAGTCAATTTGCCGATATTGTCACCCAAAGATTTCAGATTGCTGCCCAAGCTGTTAATCAAATCATCACCGATACGGGCATTTGCCAAAGAAGCATCTAATTGTTGAGTAAGAGAAGGACCGGCGGCTTTACGAGCAATAGGTTCTTTTCCGGCTAATTCAGGATATACACGTTCCCAAGCGTATTCTTTTGCAGGAGGAATGATACCCTGAATGAAGAAAATAGCAGCTTCCATAAACATCGCATACATCAAAATTTCGTTTGCACCTTTCCAGTGTAAAATTTTGAATAAGGCACCGAGAATGATAAAAGCGGCACCCACACCGATTAAGAGATTTTTGAGGTACTTAAACCACGATGATTCCCAAAACATAATACTTTTGTTGTTTAAAATGGATTAGTTAATAAATGATTATTGTTAAATAAAAGATTAGATTAGATTAGATTATAATTTTTTACAGCAAAACAATGATGTAAAAAATAGAACAAACCTCTCTAATTCATTGTATGAAAAGGCTTGCTCTATTTTTTAGATTTGGTTTTTTATCAAAAAAATAATTTTAAAAAGAAATAAGGGCTTGTTATAAAGATAATGCTAAGAATATTATTTAAAATCGCCCATAGAACGTCCTAAGAACGTGAGTGTAGTACGGAAACCAATATAAGATTTAGAAGTGTCCTGATATTCCCAGTGACGTGTACCAGTTTGGAGATAATATCCTATATCTTTCCAAGAACCGCCGCGCAATACTTTACGGCGAAGCGTCACGGCATCATCTTCTTTTACGTCCCAACGAATATCCGGATTCATATCGTGTATGAAAGAGTAGGCGTTTTCAAAATAAGCAGAAGAAGTCCACTCTGACACATTGCCCGACATATCGTATAATCCATAACCATTGGGGTTATAAGAGCCTACTTTTACGGTATAAAAACCGCCATCTTCGGGATAATTGCCACGACCGGGTTTGAAGTTAGCCAACAAACAGCCTTTGTCGTTGCGAATATAAGGTCCCCCCCAAGGATAAGGAGCTCCTTCCAAGCCGCCGCGAGAAGCATATTCCCATTCGTGTTCGAAAGGCAGACGGAAGTCTTCGCCCATTGTTTCACCGTTTTCTCCGGCGAAGTCATTCCACAATTTAGTGCGCCAGCCGCAGAAAGCATTGGCTTGATTCCAATCCACGCCCACAATCGGATAATCATCAAAAGCAGGGTGCCAGAAGTAATTGCGGGTCATCGGCTCATTGTAAGCATAAGAAAAGTCGCCAATCCAGCACAAAGTATCAGGATAAATGAGTACTTCTTCTTTGCGAATATAGGCACTGCGAGTCTGACCGGATTTGTCTGCTTTATTGTTTTTTGCAGCTTCTTTCCAATCGTACCACTCATAAGCAAATTTGAGTTGTCGCTTATCTACTTCTCTTCTTCCCCAGAACTGATCGTCACCGGTATAAAACATACCTGACAACGCTTCTGCGTCAGCTCCTTCAGCAGCCCAATCAATCGGATACGACCAATCCAAACGCTGTTGTCCGTCTTCGCTTTCGATAAAGGCATCTAACTTCGTCAAAGCGATAGAGTCGCGTACCCAATTAATAAATTGGCGGTACTCGCTGTTGGTGATTTCGGTTTCGTCCATATAGAAACCTTGAATAGAAATGGCTTTGGTGCGTTGGGTAAGGGTGGCATTCACATCTTGGTCTGCCTGTCCGATGTTCAACGTTCCCGAAGGGATATACACCATTCCATACGGATTAATGGTGCGCCACTCTTGTTCGCTTTGTACACCAATCAGTTGCCCATTTGCTTCCGCACTTTGTTTACCGCATCCAACCATCGTTAGAAGCCCGATGCCTATAACACCGCTTAAAAGTATCTTCTTCATAAGTCTTTGAAAATCTTTTTATTTAACTTAAAAGAGTGTATTTAAAATTAGTTAGTTTAATTTTTTTTTAAAAAAATATGTTATCATTTTTATTTTTTATCTTTTTTATAAAAAGCGCGTATTGTAGCGTTTTTTATAATCGCCATCGGGCAACAATCCTTTGAACCGATAGCTTATAAACAATTCGTGCGAAGCAGAACTTGCCTGCTGTATAGCTGATAAAGGCATTTCAAAGGCGTATCCCAAAGTCCAGATACTGTTCAGTTGTACACTCGCCGAAGCTATTGCTGCATCTGCATTATTCAAACCTCTGTATGCAGCCCCTATTCTGAATCGCTCTTCGTATTTTATATTCAATGCTACTTCTGCCTGATGTTGTATGCCGTCGCTTTTAGCAATTACCCAAGGCAACAAAGACCATTGACGAGTGAGTGCTATTTTTCGCATAATATACAACTGCACATTGCTTTTGGCTACATACAAACTGCTTCCTATATCACTGAATTGGTAATCAAAGGGTAGCAATTGTTGAAAGGAGCAACCTATGTTCCAGCTTTTGTTCTCAAAATATATTCCAAAAGTCGCATCGGGTCGCCAAGATACTACATTTTTTACAGGCAACAAAGCATCTTCATGGTTTATATTATTTTGATAGTCGCCTTCCGGTGTTATCAATGCAGCCCCGTTGATACCTTTTTGTGTCATTCCGGCAGCTATACCCACTGCCAGCGTATATCGCTTTTTTTTCCACTGATAGCCGCTTGCTATTGCCAGCGACAAATTTGTTTCTGCGCCGATAGTTTCATAACCTACTATAGCACCTATTCCAGTATTCCAATGAACGATTGGCAAATTTACTGCCAATATTTGTGTTTGCGGCGAACCTTGTAATCCAGCCCACTGTTTTCGGAAGCCCGCATCTAAGCGAATATCCTTCTGTGCTACACTCATCGCCGGATTGAGCAACATCGGAACTTGTGTCCACTGCGATAGTTGTGCCACTTGCTGGGATTTTGCGGAAAAGCACCACAAAAACACTGTTATAAAATAGAGTTGAAGGCGAAAAAGCATTGAAGTTGCTAATTTGAGAAATTATTTTTATTAAAATACATAAAGCACCATACTTTTTTTATTTTTTTTTAAGTTGATGCAACCTTTTTGCACTTCATTTCGTCCGATTTTCACTTTAAACGAAAGCAATATACAAAATATTGTATGTCAAATAAAAATTTTTCCAAAAATAGAAAAAAAAATTTTTTAGTCAAAATTTATCGTGTTGTTCAGCATTTTATGCCTGAAAAAAAACTATCTTTTGTCCGTTATTGACTATACCTTATTTACCTTCTTAATATAAGCATCTAAAGCCATCGTCATAGAGGGATTTTGTTCAGTAGGTGCATTGATATCCAATCGCAACCCTCGCTCGGCAATAGCCTGAGCCGTAGCCTGACCAAAACAGGCGATACGTGTGTTATTCTGATTAAAATCGGGAAAATTGTCGTATAAAGATTTTATTTCTAAAGGAGAAAAGAACACAATAATATCGTAAAAAATATCTTTTAAATCCGACAAATCGCTCACTACTACATTATAGATCACAGCTTCGGCAAAGTTAAAACCCTTACTCGCCAAAAACTCAGGTACTTCATTAGTACGCACATTAGCGCAGGGATACAAAAATTTTTCTTTGCTTTTGTGTTTTTCTAAAATACTGAACAAATCATTTTTTTTGTTTTTATTATAGAAAACTTTTCGTTTGCGATAGTCAATAAATTTTTGTAAATACAAAGCAATTGCCTCTGATGAACAAAAATATTTCATATCCGGTGAAATAGCAATGCGCATTTCGTTACACAGATTAAAAAACTGGTCAATCGCCATTTTACTCGTAAAAATAATAGCAGTAAAATCAGAGGGATTGGCTTTTTCGCGGCGAAATTCTTTGGCAGTTACCGGTTCTACTTGAATAAATTGACGAAAATCTATTTTAATTCCATATTTTTCTGCTAAGTCGCTGTAAGGGTTTTTGGCGGAAGCGGGTGGCGGTTGCGAGATCAGAATAGATTTTACTTCACGATCAACTTGCTGTTCTACATTTTGTCCCATTTATATTTGCTTACAATATTTTTTTAAAGCTAAGAGAGATGGTTGAGTAATAAATAAAATAGTTGTTGCAGGTGTTTTGAAACAGAGTAATGTTTTTTATATTATTTTTTTGCTCAGTATTGCCAATATTTTTATCATTAATAAAAAGGGTACAATTTCAAGGGCGCAAAGATAAAGAAAAAATATAATTTATTTGAACTTATTATATCCGAAGCAATACGTAAGCCGCGCAAATAGCGTATTGCTATAAAAAAAATACCCACTCCCAAACCTGTCACCAACCACCAGGTGGGATTCCAATAGACCGCTACTACCAAAACCGGCAGCAAAAAAATGCTCATTGCTATATCTGTAATGACGGTTTGATAATAGTAAAAAGAGATTTTATTGCCCACAGGCAACAAAGTTGCTATTCCTTTTAAAAAGAAAAGTCGTGCCAAGAGTACCAAAGCAATAAAAAAAATAAGTACTGCCAACATAGGTAGGTAGTTTTTGTAGGGCAGAGGAATAAAAAATTTATAGACTTCGAATATAAAAAGCGAATAAATGACACATAAATTGATGCTTAATAAAACATCGGGGAGCGAAAAAGGGGCAATGCGCTCTTCAAAATAAATGCGTGCCGAATGATAGTTTATCAGGGATTTGTACAAACTACGGCTGTATTCGGGAAACCCCTGCCATACCATTAAAAACAAGGCTACACAAGCACAAAAAATATAAAACAGCCAAGTGCGCTCCTGATACGGTGCGGTGGCACGCGGCGTAATGGGCGGGCGATAGGCGGAAATGACGGTATCGGCTAAGGGGCAGGTGTCGCGCATTGCCATATTGAGCAGGGAGTCGGCGGCGGCGGTATCCCACTGTAGGGAGTCAGCGATAATGAGTGCAGCGGTGCTGTCCCATACAAAAGGCTGAGGACCTACGGCATAGCGATTTTCTAAAGCGAGGCGTTCGCTGTCTGTCCAGCCAAAATGAAAAGGGCGCGGACCTACGAGGAGGCTGTCCCACACAGGGCGGTGCGACAAGCGCGTGTGCATGGAGCGTTCGGGCTGAAAGAAGTCGTCTTCGTAGTAGGAAGATGATGAAAATACCGCAGCGGGGGCAGCACTGCCAACAGTGTTGTAATTATTCGGCGGTGCGGTGCTTGGTGCGGCGGCAGGTGGCGGTGCGGTAACGGCGGGTGCTACTGCCTCAGTTTGGCGGCTTGTATCGGCGGTGGCGGGTGCTTCGTTTTGAGCCGATACCGTATAGCCGAGCAGTAAACAGGCACACATTACACATAAAACTACCGTACCCCGCAGTGTATTCACCACAGTTTTTAATTCCAAAGAATAGAAATAAATACGTTTTTTTTGATTCACCACCTTTGCTAAAACCAATTAATATAAGCCACATGCACTTTGGCACGCTGCAAAGATACTTTGAAATTTTCATCTTCACGCATACCGCTTGCATAAGTAAGTGATAATACGCCGCCTTGTGTAGCTATCTGAATACCGCCACCCACCGCCAGCAAATGTGTGACGGCGTTTGGGGAGGCAGCAGTGGCGGCGGCTATCCGCGCACCTTCGGTAAAGGCAAAGAAAAACGACCTACCCTGTAGCATATAGCGATACTCCAAAACAGGCAGCACATAATAAGGTGTGCTGATACTTTGTTCGTCGAAGCCGCGCAGGGCGTGTATGCCTCCAATCCGAAACCACTCGTTGCGGTAGGTATCGTTTTTTGAAGAAGCAGCGGCAGCTATATTATTCAAAAAAGCGGCAAAAATTGCGGTTTTTACAACCGATTTGTTTTTGATATTCCAATAATATTGCGCACTTGCTTCTATTGTCCATTGTGTGCTTTTTAATGATAGCGCATCATAAAGGGCAGCAAAAGAAAAAGCAGTGTCGTTGGGCAAGCGCAGAGAGGTGATGCTGTTGTTTTTGCGGATAATGCGCTGCCCGATACCGCCTTTGCAAGATAGCGCATAACCCTTTGTAGGAGCAATATCGTCATTTAAAGTACGATATTGCACGGTTGCACCGTAAAGCGTTCTTTTTACATCTAATTGAGATGGCAACTGCTTTTGGGCGAGCAGGGCGAGTGTATCTATCTGCAATAAATCGGAAGTCTTTTTTTCTACAAAAAATTGCACATCTATAAAAGCCAAAGGGCTGTATTGGAGTGCTGAATACCAGCGCACCTCGCGGAATTGCAGGCGATTCAGGAATACATCAAAATGCAAGGCTGCTCCAAAAGGCAGATAAGGCAGGTACAGAAAAGCGACTTTGCTCTTTATCTCCGACATTTCTTTGTTCAAAGCACGATACCAAAAAGCAAACTGTTCGCCCTGCCCCAAAGTATTATATAATTGTAAATCGGCTTCGCCCAAGATGGCGTATTTTCCCTGCGATTGCGCCTGTAAGCCGAGCATAGCACTGAAGCGGTTGGCGTTGGTGCTTTTGGCAAAAAGATGAATGATGGCTTCTTCTCCTACAAAACGCACTTGCGGTTTTTGGGTAGCGGTTAAAAAAGGTAATTGACGTTGGCGTTTTTCAATGCGCTGTAAGGCTGCTTCGCTGTAGAGGTCGCCGCGTGCGATGCCGAAATATTGCTGAATAAAACGCTGCCGCAGGCGCACATTGCCTTTGAGGGCGATACTGTCTATGCTGATACGCTCGTGCGGCACTACCCGAATGCTTGCCACGGGCGTAGTTGCGACGGTTTGCAACTGAACCTGTGCAAAAGGGTAGCCGTTGTTTTCGAGATATTGGAGCAGGCGGTGTCGCAGTTGTAGCCAATCGGTTGCGAGGCAGGGGCGATGTTCGGAGCAGACGGGCAGAGAAATTTTGGAGCGTTGCAACCAATAGGCGGCGGTGCTGTCGCTGTGCCATTGCTGCCATTGGGCGGCAGCACCTACATATATATATATAGTGGTGGTGTCGGTGATGGCATTTTTGAGCAGGGAATCGATGGAGGCGGCAGGGTAGCCGTTATCGCGGAGGGTGGTGATAGACTGTTGGAGTTGGGCGTGTAATAAAGAGTCGGTGGCGGTAAAAAACGGGAAAAAGGGCAGTGCTTTTTGAAAAAGGCGGCGACTGTCGGGGTCACCTTTCAGTTGCAGATAAATGGTATCGGCGGCAGTGGCAACTGCGGCAGGCGGTGCAACTTTGCTGTTTTGTGCCGTTGCTGTGTGGTAAGGAGCAAAAAAAACAAGAAGTATTGCACTCAACCACCACACAGACACCACAAGCGCGAGCAGCCGCGCAAAAACAAAAGGACTGCTGCACGGGTGCTTATCAGGTTTCGTCTTTGGAAATGAGCTTGCGCAGCAAAAAAAGAGCGCGGATAGTTTCTGCTTGTGGTACATACACCTCAATTTCGCCAAATAAATAGGCATAATCTTGCTTATTGATAATTTGTACAGCTATTTTATTTTCTTCCAAAATAGCTTTGGCGATTTGTATTTCGTACAATTGATTACTCGCCCATATTTTTACCCATTTCACCTGCATCGCTGATATTGTTTTTTTGTTGAAAATACTGATAAAATTTCCACAAAAAAAACGCCAAACCTGCCGAGCCAAGTGCCGAGCCGATAAACAACTGCAAAGACATTTGTATATTTTGGGAAGCTGATAAATCTTCTGTGCCGCTCCAATAGGTCATCAGCACCTGCACGCCGTTGTTGATAAAATGAACGGCGACAGGATACCAAAGGTTGCCGCTCCAATAATACAAATAGCCCAACCAAATGCCGATAAACATACGCGGCAGAAATCCAAAAAACTGAAAATGTATGGCACTGAATATAACGGCGGTGAGCAAAATGGCGACGTGTATGTTGCCGTTCAGCGTGCGCTGCAACAGCGGCTGCACCGTACCGCGAAATACCAACTCCTCTCCTACTGCGGGCAACACTGCCACCATCAGGAGATTCAGCAGCAAATCGCCGATGCCTTCGGCGCGGAGAAAATACTCTGTAAGGCGGGCGGCTTCTGATTCGCTGGCACGCATCCAATTTTCTATATCGCTCATAAAAGCGGGCAGCGACAATTGCTGATTGAGCCAAAACAGCAGCGTAATTGCCGAAAATCCCAATACGGCAATGCCTACACAATACAACAAAGGAAGCGATTCGGGAGCATTTTGTATGCCGATGTATTTTTTCCAGTTTTTATGGGCGATATAAGCAGCAAATAACAGGGGCGGCAGTACAAAAAAAGCGATAGAAGAAATTATCTGAAACCATTTAAAAAAGGTAAGGTGTGCCGAAAAATCTTCATCTAAACGCTCCACTGCTGTCAGGTCAATGCCTGCCCACAGAGCAATACCCGCAAAAACGGCGGAAATGGCAATGCCGCAGATGCAGACAAAAGCAATAAACAGCAGCAGTGAGCGAAACGCCGATAGGGAGGGCGGAAGCGATGACGTTGAAGCAGATGGTGAATTCATATCACAAAAATAGTGCAAAAACGGGTAATTTTAACCTTCCTCAATCCGTCCTTCAAAGGAGGGAAGTTTTTTTTTTATTTTTTAACAGCTTTGGCAAAGTTTGAGGCTTTTTCAAAGTTAAACACTGTTACTTATGTCGTGGGCAACCCCAACTTTGACAAAGTTGAGGCTTTTTCAAAGTTAAACACTGTTGCTTATGTCGTGGGCAACGCCAACTTTGACAAAGTTGGGGCTTTTTCAAAGTTAAATACTGTTGCTTATGTCGTGGGCAACCCCAACTTTGACAAAGTTGGGGCTTTTTCAAAGTTAAATACTGTTGCTTATGTCGTGGGCAACCCCAACTTTGACAAAGTTGAGGCTTTTTCAAAGTTAAACACTGTTGCTTATGTCGTGGGCAACGCCAACTTTGACAAAGTTGGAACTTTGTCAAAGTTAAACACTGCTGCATTTACCTTTTGCAGTGCCGCATTTGCCTTTTGCGGTGCCGCATTTACCTTTTGCAGTGCCGCATTTACCTTTTGCAGTGCCGCATTTACCTTTTGCAGCGCCGCATTTACCTTTTGCAGCGCCGCATTTACCTTTTGCAGTGCCGCATTTGCCTTTTGCGGTGCCGCATTTATCATTTGCGGTGCCGCATTTGCCTTTTGCGGTGCCGCATTTATCATTTGCGGTGCCGCATTTATCATTTGCGATGCCGCATTTACCTTTTGCGGTGCCGCATTTACCTTTTGCGGTGCCGCATTTATCATTTGCGGTGCTGCATTTACCTTTTGCGGTGCCGCATTTACCGTTTGCAGTGCCGCATTTACCTTTTGCAGCGCCGCATTTACCTTTTGCAGTGCCGCATTTGCCTTTTGCGGTGCCGCATTTACCTTTTGAGGTGCCGCATTTACCTTTTGCGGTGCCGCATTTACCTTTTGCGGTGCCGCATTTACCTTTTGCGGTGCCGCATTTACCTTTTGCACTGCTGTATTTTGCGTGGGCACTGCTGCATTTTGCGTGGGCACTGCTGCATTTTGCGTGGGCACTGCTGCATTTTGCGTGGGCACTGCTGCATTTTGGGTGGGCACTGCGGCATTTTGCGTGGGCACTGCTGCATTTTGTGGGCACTGCTGCATTTTGCGTGGGCACTGCTGCATTTTGCGTGGGCACTGCTGCATTTTGCGTGGGCACTGCTGCATTTTGCGTGGGCACTGCTGCATTTTGCGTGGGCACTGCTGCATTTTGCGTGGGCACTGCTGCATTTTGCGTGGGCACTGCTGCATTTTGCGTGGGCAACCCCAACTTTGACAAAGTTAGAACTTTGCCAAAGTTAAACACTGCTACATTTCATTTACCCTTTAGCCCTTCCGATAGAATTTTGAGAATAATATAGGTAGTATTTAAGGATATAAACTTACAGATTTACGGCAAACAATATTCTGTCAAAACAAAAAAGAGAAACATAAACCAAACGCTATGTTTCTCTTTTTTTATTTAAAAATAAGCAGGGTATAATCTATACAGCATCAAAAATTGATAGACTTGAAATATTCCTCTACCATTTTTTTGTAGTAAGATTTCATTGAAGGCGGCACGGTTTTGTAGAGTTCTACCTCCGACTGGCGTTTTTTGAGGTATTCCTCAATTTCGGGCGGGGTGGTTTTGGTGCGCTCCTGTGCGCTGTTAGATTCTCTTTTGTTGTCCATTTCGCGCTCGCGCTCGGCTTTTTCGGCTTCGAGGAGGCGCGTCAAAATATCTTGTTGGCGTTTTATCATCTCGCTGCTGAGGTTGCGATTGACGATGTCCTTTTCTGTTTTTTCCATTTCGTCCATGAGCTTTTCCAAATCGCTGAGTTGTTTTTTGCCGTCTTTATTTTGTTCTTCATTGAGTTGGCGCAGGGCATTTCGGATAGCCTGTTGTTGGGCGGCGGCTTGTGCGAGTTCTTTGCTCATTCCTTTTTTGCCATCTTTGCCCGCTTTTCCGGCTTGCCCGTCTTTGCCTTTCATCATTTCCTCCAATTGTTTGTTCAGGGCTTCCTGCATCTGGCGCATACCGGTGGCGTTTTTCTTTGATTTTCCTTTGCCGCTGCCGTTGCCGCCGGGTTTGTCGCAAGAGCCGCTACCGGGCATTCCCGACATTTGTTGCTGCTGCATCTGCTGCAAAGACTCTTCGAGCATCAAAGCCAAATTGTTGGTACTCGTCATTACATACTGCTGATTGATGGCGGCGGGGGCTATTTTGCGCTCGCCCAAATGCTCCAGCGATTCTTTCATATTGGCATCTACGTTGGAGAGTTCTTTGAGCACAAAAGATTCTATCTGAAACACGCGCTTGCTGAGGGCAATGAGGCTGTCTTCAATGATTTGAAAATCATCGTTGAGTTTGAATTGCTCCTGCACCAAAGGCACAAAACCCGGATTGTTGGCGGTGGTTTGCTGAAAACGGTTCATCACATCTTCTTGGTCTTTTGACATGGTGATGAGGTTTTCCAACAACTGGCGCACGGCTTTCATATCTTCGCCCTGCTGCTGCTGTTGCTGCTCCTGCATATCCGTCTGCATTTTATTCGCCATTTTTTTCATTTTTTGTGCTGCACTTTGCTGCTTTTGGCTGGCGGGTTTGCTCTGATTTTGCTCCAATTGCTCCGAGCTTTCCTGCATTTCCTGTTCTATTTCTTCGCTTTGCTCTTGGTTTTCTTTCATATCTTCGGTGTCCTGCTTCAACTCTTCCTGCATTTTTTCCATTTTTTTCATCTCCTCCTGCACTTTTTCAAATTCCTCATTCAGTTCTTCCTGTTTTTTCTCCTGCTCATCTAAGTTGCCGCTTTTATTTTGCTCGGTTTCTTCGGATAATTTTTCTTCTTTTTCAGCCAGTTCGTTGAGTTTTTCGATGGTTTCCTCCATTTTCTGCTCCATCTCCAATTGCTTCATCAGTTCCTCCATGCGCTCCAATTCGCGCTGCAACTGCTCGTCCGAAATTTTCATATCCTCCATTTTTTCCATTGTTTCCTCATTTTTCATCTGGTCTAACAATTCCTGCAATTTTTGCATCATTTCCTTCATTTCATCACTCAGCACCTCGTTCATCATTTTTTCTACCTGCTCTTTTTTCTGCTGAATATTTTCCGACATTTCTTTAAACTGCTCCTCGCTGCGGTTATTTTTTTCCATTTCGTTTTTCAAATTTTCCAAATTCTGCTGCAACTGCTCGTGTTTTTGGAGCGTTTTCTGAATTTTTTCGCGGTCTTGCCAATCCAATTCTTTTTTCTGCACCAATTTTTCCTGAATATCTTTCACTTCTTTTTGCAGTTTTTTGGCTTCTTTTACGGCATCTTGCATAGCATCTTGAATTTCTTCGTTTTTCTGCGCCACCAAAGAATCCAACTGCTCCACCGAAGGCAAAGCGTAATTAAATACCTGCGATTTGGTGGACTTTGCGCCGTTTACGCCGTCATTGTCCCACACTTCAAAATAATAAGTGAGCTTGTCGCCGCTTTGAATGTTGAGTTGCTGCAAGTCCCAGTTGTAGTTGAAAGTGGCGGCGTTGCTGCTGCCATTGATGGCTACAGGCAAAGTATTGAGTGTGCCGGCTTGGTTGCCGTGCTGAATTTGATAGCGCAAAGCCAAACGGCTGATGCCGTAATCGTCTCCGGCTTCGCCCAAAAAGTAGAGCATTTTGTTGTCGGTGCTGTCGGCGTATTGCTGCACCGAAATGGTGGGGTGCAAATCGGGTGTCACCGATATAAAATACGAAACAGAGTCGGCATTTTTGATTTTATCATTGGAAATAAAAACAGTATAGCGGGCATCTTTGAGCAGGTGCTGGCTGTACGAAAACAGTTGCTCATCGTTGCGGGTGGCATCGGCGAGGGCATTGTTGCCAAAATGCACCTGCACTTTGTCGGTGTTTTGGGCTTCAAAACTCCAGCGAATTTTAGTACCGACCGGCACATTGAGGTCGCCGCTATTGTTGAGGGTTTCGTCGGCTTTGCCCGTGTAGGCAGGATAATCCAAAGCCGCACTGAAACGGAGCATCGCCGGTTTGGGCAACACTTTCAGCGTGTAGCTGTTGGACGGAAAACCCTCCGATTCCAAATGAAAATCAATATCTTGCTGTACTTTATTAAATTGATAAGTATAATGATTATTATCTATTTTTTTGAGTTTATAGGGATAATTATTGAGGTTAATAAAAGCCTCATTGGGCAAAACATTTCCATCAACTTCTATTTCCAGCAAAAAATCTTCGTATTGCGCCACTTCTAAATTTTCATTATTTATTTTAAATGAAAAAGGAGCTTCGCGCTCAAAAACCTGATTATTATTGATGAGGCGGTTTGCGCCGTTTTTGATGAGGCTGGGGGCTGCAAACAACAAAAACAACAGTACGGCAAAAGGCACAAGGGCGTATTTGAGGTATTGGCGGTTTTTGCCCAAATCAATAGCGGCACGAAAAGGTACGAGTTTAATTTCGTCTATTTTTTGGTCAATGCCCGCTTCCAATAGTTCCGAAGGATTGCTGCCCGCCTGCGCTTTGAGTTGCAGAATATTGAGCAATTTGTCTTTTACATTCGTAAAGTGCGTACCGATAATACTCGCTGCCTGCTCGTGGGAGATGACCCTGCCGAGTCGGAAATAATGCAGCAAAGGATTGAGCACCCACACCGCAAAACTCGCCGTCGCCGTACCCACAAAACTCCAAAAAAGCACTTTGCGCACGGTGGTGGAAAAATAAAAATTGTACTCCAATACGGTGGCGAGCAAAAAAAACGCCAATACCAACCCAACCGTATAAAGCGTACCTCTGATGAGTTTATTGAGATAATATTTGCGGATAAAACGGTCAAGTTTTTCTATCAGTAGTTGATAATTATTGTATGCCATAGTTCAGTGTTCCCCGAAAATCCTTTTTTTAATTGCTAAATAAGCGGTAGGTGTACCGTTTTTTTTCTTTTAGCGAGCGCAAAGCTATCTAATTTTATTGCACCTCGCAAAAGCTATAACATAAATTATACCCAAAATGAATAAAAAAGCGCGACAAATAAATTTGTTTTAACAGATTTTAACGCCATTCGCCCCACAGTGTTTATATTTTTGGAGCTTGGGTATAATAATTGTTGGATTTATCCGAATACAAAAACAAATATTAGCACAATGTGCAGCATTTAAAAAAAGCTATATAGCATAATTTCCTTGTATATTGCTTGGTTTACGCTGTATTATTTTTCGTTTTTTTTAAAAATATCTAATTTAGTGTGTTTTATTGATGGTTAAATTTTTATTTTTTAATACAATCATGAAGATGAAAAAAAATATCAAAACTGTACTTACGAGTATGTTGGCGGCATTACTCGTATTTCCGCTTACTTCTTGCAACTCGCAAGACAGCCCCAAATTGCCGCCGCCCGATGCCAAACAAGTTGTGTTTGTAACCGAAAGTTTGGAGCAAGCCTTAGCACAAGGCAAACAACTCAACAAGCCTGTTATTTTTGAGATATTTCAGGAGGGCTGCCCGCACTGCGAAGATATGGCGCGTTTTTTCAACAGCGACACCACCATCGCCCACTATCTCAACCGCAATTTTATAATGGGAAAAACCGAAAAAAATTCGGCGGAGGGCGAAAAAATTTCGCGCAACTACAATGTAAGCTCTTATCCGCTATTTTTGATATACAACGTTCAGGGCGAGCAGTTAGAAATCAACAACGGTATGCCCAACAACATCAATTTTAAGGCGATTGTACAAAATATAATAGCCGGCAAAAGCGGTTATTTTGTAGATAAAAGCCGTTTTTTAGCGGGCAATTTAGCACCGAAGGACAGCACACTCGGCGAGGCTTTAATCAAAAAAGCGTGGATTGTGAACGACCCCTCCGCCAATTCCCTCATCAATGCCACTTTTGATTTGTATCCCAACAAACAACACAGTATGCTCAGTGAGCCGAAATGGGAAATGTTACGCCGCAATGTTTACGACAGTCAAAATAAAATGGCGGCTTATGTGATGGAAAACAAAGACCTCTTCCGCAAAACTTTCGGCGATGATGATGTGAATAATATTTTAAAATTTTATGGTATCAATACGATGGTGAGTGGCATTTTGAAAAAAGACGAAACGCTGCGCACCACCGGAGAATCTTTTTTGAACAATATCGGTTTCAGCCCGCAGGATTTGAACAAATCAATGACGTGGGCAAGCGCACAAGGCTACTACAAAACCGCCGACCCCGACAACTATACCACCCAAATAGAAAAATATTTTACTTTTATCAATCCCACCGGAGGCAATTATGCTATGGCTGCCGACAACCTCAACAAAATATGTGCGCAAGGAGCTTGCCTGACTAAATTGGTGGAGTGGTGCGAAAAGGGCGAAAAATTGGCGGTAAGCGGCGGCAGCGATGGTTTGCTGGCGAAATTCTGGATTATCCGCGCCAAAACCGCCCTCAAAAACGGCGATAAGCAAAACGCCAAAATGTGGGCAGAAAAATCGCTCGCCAAAACTAAAGAGTTGAATTTGATAACAGTGGGGGCAGGGGAATTTTTGAAGGAGCTGGAAGGAAAATAAATATTGGGTATCTTCCTAAAAAACATCAAAAATAGAAGAAGATGGGGCAATAAAATGAAGTGCAAAAATTTATATCCAATTATTCCCTTTCTCTAAACAAATAAACGCAGCAACAAAATCAAAACTTATAAAACAAAAAACAGTGGCAAGTGAATACTTGCCACTGTTTTTTTTATAGTCAATTCAATTATGATTAATCGCTGTATGTTTATTCAGAACCAATGATTTTTTATTTATAATACCAAATAAACATCTAAAAGGCACAGTTTGTAAAAAGTTTCCAACCTGTAATGGATTGAATGATAACGTTACTCATATCGTTGATAATATCAGTGACTTTGGCGGAGAGTTCTTCCAGATCTTTGCAAATAATGTTAGCAGTTTTGCCCTTGATGAATCGCCATATCATCTCTGCGGGGTTTAATTCGGGAGAGTAAGGAGGAATAAACAACAGATGAATATTTTTAGGAATTACCAATTGTCGGCTGTGGTGAAAAGCACCATTGTCAAGTAGAATTATCTTGAATTCTTCAGGCTTTTGTACGGAGAGTTTATCTATAAATATTTGAAAGCAGACCGTATTACAGTAAGGCATTTCTAAGGTAAGATTGTCTCCGTTGATGGGGAATAGGCACCAAAGAGATAGAAGTTTTGGAAGCGATGTTGGTAAGCTACGATGGGTTTTACGCCCTTTGCGGTAAGGCATCGTCTTATATTGGGCAATAACCCGACCCTGCTTTCGTCAGCAACATAAATATTTATACACTGGCAGCCTGAAAGACGAAACTCCTTATTTTTAATGCCTTCTGGCGTGTTTGATAAGTTTTTTTAAAAGAATCAACCGCCGCTTCGTCCTTTTTGATATGGCTTTTTCTACCCACCTTGAGTTTTGTGCCAAAGTTTCGCTTCAGATACATCCTTACCGTATTGTATTGTTTTTCAATACCCAACTCCGACTTCAGCCACTGCTGTGCTTCTTTGTAGCTGCGCAACCCATTCTTGGGATCTTTTAGCTTTTGCGATATCCGCTCCTTGTCTGCTGTCTCGAGTTGGCTACGGAAATCACCACCTCTATTGTCCCTGAGCAATCCATCAAGTCCTTGCGATTGGTAAGTAGATTTCCACCTGTTTATCGAACGCACAGAAGCCCCTGACTTGATGGCAAGAAGATGATTGTGGTGGATACCGCTTTGGATATTCATCAACATCTTTATTTTAGAAACGCCCTTCCTTTTGGCTTTTTATGTAGCTGTTCTACGTAATCTACTGACTCTTTTATGATAAGTTCTATGGGTAATGACATAATTACCATACCATAATAACTATGCCAAATAGTTGTTTTAATGGTATAAAACAAGCAAAACACAGCAATTTTTTTTACCCTAAAAAGGATTGGAGAATTTAGGGTCGCTGACAAAATGCTCATCGGTGAGTGTGAGCAAAAAGGCTTTCAGGGCTTGTTTTTCGTATGAGGTCAAATGCAGTGCAGCTACTTGTCCGTCATTGCCTACAAATTTAATATCTAATTTTTTGTGGCGTTTGATGCCTTCGCTATAATGGTTTATCACTTCATCTAACGTATTGAAGCGTCCGTCGTGCATATAGGGAGCGGTAAGGGCAATGTTGCGCAGCGAAGGAATTTTAAAATGTCCTTCTCCGCGTCCGTTGTCGCTATATTCTACATCTAAACCGATATTGGTAGTGCCTCCGGTTTGGTGATACGGATTGAAGCCACAGCCGAAACAATCTATCGCTATACTGTCGTTAGCAATCATACCACCGTCAATGCCGCCGTTATCAAAAACGCCGAAACCACTACTCAAAGCACCTAAATTAACGCCCATGTGACAAGAACCACATTTAGCTTTATTGCCAAAAAATATTTCGTGCCCTTTCTTTTCCAATTCCGTAAAGTTTTGAAAACCATTTATTAAACCCGCATCATATTTACTTTGATAGCTCACCATAGCCGTCAAAAACTGCGCTACTGCCGTGCTGATGCGCTCTTCGGTAACATCGGGTGTGCCGAAAGCCTGCTCAAACAAAGGCGGGTAAAAAGCGGTATTGGCTAATTTGGTTTTGAGCATATCCAAAGATTCCATACCCATTTCTATGTGATTTTGAACGGGCTGCAATACCAAAGTGTTGAGGTCGGGTGTGCGGGAATCCCAAAACAAATTATTGCTCATGGCAGCATTGGCAATAGGCAGAGAATTACGAGTGGTTTTTTTGCCCAAAAAACCGGTGCTTACCGCCGAAAGGTCGGCAAAGCCGCGCGACTGATGATGGCACGAAGCGCAGGCAATGGCATTGTTGAGCGACAAACGTGTATCATAAAACAACACCCGCCCCAAAGTCGCTACTTGGTTGTTCACACTACTCACGCCACCCAGCCCCAAATGTGTAAAAGCCTCTTCATTTGCATACAGATAAGGCTCGGCGGGCAAAGTGGGCGGAGCACCCAATTGTGCTGCTATGGGCGTTTCTTTCTGGCAACCGCCTATTTGCTGCTATCGCCAAAGCCGCAGCCGCAAAACTCAATACTAATATTTTCTTTTTCATTGCGTAAAAAATTTATAGGGTATAATTTAAAAAAGTAAATAATAATCAAAAGGTATTTTTCAGCGAAAAATCAATTTAAAATACAATACATACAAGAAGCCTGTGAAAACAGTACAACTGTATTAATAATGTAGATACCATGGCTTTTAAATATGTTGATGAAATTAACGCTTTTTTTTATACAACGTTGCTCTATGTATCAAAAATGGCGAAAATATGACAAAACTTCTGTCAGCGTCAGATTTTTTTGAATGAAAAATGCCCCGTTATTGATAAGGGCGGTATCCATTGGGTATGAAAACCCGCATCTACACCCAAGCCAATAAAAAATGCCGTTTCGGTAGAAAAACTGATATATTCCGTGAGCCGATATAAAGTGCCGAAAGAAAAATAAACACCTGTACCCAAATCGCCCAACTTGGGTGCACCTGTATTAAAATGACCGCCATATATTGTAAAATCCGTGCCGCGCAAATAATACCATTTGCCGCCCAAATGCCGTTGGTACTCTGCGCCGATGCGAAACACAAAAAAGCTATTTTCTTCTTCGGCATCTGTCGAGTTCTCTTCTACATCAATATTCAACCCCACTCCCATTCTGAAAATTTTACCGTTTTGGCGGTATTTTTTATACATCAGTTGCGTGGGTCCCAAAATATCGGTTGACTTGCTGATAGGTAAAAACTGAAACGCAAAAGGAGAGATATTCAAACCATATTCGCGGCGCAGCACCGGAGATTTTTTTTTGCCCTGCTCCAAAGAATCCGCCACCACCGAAGATGATTGCGCCACCGCCGACAAACTCACAACAACAGCAAGCAAACACACTACTTTTTGGCAAAAACGCATACTCATCATCAAATGCAAAAAAAGATAAGCCATCAAAAAAGCCAATATAGATACAATAGACGCGGCACTCCCAAACTCGCCGAAAATTCGGTGGCAGAGTTAGACGTGTCTAATTGCGGGAGATCTGAAAATTCTGTTTTTTGTTTTGAAAAATCTAATATAGCTGTCAAGCCGCCTTCTGTTCCCAACCTCAAAGCCGGTGTGAGGTGAAACAACACACCTACGGTAGCCGCACCGCCTATCATATAGTGTCTTTCACCCAATAAAGTCTTTTCAAAATTGGTAGTTGTGCTTCTATTTAAACGATACTTCAGCAAAACATCGCCGCCCAAAGTGCCGCTCCATCGTTTTGAAAGCGAAAAAAAACGTTCTCTTCCGATTTTGGTATTAATTTGCAAAGAATAACTATCTATATCAGAGCCGTTGATATTAGATTGTTCTTTATTAATGTCCAATCCGAAGCCCAAGCGCAACGCCTTTGTTTGTTCGGCATTGAAATGTCTTACAATCAAAGGATAGTCGCCGATGGTAATAGCCGCATCGCTGTTGAGCAAAACCACAAACAAAGGGGTCGTATTAAAACCAATATCCCAGCGCGTGCTGTCTTTTTTGCTCGCTGCAACTGTTTGTGCTTGCAGGTGAGTGCTACAATAAAAGCACCACAACAATACAGCCCATAAATGGTATTTTTTCATATTTTTTATTCTTTAGTGGTTCTAACGAATGTATTATAAAAAAGGTAACGCTGCAATATTTATTTTTTTTGTGTTAGATACGCTTTTTTTGCCTCTGCCAGACAATATTGATTCCATATTTTTTGGTCTTCGTAGGCTTCTTTGAAATAAATAGGCTCGTAATAATACTGAATTTTATCCAAAAAGCAGTCACAAAAAGTAGCACGATCAATGCTATCTAAGCTCGCCAACATATCGCTGCAATAATTACGATGAAAATCCATCGTTTGTTTGTCCCACCCCTTTTTGCTCACTACCGTAATACCGCGCTCTGCCAAAGGGATATTGGGGTAATCGGGGTGCATTTTGAGGGCAGGCGGGGCAGCAGGTACAGCAGCAGCGGGGACATTGTTGGTCGGCGGCGGCTCTTTTGGAGCTTGGCAAGCAGTAGCTGCTATTATTAAATATCCCACTATCAATAAAAAATGTATATTCATCATTGCTGCAAAAGCATAAAAAATTAAAAAAATGCAATAAATATTACCCACCCTGCGCTGCTTCTACATCGGCAACCAGCACACAGCATAAGCAAAGATAATATAAAGCAATTACAATATAGAAAACGAAGCAGGAGATTTTTTAATCAAGATTCGTTTATACAGCCACCGGCGCACTGATGGCGGGACAGGGATTATAGTGGAGGAGAGTAAAATCTTCGTAACAAAAATCAAAAATATTTTTTACTGCCGGATTGAGTTGCATTTGTGGCAGGGGGCGCGGGTTGCGTTGTAATTGCAGAGCTACCTGCTCAAAATGGTTGTGATACACATGCACATCGCCAAAAGTATGAACATAGTCACCTACCTCCAAATTACATACTTGCGCCACCATCATCGTGAGGAGGGCGTATGAAGCAATATTAAAAGGAACACCGAGAAAAACATCGGCACTGCGTTGATACAGTTGGCACGACAATTTGCCATCGGCTACATAAAACTGAAATAAACAGTGGCAGGGCGACAGTGCCATTTGCGGCAGTTCGGCGACATTCCACGTACTTACCACCAAGCGGCGGCTGTCGGGGCTGCGCTGTATTTGCTCAATGACGCTGCTGATTTGGTCAATAGCGGGTGCGCCCTCATCGTAGCTGCGCCACGCCCGCCATTGTTTGCCGTACACCGGTCCCAAGTCGCCTTTTTCGTCTGCCCACTCATTCCAGATGCGCACGCCGTTTTTTTGCAGATAATCAATATTGGTATCGCCTTTCAAAAACCACAACAACTCATAAATAATAGATTTGAGATGCAGTTTTTTGGTAGTGAGCAAAGGAAAACCCTCCTGCAAATTCATACGCATCTGATAACCAAAGATGCTGCGTGTGCCTACACCGGTGCGGTCGCTGCGGTCAGTTCCTTCCTGCATAATCTTCTCCAAAAGCTGCAAATAACTCTTCATATACAATTGATAAATAAACGGTTAGAGTGTGTTTTTAAAAAGACTTTTTAAAAATTATTTTCCACATCATACTTTCTACGGGCTTCATAGTGCGGTGGGTATATTTTGCATTGCGCTTGCTGTGGTAAGGCACTGCTACTTCGCCCGACATCTCAAAATAAATGAGCTGACCTATGGGCATACCCGCATACACACGCACGGGCTGTATGCACGAAATTTCGAGTGTCCAAGTATTACAAAATCCTACATCGCCCTTGCCGGCGGTGGCGTGAATATAAATTCCCAAACGACCAATACTACTTTTGCCCTCCAAAAACGGAATGTGGCGGTGTGTTTCGGTATATTCTTCCGTAACACCCAAATAAATAGTGTGGGGCTGCAGCACAAAGCCCTCCGCCGGAATTAAAAGTTCTTCGATTGGATTATGTACTTTAGCATCTAATTCGCGCTGGGTATAAACTGCTAAATAACGCCCCAAATGCACATCGTAAGAGTTAGAGCCTAAAGATTCGCGCTTGAAAGGTTCTATCAATATATCGCCTTTTTCTATCGCTTCTAAGATTTTTGTATCGCTGAGTATCATTGTATAAAAAAAATCAATGCACTACAAAGCTACCATTTTTAGTTGAGCCGACGAATATTTTTCTTGCCAAATCACTAAAAACGAACCTATTGATATAATTTTCAGTATGCAAAAAATTACGCACAACAGCAGTGGCATTAAAAAATATTTCCGTTTGTTAGGCTACATTCCTTTTTTTTATAACTTTGGACTTTTGTCAATATTATAGCACCCAAAGCATCTTACAAATACAATTATTCGCAATACAAATAAATTATTTTTTACTACGATACGCATTATATTTTTTTATGAAAAACACATTTACACTCGGAATAGAAGAGGAATACATGGTCATTGACCCTGTGACGCGCAACCTGAAATCGCACGAACAAAAAATCGTGGAAATTGCCGCCAACACGCTCGATGACAAAGTAAAAGCCGAAATGCACCAAGCTGTGGTAGAAGCGGGTACGGGCATTTGCAAAACGGTGGACGAAGCACGCCAAGAAGTGGCAAAACTCCGCCGTGCCGTTGCCGAAATTGCCGACAGTCTGGGGCTTAAAATCGGAGCTTCGGGCACGCACCCTTTTACGCACTGGAACACACAATTCATCACGCCCAACCCGCGCTACGAAGAAATCGTGAACGAAATGCAGGAAGCCGCACGCTCCAACCTCATTTTTGGTTTGCACGTGCATGTGGGTATGGAAGATAAAGACATGGCGGTACATATTTTAAATATGATGCGCTATTTTTTGCCGCACGTTTTCGCGCTTTCTACCAATTCGCCTTTTTGGGAGGGGCGCAATACGGGTTTCAAATCGTTCCGAACCAAAGTTTTTGAACGTTTTCCGCGCACGGGTTTGCCCGATTATTTCAACAGCTACGACGAACTGAAAAACTACATCGACATTTTGGTAAAAACGGGCTGTATTGATAATGCCAAAAAAATTTGGTGGGATTTGCGCGTACATCCTTTCTTTCCGACCATTGAGTTTCGTATTTGCGACATTCCGCTTACAGTAGATGAAACGGCGATGATGGCGGCACTTTTTCAGGCATTGGTAGCCAAACTCTACAAATTGCGCCAGCAAAATCTCAATTTTATGATTTACACCCGCGCCCTTATCAACGAAAACAAATGGCGTGCTTCGCGGTATGGCATTGATGGCAAAATGATAGATTTCGGAAAAGAAGAAGAGGTGCGTACCCGCGTTTTGATTATGGAATTATTGGATTTTATTGATGATGTGGTAGATGATTTGGATAGCCGTCATTATGTAAATATGGTGCAGACCATTTTAGAAAAAGGCACCGGAGCCGACCGCCAGTTAGCGGTGTATCAGGAAACGGGCAGCTTGGAAAAAGTAGTGGATTATATTATGGAACAAACCTTGTTGGGGGTGTAGTAAGTGTTGTACCCAATGCTAAAACGACCGAACAATCATCAACCGACCGACAGAAAATTGTAACTTGTGGTTTGTAATTTTACAATAAAATAGATGAATTTAGAACAGTACATAGACAACATCAATAAACGCTACAAACTTGGAAACGCCACCGAGCATACGTTTCGTGGCGACCTGCAACAACTTTTAGAAAGTTTAATACCTGACATCAGGGCAACCAACGAACCCAAAAGACAAAGTTGCGGTGCTCCCGATTACATTCTCACCAAAAAAGAAATTCCGGTTGGTTTTATTGAAGCAAAAGACATTGGCGACAAAGACCTTGAAGGAGCAAAGAAAACAGGTAACAAAGAACAGTTTGACCGATACAAGGCTTCGCTGAACAACTTAATTTTTACAGACTACCTCGACTTTCATTTGTATCGTGACGGACAATTTGTAATGAAAATTGCCATTGCGACCACCCCTGACTCCTCCAAAGGAGGGGAAATAAAGGCTTTACCCGAAAACTTTGCAAGTTTTGAAAATCTAATTAAAGACTTTTGCTCCAACATTGGACAAACCATAAAAAGTTCAAAAAAATTGGCAGAAATGATGGCGGGCAAAGCCCGCCTTCTTTCTGATATTATTGAGAAATCCTTGACAAGTGACCAAGAAAACCACGATGACAGCACACTAAAAGACCAGATGAACGCCTTTAAGCAAATCCTTATTCACGACATTACACCTCAAGGATTTGCCGATGTATACGCTCAAACCATTGCTTACGGAATGTTTGCGGCTCGATTGCACGACCCAACTTTACCCACTTTTAGCCGACAAGAAGCAGCAGAACTTATACCAAAATCAAATCCGTTTTTACGCAAACTGTTTGGTTACATTGCTGGGCCCGACATTGACGACCGTATTAAATGGATAGTTGACAGTTTGGTAGATATATTTTTGGCTTGCAACGTAGAAGAACTTTTAAAAAACTACGGCAAGGCAACAAAAATGGAAGACCCGATTATCCATTTTTACGAAACATTTTTGAGTGAATACGACCCAAAATTGCGAAAGGCTCGTGGCGTTTGGTACACTCCGCAGCCCGTTGTAAATTTTATTGTTCGTGCTGTTGATGATATTTTAAAAACAGAATTTGATTTACCGCAAGGACTTGCCGACAATAGCAAAACAAAAATAACCATCCCGTCCTACGGACACCCTTCCAAAGGAAGGGAATTGGAAGTGCACAAAGTGCAAATATTGGACCCAGCGACAGGCACAGGAACTTTTTTAGCTGAAACCATAAAACACATTCACAAAAAGTTTGAAGGACAAAAAGGAATTTGGAGCAATTATGTAGAAACGCATTTATTGCCTCGCCTCAATGGTTTTGAGTTGCTAATGGCAAGTTATGCAATGGCACATTTAAAATTAGATTTGCTTTTAACTGAAACAGGTTATAAAAATTCTCCTCCAAATGGAGGGGTGTCCGCAGGACGGGGTGGTCAAAGACTTCGCGTGTACCTCACCAACAGTTTAGAAGAAAGCCACCCCGACACAGGAACGCTCTTTGCCAATTGGTTAAGCACCGAAGCCAACGAAGCCAATCACATCAAAAGAGATACGCCTGTAATGTGTGTTATTGGAAATCCGCCTTACAGCGGAATATCTTCAAACAATGGCGAATGGATTAGCAAACTGATTGAAGATTATAAAAAGATTGGAAAGAAAAAAAAATCAATCTTGGATAAATGATGACTATTAAATTCTTGCGTTACGGTCAACATTTTATAGAAAAAACGGAAGTGGAGTTTTAGCATTTATCAATCACATGGTTTTTAGATAATCCAACTTCTAGAGGTATGCGTTGGCATTTATTAAAACTTATGATAAAATTTATATTTTAGATTTACACGGAAATGCTAGAAAAAAAGAAGTTTGTCCTGATGGTTCTACAGACCAAAATGTATTTGATATAATGCAAGGGGTTTCCATAAATATCTTTGTAAAAACTGGAAAGAAAAAGAAAAACGAACTAGGCAAGGTATTTCATTTTGATTTACAAGGAAAAAGAGAGTTTAAATATGATTTTTTTAAATGATAATACTATAAAATCATTAGAATGGAAACCTTTAGAATTTACAAAACCCAATTACTTTTTTGTTCCTAAGAATTTTGATAATATTAAAGAATTACAATAAAGGAATTAAAATTTCAAATATTTAAAATAAACATGCGGGTATTAAAACTAAAAGACCATGGATATCTACATTTTGATAAAAAAAACTTCAAAAAGAATAAATATATTATAATGAATAAATTAAATTTTGATGAAATTAGAAGCAAATATATTTTTAAAAGAAGAAAAACTGGCAAGTTAAAAGCCTGAACTTGAAAATAATTTTCAGTAAGAAAAATAAAATTTTAAAATATTAATATAGACCATTTGATATTAGGCATACTTATTTTGATAATAAAGGTTGCTTTCAAGAACAGAAGGAAATAATGAATAACATTTTAATAAAAACAACTTTGGATTACCGACAATTGGCTGAAGAAATGGTGACTCACATTTTATTAAAAATGTTTCAGATGATTTTATCAAACAAGATGAATTCAAGGCAAAATTTCCCTTTATATCTTTATCCTGAAACCAACGAAGAACAAAGCATTGAAGCCTCCCCTAACCCCTCCAAAGGAGGGGAATTCGAGCGAGTACCCAACCTAAACCCAGAAATAGTAAAGCAAATAGCAGAGAAATTAGGTTTAACTTTTGTACCCGAAAAATTCCCCTCCGATGGAGGGGTGGTCGAAGACCGGGGCGGTAAAAATACTGGAGGGGTGGCTGAAAGTCGGGGTGGTAGAAACACCAAAAATTACATGGACTTACCTTACAATCCAAATCTCAAAGAAAGAGCCAAAGAATTGAGGAAAGCGGGTAATTTATCTGAAGTGTTATTTTGGAATCAAGTAAAAAACAAACAATTTAAAGGGTTTGATTTTGACAGACAAAAAATAGTTGGTAATTATATTGTAGATTTTTATTGCACTAATTGCAATGTAGTAATAGAAATTGATGGCAGCAGTCATGATGATAAACAAGAATATGATGCAGCAAGAGACTCATTTTTAGAAAGTTTAGGTTTAACAGTAATTCATATTCCTGTTATAGATGTAATGAAGAACATGGGTGGGGTAATGGAAATGCTTTTTAACCACCCCGCCCTAAAGGGCACCCCTTCAGAGGAGGGGAATGAACCTCCCCGTCCTTCAGACACCCCTCCAGAGGAAGGGAATGAACCTCCCCGTCCTTCAGACACCCCTTCGGAGGAAGGGAATTTTGCACCTATTGACATTTTAGATTACATCTATGCGGTTTTACATTCGCCAACGTACAGAGAAAAATACAAAGAATTTTTAAAAATTGATTTTCCGAGAGTGCCTTATCCAAAAGACAAAGATACTTTTTGGAAATTGGTAAAATTGGGTGGAGAAATCCGACAAATCCATTTATTAGAAAGCCCAACCGTTGAAAAATACATCACTCAATATCCCGAAGACGGAAACAACACAGTTACAAAACCTCGCTTTACAAATTCCTCTCCTTTGGAGGGGTGTCCGCAGGACGGGGTGGTCGGCAAAGTGTACATCAACGACACACAGTATTTCGACAATGTACCGCAAGTGGCTTGGGACTTTTATATTGGCGGTTATCAACCTGCCCAAAAATGGCTCAAAGACAGAAAGGATAGAGTATTAGAGTTTGATGATATTTTTCATTATCAAAAAATCATCGTTGCATTGACAGAAACGGACAGACTAATGAACGAAATAAACAAAATTGACATCGAATGAGCATAAGCACCGAGCATACAAGGTTTTGCCAAAAATGAGACAAAAGTCCTAAATTTGACCATTCGAACTACTATCAACATTTGTGGATTATTGAATATTTTTGCCCCGAAACCCGCCCGAACGCAAAGCCCCGAAACCGTTATCAATTTTAAATTTTATACAACTTTATGAAACGTATGGCGTTTTTTTTAAAAAAAAGAAACGTCATACGTTTTTAATTTCGGTTATTTTTTTTATTTTCTTGAAAAGAAACTTCGCTATTCAGTAAAAAAACCATGATATTTTTATATCCGTATATTTTGCTGCTGTTGCTATTGCCTTTGGCTCTACTATTGCGCCATGTGTGGTATAGTCTGCGCCGCCAACATTCTGCCGCCACCGCCGACTCCGCGCTGATGGTTTCTCACCTCAACCGCGAGCAATGGAGAGGTGTTCACTCGTGGCGCAGCCGTTTGTATCCGCACCTGCCCCTGCTCCTCATCGCCGCATTTGCCCTGTTGGTAGTGGCATTGGCACGCCCCCAAAAACTCTACGAACAACAAAAAATCAACGCCGAAGGCTTGGATATTGTGCTGGCTCTTGATGTATCGGGCAGTATGCTCGCCCGCGACTTTGAGCCTGACCGCTTGGAGGCAATGAAAAAAAGTGCCGCCGAATTTGTGCGCCGCCGCACCAACGACCGCATTGGCTTGGTGGTTTTTTCGGGCGAAGCCTTCACGCAATGCCCCCTCACCACCGACCACCACCTGCTGCTCCAACTTATCAGTCAGCTCAAAACCGGAATATTGGAAGACGGCACAGCCGTTGGCAAAGGTTTGGCAACCGCCGTCAATCGCCTCATAGAAACAAAAGCAGCCTCCAAAATTATCATTTTGCTCACCGATGGCACCGACACCAAAGTAGCCCTCAGCCCCTTAGATGCCGCCGACATTGCAGCACAATACGGCATTAAAGTTTATACCATCGGTGTTGGCTCCAATGACGAAGTACCTTTTCCGATGCAGGATATATTTGGCAGCACCGTACTAAAAAATACGCTGATGCCCTTAGATGAAACCGTACTGAAAGAAATTGCCCAACGCTGTCAGGGAAAATATTTTCATGCGCAAGACCAAAGCGCGCTGCAAGCCATTTACAAAGAAATCGACCGTCTTGAAAAAACAACAGCAGAAGTAACCACACTGCGCCGTTACAGCGAGCAATATCGCATTTTTGCCATACCTGCCTTGCTGTTGCTATTGCTGTTTCCTTTGTTAAAAATCACCATTTTCAGGGGTTTATTGGAGCGGGTGTGGTAGCGTTTTTTTACTTTTTTATTCATCGTTCATCACTTTGGTTTGATGACGTATGCTTTCCAAACGCAGCGCATCTAAAAGCATATTGATAAAATAATTACCTAAGCCCAAAGCCTCCGCTTTCTCATGAAAACGGCGATAAATATCGTCCCATCGCTCGCGCTGATAAATGGTGATATTATTTTCTTTTTATAATTTCCTATGCTATCCACTACTTTCATACGCTGCGCCAACAACAATAATACTTCATCATCAAAATGATTGATTTGCTCGCGCAAAGCATTCATAGCCGTAGTAAATGCAGGTTCTTGCGTACTGGATTTTCGCCATATCAGTTGGTCGAGCAAAGTATTGAGCGTTTCGGGTGTAATCTGTTGTTTGGCATCGCTCCAAGCCGCATCGGGATTGGGGTGACTTTCTATCATCAAACCATCAAAATTGAGGTCAATGCTTTTTTGTGCCACGCGCTGCAAGGTATCGCGTCTGCCGCAAATATGCGAAGGGTCGCAGAGCAACAATTTTTCGGGATAACGCCGCCGCATTTCCAAAGGCAAATGCCACATGGGCACATTGCGATAATCTGTATTGCCGTAGCTCGAAAAACCACGATGCACCAAGCCCACTTGCTGTAATCCGGCTTGCTCCAAACGCTCCACTGCCCCACTCCACAATTCCACATCGGGATTAATGGGATTTTTTACCAGTACCGGAATTTGTACGCCCCGCAAGGCATCGGCGATTTCCTGCACACTGAACGGATTAACAGTGCTGCGCGCACCTATCCACAATACATCTATATCGTGCGCCAGTGCCTCTTCTACATGTTTGGCAGTGGCGGTTTCTACCATCACCGGCAAGCCGCTCATTTGTCTGGCAGTACGCAACCACGACAAAGCCACCGTGCCCACTCCCTCAAACTGCCCCGGACGAGTGCGCGGTTTCCATACGCCGGCACGGAGCATATCTATTTTATCATTTTTTGCCAAGCGCAAAGCCGTTTCAAGCACTTGCTCTTCTGTTTCGGCACTGCAAGGACCGGCAATCATCAAAGGGCGTTTGTTCCATTTTTCCTGAACAACAGAAGATGCTGCAAAAGAGCGAATATAATTGGTCATTATTGTAAAAACAGCTGCGTTTTATATAAAAAACTAAAAATAGATTGACTTAATAAATGTTTTTTTGTGCAAAAAAAATTCAATCTTCAAAAAAAATATATTTATACAAAAAAATACTATCTTGTTTCGCAACATCAACAAGCCCACAGGTATATAAAATCGTATTGCATAAAAATATGTTCATTTTTGGGCAAAGAAAGTATGTCTGTTGTTATAATTTTTTTATTTTTATCACACATCAACGCTTCACACTCTAATTTTTATTATTGAATATGCAAATTATCCCTCAAATGCTGTTGCGCCAGCTTTATAACCGCTCCAGCCTTGCCAACTCGGAGCAGGGTGTTTCTTTTTCGTTGAAAAACCGCCTCAAAGATGTAACAATTACGGAATTAATTTCTGTAAAAATTAACGACAAAGAAATTAATAGACAATGGATTACGATGGATATAGGCGACCGTCACATTGCCGCCGCCGACATCAGCAGTGCACAAACGGTGGCTTTTCCGTTGACGAAAGTATTGGCAGTGCATTGTAAAATAGAGCCGCTGCCCACCGGAAAATACCCGATTGATATTGCGGTGCGTACTCAGGAGTTCGGAAAATTGCATTTTGCCGTAGAAGACAGCATCAGCGAAACCACCGACCACATTGTTCGTATTCCGCGCAACAACAACGATGATTATAGTGCAGAAGCCATTAAAACACGACAACAATTTGCGGCAGAGTTCAGCAATACGAAATTGGAGCATATTTCTCATTATTCTTTTGACCCCGCCCTGCTTAGGGGAAATATTGAACACTTTACGGGCGTGGCTCAAATTCCTATCGGTTTGGCAGGTCCTCTGCGCATCAATGGCGAGCACGCACAGGGAGATTTTATCATTCCGCTTGCCACCACCGAAGGCACTTTGGTGGCTTCGTACAACAGAGGTATGAAGGTGCTGAACCTGAGTGGCGGTGTTACCTGCTCGGTAGTAGATGATGCTATGCAGCGTGCCCCCGTTTTTGTATTTGACGATGCCCGTGCTGCGAGAGACTTTGTACAGTGGATAAAGGAAAATTTCAGTAAAATTGCCGAAGAAGCCGAAGCCACTTCCAGCGTTGCCAAATTGCGCGATATAGACCCTTATTTATCCAACAAATTTGCATTTTTGCGCTTCAACTATACCACCAGGCGATGCAGCAGGGCAAAATATGGTAGGACGTGCCACTTTTGCGGGTTGCAGTTGGATTTTAGACGCTTATAAAGGACCTCCGATTCGTAAATTTTATTTAGAAAGTAATTTTGCCACCGACAAAAAAGCCTCGCAGGTGAATATTATGCGCACGCGCGGCAAGCGTGTAGTAGCAGAAGTGGTGATTCCGCGCGATGTGCTGATACAGAATATGCGCGTGGAGCCGGAGCAACTCGCCTATCACAGCTATGTAGCAAATGTAGGAGCGATTTTGTCGGGAGCAAACAATAATGGCTTGCATTCCGCCAACGGCATCACGGCGATGTTTATTGCTACGGGGCAAGATGTAGCCAATGTGTCAGAATCTTCGGCGGCGGTGGTTTATACTGAAATTACGCCTGAACGCGACTTGTATATTTCCATCACAATACCTTCGCTGATAGTGGCAACACACGGCGGCGGAACGGGTTTGGCGACCCAAAATGAGTGTTTGCGGCTTTTGGGCTGCACCGGACGCGGCAAAGTGAAAAAATTTGCCGAAATTGTGGCAGGTGTGGTATTGGCGGGAGAAATTTCGCTGGCATCGGCGATTTCCTCTTCGGATTGGGTATCGAGCCACGAGCAATACGGCAGAAACAGGTAGTTATTTTTCTTAGTGCATCAGGAATTTTTCAATTATTTTTTCTATTTTCTTGCCACATCACCGACATTTTTAATATCGGTGATGTGGTAATTTATTTGTGAGGTTGGGCAGGAATGATAAAAATTTGTCCGTTTTTTTTAGATGCTTATCAAATTATCACCCTAAGAACTCGCCGCCAACTCTCCCACTAAATCAAATTCTCCAGCATCGCGGATATACACTGGCGCAAAATCACCCACCCGCACATAGTTTTTTTCTGCCGATACCAATACTTCATTATCTACTTCGGGCGAGTCGTATTCGGTGCGCCCGATAAAATGTTCGCCTTCTTTGCGGTCAAAAAGCACTTTTAAGGTTTTGCCGATGAGTTTTTTGTTTTTTTCAAAAGAAATTTCCTGCTGAATCTCCATCAATGCGGCGGCACGCTCGCTTTTGGTTTCGGCGGAAACATTGTCGTCCAAGCCATAGGCGGGTGTATCTTCTTCGTGCGAGTATTCAAACACGCCCAAGCGTTCAAAACGTTGTTCGGCAACAAAATCGCATAGTTCTTCAAAATCGGTTTCGCTCTCATTCGGAAAACCCACCAACATGGTGCTTCGCAAAGCTATATCGGGTACTATGCTGCGAATATCGCTGATGAGTTTTTCGGTTTCGCTGCGCGTAATTTGACGGCGCATAGCAGTGAGCATCGCATCGCTGGCGTGTTGCAGGGGCATATCCAAATAACGGCATACTTTGGGGCAATCTGCCATAGCTTCTATCACTTCCAAAGGAAATTTGGACGGATACGCATAATGCAGGCGTATCCATTCAATGCCTTCGGCTTCGTCGTTGAGGACGTGCAACAGTTCGGGCAAAGCGCGTTTTTTGTATATATCCAAACCATAGTAGGTAAGTTCCTGAGCAATGAGCATAATTTCCTTCACGCCGTTGGCAGCCAAATGGCGAGCTTCGGCAACAATGGCTTCGATGCTTTTGGAAACGTGTTTACCGCGCATCAACGGAATGGCGCAAAAAGAGCAGGTGCGATTGCAGCCTTCCGAAATTTTGAGATAGGCATAATGGGGCGGTGTGGTGAGCCGCACCCGTTCACCGATAAGTTCGTGGCGATAGTCGGCACCGAGTTCTTCCAACAGCAAAGGCAACTCCATCGTACCGAAGTAGGCATCAACTTCGGGAATTTCGATTTCCAACTGATCTTTGTAGCGTTGACTGAGGCAACCCGTTACATACAATTTATCTATACGCCCTTTTTGTTTGGCAGCGGCATAATGTAAAATGCTGTTGATGGATTCTTCTTTGGCGCGGTCAATAAAGCCGCAAGTGTTTACAATAACAATATCGGAACGGTTAGTACCCTCGTGCTGCACTTCAAAATCGTTGGCACTGAGTTGATTGATGAGCACTTCACTATCCACCAAATTTTGGAGCAGCCCAAAGTTACCACATTAACACGCGGCTTGCCGCTACGAGAAAATTTTGTTTTCATACATTTGCAAAGTTGCGCATTTTTTCAGAAAAACAGAGAAAGTTTAGAAAAAGGCTACTGAATAATGCTAAAACAATTTATTAATTGCGTACTTATTATGCCGTATTACACCACCGCAACGCCGTTATTGAAGTCGGTTTTCTTGCTCTGAAGGAGACAAAAATGCTCTGTACCAATCCAAAACTGGGATAGTATCCCTATTTCAATAAAAAATTCGCAGCAAAAGCCATACTGACTTATGCTGCGAATAAAAAAACGATAATTTTTATTGACCTGTTATCAATGTTCATCGGGTTTTATACCGATGCCCCAACGCATACCCACATACAACATTCTACCATAAATAGGTCCCCACACATTAGAAGCATCAAAACCCGCCTCAAAAGGCTGCTCATAGCCGCGAATGGGATTAGCTTGGTGAAAATCGCCTAAATTTTCGCCACCTACATAAATTTCCCACGATTTAATATGATAATTTATCTGTGCATTGAAAGTAACAAAATCTTTGCTTTGCGGCACTTTGCCATCAGCGGCAGCCACCGCCAGATTTTGTTTGCCGGTATATTGTGCCGTAGCATTAAAATGCCAGTTGCGCAAAGGCATTTTATACGAAATATTCAACAAAGCCGAAAAACGAGGCACTAAAGGCAATTGTATATCGCTCAAAGTGCCGTAAGTGATGCGCACTTCTTCCATTTTTCCGGCGAGGCGTACATCTAAACGGCGCAACAGTTCGGCATCTATCTGGGCTTGCAGGTAATTGGAATACGATTTTCCTTCCAAATTGTATATCAAAATACGATTAGGATCAGAAAAAGCATCTACAATACTTTGTTGCAAAAAATTGGTATGATACGCATCAGCCGTAAAAGTGCCTTCGCGCTCCGCAAAGCGAAATACTTGTGTAAAGTTGATGCCGTAGTTCCAAGCAATTTCGGGTTTTAATGCTTCGCCGTTTCGCAGAGCAAAGGGGCGGCTGCTCAAAAATAAAAAAGAATTTTCGGCAAAAAGATTGGCACGCCGGAATCCGCGCCCCACCGATGCCCGCAGCGAAGATAACTCCGAAAAATTATATTTGGCGTGCAAGCGCGGCGTTACAAAAAATCCGTACAAATTGTGATGGTCTAAGCGCAAACCCGCCAAAAAACTGAATTTGTGTTCGCGGATATAGTTGTATTCGGCAAAGACCCCCGGCACTTGCTCGCGGCGCGAAAAGAGGCTGTCGGCGACTTGCTCCTGATAATGGTCGTTGATAAAACTCGCCCCCGTTTTGAACACATGGTCGCTCGTACCCAAAATGGTCTGATAAATCAAATTGCCGTAAAAGCTTTTCTGAACGGCATCGTAATCCGTTTTTCCGAAAAACGCATTTTGGTCGTGATAAATACCTTGCAGTTGCAAGCCCAAAGAAGTAGCGGGTTTCTCAAAAATACGTCCCGTTTTTAGGTAAATTTCGCCGCGCTCCACCTGATTTTGAAATCCGTAATACGGGTTTTCGCCACCCAAATGGCTGTCGTGCTCGTGAAAAGCCACCTGTCCGCCTTTGCGTGTTTCCTGCAAATATTTGATACCGAACTGCCCTTCTTGTTTTTTAAAGCGAAAATGGGTGCGGTGATAAATTTGTGCCTGTTGGCGCAGGGGCATATCCAAAAAAGTATCGCCGTTGCGGTCGTGGTGTGCATTGAGGATATTTCCGTGCAGCAGCCACAGCGATTCAAAGCCTTTGAGGGGCAGCTTGTGTCTGAAATTCAAAGAAGCCTCATAGCGTCCGGCATCGCCGGCATACACATTGACGAGTAATTTTTCGGCTTCGTGCGGTTTTTTATATTCTACATTGATTTGTCCGGTGATAGATTCGTAGCCGTTCACTACCGACCCCACTCCTTTTGAAATTTGAATACTCTCCATCCAAGGACCCGGCACATACTCCAAACCGTAAGTGCTAGCCAAGCCGCGCAGCGAAGGCATATTTTCGGACAACATCTGCACATAAGAACCGTCCAAACCCAACATACGGATTTCTTTTGCGCCCGTAATAGCATCGGTATAATTGACATCTACCGAAGCGTTGGTTTCAAAACTTTCGCTCAAATTACAACAGGCCGCTTTTGCCAGTTCATCGGTGGTAATTTCTTCGGCTTTGATAGATTTGAGGGTTGAAATAAAAGTAGAGCCGCGCCGCGCACGGATTTGAACTTCATCTAAACTACTATTCGCCTCCGCCAATAAAATATCAATACGTTCACTGTGTTGGGGAGGAATATAAAGTGTATCACTTTGGTAGCCGATAAAACTCACGATGAGCGAATCGCGGTGAGGTACGCGCTCTATTTCAAAATTGCCGTTTTCGTCACTGACAGCTCCTTTGGCAGTACCTTGCCAATATAAAAACGCACCGATAACGGAGCTTTCCTGTTGCTGTTCGTCGATTTCTTTTACCGAACCCTGCAATATAATTTGTGCCTGACTTTCCTGTATCCATAGCAAATAACCCAACACTGCCAACAAAAGCCGCAGTGAAAAAATATACTTCATAAAAAAATGATAATTTGTAAGTGTGATAAAAAATGTAAAGAGCGATTAACAAAGTATTGGTTTTTAATACTTTATTAATTCATATTTCATTTTTCGGCTTTGCTTTTTTCGTTCTTTATAAAAAAAGCGAAACACATATCCACTAACAAAGAAATTGCTCGAACAGAACAAAAAATTCTGCAAAGGCAACAGGAGGAGATTTTAGATAGGGAAGGTAAAGTGCTATACAATGCGTATTGAAAGCGCATAAATCAGCAAATAAGTATTTGCTCAACTGTACCGAGAACAAGGATATATCTACACAGCAGGCCGACCAAAATTGTATTGCCGAAATCAATAAATGGTGCTTATTGGCGATGTATTTTTCGCCATAAGAACAACAATTCTTTTTTTCGGCTGCCTGATGCGAAACAGAGATTGGTTTGTTTTTACAAGCAGAAGCAGCTTTGTTGCAACAACTTTTTTCGAAAATAACAGGGTGGCTTTCTGCTTCGCGCTCGGCGCAGGGTGTAATGGGTAACAAAGATACTTCAAACAAATCTTCGCTGAAACAACGATGCGTGTTCACTGCTATTCCGATATTGGAAAGCAGCATACAAGCCATAGCAAACAAGCATAGCACCGATGACAACTGACGTTTCATGCGCAAAAACAGAATTGTATTGAAATACACTGCAAAAATATATCAAAATTTATTCCATTGTGTATTTTAAGGCGATAGAGGTGTTTTTTTTAATATTTTTTAAGGAGCTAATCGCTGTATGTTCCAAGTTTGGGTGGTTTGATGCAGCGTATAGCGCAGACGGTCGTGGAGGCGGCTGCTGCGTCCTTGCCAAAATTCAAAAGTATGCGCCTCCACGCGATAGCCGCCCCAGTGCGGCGGTTTGGGAATGACGGCGGCGGGTTGTTGTTGTTCTTCGCCCAATGCTACAAAATGCTGCACCGCCTCCTGATAGCGTAGTTCTAATTCATTTCTGCCATCAATAACTGTGCTCTGCGGCGAAGCCCAAGCTCCCAGACGACTTTGAAGGGGACGACTTTGAAAATAGGCTTCGGCGGCGGCATCGTTTTTAAGGTGCGCCACACCCTCTATGCGTACCTGTCGTTCCAAAGCGTCCCAAAAAAACAACAAAGCCACTTTCGGATTAACGGCTATTTCATTGCCTTTGCGACTGTGGTAGTTGGTATAAAAAACAAAACCCTCTTTGCTGTATTCTTTGAGCAGCACCACACGTGCCGAAGGTTGTGCGGCAGTGTCGGCAGTGGCGAGTATCATGGCGTTGGCTTCGGCAATATCTTTGCAGTCGGCGGCGGCGGCATACCAATGCTGAAATTGCTCAAAAGGGTCGGTGGCGGCTTCGTGTTCGTGGAGGCTGTACTGCCCATAGTCGCGGCGCAGATGTGAGAGATCTTGGTTCATATTATTTTCTTTTGGTACTGATTAAGAATGTATGCTGGTGATTTTTGCAAAAAGTTGTCATATTGACAACCCAAAAGGGCAAAACCAACTTAAATTAGTATGTCTGAAATACTGGTTCAAGTGGTTTGCCCTCATTGTGAGGATACAAATGTAAAAAAAAATGGCAAAAAGCCAATGGTACTCAAAATTTCTATTGTTATAAGTGCAAAAACAATTTCAATTTGCCTACAAATACAAAGGAGCAGATCCTCGTATTAAACGGCAGGTTCGCTGTATGACCTTCAATGGCAGTGGTATCAGAGATATTCAAAGGGTCTGTGGAATAAGCATCGCGGGCATCTTATTGATCTTGCGCAAGTGGTTCAGACAAATACAAGAGCCTATTGTTCAAGGACATTTTAAGAAGGTCCAAATTGATGAAATGTGGACTTTTGTCAAACATCGCAAACAAGGCAAACGCTGGCTTTGGTATGCTTATGACGCAGATTCTGGTCAAATTTTAGCTTTTTACATCGGAAAACGCAATAATTCGGCTTGCAAAGCTCTGATGAGAAAACTCGCTCATTTACAAATTGATTCCTACCGAACCGATGATTGGAAGTCTTATAAAAAAGTACATTGCTCCTCAAAAGCATATTATCGCAAAGGCTAAAACTACCCATATTGAAAGGCGAAACCGAGATTTCAGAACACATTTAAAAAGGCTCTGTCGCCAAACCGTTTGTTTTTCTAAGAAAGATGATATGCACTACGGTATCATTAAAACTTATATCTTTCTTAGAAACAAGTTCCGTACCCCTCTTAATATTCAGCATACATTTTAAATCACTACCTTTCTTTTTTATCATATTATCAATCTTTGTTTTCTTTTCCACAGCATAAAATAAATCTGAGACCCTATAAACAATAAGCCCCAATAAATTAATTCGGCTGCCCACACATAAGGCAAACCCACATTGTAAAAGTTAACGGCGGTGTAAGCGTATATGAGATAAATAAAAATAGCAATCATCTCTATCAGCAGCGAAGCGCGTGTAGCTCCCACTCCGATAATACCGTTGAATACAGTGCTTGCCATAGAACATACCAACAAGGTAAGGGCGAGCAAGGGCATCAATTGACCAGCTCCGGCGATGAGTTGTTCATCGTCTGTAAAAATGCCGTTGATATGCGCCGGAAACATCAACAGCAAAACTCCCAATATCAAAGAAGCCGCCACCCCCATCAGCATAGCACGCCGCACCGACAACAATGCGTCTTTCTGTTTATTTTGCCCTATCAGGTTGCTCACTACCGAATTTACCGCCGATGCCAAGCCCCAGGTGGGAATACCCCAAAAAGTATAAACCCATTTGGCAATGGTAGATACGCCCAAGGCGGTTTGTCCCATATTTTCAATAAAAGTAAACAACAAAAACCAACCGCCAATGCCCACCAAAAATTGTATGACCAAAGGGTAAGACAGCATCAATAATTCGTTAAAAATGGGGCGATTGAGTGTAAAAATATTTTTAAACACATGAAAACGGCGGATATGCCTGTCTGTAGCAGCATACAACAAACCGATGATGGAGGCGATAGCTTCGGCGATAGTGGAAGCCAAACCCGAACCCGCAATGCCCATTTTTGGAAAACCGAAAGCTCCGAATATCAAACTGTAATTAAGTACCATATTGCTCAATGCCATTGCCAAGGTTACATATACAATCATGGTGGTTCTGCCGATACCGGAATACAAAGCCAAAAACACAAAACCCAAAGTGCTGAAAAAAATGCCGAAAGAGCGATATTCCAAAAATTTTAAACCGGCTTCTAAAATATCGGGTGACTGTATGAAGAAAGGTAAAATATACTGCGACCCCCAATACAGCAGCGCAAACAGAATTAAACTCAAAAAAAACTGTACGCCGATATACGTATCAAATACTGCACCTATGTTTTCGGGTTTTTCCTCTCCGGCAAAACGCGCTATCATAATTTGTGCTCCCCTCGACACTGCATACCCTATCATTACCATAATTAAATAATAGATAGATGTAATGCCGCAGGCACTTAATTCCACCACCCCTACTCTGCCCAAAAATATAGTATCCGTAAAGCCTATAATATTTTGTACAAATTGAAACACCATAATTGGTGCTGCAATCTTTAATATATCGGTATAAGTACCTTTTAGTTGCATGAAAATATTTTTTCGTGAAAGAAGACAGTTTTTCTAATACGCTTTGAGATCTATGTTTTAAAAAAACATATCAGGTCTCACGTTTAAATTTTTGCAATGCTTTCTTTTTTTATACCAACAGTTTGAATACACAAACATAAGAAAAAAACAGTGTCTTGGTATGTGTTTTTTTGTTGCACAATTTCACATAGCAACAGAGTTGGGTTCAAAATGTTGTCAATCTATCCAATTATATTGGAGGGCATCTTTGGCATGATAGGTGATGATGAGATCAGCACCGGCGCGGGCAAAAGCATAGAGGTTTTCGCGTACTACGGCGGCTTCGTCGAGCCAGCCGTTTTGGGCGGCGGCTTTTACCATAGCATACTCGCCCGACACATTGTAGCACGCCAAAGGCAGCAATGAAGTTTGGCGCACACTTTTGATAATATCAAGAAACGCCAAAGCCGGTTTTACCATCAGCATATCAGCTCCTTCCTGCTCATCGAGGGCGGCTGCGCGGAGGGCTTCGCGGGCATTGCGAATATCCATCTGGTAGCTTTTGCGGTTGCCCTGCTGCGGTGCAGAGTTGGCGGCTTCGCGGAAAGGACCATAATACGAAGAAGCAAATTTTACGGAATACGACATTAGTGCGGTATGCTCAAAAGCCGCCTCATCTAAGGCATTGCGTATAGCTCCTACCCTGCCGTCCATCATATCCGAAGGAGCCACCATATCGGCTCCGGCTTCGGCGTGGCGCAGTGCCATTGTTGCCAGCAAAGGCAAAGAGGCATCATTAACAATAAGTCCGTGCTCCAATACGCCGCAGTGTCCGTGTGTGGTATAGGCGCATAAGCACACATCGGTGGCTATATACAAATCATCACCGAAAGATTTTTTGAGCGCGCGTACCGCCTCCGGTACAATACTGTGCGCACTTTGGGCGGCGGCGGCAAATTCGCTCTTCGGTTCATTTACTCCAAACAATAAAATATTTCTGATACCCAAAGACAGACAGGTTTCCACTTCGCGCAACAAATTATCTATCGACAAATGAGCGATACCCGGCATGGAAGCAATTTCGTGCCGGATATGGTTGCCTGCAGTAACAAAAAAGGGATACATCAACATAGAAGGCGACAGGCGCGTTTCAGCAAATAATTCGCGGCTCAGTGTGCCAGTACGCAACCGCCGCATACGATGAACTAATTTCATGAAGTAATTTGATAAATATGATTAATTTTGTAGCAAAGGTATTTGGATTTTAGCACTTATAGTCAAATTTTTAGACATCAACATTTAATATACATTATAAAAAATAATCATTTTTAATAAATAAGACATAAGAAGGCAAGTAGTGTAAAAGGCAAAAAGAGTTATAAACTCAAAATAAAGTAAACTAAATAAAATATTATAAATCAATAAGTTATAAAATATAAACCACCATATTGCATAAACATTCCGCTACATATTTCATTATTGAACAGGCAACGTTGGCAAAAAGTTATAGGAGCAAATACAAAAAATTTTAAAAACTGCTGAAAACTTGGCTTAATGTTCGCTTAACTATTTTCCATAGAGGAGTATTCATTCCGGCAGTTTAACTTAAATAAGGAGTTTATCCGACTCTATAAAAGATTTTACAGATTTGATATATATATACGATGGAATCGTCAAAAATACTTTCCGATATCAGTATAAAACATCTTAACTTTGATTCTATTGATTTGAAGAAGAGTAAATTATGTATTTTTATTTCTGATTATATTCTTGCTTATGCCGTATGCGATATGCAAGATTGTGTGCAACGTCTTAAATCCTATCCTTTGTATGGCAGCTCTTATTTACACGATTTCGGCAAGCTCAAAGATATATTAGACAAAGATGAACTTCTCAGTTCGGCGTATCGCTTTGATGATGTATCGATTGCGCTGTCGGGTTTGTTGAATACTTTTGTACCGCACGAATTTTTTGACGGCAGCGATTTGCGCCAATACTTTGATTTTAATCTCGCCCCGCAACACAACGTACAACTGCGTTGCGATGAAATTCGCGGTTTTGACTATTTCAACATCTACGCTATTGACCACGCACTGACGGAGGTTTTAGACCGTTCTTTTGAAGATTATACGCTCAAACACGCTCAATCGGTGCTCTTGTCTTCGGTGCTGAAAGATTATTTGCAGCCTTCTGCACGTTTTTCATCTCGCCTTATCATACACCGCGAAAGCAACCATTTAGATATTTTTTGGCTGCAAGCGGGCAAACTGCAATTTATCAATCGGTTTGTTTATCAAAGTGCCGAAGATTTTTTGTATTATGTGCTGAGTGTGATTTTTGGCAAACGCCCTTCGCGCTATACTTATTGCCCTGAAATGGCTTTAATTCCTCAGCAGAAATTCTACAACCTGTTTTCTGTATAATAATTATTTTGTTGTAGGTGTGGCGTTTTTGTGCTTGCGCAAAAAATATCGGTACAGAATTGTAATTTTTTCTTGCGGTTGGCAATACCTTGCAAGTGTCGGTGATGCAGATAAAACATAAAAATACTTATCTTTGATGCTGTATTTTTTATATTATCATCTTTTTTTTAATGCCGTGCTTCAAGTACATTATTTCACGTTCAACGATTTTCGGGAAAACACCTATTTGGTGTGGGACGACAGCCTCGCCTGCCTCATCATTGACCCGGGTTGCAGCACTGCCGCCGAGCGCAAAGAACTCAGCAATTTTATCGCCGCCCAACAACTACAGCCCTGCCGCTTGCTCAATACCCACTGCCACATTGACCATATTTTCGGCAATGCCTACATCGCCGACCGCTATGGTTTGGGCTTGGAAATACACGAAGGCGAAGTACCGATTTTGCAAGGGGCAAAAGCCTATACGCAAATGTGGGGTATGCACTATGAAGAGTCGCCGCAGCCGCAGCGTTTCATTTCTGAAAAAGACGAAATCAGCTTTGGCAATGGCAGTGTCCTGAAAATCCTCTTTACACCCGGACACTCTCCGGCGAGCATTTGTTTTTACAGTGCCGCCTCGCAATTTGTCATCGGCGGCGATGTATTGTTTGAGGGCAGTATCGGGCGCACCGACCTCCCTGGCGGCAACTACAATACACTTATTCGCAGCATTAAAACACAATTGCTCACGCTACCCGACCATGTAAAAGTATATGCCGGTCACGGCGATCCCACCACCATCGGCACAGAACGCCGTTTTAATCCTTTTTTGAAAGAATAAGACAGTATTTGTCTGTTATACAGTTTTTTTTTAACGTACCTTTGCTGCCCGAAAACAAACACAGCATTTTTTTTGCTATATTTTTGTTAGCCTTTTTTTGAAACTACGTCTCTCTAATACGCTAAACTCTCTTGTGAAACCCGACAGAAATACTTTATTTTGGCTCAGTTGCCTCACTTTATTCGGCTTTGGCATTGCGGGCTTACTCGGTGTGCATTGGTTTCAGGATACGCCTTTGCGTCAGGTGCTGCTCGGCGGCAGTATATGGTATCGTCAGTTGCTGTGGGGAGCAGTGGTAGGCGGTGCGGGCGCACTGTTGGTTACGTTGCTCGTGCGCCTAAAACCTTTTCAAAGCATCCATCAATTATTTGAAGATGTATTGGATATTCGCGGTATTGATATGCACGATGTTGTTTTTTATTCATTTTGTGCTGCTATCGGCGAAGAGTTGTTTTTCAGGGCGGGATTGCAAATGCACTTGGGCAATCTGCTCACCTCTACTATTTTTGTAATGCTGCACGGCTATCTCAACCCCAAAAACTGGCAATTGAGTATTTTTGGTTTTATCCTCATTGCATTAAGCTGCGCTTTTGGTTATTTATTCACCGTTCAAGGTTTTTTTGCTGCCGTTGCCGCCCATTTTGTGTATGATGTGCTGGTGTTCAGCTATTTGATATTCCTCACACCAAAGCCGCAACCGAACTAAAATCCGCATTATGTTTGAAACGCTATGGCAACAAATCGTACAAAGCTCCGCTTTGGAAGCAATAGCGGTAATTTTCGGTTTGTTGAGCGTATATTTTTCAGGACGCAACCATATCGCCGTTTATCCTACGGGTATTGTGAATGTATTGTTGTATGTATATATCTGCTTCAATAGTAAATTGTATGCGGATATGGGTATTCAAATGTATTATTTTGTGATGAGCGTATATGGCTGGATACACTGGAATCAAGTGCAGCAAAATGAGCAAAGCGGAATTATGCACAACAGCTCCCGCGAAAATCTGCGCGATGCGGGCTTATTTTTTTTGTTTTTTGGGTTAATTTATGCCCTACTTCGCCACTACACCGACAGCGATGTACCTTTTTGGGATAGCCTCACGACCGCCATTTTTTTGGTAGCGATGTATTTGATGGCACGCAAAAAAATAGAACACTGGCTTTGGTGGATAGCAGGAGATATAATGGTAATTCCTTTGTTTATATATAAAGGTTTAGTGCTTACGGCATTTCAATATGTAGTATTTACAGCATTGGCAATCTATGGATTTTGGCAATGGAAGCAGCAAATAGCAAGTCCCCGAAAAAAATAATTATAACAGGTGCGGAGTCTTCGGGCAAAAGCACTCTAGCAGCAGCGTTGGCGGCGCATTTCGGTGTGCCGCAAGTGCCGGAATATGCGCGTATTTTTTTTGAACAGCGGAACAGCACCGACTACTGCGAAAACGACTTATTGCAAATAGCCCAAGGGCAAACAAATTTGGAGGCACAAATCGCAGCAACATTTCCAGAAGCCCCATTTATTATTTGCGATACCGACTTAATCACCATAAAAATCTGGAGCGATGATAAATACGGGCATTGCCACCCGTGGATAGAAGAACAACTACATTCCGACCCCCAGAATTTGTATTTGCTCTGTGTGCCCGACCTGCCTTGGCACTACGACCCCCTGCGCGAAAACCCACACAATCATTCCGAAATTTATGCTTTGTACGAAGCGCACCTGCAAAGCCGCCATCTCAACTATGTACGCATCAGCGGCAGCGGCAACACACGAACCACCGCCGCTATCCGTGCCGTAGAGCAGCAATTACAACTTTGGCAAAAATGAAACTTTGTTGTCGTCAGAGAAATTGTTTTAAATGAATTGCGTATATTTTTTTATTTTTGCAGAGACACGAATTGATTGTTAAATCAACTATAAAATTGACAATGAAATTAGGAGTACTTGCGAGCAATAAAAAAAAGAAGGTTTCCAAAAAGACAAATTGAACTATAAAAACGTACAGAGTCCACAACACCTATTTTGTGCATCAGATAGGTATGTATAATATAAATTTCAGAAATGGTTTTTGTTATTTTTAAATTTTTATGCTACAAAAATGGCAAATAAAACGTCTCAGCATATTTTAGGAACTTCAGCGAATCTTTTAGGATTTTGCCTCATCGTAATTACGTCCTTTCATTTAGCCGATAAAAAAGAAAACAGTTTGATTGATGAACTGACTTCGCTTATTGCTTTGCTGCTGACTATATCTTCAATGCTATCTTTTATTTCTATCAGAACTGAAAATAAAATAAAAGAAGAAAAACTGGAGCGATATGCCGATTATCTGTTTTTGTTTTCACTTATTGGAATTTTTGGAATAATCCTTTTTGTACTGATTCATTTTTTAAGCAGCTAAAAAAGAATCCTATAACACAAGTTGGTCAGACAATAGTAAGCACCAATTCTAAAACCTCACCCTGTAAACAGACAGAAATATGACATTAAAGATATGAATGACAACACAATAAACAACCTGCGGGAAGCATTGCAGCACTCGCCCGACAATACTCCGTTGCGATTTTTATTGGCTGATTCTTTATTAACTTTGAACAGACTCGAAGAAGCAGAAAAGGAGTTTGCAGCGATACTTAAACTGACCAACGACCACAAAGCAAAAATCGGGCTTGCCAAGGTGTTTTTTAAAAAAGGCAGCTATTCAGCCTGCAATGTCATTTTGGAAGAAGTGATTGAAAACGGAACAAATGACCTGAGTGTTTTTACGCTATATGCAAAGGGGCTTTTAAAAGAGAATGCAATAGCAGCCGCAATAGAGGCATACAAAAAAGCCTTGGCGATTGACCCTGATTATTTTGACGAAGAACTCGACAGCCAATTGCGGCAAAAAAACAGCAGCAAAATTACGGAAACAGAAGAAATATCAGACAGCCGATTTTTACAAAAACCCAATATCAGCTTCGGTGATGTGGGAGGAATGGAAGCAGTAAAAAAAGAAATTGAATTAAAAATTATTAAACCACTTCTTCACCCCGAACTCTACAAAGCATACGGTAAAAAAATCGGTGGCGGGATTTTGCTATACGGTCCGCCGGGCTGCGGAAAAACATTTATAGCCAAAGCAACTGCCGGACAAATAAATGCTAAATTTATCAGCGTCAGTCTGAACGATATTTTGGATATGTGGATTGGCAACAGCGAAAAAAATCTGCACGAAATTTTTGAGTTAGCCCGACACCACACACCTTGCGTATTGTTTATTGATGAAATTGACGCGCTGGGTGCAAGTAGAAGCGATATGAAACAATCAAGTGGCAGACATTTGATCAATCAGTTTTTGCAGGAACTTGACGGCATTGACAGCACAAACGAGGGCGTTTTAGTGATGGGTGCAACAAACACTCCCTGGAATTTAGACTCCGCATTCAGACGACCCGGCAGATTTGACCGGATTATATTTGTTTCGCCGCCTGATGCAACGACAAGAGCATCTATTTTAAAATTAAAACTCAACAACAAGCCGACAGGAATAATTGATTTTCAAGCCATTGCCAAAAAAATGGAAAATTATTCGGGTGCAGATATTGATGCAATCATTGATTTGGCAATTGAGCAAAAACTTGAAATTTCGTTTAAAGACGGCATCATACAACCCCTTGAAACAAACGACCTGCTGACTGCCCTGAAAAAACATAAACCCAGCAGCACTCAGGAGTGGTTTTCAACCGCCAAAAATTTTGCTTTGTTTGCAAATGATTCAGGACTGTATGACGATATATTAACTTACATGAAAATTAAAAAGTAAATATGATAGAGGATAACAGGCTATCAAGAGCAGAGGTGCTAATTGAGCAAAAAAAATACGCAGATGCAGAAAAAATCCTTACAAATCTGCTCGCAGAATATTCCGATAATATTCATTTCCTGTCGCTACTGGCAGAAGTAAACTTACAGCAAAATAAACCAGATGCAGCCAACGGTATCATTGATAATGCCATTGCGCTGTCGCCCGATACCTCACATTTATTTTATACCAAATCCCGCATTGCCATTATGCAGGATAAATTAGGTGAGGCAGAAAAACATATCTGTCAGGCAATTTCGTTAGAGCCTTACGATGCGGATTATTTTGCATTATTGGCAAGTATCAAGTTGGGGCGTAAGGATTTTAACGAGGCACTCGAAGCGGCAAACAAAGCCCTCTCCACAGATCCCGAAAATATATTGGCTCTCAACACAAGAAGTACGGCATTAAATAAACTAAACAGAAGCAAAGAAGCAGCTGAAACCATAGAAGGTGCTTTAAAAGAAGACCCGAACAATGCCTATACCCATGCCAATTATGGTTGGGGTTTATTAGAAAAAGGAGAATACAAAAAAGCCTTGGAGCACTTTAAAGAAGCACTCTCGAATGACCCCTCTTCTGACTACGCACAATCGGGAATATTAGAAGCCATCAAAGCTACCAATCCCATTTATCGCTGGTTTTTGAAATACCGATTTTGGATAAATAATCTGAAAGCTCAATATCAGTGGCGTTTTCTTATTGTTTTCTTTTTAGTTTTTAGAGCATTAAAAACTTTAGCCCGCAACAACGAAACCCTTCAGCCCTATTTAACGCCACTCGTTATTGTACTGGGTTTGCTGGCATTTTCAACGTGGATAATTACCCCCATCAGTAATTTATTGCTAAGGTTCAATAAATACGGACAATTATTGTTAAGTAAAAAACAAAAAATGAGTGCAAACCTAGTGGCTGCAAGTTTAGGTGTTTTTATTGTCGGATTATTGTTATATTTTATCTTATCAGACGAAAGAATGTTGCCTCTTGCCATATTTGGTTTCCTGATGATGCCACCATTAGGAGTTGTATTTTCCCCATCTCAGAAAAAACAGGTATTATTAATTTATACTGTTGCTTTGGCTATAGCAGGTATCGTTGCCATTGCAATAACCTTTTCTACGGGAAAAATACTTAACACAATGTCATTTGTATTCATTATAGGATTTGCAGTATTTCAGTGGGTTGCCAATTACTACTCAATCAAAACAGACAACGAATAATAAAAAAATGAAACATCAACAAATTCAAAAACTGGAAGAAACAAGAAAAAATTTTACTCCGATTAATAACATAAACACAAAATACAAAAACAGCTTATCACTTCCTGATAAGTTAGCATTATGGATTACTAACCATGTAGGCAGTATGGTTTTTTTCTTTCTGATTTTTATATGGACTATCACTTGGCTTAGTTGGAATACCCTTGCCCCCATTCCATTGCGTTTCGATCCGTTTCCTGCTTTTGTTTTATGGTTATTTATATCAAATATGATTCAAATATTTCTTATGCCTTTAATTATGGTGGGGCAAAATTTGCAATCAAAACATGCCGAACTAAGAGCAGAAGAAAATTTCAAGGTTAACAAAAAATCCGAAACCGAAGTTGAAATAATATTAAGGCATTTAGAGCATCAAAATGAAATGATTCTTGAAATTTTAACGAAGATTGAACAGATGGAAAAAAATAAATGAGCCTTGAAAGCATCGAATACGAGGAAAAAAGTTAAATTTAAGAAATAATAAAAATCTACAAATAAAACGGTAGAAGTAAAAGCGGTTTCAGGCTTTATCAAAGTGCAGTTGTATCTTCTTTATTACTCACATTTGGTTAATATTTTATAATTTTGCATTATGGGCTATAGTAGAACAAAATTTGAACAAAGAGGATTTGACGTAAAAGAATACCAGAAGTATTATCATCGTCATCAAATAGAATACATACGCAAGAAATTGCGTTGCGTTTTTCTGTATAATCAAGGGAAAGAATTTAAAGAAATCCCTTTGGAATTGAAGGTACATTGGCAAAGTGTTCGTAAATATATCAATGAGTATATTATGGGCGGCTTTGAGCAATTATGCAAGCGGGTTGAGCGAAAACAACCCAGCCAACTAAGCGAGTTTCAAATGTTTGATTTTAAGGAAGTTGTTTTAAATAAACGTCCCTTGGAGGTAGGTTTAAAGGGGAATATTTGGACAGGCAACGAGATGAAAGCCTATCTAAAAGCCACCTATGGAGTAGTTTATAAATCAGGCATTTATGACTTATTGGAACGCTTAAATCTGAGCCACCAGAAAGCCCATTTTGATAAGACTAAACGGATTCTTAGCCATTGACCTTTTTGATGCGGATTGTCTGTTCCAAGCCAACCAAGTAGCCAAAGCCAACCAAGTAGCTCAATATTTTGCCGATTTATCACTTATTTATCAAAATAAAGGGATTAAAAAAGTAGTTGTTTATTTGGATAATAACCGCACACATAAGCAGAAAATGAAAACAATTTATCAAGAATTGACGGCTCAATTAAATCTTGAAATAGATTTTAGATACCTAACTCCTTACTCTCCAAAACTTAATTTGGTAGAGTATGCCATACACTTGATAAGGTTAAATGTGACGCACAATGCTGATTGTAAAGACTCTTTACAAAAATTTGAACAGCATATCAATGAACTAACTAAACAAAAAATATTTACTAAAAATCAAATTGTCAATATTTTACAACATATTGATGACCTTATCAATAAAAATTAGTATCTATATCCCGAAAGGGAATAAATTATTTTTTTGTAAACTTCTTCTAATTTTTCATCATCAATGCTGTTCCATTTCAGCTCTTTTCCGTATTCTCTTTCGGCTTCTCCTATTGCATTTTTAATTGATGATTTATAATCAGCGTGAATTTGTTTTTCATCTCTGAAATGATGAATTGTTGAGCCGAAACCTCTTTATCGTATTCGACAACATATAGTATTTCTGCCGGTTTTTCTCTTATACTTTCTCCGCCCTTCACAGTCCATCTTATACCAAATAAACATCTAAAAGGCACAGTTTGTAAAAAGTTTCCAACCTGTAATGGATTGAATGATAACGTTACTCATATCGTTGATAATATCAGTGACTTTGGCGGAGAGTTCTTCCAGATCTTTGCAAATAATGTTAGCAGTTTTGCCCTTGATGAATCGCCATATCATCTCTGCGGGGTTTAATTCGGGAGAGTAAGGAGGAATAAACAACAGATGAATATTTTTAGGAATTACCAATTGTCGGCTGTGGTGAAAAGCACCATTGTCAAGTAGAATTATCTTGAATTCTTCAGGCTTTTGTACGGAGAGTTTATCTATAAATATTTGAAAGCAGACCGTATTACAGTAAGGCATTTCTAAGGTAAGATTGTCTCCGTTGATGGGGGAATAGGCACCAAAGAGATAGAAGTTTTGGAAGCGATGTTGGTAAGCTACGATGGGTTTTACGCCCTTTGCGGTAAGGCATCGTCTTATATTGGGCAATAACCCGACCCTGCTTTCGTCAGCAACATAAATATTTATACACTGGCAGCCTGAAAGACGAAACTCCTTATTTTTAATGCCTTCTAGCGTGTTTGATAAGTTTTTTTAAAAGTATCAACCGCCGCTTCGTCCTTTTTGATATGGCTTTTTCTACCCACCTTGAGTTTTGTGCCAAAGTTTCGCTTCAGATACATCCTTACCGTATTGTATTGCTTTTCAATACCCAACTCCGACTTCAGCCACTGCTGTGCTTCTTTGTAGCTGCGCAACCCATTCTTGGGATCTTTTAGCTTTTGCGATATCCGCTCCTTGTCTGCTGTCTCGAGTTGGCTACGGAAATCACCACCTCTATTGTCCCTGAGCAATCCATCAAGTCCTTGCGATTGGTAAGTAGCTTTCCACCTGTTTATCGAACGCACAGAAGCCCCTGACTTGATGGCAAGAAGATGATTGTGGTGGATACCGCTTTGGATATTCATCAACATCTTTATTTTAGAAACGCCCTTCCTTTTGGCTTTTTTATGTAGCTGTTTTAGGTAATCTGCTGACTCTTTTATGATAAGTTCTATGGGTAATGACATAATTACCATACCATAATAACTATGCCAAATAGTTGTTTTAATGGTATTATTCCATCGTGTGAATGAAAAAAATTCAATTCAGAATCTGTGATTTTTGCCGATATTATTTTGATTGGTTTGTAAGTCCTGAACTCATCGAATCTTTCAAAAAATGTGTCTAAGGCTTTTGCCTCATCATTCCCACAATTCTGTAGAATTATTCCGTCCCAACTGTAGTAAGAGCCACTATGGTTATAATATTTACAAATCCACTGAAAAAAAAGCCAAAACGGAGGTTTTGTATCTGTTGATTTTATTTCGTTAAGCTTCTCGCACATCTCATAACCTAACATAAATAGTCCCAATTTTGAAATTGATTTTTCGCCAATGTACATGGCCATTCGTTTACGGAATTGGTCATAATCCAATAACTCGAAAATTGTCTTTGGTTTTTTATGTTTCATATTATTTATAATAGCAAGGAACGGTTTCGGGCTTGGCGAAGATGGGAAATTTAAAATACGAATGCTCATATTTACGATAATGTTGAATAGAATCACCAATATTGAGACTTGATATTCTGCCTCAATATTGGTGATTCTATGGTGTGTTCGCTAATATTTTTGTTTTGCTATAATCGTGGGTCAACATCTTCGCTTTCTAATGCTAATACTCCAAAAACACTTTCATGTATTCGTCTTAATGGTTCTTTTTTCACAAACCGTTCCAGTCCTTCAACGCCCAAAGCAAATTCTCTGATGGCTAAAGATTGTTTTCTAGAAAGTCCACGGTTTTTTAGTCTTTTTATGTTTTCAGGCAAGTCGTATTCGGGGCCATAAATAATTCTTAGATATTCACTTCCTCTACATTTTACAGCAGGTTGTAAAAGTCCTTCTGTTCCTATGGAAATAAAGTCGTAAGGTTTTACAACCATTCCTTCTCCGCCTTTTTTTGTCAATTCCATCCACCAGTTTACAGCTTCGTCATAACTTGTCTGGTCGTTTAGATTTACAATTTTGTAAGGTGTCGCCATAAATAGTTTGGTGTCGCCTTTGCAGATTTCGGCAATGTTTTCCATGTGCCATTCATTTGTTTTCTCAAAGTGAACTTGTCCATCGGTTGCCAAAATATGAAATGGAGCTAATTTATAATCGTCAATGGAGTTAACTGTCCAGCAATAATTTTGATACGCCTTTACATATTTTGAAATGGTATTGTTCTTTATTACAAATTTTTCTAATGATGGCAGGGCATCTTTTATGCCTCTATCAAAAGCTAGTTGTAAAGCCTTTTCAACTTCAGGCAAAGCTCCTCCAGCTGCTGCACCAACTGCTGCATACTGCTCTTTGAGTAATGCTTGAGCTTTTGCAGACCAAGGCATTAATTCAGCATCTAAACAAACCCAGTCTGTGTTGAATTTATCCCAAAAGTTTGTTTTGGTTAAGCATTCATTCACTCTGCCAATAAATTCTTTCTCTATTTCAGCATCATTAAAAAAGTTTCTTCCTGTTCGTGTATAGCAAATTCCGATACCCTCATTTTGAACACCAAAACGTTTGGTTGCTGTTTCTTCATCTTTACAAATTACCAATACAGCTCTTGAACCCATGTGCTTTTCTTCGCAAACAACTTTTTCAATTCCACGTTTCTTATAGTAATTCAAAGCTTGGGCAGGATGTTCTAAATATTCAGGCATATCGCTGGTGGCACAAGGCGACATTGTAGGAGGAAGATAAATCAACCATTTTGGGTTAATGGCAAATCGGCTCATGATTTCCAATGCTGCAATAGAGTTCTCTTCTTTAATGGTAATGTTATTCCTTAGCCTTGTTTGCACAATGCGTTTGCCCGTTACATCTTCAATATTTAATAAATCGTCATACTCTTGTTGCGAACTAAGTTTGTTATGATTTTCATTAAAGTTGATTGGTCTTACAGGTTCGCAATACACCATTTTTGCTTGTACAGAAACTATTTCCTCTTCAGGATAACGTAAAGCTGTTAACTTACCTCCAAACACACAACCTGTATCAATATCTATGGTTTTATTTAACCATTCTGCTTCAGGAACTGGTGTATGTCCATAAACAACTTTTGCTTTCCCACGATATTCTTTTGCCCAATTATGTCTTACAGGCAAACCAAATTCATCAATTTCTCCTGTTGTTTCACCGTACATACAGAATGAACGAACTGCACCTGAGCCACGCCCCTGCATTTCTTCTTTAAGCCCAGCATGAGCAACAACCAATTTCCCATTATCAAATACATAATGGCTAATTAATCCATAAAGAAATTTCTCTACAGCTGATTTAAGTTGTGTGGTTTCTGTTTCAAGTTGTTTTACTGTTACTTCTAATCCATGCTTTAATTGAACCTGCTTTCCATTTAAGTATTTCTGCAACTTCAAGTCGTGATTTCCGGGGACGCAATAGGCTACACCTGAATTTACCATACTCATAACCAAACGCAAAACGCTTGGTGAATCAGGGCCACGGTCAACCAAATCACCAACAAAAATCACTCTTCTGTTTTCAGGAGCAAGAACATTAAATCCAAAATTCTTTTCAGTTTCATCTACTCTATTTACGATATAACCCAATTTTAAAAGGAGGTCTTGCAATTCCTCAAAGCATCCATGAACATCGCCAATGATGTCAAATGGGCCAGACTCATCTTTTTTATCATTATAAAGTTTTTCTCTTTTGATTTCAAGAACTGCATCAACATCTTCAAGTGATTTCAGAACATATATTTGTCTGAAACCCTCATCTTTTAAATCTCTAATTGATTTCTTTAATTGTTGAGTTTGCTGACGAATTACGTGTCCTCCAAAATTTCGGTCAGGCCTGTTTTGATTTCTTTCTTCACATATTTTTTCAGGTAAATCTAAAACAATGGCCACAGGTAAACAGTGGTAAGTTCTACCTAATGCAATAAGTCCCTTACGAGATTCTTTCTGTACATTAGTAGCATCTATAACGGTTAATAAGCCATTTTTAAGTCTTTTACCTGCGATGTAATACAACACATCAAAAGCATCATTTGTTGCTGACTGATTATTTTCATCATCTGAAACCAATGCACGGCATTCGTCAGAAGATAAGATTTCTGTTCGTTTGAAATGTTTTTTGGCGAAACTGCTCTTTCCTGAACCCGATACACCAATTAAAACAACAAGCGATAATTCGGGTACTTTAATTTCCATAAGTAAATATTGCCATTTGTGAAGGAGCTCCTATATTCTCAACCTCGTCTCCAATAGGGAAAAGCTCCACTTTATAATTATAAGTTTCTCCAATTTTATTTGACCATTCCAAAAATTCTTTTCTTGTCCATTCAAAACGATGGTCATCGTGACGCATTTCTTCTGCATCTAATTTATCCCACATTACATTGAACTCTTGGTTTGGTGTTGTGAGAACAATAGTTTTAGGTTTTGCGAACTCAAATAAAACACGTTCAAATGCTTTGAGTCTATTTAAGTCTAAGTGTTCAATGACTTCCACTACAGCAGCTGCATCAAATCCTTCTAATCGTTGGTCTTTGTAGGTTAATGAGCCTTGAAATAAATTAATTCTCTCTTTTTGTTTTGGAGACATTTCGTCAAAATGCAGTCTTTCTTTTGCTTTAATTAGCTCATTGTAAGCTACGTCCATTCCTGCTATTAACGAAAATTGTTTTTGCTTTATTAATTGTCTAATTAATTTTCCTTCTCCACAACCTAAATCCAAAACACGCTCTGCTCCTGATTCAGTTATTTTCTCAGCTACAAGTTTTATACGTTTGTCGTGTAAAGTTTCCTTTTGCTTTTCCTTTTCTGTTTTCTCAACCAACTCATCGCTTAAGTCTCCAATTTCTTCACCTTCGCTTAATCTTTCAAGGGCTTGTCTTGATAAGGAATTTAAATTGATTAAGTAACGTCTAATAATTTGTTCTTTTTCAGGATGTTCTTTAAGCCAGCCTTCACCTTTTTGCAAAAGTTTTTCAATTTCATCTTCACTTACAAAATAATGTTTATCATTGTCCATAGTTGGGATTAGGACATAAAGATGAGATAGCAATTCCTTAGTAGTAATGGTATGATTTAACTTTAAAGTAAAATATTTACTGTCGCCCCATTCAGGGAATTTAGAGTCTAATTGATGTCTTATTAATTCAACTTGGTAGCCAAGAGGTTCAAAGAATTTTCTAATTAAAATTTCGCCTCCTTTGGGTACGGGGATAACAGCAATGGTAACTTCAAAGGGAAGTTTTACATCAACCAATTCGGGCTTGTCTTTACACTTTCCATTCATTGCAGATGAAAAAGCTTTTGATAAAGCAACACTCATAAATGATGATGCAACGTAAGGACGGTCATTTACATAGTGCCCAAGGGCAAAGCCATCACCACCCAAATTTTTTGCTCCACGAACCATATCAATTGGGTCAATGTCAAGCAAAACGCTTATGGTTGTTTTCTCTTCACTTTTTTCAGGATAAAACACATGAGCTTTACCCACTGATAACTCAAATGTTTGAAATTTGTCGGGGTGCTTGTGTAGCAAATAACCTAAGTCGGTTGCTGGTTTATGAGTGGTTGTAATGTTTAAAATCATTCTTTTTTTATTGTTCAAAGTTTACAGGGTGTTTCTATAGGATGACCACTAACTATTACATACCCGCAATATTGCATATACAATGCCCCAATTACGGTTTGCGGCTTTGCGAAGGCGGGGATTTTTAGCACTAAACTTCATTAGATGCACAAAACTTGAATTTAGCACTTCACTGTTATAGAAGCACTTCAGCCGCCATATTGCCAATACGATATTAGCGGCTGGGTTTCTTTCTTTTTTGCTTATTAAGTTCACCATATTTCCTTTTATTGTTTTCTAAATACTGTCCGTTAGCTTGGATTTTGTTTGCAATAAATTCAACTAATTCGTCTGAATATCTATGCGTAATTGGGTTATCAAGTTCAAAATGAAATTTTCCATTTCCTTTTATCTTCTCTAATGCAAGTACAGCTTGAAAGTCATATTGTGTAAATTTCGTTTTTATTTTTTTGGAAACCTTTATCAAAATGTGCTTCATCAAATTTGGGTGTGTCTTGTTTGGATTTTTGGCAACTTCCACAACCAAAGCAGATTTTGCACCTTCAGTAGAAGCAGTCAATTTAATGTCTGCGTCACCTTCAACCTTTGTCAAAACAAGTTTATACTCGACTGGTATTCTAAATTTCGAATTACCGATTTTATTTTCCCGTTTGTTTAGTTCGGTCATTTGTGCTTCAACAAACTCCAATATTGTCGGACCGTATTTCTTCTTGATTTTAATGGGGTCAATGTCTTTACTGTCTCCAACAAGTGTCATTAAAGCAGGTGAACATTTATCAGTAATACAGCCGTCAAACCACTCATTTAGTTTGTCAACATAGTTTAGAATGCCTGCTTGAAATAATCCTGAATATATGCTTTCAAGTTCTTCAATTATGAAATGTGTAGCACTATCTCTAATGTCAGCAACTGTTTCAATATTTGTTCTAATTGGGTCATTTTCATTTGTAAAAACTTTTCTTAAGCAGTCTCTTAATGAAAGTGATTTTCTTAGTTGGCCTTTTACTTTCTTGTAATAAATTGAATTTTCACTCTTGTTGTCTTCAATAATTTTCGCCTTTAAGATTAGTTCCCAAGCATTCGTATAAAAAAAGCAGAAACCTTCAATTCTATATTTTATTGTCGGTTTGTTATAGGTTTCCAAAGCAAGTATTATTGCCTCTTGGCTTTTGTCTATAAGTTGTCTGCTGATATGTTTCATTTTGATGTCGTCTTAACCTTGCCGCTAACGTTTTGGCTTTGTGACGGTCTGTCCCAATAGGGCAGCATATGCATTAAAGCCTGTGTTATGGCTTCGTGGTTCTTACTTTGTAAATCGATAGTAATTGTTTAACGCTTCATTCATATGTGAATATTGTTTTTTTGAATAAAGTATTTCATACTCATGTTTTCTATGAATTAATTCTTCTGCTGAATTAAAATAACTTAACCCATTTTGTTGGTCACCTATTTCACGATATACAATAGCTAACCCGTAATGAACTATTGGATCATCGGATAAAATTGACAACGAAGTTTTAAAATCGTCGATTGCCAATTTATAAAATTCAGTTGACTTTTCATTATTCACTTTGCGTTTCCAATCCCTTGCTTTCTCAATATATGTGTAAGCTCTATTACTTAAGGCTAATGCCTTAGTCTTAAATTCTATTTCATTTTCGTATGAAGCTGTGTAGTATTTTACAGCTTCATCGAAATTGGGTAAATCATCATATGCCATTCCCAAATAAAATGTGATTTGTGGAAATTTTGCATTTTGTGAATAAACCTGCATAAATCTTTCAATTGCTTTTTGATAATATCCCCTTGCATAATGGTGGCGCCCCAAATCAAATAAATCTTCTATATTAAAATCTTCACCTTTTAATTCTTTCTCTCGTAGCTTCATTGCGATAAAATCAAGCTCAGCTTCAATATAAGAAGGATTAATTGTAGCATCTGCATCGTTTCTTAAAATTTTGAGCATACTCTCACCTTGTAATTTTATACCTGTAATTTCGCTTAATTTTTGATTAGCCAGTGTTTGAATATTTTCGATTTTACTATTTGCTTCATTATGTGCATGTAATATTTTAAGATTAATTTCTTTTTCCATGAGAGCAATTTTTTTATCTGCATCTTCTTTTATACCATCAATTTTTTTTCTTGCATCATCATCAAGATTTGATATTTTAGCCCGAATTTCATTTAGATTTACAAACCCTAAATATGCAAATAATCCAATAATAATCGTTAAAATAGTCACCATTAATTCTAATGTTGCAATGTCGTTTGATAAAGCTGACATTGATTTATCAACCATTCAAACAGTATTCTCCCATGCTTGTAAAGCAATCTCAAAACTTCTATCTACACCAACTTTAGTAGTGTCAGAGATATATAAATGTTTTACTTTTGTTTTATTATATGTTTCAATTGTATCTTGGAATTCGGTTTTTGTTAATTTATAAAGAATCAATATTGACCATAAAATTAAAATACTTGTTACAACCCAAAATAGTTTTTTCTTTTGGTTTATTGATAATAGTGCTTCTTTAGTTTCCTTTATTTCTTCTTTAATTTCAGTCATTGGTTATTAATTTTTGAGGATAACAATTTATAATATTTTCACTTCTCATAGCCATAACATTCAGATATACGCACAAAGTTGCGTATATCAATCCAATACAGGCAAATATACGCAATCAGAAAGCATATTTACAATACTGATTTTATCTTTCTTTCAATTTTTTTTAAATACAAATATTGGGTGAGTGCTCCTCCACGCCTGAACCCCCAACTTTGACAAAGTTGGAACTTTGTCAAAGTTAAAAAACTGCCGCATTTTGCGTGGGCATCGCCGCATTTTGCGTGGGCATCGCCGCATTTTGCGTGGGCATCGCCGCATTTTGCGTGGGCATCGCCGCATTTTGCGTGGGCATCGCCGCATTTTGCGTGGGCATCGCCGCATTTGGCGTGGGCATCGCCGCATTTGGCGTGGGCATCGCCGCATTTTGCGTGGGCATTGCCGCATTTTGCGTGGGCATTGCCGCATTTTGCGTGGGCATTGCCGCATTTTGCGTGGGCATTGCCGCATTTTGCGTGGGCATTGCCGCATTTTGTGTGAGCGGTGCCGCAGTTTGCGTGAGCGGTGCCGCATTGTGCGTGAGCGGTGCCGCATTTTGCGTGAGCGGTGCCGCATTTTGCGTGGGCATTGCCTCATTTTGCGTGGGCCTTGCCGCATTTTGCGTGGGTATTGCCGCATTTTGCGTGGGCATTGCCGCATTTTGCGTGGGCATTGCCGCATTTTGCGTGGGCAGTGCCGCATTTTGCGTGGGCAGTGCCGCATTTTGCGTGGGCAGTGCCGCATTTTGCGTGGGCAGTGCCGCATTTTGCGTGGGCGGTGCCGCATTTTGCGTGGGCGGTGCCGCATTTTGCGTGGGCGGTGCCGCATTTTGCGTGGGCGGTGCCGCATTTTGCGTGGGGGGTGCCGCATTTTGCGTGGGCGGTGCCGCATTTTGCGTGGGCATTGCCGCATTTTGCGTGGGCAGTGCCGCATTTTGCGTGGGCAGTGCCGCATTTTGCGTGGGCAGTGCCGCATTTTGCGTGGGCAGTGCCGCATTTTGCGTGGGCGGTGCCGCATTTTGCGTGGGCGGTGCCGCATTTTGCGTGGGCGGTGCCGCATTTTGCGTGGGCGGTGCCGCATTTTGCGTGGGCGGTGCCGCATTTTGCGTGGGCGGTGCCGCATTTTGCGTGGGCGGTGCCGCATTTTGCGTGGGCGGTGCCGCATTTTGCGTGGGCGGTGCCGCATTTTGCGTGGGCGGTGCCGCATTTTGCGTGGGCGGTGCCGCATTTTGCGTGGGCGGTGCCGCATTTTGCGTGGGCGGTGCCGCATTTTGCGTGGGCGGTGCCGCATTTTGCGTGGCATTAATACTTATAACAAGCACACCAACCTTGACAAAGTTATAACTTTGTCAAGGTTCAAAAAAAAGACCTTTTAAAATATATATGTTTGATTTACAGGCTTATAGAGCTATAAGCTGTTGATAAATAATGCCGACTACAATAATCTAATAATTCATCATGATTGGCATTACTAACATAGTCACTTCTTCATTTTCCTGCTGCTCTACGGGTTCTATGAGTCCGGCGCGGCTCGGAGTAGAAAGTTTGATTAATACATCATCAGTGCCCAACACATTGAGCATTTCCAGCAAAAAGCGTGCATTGAAAGCTATACGCATCGGATTTCCTTCGTATTGTGCCTGCATACGCTCATTGGCTTCGTTGGCGAAGTCGGCATCTTGCGCACTCAATATAACTTCATCAGGCTGAATATCCAAAATAACCTGATAAGTGGTTTTACTGGAATAAATAGAAAGACGGCGCAGGGCATTCTGAAACTCACCGCGCGGCAAAGTGAGCATATTGCCGTTGTCGCGCGGGATAACGGCGTTGTAGTCAGGAAAACGCGCATCTATCAAACGGCACACCAGCAAAGTATTGCCAATGGCAAAAAAAGCATTGGTGCTGTTGTAAGAAATATTCACAATACCCTCTGCTTTCGCCAAAGCTCCTTTGAGCAAATTCATTGCTTTGCGCGGCACAATAAAATTGGAAAACTGCGAGCTATTGACGGCTTTGTGGGAATATTTTACCAATTTGTGGGCATCGGTGGCAACAAAATTAGTGCCTTCTTGGTCAATGGATACCAGCACACCCGTCATTGCCGGACGCAACTCATCGCTGCTCACCGCAAAAATGGTTTTGTTGATGGCATTGAGCAAAATAGTCGCCGGCATTTCAATGGCTTGTCCCTCTTTGTTTTCGGGAATCAGGGGAAAATCGTTGCCGTTTTCGCCTGCCAGCTTATATTTTCCGGTTTGCGATTGAATAGTAACGGCATAAGTATCATCATCAATATCAAATTCAAGCGGTTGGTCGGGCAATGCCTTGAGCGTATCCAATAATATTTTTGCCGGAATAGCCACTCTACCATCTTTGATACCCTCCACCTGAAGGGAGGTACTCATGGAGGTTTCAAGGTCGCTGGCTGCAATGCGCAATTCGTGATGGTGCAAGCTGAATAAAAAATCTTCCAGAATGGGTAAGATACTATTGTTGCTGATAGCACCGCTGAGTGTGCTCAGTTCAGCAGATATTGCCGCAGTAGAAACGTTGAACTTCATATTTTCTGATATTTTTATTATTTCATTATTTTGAACAAAAAAACGTGCCAATCTTAAATGGACGTGCAAAGGTACTGTATTTATCAGATAATTTTAAGCAATGACTTGTCTATAAATGCAAACAAAACAACACAGATATATTTTTATTTGCTGTATCGGCGGATAGGTTTTATTTTCGGATTTTTTTTTGTATTATCTGATGGAAATATTGAACGATACCCATTTTATGCGCTATGCCTTGCAGGAAGCGCGTTTGGCTTATGCAGCCGACGAAGTGCCGGTGGGCGCGGTGTTGGTGTGCCGCAACCAGATTATTGCCAAAGCACACAACCAAACCGAACAACTCAAAGATCCCACCGCCCACGCCGAACTGCTCGGCATTACGGCGGCTTGTCATCATTTAGGCAGCCGCTACCTGTCGCAATGCGTGTTGTATGTGACCTTAGAGCCTTGTGTGATGTGCGCTGCCGCACTAAATTGGGCACAATTGGGAAAATTGGTGTATGGAGCTGCCGACGAAAAAAGAGGCTTCAAGTGTATTCATCAGCCTTTGCTACACCCCAAAACGGCGGTTATCGGCGGCGTGCTGCAAGAAGATTGTGCGGCTTTGTTGCTGGATTTTTTCAAACAAAAACGGAACTAATTGCGCATTTTACCGTTTTTATATACAGAAAATGCACTTATTTGTTGTTGTGTGCAATGCTAAAAGACACCCTACCCCAAAAAATCAATCTATAAATTTGTACTTTTGACAAAAAACAAATGGACATAGTTGGCAAAATAACAGGCATAAAATATCAAGTTCTTTTCACAGAGAATTTGAAAGATGTGAAAATAAAAGGTTTTGACATAAATGAAATGCCTTCGTCTTGCTTGCTGACAAGTAACAAAAATACATTTGCTATTTCAAAATGGGTTTCACCAAAAAGAACACGTTCCTATCCTTTTGAACGAGTTTATAATACTTTAAATATTTCAAAGAAAATTACTGTAATTCCAATTGTTAAAGACGAAGGAGCAAAAGGCGACAGAGATTTTATACAATGGGACACCGTTTCGCTGATGTCATTGTTAGATGTTTTTGTGATTTTTGCTTATTACGACAAAGCGGAAAAAGCTGATAAAAAAATAACCAATCAACAATTTGATAATAGATATGTCCTGTCAAAAATAAAAGAAATTGAGCAATACCATAGTTCGGCTTTACATTGGAATTTGAACGAATTGAATACCAATTTGCACAAAATTATTGATAAAGTCAAAACCTCTTATGCTAACATTGAACAAACCACAAATGTGAAGTTGCACAATCCAACCGGTTTAGAAAACTTTAAGGAGAAAATAGGCAAAGATGTATCTCTTTTTATGGCATTTTCAAGAGACAAAGCACAAAAAGCACAGTCAAGAGAATATGTTACACTTCAACCAAAAGAGAGTTTATCAACACTTTCAAAAGCAAAAGTTACCATTACCAATTATTTAGGTGGTCAATACTTTTTAACTGTTGATGAAATTAAAATCACACCAATCAAAGTCAGTTTAATTGAAGGCAAACATAGCAAAAACGCTTTACTGCCAAGTAAGGGCGACATTAAAGACGGGCTTTTGAAAATGATTTTGTACAGCAACCTTTCAGAAGTTACTGTCAATGGTAATAATATGAAAAGCGAAGCAATTTTAAACTTAACCTCTGCAAAACTCAAAGGTATCATTACATCTTCAAGTTCAAAAAAAGAACTTGCCCAATTCATTTCTGAAAACACGTTTTCTGACCTTCAAATAAAACTAGTAGAAACAATATTTTCAGAAGCAAAGCAAAATAATTTTATCATTCAAATACAACATTCAAAATGATAAAAAGTCCATTAAGATACCCTGGTGGGAAAAGCAGGTCAGTAGATTTAATAGCTACTATTATTCCTGAATTTGATGAATTTAGAGAACCCTTTTTAGGTGGTGGCTCTATTTTCATTTATGCAAAACAAAGATTTCCTAATAAAACATTTTGGATTAACGACCTTTATTATGAACTCTACAAATTTTGGGAAATGACCCAAAAAGATGTAGATGCACTTATTGACAAAATTTACGAATGGCGGAATCAATTCCCTATTGGAAAAGAATTGCATAAATTTCTGAATGAAAATTTGGCAACATTCAACGATTTAGAAAGAGGTGCTGCCTTTTTTATTTACAATCGGATTACCTTTTCAGGAACAAGTTTAAGTGGCGGATTTAGTGAACACGCTTTTACAGGAAGATTTACAGAAAGTAGTATTCAACGACTCAATCAATTTGCGAAAGTAATCAATGGTTCAAAAATTACTAATTTAGACTACGAAGAATTAGTAAAACGAGAAGGCGAAAATGTTTTTATTTTTCTTGACCCACCTTATTATTCAGCGACAAAATCTGCATTATATGGTAAAAATGGGAATATGCACAAATCATTTGACCACGTAAAGTTTGCCGAAAATATGAAAAATTGTAAACATAAATGGCTAATAACTTATGACGACAGCGAATACATTAGAGATTTGTTTTCTTTTGCCAACATTATACCTTGGGAGTTGATGTATGGTATGAGAAATGTAAAAGCAGGTGCAGACCAAAAAGGAAAAGAACTATTTATATCAAATTATTTAGAAGCGTTGCCCGAAAAACAACAATTGACATTATTTGAACCAACAGAAAAATATGGATAGAAAAGCACTGCACACAACAAGGATTTACTAAAATGTCGAGATTCAGTGCTAAATTGAGCATTCGGAATTCTAATAAACATTTATACTAAACTGAATATTTGTGCTTCTAATTCCGCTTCTTCGCCAAGCCCCAAACCCACAAATAAGTTTTAAATTTCATTATTCAATATATTTTAATAAAAAAAACAATAATTATGTCATTCAAACTTCCCGAACTCCCCTACGCTTACACCGCCTTAGAACCGCACATTGATGCCCGCACGATGGAAATTCATCACAGCAAACACCATGCAGCCTATACCAACAACCTCAATGCTGCCATTGCGGGTACAGAATTGGAGCAAAAAAGTATAGAAGACCTGCTTCAAATAGCCATAGACCCCGCTAATACCGCCATTCGCAACAATGGCGGCGGTTATTACAATCACAATTTGTTTTGGGAAATTATGTCGCCCACCGGCGGCGGCAAACCCACCGGCGAAGTGGCAGCAGCCATAGAGCGCGATTTGGGTGGTTTTGATGCGTTTAAAGAGGCATTTAGCAAAGCCGCCGCTACCCGTTTTGGCAGTGGCTGGGCGTGGTTGTGCGTACACAAAGGCGGCAAAGTAGAAATTTGCTCCACCGCCAACCAAGACAACCCCCCGATGCCGGGTATCGGCTGCGGTGGTTTTCCGGTTTTGGGCTTAGATGTGTGGGAACACGCCTATTACCTCAACTACCAAAATCGCCGCCCCGATTACATCAACGCTTTTTTCAATGTAATCAATTGGGAAGCCGTAGAAAAACGCTATCAACAAGGCAAATAAAATTGTTTAAAATTAGTATTTTACCTACAAGGGCTGTCCGAAAAAACTGTTTTCGGGCAGCCTTTCTTTGTATGTAACTCTTATTTTTTTCAAAAAACACAAAGAAAAGATATATTTTCCCGCTATTGGCTATGTATATATTTAAAAAGAAGAAGTATGTTTGATGCCTATAACAAAAATAAATATAGTGGCGAAACGCTTCTGTGAGCGTCCTATACGATACATTTTATTGAATTAAAATACTCCTACAAAAAAATAAATTTTATAACTAACCATGAAATTTTCAAAAATATTGATGTTGTCTTTGGCATTTTTGATGACCATCGTTTCCTGCCGCTACAAGGGTCCCGAAGATTTGCCGAAATTCAAAAAAAAATTTAAAGCACAAATAGAAGGTTTTGAAAAACAAAAAAACGACACCAACGAAATTGTGGACAAGAGCGTGCAACGGCTCGGCACTATTCAGCAGGCATTGGAGAGTGCGAAAAATGTAGATAGCGAATTTAAGCAAGTATATAACGAGTGGGACAGAGTGAATAAAGAAGTGGAAGGTTTGTATAAAGAATATTCCGATTTAAAATCTGATGCCGAAAATTTGTTTTCGGCGATGAAAAAACAAACCGAAGGGCTGCGCGATGCCAAAACCCGCGGCGAACTCAACAGTGCCATCAACAAAACCGAATTGGAGTACCAGCAAACCCTCCAAAAAACCGAAAAAGCCATTACACAGTTGCGCGGCTTACACGACGAAGCCTTGGATATTGTAAAAGCCTTAGAAGTGGCTATTGCTTTGGGGCAAATAGCACAAATTAATTCGGGGTTGCAAAATATAGAAGGGCGCGTAGCCACGATTATGGCAGATTTGAACAAAACCATCGTGGATAGCAAAGACCTCTACAACAAACGTATTGATAAGTTTTAACCGACCGAAAAAAATAAATTCCTTATCTAAAAAAAGCTACTTACATTTCTGATAAGCAGCTTTTTTTATTATTGTGTATATGTTGGTTGTTTTTTTACAATTTCGTTACATTTAAAAAAATGAATTGCAATAGCTTCACAAAATATTTATATTTTTTATGCCATGAAATTTACTTTTCTTTGTTACCTGCTCCTGCTTACACCACCTGCTATCTTGGCTCAGTGCGAAGCGGGTACTGCTGTCGCCGAACTCAACATCAATAATGTGCGCACCCCACTTCTTTGCGGCGGCGACTTGTGGAAATACAGAGAAATGTTCAGCAACAACACCGAAGACACTTTGGGTTCGTACCAAGTGCCAAAATCAGCACCCCAAACACATAACGCTATTTATGCCGGTTCACTTTGGATAAGCGCATTAGATGAATACAACAACCAACATATCGCCGCCGAATTGTATCGAAAAAGTAGCATTGATGGCAGTAGTATAAATGATTATTTTCCGGGAACGCTGGCAACTAATGGCGTATATTTATGCGAAGAATTTGACCGACACTGGACAGTATATGGCAACGACATCAGCGATTTTATCACCCAATTCAACAACAACCTCATCACTGACATCAGCCAAGTACCCGCTTCCATTGCTCAGTGGCCCGGCAGAAACAATCCGTATTTTAGCGATTTTCAACTACCTTCCGACAAAGATTTAGCCCCTTTTTACGACACCAACCACGACCAAATCTATAATCCCTTAGACGGCGACTATCCGGTAGTATATTCTGATACAGAAGGCTCTTATACCGACCAAATGGTGTGGCATATTGTAAATGACGGCAACGGCGAACATACTCAAACCAAGGGTTTACCTCTGGGAATTGAAGTGGGAATAACAGCCTTTGCTTTTGCTACCGATGATGCCATCAACAACGATACTTTTTATCATTACGAAGTGCGCAATTTTTCCGGCAACACATACAATGATGTGTCGGTAGGGCATTATATTGATGTGGACTTAGGCTTTTATCTCGATGATTTTATAGGATTTTATCCCAAACATCAAATTGCTTTTTCGTACAACGGCGACCCCTACGATGAGGGGCACTATAAAAGTGATCTTCCTTATATAGGGTTTCAATATATTCCTGCACCTTTTTCGCAGGATACTTCTTTTAACATCACACGATTTATTACTTATGAAAAAAGCTTTAGCTCAACCACGATTAACCTCCCTTCAGAACCGGAACATTACTATAATTATCTAAACGGAAAAAAAATGGACGGCAGTTTCTTTACCGACCCTCAAGGCAATGCTACAAAAATTTTATATTACGGAAATCCTTGTTCTTTGACCGAATGGAATGAATTTACCAGCAACAACACACCACACGATGTTCGTATGGTGTTTAGCAGTGGCGAGCATTATCTGCCCAACGGCGAAAAACTCGACTTTACATTAGCCGTAATTTGGGACTCCGAAATTACTTATTCGCCTTGTCAAGATGATATATTCTCTACATTAGAGCAACGCCACAATGAAATAGACGCTTTCTTTGATGAGTTTCCTTTGGATAACGAAAAAATTACAAGTACAGATGCGCAAATTCCTGCATTCGCCGCAACAAATTTAGTATGTAGCCCCAACCCTTTCAGCGAACAAATAATCCTGCATCTGAACAGCAACAAAACACTGCAAGCCAGATTATTTAATATGTTGGGTCAAAATGTACTAAACACAACACTCCATAACAACACTGCCACATTCCATACACAGCACCTTCCGGAAGGACTATATGAAATAAGCATATATGACGGAAAACAGAAAATTATTACAGACAAATTATTAAAAATAAAATAAAAAATATTTATTCACAACGATATATTCAATTTGTAAGATACATACATTAGTTTTTTCATTTCAATTACTGAGGATTACCTCGAAGGTCTTTATAACTTTCGGGGCTTTTTTCCGTTAAAAAAAACGCACAACACTAGGTACTTTTCTTTGTTGTTGTTATATCAGGCAATCTGAATTTGCTTTTTATAAAAAATTTTATTCTCCTCTTTCCTAAATGAATCACGCACCTTTCACCAATCATTTGCAATACGAAAGCAGCCCCTATTTGCTACAACACGCCCATCAGCCCGTCAATTGGTTTGCGTGGAACGATACGGCTTTGCAAACTGCCCTTTCTCAGCAAAAACTTATCATTATCAGCAGCGGATATGCGGCGTGTCATTGGTGCCATGTGATGGCGCACGAATGTTTTGAAGATGAAACAGTGGCGGCATTGATGAATGAATATTTTGTATCCATAAAAATAGACCGCGAAGAGCGTCCCGATTTAGACAGCACCTTTATGAATGTATGCCAGATAATACAAGGCAACGGCGGCTGGCCACTGAACGTAATTGCGCTGCCGGACGGCAGACCGATATACGCCGGCACTTATTTTCCGAAAGCGCAATGGTTGGAATTGCTGCATTTTTTCATCAATATGCAGCGAGAAAATCCCGAAAAGTTGGAACAGCAGGCGCAGGCGATTGTTGCGGGGGTACAAGCGGCGGCGGCTCTGCCCACTTTTTCGGCGAGTGCCGCCACTTTTCGGCAAAGCGACTTGGACAACAGTATGCACGCTTGGCTCCAACGCTTGGACTGGGAAGAAGGCGGCAGGCAGGGCGCACCCAAATTCCCGATGCCCGACAACTACCGCCTCTTGCTGCGCTACTTTTTTATCAGCCGCCACGAGCCGGCACGCAATTTTGTGCTGCTCACCTTAGACAAAATGGCACAGGGCGGTATTTACGACCATCTCGGCGGCGGCTTTGCTCGATATTCTACCGACCGCTTGTGGTTTGCGCCTCATTTTGAAAAAATGCTCTACGACAATGCCCAACTCGTAAGCCTATACAGCGAAGCCTTTCGTTTGACAAAGAAACCGACCTATCTGCATATTATTCAGCAAACGCTTGAGTTCGTAGAGCGCGAACTTTACAATGCCGCCGAAGGTGTGTTTTATACCGCCTTAGATGCCGACAGCGAAGGCGAAGAAGGAAGATTTTATACGTGGACGGCAGCCGAAATCAACGAGTTGTTAAGCCCCGAGCAGGCGGCGGTGGCAGTGCCCTACTACCACATCACAGCCGCCGGAAATTGGGAGCAGGGGCGCAATATACTGTACGAAGATGCTCAGAGTTTTGCGCTATTGGAGCAGCAGCCCGAAGCCGCCGTACATTTGGAGGCGGCAAAAAAAATACTCTCACAGGCTCGCCGCCAACGAATAAGCCCCGCTTTGGACGATAAAAGTATCGTGGCGTGGAACGCGCTGATGCTGCAAGCCTTTTGCGATGCGTATCAGGCATTGGGCGAAGCACATTATTTACAAACAGCCCTGCGCAACGCCGAATTTTTATGGAACACCTCCTTGCAAACCGATGGCAGTTTGCGGCGCATTTACAAAAAAGGGGAAACGAGTATTATCGCTTTTTTAGATGATTATGCCGCGCTTATTGCTGCTTTTATTGCCTTATATCAATGCAATGCAGAGTTGCGATGGCTGCACCGTGCGCTGCAACTCACCGAATATGTCATTGCCCATTTCGGCAGCCCTGCATCGCCGCTTTTTTATTATACCGATGTGCAGCAAAGTGAAATTTTGACGCGCGGCTGCGAAATTTCGGATAATGTAATAGCCTCGTCCAACTCTATTATGGCGCGCAACCTGCTGGCTTTGGGCGTTTATTTCAGGCGCGATGATTATACCCAAAGGGCGCAAAATATGTTGGAGGCTTGTTTGGCTTCGCAAAAGGCGAATGAGGGACTTTCCAAGGTTCAAGTTGCTTTTTTCTCCAATTGGCTCATACTTTATTGCGATTTGCTCACCACACCTTCAGAAGTGGCGATAGTGGGTAATGACAGCGATGCTGTTTTAAAGGTTTTTCATCGCATATTTGCACCCAATATGCTTCTTGCCACGCTTTCAGATTCCGGCGAATTGCCTTTTTTTAACGAAAAAACAACTGCTGCCACAGGCGACACACAAATATATATATGTAAAAACCGAAATTGCTATTTACCCGTTTCCGATGTAGCCGAAGCTGTTGTTGCCCTAACCGATAATGAAGAAGCAAGCGAAAATATTTAAAAGAAAAGGGCTGTAAGATGCACCTCTTACAGTGTTCTATTGGTAAATACTTATATTGTTTTTTTACTTTAAAACGTATTGATAAAAAACCGATTTTCAAAACGATTTTCAGATTGGGGCTTGGTGAAGGTGGGGATTTTTAGCACAAAAGCTCAATCAAAGCACTGCACTTTGGTAAAGCACTAAACTGTCATACGAAACACATCACCCCGCCATTTTGCCAAACGTTCGCGGTGGTTCTGCTTCTCATTCGTCCCAGTGTATTGCTAATTGTTCAGGTCGGGTTTGCACTTTCAGTCCGTGATTATGTGTTTTAAAGTTGTCTGTGTCGAAGTTGCAAACCAATGCCTCAACAACTGTCCGCCTGTTCTCAATGTTGCCACCGTTATGATAAAAATGGTCTTTTGTTACAATGTTGAATTTGCTCCAAAACTTATTTATCATTTCGTTCTCTCTCCAGTCATTATGATGCCAAGTTGAAAGAATAAATTTTGCTTTTGTTTCGGAAAGTAAGTTGAATAAAAGTTCCTCGTCTTGCTGAGTCCATCCGTTATAGTAGTCAACGTGTCTGCCGTAATATGGAGGGTCGCAATAGATAATGTCGTTTTCTGTCGCAAGTGGAATAATGTCTGCAAATGATTTATTGTAAAAAGTCCACTCAGGTTTAGGTTGTATGATTTGCGAAACTGTAGAAACCTGATTTGTGATTTTAGTGATGTATGCTTGTGCAAAACGGTCGGGTTTTTTACAAAAAGGAATATTCCAGTTACCCTTGCTACCAAAACGCATCATTCCGTTGAAACCCGCTCTTGAGAGGAAAATAAAATCGTAAGGTGAAAACTCTCCACTATTGAAACGTGTCCGAACTTTTAAGTAATGCTCGTAGCCATTATTCTCTGCTTTGCTCAATAACTCGCCTTCTCTTTCGAGATATTGTTTCATTAAAGGAGCAGTTATTGTTTTGTCTTGAATACCCTTGTAAAAATTGATGATGTGAGGATTAGTGTCGTTGAGTATAGCTTTTTTGTAACCACAATTAAAAGCTACAACACCAGTTCCAAGAAACGGCTCTATCCACTTGCCCGAAACTTTTGGGGCAAGTTCCATTATCCAAGGAACCAACTTGGTTTTTATACCTTGACTTTTTATTGGTGGAACGATTACTCTCATTTCGTTTTCTTGTTAGAAGTTTTAGAAACGATTTTATCCAAAAGGTCAGTTCTACCTTTGAACTCCAAGAAGTCTTTAAGTGTGGTGATTTTGGTCGGTTTTCCGTCTTTTACCATTGTAGCCGAACCGTAATTTATCCAATATTCGTCAAACCATTCTTCACCTAACTTGCTGAAAATTCCATTTTCATTTTTCAGGTCTTCAATGTCGAAGATTGAACCGATGTTTGCAGTGTTTCCCGAACCTTGCTTGTCGCTTGCAATTTTCCATTTCTCTGCTGCAAAAAAGTCAAAGTCCTTAATTACAGAAGTAATGGATTTTAAGTTTTTAACTGTCGTAACTGAACGTTCACCAACTTTTTTGTTTGGTGTTTCATATTCTTCTTGAAGTTCCTCAACTTGATAAATTTCCGTTTCTGCAAGGTCGTCTGAAACGTCTGTCCGTGTGTAAATAACGCCTAAGCAATAATGTCCAATGTATTGATTGTATGGAAACTGAATATTCTTGTCCTTATCTCTCTCTTTGAAATAACCACCGTGACTACCAAGCGTAAAACCTGCCGTTTTATCGTTTCTTCTGAAAGTTGTTTTAATGTCGAGTGCAAATTTGACTTCTTCGTTGTCCTTCTTAACGAAAGTCAAGTCAGGATACCAATTCTGCTTCTCGGCAAGAATGATTTTATAGCCGATGCTGTCGGCAAACTGTAAGATTTGCGGAAAGATGTGTATTTCAAGAATTTTAGAAACGATTTTCGTGTCGGAAGAGATTGTGTAAATGTTCTTGTAAACATCAATAAAGCCCTTTACAGTCCAGTCGCCATTGTCGGTAGAAACATATTTTTCGAGCTTGTCTGCAAACTTGTCAAGTTCCTTTTTGAAGTCCGATTTATGCTTGTTTTTATCGTTTAAATTCATCTATCAAATGCAATTAAAATTGTCGTCCGTTTTGCTGTCTTTTCAATGAAGCACGGTCATTTCAGAATTACGTCTAACGTTTTTGAGCTTTGCGCAGAGCGACGTTAGGAGCTTTGACGCAAAGTCCGTGTTACGAGATGTTATTTTTGAGCCTCTAACTCGGTCATATTTATAATATCCCATAACAATCATCTATCCGCAGTAAAATTAATTTGCCATATCGCTCAAAAACTGCACCCGCACCAAGCGCACATCATCTAAAGACACTTCGCCGTCATAATCAATTTCTTTGATAGCGAGTTCGGGGTCGTCTGTTTCGGCGTTCATAAAATAATCATATACCTCTTCCTGCAATTCCTCATCAACCACATCGCCTATATAATAGGATAAATTCAGCTTAGTGCCCGACGACACAATACTTTCTATTTCGGAGAGCAGCTCCTGCATCGTCACGTTGCTGCTGCGGGCAATTTCGGGCAAAGGGATTTTTTTATCCACGCTTTGAATGATGCTCACTTTCATACGCGATTTGTTGGCAACCTGTTTGGTTACAAATTCGCTGGGGCGGTCAATATCATTTTCTTCTACATATTTTTCAATTAGGTCAATGAATTTCGGGGCATATTTCAGGGCTTTTCCTTTGCTCACTCCAATAATATTCGCCATTTCGTCTATCGTAATGGGATAAGCGGTTGCCATATCATTGAGCGATATATCCTGAAACACCACAAAAGGCGGCACTCCCATTTGTTTGGCTACGCTCTTGCGCAAATCTTTGAGCATAGCGAGGAGGGTTTCGTCCAATGCCACTGTTTTTTCTTCTGCCCCTTCGTCCGCGTTTTCTTCTTCGGAGTATTGGTGGTTGAGTGCCATCATCACCGAATAAGGAGCTTTGAGGAAGGCGCGTCCGGTGTCGGAAATTTTAATAATACCGTATTCTTCAATATCTTTTATCAAAAAACCCTGCAATAGAGCTTGGCGATAGATGGAGTTCCACAGATGGGAGTTTTCTTCTTTTCCTTTGCCGAAGTTGGGCAAAACATCTTGTTTGAGGGCGATAATTTGTTGGGTACGAATACCGTTGAGATAATCCACCAAATGTTTAATCTGGCTATTTTCGTCCAAATCCTGCACGGCTTGCACAGCGATTTTGATGTAGTTTTTGGCATCTATTTTTCTCTGGGGTGCGCACAGGAGTCGCAGCCGCCGTTACAATTTTTAGCATCAAATATTTCGCCGAAATAATGGAGCAAAAACTGCCGTTTGCACGAAGCCGACTCGCTGTAAGCCACTACCTCTCCCAAGTGCTGCGCACCTATTTCGCGCTCCATCACGGGCTTATCGCGCAAAAACTTGTCCAACTTGTTCATATCTTTGTAGCTGAAATAGCCCACGCATTTACCTTCCAGTCCGTCTCGTCCGGCTCTACCGGTTTCCTGATAATAGTTTTCCAAACTTTTGGGCATATCGTAGTGTATCACAAAACGCACATCGGGCTTATCAATACCCATACCGAAGGCGATAGTAGCGACAATGACCTCTATTTCTTCCATCAAAAAATGGTCTTGCACCGTTGAGCGCGACACAGCGTCCAATCCGGCGTGATAAGCAGCCGAGCGCACACCGTTTACTTGCAATGTTTCGGCGAGTTCTTCGGTAGTTTTGCGGTTGAGGCAATAAATAATACCCGATTTTCCCTGATTATGCTTTACAAACTGAATGATATTGCGAATAGTTTCTTCTTTTTTGAGTTTAGGGCGAATTTCGTAGTACAAATTCGGGCGGTTGAAAGAAGAAATAAAGATATTGGGATTTTCCAATTTGAGGGTTTTCACAATATCGGTGCGCACTTTGGGCGTGGCGGTGGCGGTGAGGGCGATGATGGGAATCTTTTGTCCCAAATCTTCTATCATCGTGCGGATACGGCGATACTCGGGGCGGAAGTCGTGCCCCCATTCCGATATACAGTGTGCTTCATCAACCGCTACAAAAGATATTTTGAGTTCTTTTAAAAATTGTATGGTGCTGTCTTTGGTGAGCGTTTCGGGGGCAATATAGAGCATTTTGGTATTACCGTCGAGCAAATCGTCTTTCACCTTTTTGAGTTGCATTTTATTGAGGGAGGAGTTCATAAAATGCGCCACAGAGTCGTTGCTGGAATAGCCGCGCACCAAATCCACCTGATTTTTCATCAAAGCAATGAGCGGCGATATAATAATGGCGATGCCCTCACTGAGCATAGCAGGCAATTGGTAACACAAAGATTTGCCGCCGCCAGTGGGCATAATAACAAAGGTGTCTTTGCCCTCCAAGAGGCTTTCTATAATTTCTTTTTGTTCGCCTTTAAAAACCTTAAAACCGAAATAGCGGTTCAATGCGTTCAATAATAAGCTGTCTTCTGTATGATTCATCTGTGACGATTTTAACCTTTTATGATAGTTGGCTATGGTATCTGAATAGTTTTGCTGTTGTAGCTGCATGTAATTTTTACCTTTTAAATTTACGAGTTTTTTTAGATACAAAAAATTTTTTTCAAAAAATATATGTAAAGATTTTTGAAGTGTGTCGGGAATGGATATAAATAGAAAGAAGTGTTATAATAATCTGTTTTTCAGCAGGTTATAAATTGTTTAACAGATTGTGCCTGATATTTTTTTTTACAAATAACGCCGTAGGCTGAAGTTTGTTATATTTTTGAACGGATAAAATATAAATTATTGGCTGCTGCCGTTCTTTTTTCTCACAAAAAAAGATAGAAACAAAACATACCATTCAGTTTTGTATGCTTTGTTTCTATCCTGAAAAGATATTTTATATTACAACAGCAATGCGCTGATTATTCTTTTTTCATTTCCTTTGACCAAGAATCCTTTAATCCTACTGCCATATTAAACACAGGTTTTTGCGGCGTGGAGTCTGTATCGGCACAGAAATATCCTTTGCGCAAAAATTGATAGCGGTCGCCTGCTTTGGTTTGCAGCAAAAACGGCTCTATGAGGGCGTTTTCTACCACAGTGAGGCTGTCGGGGTTGATAAATTCTTTAAAGTCCACGCCCTTGTGTCCATCAGGGTTTTCGTCAGAAAAGAGGCGGTCGTAGAGGCGCACTTCGGCGGTAGCGGCTTGTGTGGCTTCTACCCAGTGCAATGTTCCTTTTACAGGCAAGCCCGATGTGTCGCTGCCGCTTTTGCTTTCGGGAAAATAAGTGCAATGCAATGCCGTAATGTTGCCTTGCTCATCTTTAAGGGCAGCATCGCAGCGAATGATATAAGCATTTTTGAGGCGCACCATACCACCCACAAACAAGCGGAAATATTTTTTCGGCGGGTTTTCCATAAAATCGTCCTGCTCTATCCATATCTCGCGCCCAAAAGGTTGCAGGTGTTTTTCGGAGTGTTCGTCTTCGGGATTATTCACCGCCTCCACATATTCTATATGATGTTCGGGGTAGTTGGTAATAACCACTTTAAGTGGGTGCAGCACTGCCATAGCGCGGGTGGCTGTTTTGTTGAGGTGCTCGCGCACACAAAATTCCAACAATCCCACATCTATCACATTTTCGCGGCGGGCTACCCCTACCCGCTCGGCAAAATCACGAATGGCTTCGGGGGTATAACCACGGCGGCGCATACCCGAAATAGTAGGCATACGGGGGTCGTCCCAGCCGCACACATAGCCGCCGTTTACCAATTCGAGGAGTTTGCGTTTGCTCATCACGGTATAATTGAGATTGAGGCGTGCAAACTCTATTTGTTGGGGTTGGTAGATGCCCAATTCTTTCAAAAACCACTCATACAAAGGGCGGTGTACTTCAAATTCCAGCGTACAAATAGAGTGTGTGATGCCTTCTATGCTGTCGCTCAGTCCGTGTGCCCAGTCGTACATAGGATAAATGCACCACACATCGCCGGTGCGGTGGTGATGTGCTTTTTTGATGCGGTACATCAGGGGGTCGCGCAGGTGCATATTGGGCGAAGCCATATCTATTTTGGCACGCAACACACATTCACCTTCTTCAAAATCGCCGCGCCGCATACGCTCAAAAAGCTCCAGATTTTCGGCTACACCTGTATCACGGCAGGGGCTGTTTTTTCCGGCTTCGGTGGGTGTGCCCTTCATAGCAGCGATGGCTTCGGCACTGCTGAAATCGACGTATGCTTTGCCAGCTTTGATGAGTTGCACGGCATATTGATATAATTGTTCGAAGTAGTCGGAGGCATAGAGTTCAGCGTCCCACTCAAAACCCAGCCAACGCACATCTTCGCGGATAGAGTCCACATATTCTATATCTTCTTTCACGGGGTTGGTATCGTCAAAACGGAGGTTAGTTTTTCCGTTAAAAGTATTTTTCAGCCCAAAATTCAAACAAATACTTTTGGCGTGTCCTATGTGCAAATAGCCGTTGGGTTCGGGCGGAAAACGAGTGTGTACTCTTTTTTGATATTTATTGCTTGCTATATCGTTTACAATAATTTCTTCAATAAAATTTAAAACTTTTTTTTCTTCCGACATAATGAATAACTGAATAATGTATATATAAAATGTATTCTGCCGCAAATATCGCAAAAATAATCAACGCCGTTAGCGGCTTTTTTGTTTTGGCGGCTTTAAAAAATGGTGTATTCCTATATTTTAGCCCGAAACTGCTATCTTTGTCTGCCAAAACAAAGTTTTTTATGGAAGCCATCGGTTATTATGCGGTACGTTTGTTGTTGAGCAGTTTTCGTTTTATGCCTTTTCCGGTATTATACGCCTTGTCGGGTGCGGTACGGGTATTGTTGCAGCATATCATCGGCTATCGCAGCAAAGTAGTAACGGACAATTTGCGCCGTTGTTTTCCTGAAAAAAGCGAAGCCGAATTAAAAAACATCGCCCGCCTTTCTTACCTCAATCTGAGCGATATTACTTTGGAGGCGTTTAAGGGCTATTCGATGAGCGAAGCGGTATTGCAAAAGCGTTTTAAGGTATTAAATGCCGAACTGCCACAGCAATATTTAGATACGGGGCGCAAAGTGATGCTGCTCGGTGCGCATTACGGCAACTGGGAATGGGGCGGTGTGAGTATTCCTTTGAGCTTGAAACAAATGACGGTAGCAGTGTATAAAGCTATGAGCAACAAGCGATTGGAGGAGTATATGTTTCATCAGCGTGCCTATCGCAATTTGTATTTAGCACCCAATTCGCTCACCGAGCCTACTTTTGCCAAATTTGCCAACCAAGCTGTGATGTTGGCTTTGGTAGCCGACCAAAATCCCAGCAATGCCGACCGCGCCTATTGGATAGATTTTGTGGGACAAGACACAGCCTGCATACACGGTCCTGAAAAATACGCCAACCTCTACGATTGTGTAGTGATGTATGGAGAGGTGGAGCGTGTGCGGCGCGGCTACTACGAATTTAAGTATGTGCTGCTCACCGAAACGCCGCGCCAACTGCCCGAAGGCGAACTCACGCGCCGTTATATGGGGCATTTGGAGCAAATTTTACGCCACAAACCCCCAAGATTGGCTCTGGACACACCGCCGTTGGAAACATCAGCGAGAGTCTGTAAAATAAGTCGAGTCAATTTTTTATAACTTTCTGACGATCAATACCCCAATTTAGCTTTAGCTCATCATTATTTGAGTTAAGGGCGTGCCTACCAAGCATTGGTGCGTGCCACATTCCCCCTTTTGAGGCGGTAAGGGGGTGTAAAGAGCAGTTTTTAATCTCAATAAAGTAAGAAACTTTGTCAAAGTTGGAATGCTCAAGCTCTGAGGAGCGCCGCTCAAGCGCTGAGGAGCGCCGCTCAAGCGCTGAGGAGCGCCGCTCAAGCTCTGAGGAGTGCCGCTCAAGCTCTGAGGAGTGCCGCTCAAGCGCTGAGGAGCGCCGCTCAAGCTCTGAGGAGTGCCGCTCAAGCTCTGAGGAGTGCCTACCGAGCATTGAGGAGTGCCTACCGAGCATTGAGGAGTGCCTACCGAGCATTGAGGAGTGCCTACCGAGCATTGAGGAGTGCCTACCGAGCATTGAGGAGTGCCTACCGAGCATTGAGGAGTGCCTACCGAGCATTGAGGAGTGCCTACCGAGCATTGAGGAGTGCCTACCGAGCATTGAGGAGTGCCTACCGAGCATTGAGGAGTGCCTACCGAGCATTGGTCCGTGCCTACCGAGCATTGGTGCGTGCCTACCGAGCATTGGTGCGTGCCTACCGAGCATTGGTGCGTGCCTACCGAGCATTGGTGCGTGCCTACCGAGCATTGGTGCGTGCCTACCGAGCCTGGGTGCGTGCCTACCGAGCATTGGTGCGTGCCTACCGAGCATTGGTGCGTGCCTACCGAGCATTGGTGCGTGCCTACCGAGCATTGGTGCGTGCCTACCGAGCATTGGTGCGTGCCTACCGAGCATTGGTGCGTGCCTACCGAGCATTGGTGCGTGCCAAATTCCCCCTGGGGGGATAAGGGGGTGTAAAGAGCAGTTTTAACTTTGACAAAGTTTGAAACTTTGTCAAAGTTGGAATGCCCAAAGCACTGAGGAGCGGCACTTAGCTATTAGTAAGAGAACAAATTTGAGAAAAAAAACAACATCAGAGATATAAATATACTTATGAGTTGCGTATATTTGCCTATATTGGATTGATATACGCAACTTTGTGCGTATATCTGAATGTTGCCTGTAATTTTCAAAGACCACAACTAAACAAATAATATTATGATTTTAGAAAGACACATTAGACATTTTAAAGATTTTGAAACACAAACATTTGTTTCGACTAAACAACTCTTGAAACTTTTTGACAAGAGAGACGAGTATAAAAATGATTTGCTATCAATTTTCAAAATTGACCCAGCAATAAATAATATTTTTCAAATTGGAAATTGTAAACAACTTTTAAGTTCAATAAACTCTTTAGACAACCAATGCGAAAAGATTGATTTGCCTTCAAAAATTAGAGACATTCAAGTTAAAAAATTACTAGAAAATGAAAAAGCATTGTTTGAAGTTTTCAATGTTAAAAATCCATTTATTCTAAAGAACATAAAAAAAGATTTACTAACCGTTGAGAGCAGGTATTCTGCAAAAAATGATTTACTTGAATATTATAACTTGAGCAAGTTTGCAAATTATCTAAGGGATAATGAGTACGATGATTTAGTTAATACTATAAAAGAGTATCTGAAAGTAAAAAATTCAAAGAATGATGATTCCAAAAATTTACGATTATTATATCACATAGAAGAAAATAAATTTTATTTCAGAGCATTAACGTCAACAAATGATTATAAAGATTTTGGAATAAATTTTTCAGCATTTGTTGCAATAGTTTCATTAAGTAAATTTGTTGACAAAAGCAAAGAAACAATTTATATTGACAATTACTCCGTTGATGACTCAAACATATACGTTTCATTTTCTTTTCAAAACAAACATTCAATTAATAGCAATTTAACTCTGTCGTTTAATTTAATACTTGAAAATGATGAAGTGAAACGCAACGCAGTTGCATTTAATGGACTTTTCAAATTAGAGGTTGAACAGAACAATAAAAAATCGGAAATATTTTTAAAACCTAAAGGCTTAAAGAAAGAAGACACAAATATTCCTGTTGATTTGCTTACCTATCCACATAGAGGAAACGTAAAATCAGTTTACGAAAAAATTGAAGAATTACCAACTCTTATAGAATTCTTCATTAAGCAAGTAAGTCAAGACGCTAAAACTATTTCTAAAATAGAAAGTCCGGATGAAGTAAGAAAATTTATACTATACAAAATCGGACAAGGGAAGAAATCGGAATTTCAAGTATATAAAGATGCTGTAAAAAAGAAACTTGCAAGTATCTCAGTAAACAATACATTTAAACTATTTGAATTATTAAGGCAAGTAGAAGACCTATTTGAGAATGATGATATAATATCTAGAAACTATTGGAGAAGTAAATTATACGAAGCCCTAATTGAAAAAAAATAAAACTACAGGCAACACGAACTGTGCAAAAAACCAAGAAAATTAGTTTGTACAATGAGTAGTGACGAACTTCGTTTGCCAATACCTACTACCGAACTTACTAATTTTACTAATTCAGGGTCTGCCAAAAGTGGGGCAAAAGTGCAAGCCTCAACATTTGGAATTAGCTTTGCTGAATCTTCGATTTCTATTGAACATTATCGTAAATTTGAGCATTCGTATTTCAAAATTCCCCACCTTCGCCAAGCCCCAAACCGTTGTGCGTCATACAAAAAAGACCCCTTAATTGACAGAATAATATGAACAATAGACCTTATACAATAAAACTTTTTATGCCAAATGGCAATCCTAATTCAATAAAAATAATTGAAAAGATGAATTGGACTGGCGTTGGAATAGAAATGTCAAGAGACGACTGGGAAACGCATAAGAGCAGAAAAGAATTTGACCAAGCAGGAATATATGTTTTAATTGGATATGCAGAAAATTCAGATTTACCAACAGTTTATATTGGACAAGGCGATGGTATTCGAAAAAGAATAGAATCTCATTATAAAGAAAAAGCGTTTTGGGAGAAACTAATTATTTTTGTTTCAAGCAATAATGGACTTAACCGAGGACATATAACTTGGCTTGAATATGCCTTTAATTAAAATTGCAAGAGAACATAATCGCTGCATTCTAGACAATGGAACAACTCCAAACGAGCCAATATTAACCGAGTCAGAAAAAGCAGACACAAGAGAGTTTTTAACCGAAATGTTGAGCATTTTTCCATTGGTAGAAATCAAAATATTTGACAAAGCAAAAGTTATTGATGTTAAAAAGAAACAAACACAGCACAAAAACAGACAAAAATATTCAAGAGACAATTATAGTTCCGGCAAACGAAGACGGATTTACAGAAGTGTTTTTAAATCAAGACTGTTGGTTTGCAATTAGAATTAGTGGTGGAAAGTTGAACGAAATAAAATACATTGCTGCATATCAGACAGCACCTATTTCTGCAATCACTTATTATGCAGAAGTAGAATCAATAGAAGCATATGGAGATGGCTCAAAATACAAACTAAACTTTAAAGGGAAAGCAAAGAAAATAGAACCGATAAAATTTACAGGTGCAAAACAAGGAACATTACAAGGACCGAGATACACAAATATTGACAAACTTTTAAATGCAAAAATGTGGAAAGAAGTATTCTAAAAAATGTACATACGCACAATAGGGATTTGACAAAATGGAAGCAGAAGTGCTAAATTTGAATATTCGTACTTTTGTCAACATTAGTGGTTAATTGAACATTTAAGTTTCGATTTCCCCCACTTCGCCAAGCCCCAGACCGTTAGTGGCAATGCTTGAAGACCGTTAACAGAAGAAAAATACATAGTTAAAAAAGAAATTTTGTAAATTTATTAAGATTTGAGCAAGATAGAAAATGAAACAACGATTTTACTTTGACACTTCTGTTTTTGGAGGCATTTATGATATAGAGTTTGAGGAAGAAACACTATAACTTTTTGAGCGTGTAAAATTTCAGACTTGACTGAAATTGAGCTTTTAAGAGCACCTGAAAATATCAGAACTTATTTCAGAAATTTGCCAAAAGAGAACCTTGAAAGAGTAATCGTAAATGCAGAAATAATAGAGCTTGCAACAAAATACATTGAAGAAAAAGTAGTTGGAAAGACAAGTTTTAACGACTGTTTACATATTGCAACAGCTACTTTATATAAAGCTGACATTTTAGTTAGTTGGAATTTTAAACACATTGTAAACGTTTATAGAATTAGAGGTTATAATTCTATAAATTTGAGAATGAATTATTTATCATTAGAAATTAGGTCGCCAAAAGAAATTTTAGAATATGAAGACTAAAAAGAAAATTGCCGAAAAAGAGTTTGACACAGTGAAAACTTTTAGAGAAATTAAAGAGAAAATTTCAAATGAATTAGTTGGAAAGACAACTGAACAGATTTTGGAATATTTGAAAATTAACAGTTTGAAATTGCAAACAGGAAAATAGCACTGCCACTAACAATGGTTTTGCATAATGGGGGCAGAAGTGCTAAATTTGAGCATTCGTACTTTTATCAACATTGGTGGTTAATTGAACATTTAAGTTTCGATTTCCCCACTGCGCCAAGTGCCAAACCCCTTACCACCAATTGTAAAACACCACCAAAGCAGACGATTATTAACAAGAATGAAGTATAAAAAACATCAGAGAAGAAGAACTAAAAAACAAGGTCGGTGCCGATTGATTTAAATCGGATAAAAAAAAGCGACAGTAAGTTTAGAACTCCTCTGTCGCTTTATCAGAAATAACAAAAAATGGACTTTATTCTATAATGAAAATGCTTTTTTGATAGCATCTACATAATCTAATTTTTCCCAAGTAAATAATTCTACTTCCATTGTTTTTTTGTTGCGCGAGCCATCGGTGAATATTTTTTTCACGGTTTGGTGAGCGCGTCCCATGTGCCCGTAAGCCGCTGTTTCAGAATACATCGGGCTGCGCAATTTGAGGCGTTGTTCGATAGCGTAGGGACGCATATCAAAAATTTTGCTGATTTTTTCGGCGATTTCGCCATCAGTGCCTTTTACTTTTGCTGTTCCGTAGGTATTTACATACAAACCCACCGGTTGGGCAACACCGATAGCATAAGCCACCTGCACCAATACCTGATCGCACAAACCCGCTGCTACCATGTTTTTGGCGATATGGCGAGTGGCATAAGCCGCAGAGCGATCCACTTTGCTGGGGTCTTTGCCGCTGAAAGCACCGCCGCCGTGTGCGCCTTTGCCGCCGTAAGTGTCCACGATAATTTTGCGACCGGTGAGTCCGGTGTCGCCGTGCGGACCACCAATAACAAATTTTCCGGTAGGATTGACGAAGTATTTAATATCGTTGCCGAATAATTTTTGGAGGCGTTTGGGCAATTTGGCTTTTACGCGCGGTATCAGCACTTTTTGAACATCATTGCTGATTTGTTCTAACATTTTTGCTTCTGCCGCAAAATCATCGTGTTGGGTAGATACCACAATCGTATCAACACGCAAGGGGCGGTGGCGGTTGTCGTATTCAATCGTCACCTGACTTTTGGCATCGGGGCGCAGATATTTCATACGCTTACCTTCGCGGCGAATATCCGCCAACTCTTCCAGCAACAAATGCGACAAAGACAAAGGAAGCGGCATATAATTATCGCTTTCGTTGGTGGCATAGCCAAACATCATACCTTGGTCGCCCGCGCCTTGTTCTTCTTTTTTCTTTTTATCCACCCCCTGATTAATGTCGGGCGATTGTTCGTGTATGGCACTCAATACACCGCAGGAGTTAGCTTCAAACATATATTCGCTTTTGGTATATCCTATTTTGCGAATAACATTGCGTGCAATTTCCTGCACATCTAAATAAGTAGCAGACTTCACTTCACCTGCCAGCACCACTTGTCCGGTTGTTACTAAAGTTTCGCAGGCTACTTTTGAATCGGGGTCAAATGCTAAAAAATGATCTACTAAAGCATCGGATATTTGGTCGGCAACTTTATCGGGGTGTCCTTCCGATACCGACTCTGACGTGAATAAATAAGACATATGGATTATAATAAATTTTACAGATAGAATATTAAAAAATTAAGTTGCTTTCAAATTTCGAACGGCGAAGTTAGAAAGATTTTACAGAAACTTGTTTTAAAAACCTTTAAAAAGATATAAATTAAGGCTGTATTTTAAAAAAACGGGCTGTGTTTATGGCAGATTTTTAAAAAAACACTTACATTTACTCGCAATATTCTTTTTTATTAAAAATATTTTTCAACAACAACATTTATGAATTATAGATTTTTATTAGTAGGTTGTTTATTGTGGCTATGTGGAAGCCAACAACAGGCAGAAGCGCAATGCGATCGTTATCGTGCGGCGGTTTTCAGTGATGTGCAGGTAGATACATCTATTGTATATAATGACCTCAACGGGCGTTTGTTAGATGTGTATTATCCAAAAAACGACAACAGCAGCATTGCCCGCCCTTTGATATTGATGGCACACGGCGGCAGTTTTGTGGGCGGCTCTAAAGAAGATGCCGACATATCGGCATTTTGTACCGAATTTGCCAAACGCGGCTATGTGGCAGCTTCTTACAATTATCAGTTGGCGAATTTTGCTTTGGAATTAGCCGACTCCGTAAAGATGATGAGCTATGTGACCCGCGCCATTCAGGACGGTAAAAGTGCGGTTCGTTATTTTCGTAAAAGTATAGAAAACGGTAATCCGTACAACATTGACAATACTTTGATTTTTGTAGGAGGTAACTCCGCCGGTGCGATTTTGGCACTGCACGTTGCCTATATGGACGAAAGCGACCTCAACGGCGATGCTTCCGCCAAATTGGATAGTTTGGTGACATATTGGGGCGGTTTGGAGTCAGGAGCAAATCAGGGCTATTCTTCGGCAGTGGCAGGCGTAATTAATCTGGCGGGCGGATTGAACGGTATCAATTTTTTGGATAGCGGCGAAGTGCCTGTTATTAGTTGCCATGGCGATATGGACGGCACCGTTCCTTTTGATTGTCAAGATGTGTATTGGGGCGATACGGGGCTTTTGGGTACGCTGGATTTGGTAGATGTATGCGGCAGCGGACCTATCCACGAGCGGGCAATGGCACAGGGAGTACCTTCGTGGCTCAAAGTGTATGAAGGAGCCGACCACGTGCCTTGGAGCTATAACGAAACCGACTTTTTCAGCGCATTGGATTTTGTAACTACCCATTTGTACGATGATGTTTTGCCCGAAACCTTTTTGCAGCAGTATGCACTGCCCGCGCCTATGTTGAATACAGATGATATTGTAATTACACCCAACAGTGTGACGCTTTCGTGGGAGCCGGTACAGGGAGTGGATATGTATCATTTGTATATAGACAACGGCACAGAACCCGGACAAATGGTAATGGTGATGGGTACTAACTATACTGTTAATAATCTGCTACCCAATCAGGTTGTAATGATTACGGTAACTGCCGTAAATATGTCTTTGGGCTGCGAAAGTTTGGGCAGTTCGGTGGCAGTGAATACAGATGATGCCGTAGGCGTAGAAGCAGCGGTGACATTGCACAGCAGCATCGCTCCCAATCCGGTGAGTGGCGGGTATTTATACTGGTCGCTGGAAAACGCACTTGCAGGCGGCGAAAGCATTTTGCGCATCACCAATACTTTGGGGCAGGTATGCAGTGCAGGCAGCAGCTACGAGCCGCAGGGAACAATAGAGGTGGCACATTTGCCAAAAGGTGTATATTGCCTTGAAATCGTTCAAAATGGCAAAGCAGCAGCCAAGCATATTTTTATAAAAAATTAAACAATTTTCGTTTAGTCTTTTTTGCGAAAAAGGGAGCAGCATTTTTAGATGTTGCTCCCTTTTTTTGTATGAATTTTATTGCAAACTTAAAAATTGATGCAGCCTGACATCATTATCTTTGAGTTGGAGCAGTTTCATGTAATTATCACCGTAATAAATAGCTATCAAATCTTTGCTGATGACCGCAATGCGCCTTAATAAACCCTCCCTTGGTTTTCCTTCAATGCCGTTGTAAAGTATATATAAATCGAACTCATTTAATGGAGTAAAACGTTGTATCGTCTGTTGCTCTATATTATATTTATAAAGACGAAAAGACAGGTTCGTCGAGCGCATGTCTCCAAAAATTGCTTTTAGAATTATACTATCATTCCATACAAAAGATGTTTCCAGCGTATCTTCTCCAAGACTGAATAAATAATCCCATTCTTTATTTTTTTTGGTATAACCGATACTTCTGCCGTCGGAGAATTGCAGTTTTTTTATAGCATCGCCCTGCATCGGTGAGAAAACAGGCTGTATGAAATTGACATTTGTTCTAATAATATCACCATCTACAATGGCTATTTTATCTTTAATTAGTGGTTTTATAGCCTGAACGGTTTGCTGGGCATTGCACTGAATACTCCATAAAAGAAAACCCAACAAAGCAATATAATACACACTATAAAACATAAGCAACTCTATAGGTTTTTTACAACAATAGTATTGTTTTTAATTTGTATAAGGCGGCGTTTGGTTTGTTCCGCAGTACCATATAACAACACTATCAAATCTTCGTGCAGGGTGCGTATCTTTATCAAGTTTCCTTCGTGCAGGGTGCTGTTGTCCAATATTATTTTTTCGGCAATGGCTTGCAGACTTTTTTTGGGCGCATTGTAGCGATACACCGAAAGGAGCACATCGCTACGGAGGCTGTCTGTGAAAGCGGCTGAAAACAAAAGAGAGTCGCTGAGGGTGAAATATACGATATTGGAGTCGCTGGGAGCTATACTGGCACTCAAATAATTTGATGAGGGTACGGCAAATTTTGACGCATCAGGAAAAGTGAGCAATATTTTATTTTTTTTATTTCTGCTCACCTGTACTATCCGAAGAACAGGTTTTTCATCAAGAAAACCATCAAAATTCCTTAATTCACCATTAAGCAAATAATTGGCAATACTTTGTTGATTCTCTGTTAGATGTTGAGCAGAAATATTTATCATACTACTACACCACAGCAGATAAAACGCCACAGATGGAGCGATAATTCGTATTTTTTTAGAAAAAATATCTATTTTATAAATCATATATATATGCTTTGTTTTTTTTAAAATAAACTAACCTATAATTATCTATGGGAGATTTTGGTCTTTTTTTGTGCCTCAGCAATAGCATATCACCGCTCAAAATTTGTACGCTTTGAAGTGGACCATCAGGATATGAAAAACCAATATATTCAATTAAAAGCGTGAAATAATTCTTACTTCTACAAGCAACCATTTTATTTTTTAAATTAAGGTTATACGTTTTTCCGTATAGTATTTTGGTAACAAAACTTAAATTTAAATATAATAAAGTGCTGTCATTCCAAACAACATAAACAACCTCTTCATCGGAACGAGGTAAAGATATAATTGGATTGCATGTATCTTTTCCAACTAAAATATCCACATCAGCAAAACGCAATAACTTATTGCCTGTTATGGTATCATTTTTTCGTTCATAATCAACCTCCACAAACGGAATAGGTTCTTTTATCCAAACATTATTCAGGCTGTCGAATTTTTCGTTCGGGATAACATAATCTTTCAGTGCTTTCTCCTGTGCTGCAAGAGACAAAAACAAAGAAAATGATATGAAAATGTAAAAAATATAGTTCATTTTGTATCTTTTAAAAATCTTTACCTAAAACTTCCTCTCTCATACGTTTGATTTCAGGCAGACTGACTTCCTCTTGTTTTTTCTTATATTTATCCCATACTACCAAGGTGTTTTTATCTTTAAATTTCGCTGTGAGAAGTATCGAATAAGATTGATGATAACGATACCCCTCTTTAGGATAAAACAGATTAAACCAATCTATATCTTCCCAAAACCCATTTTCCTTATTGTTATAAATCCTAGTATAGTAAACATGTATCCCTTCGTCATATATATAAGCAATAGTATCTTTATCTTCCATAAACCAATCTAATAATCTTCCATTTCGGTTGTTTTTAAAAAGGGTATCTATTGGAATATCTTCTTCCATCAAAGTAAGATAAGTTCCATCTTTTAACTCCAAAGTATATACACCTCCTAATTTTTTGTCGGAGGCAGTTTGTGCGCTTGCCACCAATGACAGCCAATAAACACACAGCAAAATGATACAGAAATATTTTTTATGGTTTTTCATATCATTTGTTTTTATTTCTGAATTTTTCAAGATTAACTCTGTTTATTTCCAGTATTTGCTTCCTAAATTCTTTTTCTTTGGGGTGCTTTTCTGCCCAAATCCTTTCTTCTTCTTCTAAATTATTCCCTTTCGGGAGATAGATATTAATTTTTATTGATAAGGTCATCAATATGTTGTAAAATATTGACAATTTGAGTTTTAGTAAATATTTTTTGTTTAGTTAGTTCATTGATATGCTGTTCAAATTTTTGTAAAGAGTCTTTACAATCAGCGTTGTGCGTCACATTTAACCTTATCAAGTGTATGGCATACTCTACCAAATTAAGTTTTGGAGAGTAAGGAGCTAGGTATCTAAAATCTATTTCAAGATTTAATTGAGCCGTCAATTCTTGATAAATTGTTTTCATTTTCTGCTTATGTGTGCGGTTATTATCCAAATAAACAACTACTTTTTTAATCCCTTTATTTTGATAAATAAGTGATAAATCGGCAAAATATTGAGCTACTTGGTTGGCTTGGAACAGACAATCCGCATCAAAAAGGTCAATGGCTAAGAATCCGTTTAGTCTTGAACGTTTTTTTCATTGGTAACCACCAAAGGGCGCGTGTTTTTCTCTGCCCAGCCGTAATAGGAAGTGGGTCTTTCACTTATCGAAAACTCGTCGTATATCAAAACGGCGGTGGTATCATCAGCTACCAAAAGTTGCTCTTTTAAGTCTGTAACAAAGGCTTTTTGTTTGTCTTTATCGGCATTGCCATAATCAAAATGGGCTTTCTGGTGGCTCAGATTTAAGCGTTCTAATAAGTCATAAATGCCTGATTTATAAACTACTCCATAGGTGGCTTTCAGGTAGGCTTTCATCTCGTTGCCTGTCCAAATATTTCCCTTTAAACCTACCTCCGAGGGACGTTTATTTAAAACAACTTCCTTAAAATCAGACATTTGAAGCTCGCTTAGTTGGCTGGGTTGTTTTCGCTCAACCCGCTTGCATAATTGCTCAAAGCCGCCCATAATATACTCATTGATATATTTACGCACACTTTGCCAATGTACATTCAATTCCAAAGGGATTTCTTTAAATTCTTTCCCTTGATTATACAGAAAAACGCAACGCAATTTCCTGCGTATGTATTCTATTTGATGACGATGATAATACTTCTGGTATTCTTTCTCGTCAAATCCTCTTTGATCAAATTTTGTTCTACTATAGCCCATAACACAAAGTTATAAAATATTAACCAAATGGGAATAAAAAAATGAAAACAACGAGGGGCAAAGCATACAACGGTCCTGTTGGCTAAACGCCGCCACGATAAACGATGAAAAAAGGAAAAACGCCATACAACAATGTGTAAATATTTACAGCAATCTTTAAGTGTCGTTTGTAGTACGACACACCTCACAAACAACAATTAAACAAAAGAATATGCAAGATTTTAAAATAAACGAAAATGGACAATTAGAAGTTTTTGCTTCGCCAACTTCTTCTCACACCGACTTTGACTTTTACATAGGCAAATGGAATATTCATAACAAAAAACTTAAGGAACGACTAAACAACTGTGACGAGTGGATAGAGTTTAACTCAACTGACGACACTACTCATTTGTTAAAAGGTTTTGCTAATATGAATAAATTTTCAGCTACTTTTGACGGAGAACCATTTGAAGGAATTGCAATCAGACTTTTTAATCCACAGACAAAACTATGGAGCATTTATTGGGCAGACAGCAACGCAGTTTCCTTCGACCCACCAATGGTTGGCTCATTTGACGGAAATATCGGAAAGCTATATTGCAAAGACACATTCAAAGGACAGGACATAATTGTATTATTTCATTGGGACAAAACCGACATTGACAATCCAGTTTGGAGCCAAGCATTTTCAACAGACAATGGAAAAACGTGGGAATGGAATTGGTATATGTATGCAAGCAGAATAAAATGATAACAGAAATAAGAATTTACAAACTCAAAGAAAATTCGTCAGCGAATTTTATTAAAGTATTTACAGAACAATCTTTGCCAATGATGAAACGTTGGAAAATTGATGTTGTTGACTATGGTTTTTCACTTATTGACAAAGAAAGTTTTTATTTAATTCGCAATTACGAAAGCGTAGCTCAACGTAAAGAAAGCCAAGACGCATTTTATGGAAGTGATGAATGGATGAACGGGCCTGAAAAAGAGATAATGAATTGCATTGATACTTACAACACAGTTGTAACAGACAACGCAACATTCTTAACGAAATTGAATGACGAAAAAAGAACAACGAAAGGCTAACACATCGGTTTGGTAAAAATGGGGCAGAATTGCAAGCCTCAACTTTTGGAATTAGCGTTGCTGAATCTTCGATTTCTATTGAATATTGTCGTAAATTTGAACATTCGTATTTCAAATTTCTCGCTCCTAACTCCCCCAAATGTTATTTGCTATGCTGCTGAACGACACAACCAAATTAATATCAAGCACTTTTAGAACAACTTTGGGGACTTTCTATCCAACGACACTTCATTAGTTGGAGGAATAATTTTACTAATTGGTGTTTTGATAATTATTGCATTGCTTACTAAATATTCAAAAGTAAAAATTCCTATTGGTTGGTGTTAGTTGTAATCCACCCAATTGGAGCGACAATTGGAAATTATATTTCACAAAACCGACGGGTCTAAATTTTGGTAATACTTGGACAAGTATTGTGCTTATAATTCTTTTTGCAATTATTTTTTTCAGTCATAAAATATTTCCAAAACTTGAAAAACAAAAATTAATATGGAAAAGTGGATAGTTTACGCAATAATTTCTATGCTTTTCGCAGGAATAACTTCGGTAGTTGCAAAGTTTGGTATGAAAGATTTAAGTAGCGACACTGCACTTGCAATTAGGACATCAATTGTATTTTTAATTGTCATAGCAAATGCCTTTTTATTTAGAAATGCCTCCGCAGAGTTGCAACAAGCACCAGCAAAAAATCTATCATTCATTTTGTAAAAAAAGAGCCAATGACAGTGAAAGTATTGACAGGTGCAGGTTTTATATTAACAGGAATGATAATACTAATTTGGAAATGACAGCATAAAGCCCAGCCCTAACTTTTATGTTTTGTATCATACGGGCTGACGTGCCAACAACTTCACAGAGTAGTTTTTAATTGGATTTTGATAATAATATCGGCTCTGGTGCTTCAATTTTAAGCCCGAACTCAAAAGCCTGAAACCATTAACAACAACTGTAAAAAAAAATACCGCCTTATATTTCTTTCATCGTTAAATAAATGCGCTTGCGGGCTATATCTACTTCCAACACTTTTACTTGCACATTTTGCCCCACTTTTACTACTTCTTTGGGGTCTTTGATAAAACGGTTGCTCATTTGGCTGATATGTACCATACCGTCCTGATGCACACCTACATCTACAAAAGCCCCAAAATTGGTGACATTCGTAACTATACCGTTCAGCACCAAACCGCTGTATAAATCTTCGATGCTGTTGAGGTCGCTGCGGAATGAAGGTGCTTCAAAAGCACCGCGCGGGTCGCGCCCGGGTTTTGCCAACTCGTTCATAATATCCTGCAAAGTGGGCAGCCCTACTTCCGCATTCACATAGCGTTTGATGTCGATGCGTTTGCGCATATCGGCGTTTTTTATCAAGTCCTGCACCGAACAGGCGGCATCTTTCGCCATTTTTTCTACCAAGATGTAGCGTTCGGGGTGCACTGCACTGGCATCTAAGGGGTTGGCTGCCTGACGAATCCGCAAAAATCCCGCCGCCTGCTCAAATGCCTTTTCGCCCAAACGTGGCACTTTTTTCAATTCGCTGCGACTTTTGAATGCACCCACCTGCTCGCGGTAGGTGACAATATTTTGTGCCAACTGAGGTCCCAATCCCGACACATACATCAATAATTGTTTGCTCGCCGTATTTACTTCTACGCCCACCGCATTCACACAACTCATCACGGTATCGTCAAGGCTTTGTTTGAGGGCATTTTGTTCCACATCGTGCTGATATTGCCCCACTCCGATAGATTTCGGGTCTATTTTTACAATTTCTGCCAAAGGATCCATCAAACGCCTGCCGATAGAAACTGCTCCGCGCACCGTCAAATCCAAATTCGGAAATTCCTCCCGCGCCACCTCCGATGCCGAATAAATAGAAGCTCCACTTTCGTTTACCATCACTACGGGCGGTATTTCGGGTATATCTATGCTTTTCAAAAATGCAGCCGTTTCTTTGCCGGCAGTGCCGTTGCCCACTGCTATGGCTTCTATTTCGTATTTCTTGCACCAATGATGCAGCGATAATACGGCATCGCGTTTTTTGTGGCTGTCTTCGCTGAAAGGATAGATAGCACTGTTTTCTAATAAAGTACCCTGCTCGTTGAGTATCGCCACTTTGCAGCCGGTACGAAACCCCGGGTCAATGGCGAGTACGCGCTTTTCGCCCAAAGGAGATGCCAATAAAATATGGCGCAGATTTTCGGCAAATACGGCGATGGCTTCGCGGTCGGCACGGGCTTTGGTTTCGTTGCGTATTTCGGTTTCCAAAGAGGGCTGCAACAGGCGTTTGTAGCTGTCGCTGATGGCTGATTGCACTTGTTTGGAGGCGGCATTTGCGCCTTTGAGGTGTTTTTTAGCTATCAAAAAAAGTGCTTCTTCCTCTTCCGGTTCTATAGACAAGCGCAAAAAATCTTCGTTAGTGCCGCGCAGTATCGCCAGCATGCGGTGCGATGGTATGCGTTTGATGGGTTCTTTCCAGTCAAAATAATCTTTGTAGGTGAGTGCCTGCTCCTCTTTTAGCGGCGCAATACGCGAAGCAATTACACCTTTTTCAAAAAATAATTTGCGCAATACGGCGCGGGTGTCGGCATCTTCATTTATCCATTCGGCGATAATGTCGCGTGCGCCGGCGAGGGCTTCTTCGGTGTCGGCAACGCCTTTTTCGGCAGATACAAAAGCGGCAGCACTTGTTGTTATATCTATATTTTTTTGCTCATACAGCAGTTGTGCCAGCGGTTCCAAACCTTTTTCGCGGGCGATGGAAGCGCGGGTGCGGCGTTTGGGTTTGTAGGGCAGGTAGAGGTCTTCGAGTACACTTAGAGTGGTAGCTTGTTCGAGGGCGGTTTGCAATTCGGGCGTGAGTTTGCCTTGTGCGGCGATGCTCTCCAAAATGAAAGCGCGGCGTTTTTCGAGGGCTTCGAGTTCGTGGAGGCGGTCACGGATTTGTGTAATTTGTACCTCATCTAAGCTGCCGCTTTGTTCTTTGCGATAGCGGGCAATAAAAGGAACAGTAGCACCTTCGTTCAGCAGACGACACACGGCACTTACCTGTGCAGGGCGCAAGGAGAGTTCACGGGCAATTTGTTGTTCAAAGGCGGTTTGTAAAGGATTTTCGGCGGCGTTTGTCATTTTTTTCTTTAAAAAATAAAAAAGGTAACAAAAATGAGGCGCAAAGATAGAAGGATTTTCAATAAATGCCCCAAAACGACATAATTTAAAAATCAGCACATAAGCAAGTACATCAAAACATCTTTGACAAAAAACTAAAATGATTTCTCTTATGATTTTTATAGCAAAAATACTTACGGCTTTGGTAGCATTAGAGCATTTATATATATTGTGGTTGGAGATGTTTGCGTGGGAGAGTGCCGGCAAAAAAGTTTTTAAAGGAGCTATGCCCGACCACATGTTTGCCGCTACCAAAAGAATGGCAGCGAATCAGGGCTTGTATAATGGCTTTCTGGCGGCGGGTTTGCTGTGGTCTTTGTGTATCAGCGATGCCTTGTGGCAAAGCAACGTAGCCCTGTTTTTTCTCGTTTGTGTAGTAGTGGCGGGGATTTATGGGGCATATAGTGTCAGTCGGCGTATTTTCTTTACACAGGCGGCACCGGCATTGGTGGCATTGGCAACAGTGTTGTTGGCACGGATTCAGATGGGGCAGGTTTTCTGAAAAAAAATGCTTCATCGTGTAAACTTTCTGAAATTTTATGGTCTAAAACATGTTTTGACTTTTTAAAACAAAAAAACACAAAAAAATAAAGTATGAAGAATTTATTATTTTCGGCTTTGATGTTCTTGGGCGTATTGCAGTCTGCGGCTTTGTGGGCGCAAAAATCTCCTGAATTTCCTGAATATCAGTTGCCTGTATTTGAAGTAGAAGAAACGGAGCAGGATATGAGTTTGGGCTTGCAAAATGGTTTGCGTATGGAGATTCGCAACGTGAGTACCAAAGATATTGAGCGCGTATGGAAAGACGATATGAAAAACCGTGATGCCAAATTAAAAGATTCGCGCGGCGAAATTTCGGCTTTGGGTGCAAGTATCCTTACCGTCAGCCGCAGCAAAATGGACGTATATGCCAAAGTTGTAACTCAAAATGATGTACCTGCTATCATTGCTTTTTTTGATTTGGGCGGTAAATTTATTACTTCCGAAGAAACTAAAACCGAATACGAACAGGCAGTGGCTTTTATGAAAAGTTTTGGTATGCTGATGGAAAATGTAGCCATTGAAAAAGAATTGGATACTGCCAACGGCGACCTCAAAAAAATGGAAAAAGAAGGCGAAAAATTGGTAAAAGAAAACGAAAAATTGCACGAAGACATTAAAGATTGGGAAGAAAAAATCCGCAAAGCCAAAATTGATATTGAAAAAAATATTGTGGATCAGGAAGGAAACAAACAACAAGTTGTCAATCAAAATTTCAAAATCAGCTGGATAAAAGATAAATTTAAAAAATTGAAAAATTAATATTGCTCAATTTTTTTAAAATCTGAAACAGAAAAAGATTTTTTCGTAAAAAATAAAAACGGCTGCAAGTATTTCGCTTGCAGCCGTTTCTTTTTATTCTGTAAATGCTGTTGTTCTTTTACTATTGCACCGCTAATTTTATCACCTGACTTGTACCTGTTTCGTTTTGCATACGAACCCAATACAAACCTGCCGGCAACTGTGTCGTATTTATCGGTACTTCCTGCATCGTGTTCGCTGCGCTGCCTTCGTATAAATGCTGTACTATTTTTCCTTGTATGTTGTACAATTCAATTACAACACGTTTGCCCCCTTCTTCAGCCGAAAACCGCAAAGTGCTGTTGCCACGACTCGGATTCGGAAATACTTGCAACATCAAAGGTGTCGGTTCTTTTGTGGCAGCGATGCCTGTTGCTGTTTGTTGGTTTTTAACGGCAACAGCGGGTGTGGGTTTATTGGCTGCCGGTGCGCAACCTGCAATCATCGCCGTAAAATCGCAGGAATCCTGTGCCCAAAATCCGTCTGTGAGGTCAATATAGTTGGCGGCATCATAAATAACGGCTGCCGTGCCACTCACCGTATTATTGGCGATTATATAATCCGATACCTGTTGCGTGAAAACTTGTGTGCCTAAAGCATCGCTCAAAGTAGCCGTAGCAGGGCATAGTGGCGGCGCGGGTGCTGAAATGATTGCTACATAATCTTCTGTTTCGCCGTAGTCGTAAGTGCCGCAGGCTGCACCCTGTGTATTGTAGCGCATCACCACACGAAGGCGGGTGCTGCCGATGATGGTAGCGGCGGGCACTGTTAAAGTTCCTGAAACGGCAGCATTGCTCGTACCGCCAGAGCTATACGCCAACTCGCCGCTATCGCTGAAATCGCCATCGTGGTTGTAGTCAATGTAAATAGTCCAGTACTCAGGCCAGGTTTGACCCGAAAATTGCGGTGTGAGTGTAAGCGGATAGCTTGCACCTTGTTCCAAAGAAACGGTGAGATTATTGAAAAATATATAGCCGCCGTTGGCTCCGCTGGTATTGCTGAAATCTCCTATCTGAACGCCGCCTATCCATTCATCAGTTACCGTTTGTCCCAGCGATGAACAATAAGACCTTAGATATATGCTATAATCCTCTACTTCACCATAATTAAATATTCCGCAAGAAGGGGAGAGGGTGTCATAGCTCATCGCTACACGCAGGCGGGTGCTGTTATCAGTAAGGTTAGCGGGTACAGTAAAACTACCACTTACATTATTGGCAGTAGGAATAGCTTGTTCGAACACCAGCTCACCACTGTCATCAAAAGTATAATTGCTGTTATAATCTATCCACATTCGCCAGTTTTCTGCTGGTACCGCCAAAGAAAGCAGGTTTAAAATAAAAAGAATAAGTATCTCCGATAACCAAAGTATCTGAAATAGACGTAAAATCTCCATACCCCCATTGCTGCCCGAAGCATTTTGGATAGCAGCTATTTGTAGGAATCTATCCATTCATAAGTAGCATCTGTTCCCTGCAAAGTACAATATCCTGCGGAAGAACAGGCATAATTGGCACTCCAACCCGTAGCGTTTACATAGGGGTCGGAGGTAAATGAGATGTACATTTGATTAGATGATGAAATCAATGTGGGTGGCAGACTTGTTCCTGAATAAGAGCCTAACAAGGGGGCAGAAGCATCTATTCCGTTATATACGCGCACAAAATCGTAAGAGGCTTCGGTATCAAAGGTGGTAAATGTTAGGGCAATTACTGTTCCCGAGTCGGTTTCTATTGCCCACGAACAATTCCACATATCGCCGTAGTTGGCACTGCCGCTGCCATCGGTGATAGTTCCTGTGCAGGCGGTCAGTGGTAGGTTGCCCGAGCAGGGACCATTGCCCGAAGTACCCGTAGCTACGGTGATATTTAATGATTTGGTAGAGCACCCGCAATCTGTTGTACAGGTTTCCAAAATAACAGTATAAGTGCCGTTGGCAGTATATGTATGGGTAGGCGAGGCATCAGTAGAGATATTACCATCGCCAAAATTCCAGTTGAATGAGGTGGCATTGGTAGAGGTATTGATAAAACTTACCGTTAAATCTGTGAAATTATAAGTAAAATTAGCGGTTGCTATTGCTCCGGTGGTATTGAGGCAAGATACGGCACATACGCGGTCGCGCATGAGCGTGCCCGGTAATACTCCGAAGCCGTTGTTTAAATTGATGCCGTAGCTTGTGAGGTGACAATAGCTCATCACCGTGCCGCCATTGGTGGGTGCAGGACCGCCACTGCAAGTAGTAGTGCCGCAGGTTTCAGTGGTGTAGCAATTATCGATGGCACCGCCGGGCCAACAACAACTGTGTGTGTGCGGCGATGCTACATTGTGTCCGGTTTCGTGTGCTACCACCATCACTGTCCATGAATAGGTCGGAAAATTTTGGTACGAATTGCTTATATTGCTGTATGCATGGCGATAATATACATCGCCGCAGAGCGCATCTAACCACGCAATGCCGCCGTGTCCATTACTTTCGGTAGAAAGCAAATGCGCCAAATCTCCATTAAAAGTGCTTACATTGCTTGAAAACTGATTGAGTACTGCACTCGAACTTGTACTGGGATAAGTATCTGCCGTTGTCCATACATAAATTTCAGAAATGGCGACCGTCATATTATCATTTTGATAAATGGTAGCTACTGCATTAAAAAATCCACTTACATAATTATTTACATTGGTGGTGTTGCTGCCATTATCCAGATACATTTTATTGTCACACTCAAAATAAATATTCACTGTTTTACAGATAGCGGCTTCGCAGTCGGCTGATTTTTCAAAAGCGGGCAACAATGGAAAGGCACCGCCTTGCCCGAAAGTGTTGTCATCGCTGCCGCAATCAAAGTTGTTTTTTATCAATAAATCTTTTTCGTAATAAAAAACAAGTGCTTTGCTGTTGCCCACATTGCCCAATACCATATTGCCGTCTTCGACGGTAGCCATTACTCCTATCACTTGCCCATTTGCAAAAAAGCTGATAGCCGCCATAGAGTTGTCGTTGCCTTTTACGATACCGCGATAATATAGCCCCGCTTTGTAGGGTACATTGCGCTCGCCATAAGCGGTGCGCTCGGTACTGAGGAATTCTTCTGCTAAAGGATTGGCTCTGAAAAGCTCCAATACTAAGGGTTTGCCGGAAGTGGTAGGAAGTGTGAGTTCCAAACCATAAGGCGATTGCTGCAATAAATCTTCCAAAGCGACTTGATTGAGTTGTAAAAAAGTGGCTTGACTCACCATTGCCGACACATCGGGCGGCGTGGCGATGTACGGGCTGAAAGGTGTAACCTTCGGTAGTGCGCCACTTTCTTTGAGTGTGCTGATTTGCCGAGCCACAGGGCGCAATGATTGGGCGGCGACAAATTGACTGCTCCACAATAGAAGCAGACAGAGCGAATAAAAAATGTACTTTTTCATATAATAAATCTGAGGTTAGGGGCTTTGCGAACGGAGTAAATGAGTATCAAAAATAATAAAATTGTATAAGTATTTTAACACTAATTGTCTGGTGTGTTTTATTTGCTCTATATTTTTTTTATTAATTATTTGAATACCAATATTTTATGATAAAAAATAAAATATAATTACTTGATATGCAATGGAAACGGTGCATTGTTTTTTTATAAATAATTTAATTTACAAAAGATGGGATAAGTTTTAATTTTTTTGCAACAAAGCCATAAAAAACCCGTCGCCCTGGTGCGTGTGCGGGTAGAGGGTTTGTTGTTGCAATAAACAGAAGTCGGGGTTTTGGCTCAAAAAATGCTCTATTTGTTGTTCATTTTCGGAGGGCAAAATGCTGCAAGTGGCATATACCATTTTTCCGCCACTGCGCAACATTTTACTGTATTCCTGTAAAATTTCTTTTTGTATGTTTCGTACTTGCCCGATAAAATCGCTGTTGAGTTTCCATTTGGTGTCGGGATTGCGGCGCAGCACCCCCAAACCGGTGCAGGGCGCATCTAAGAGGAGGCGGTCTGCCGAGTTGTGCAGCCGTTTGATGGTTTTGCGGTTTTCAATGGTACGCGTTTCTATACAAAAAGCTCCGGCGCGCTTGGCGCGTTTGCGCAGCTCTTCCAATTTGTAGGCTTCGGTATCCAATGCAATAATCTGCCCTTTGTTGTGCATCAGTGCCGCCAGATGCAGTGTTTTTCCGCCTGCACCAGCACAGGCATCAATCACGCGCATACCCGCTTGTACATCTAACAAAGGGGCTACCTGTTGCGAAGCAATATCTTGAACCTCAAAATAACCCGCCTGAAAAGCCGCACTTTTGAATATATTTTGCCGCCGGAGCAGTTGCAACGTATGGTCTTTGCCGATGCGCATACAAGAAATTTGGCTCGCCTGAAGTTGTTGTAGCAAATGTTCGGGCGATATTTTTAAAGTATTGCAACGCAATTGCACGGGTGCGCTGCTGTTTAAAGCAGGCAACAATTCGTTCCATAAAGTTGCCCCCAATTCCTGTTCGCAGAGATGATCCAAAAAATCGGGAATCGACTCGCGCACAGCGCGTTGTGTTGCCAACTGCCGGTGGCGTGCTTGCAGTGCTGCTGTATCTAAGTGCTTCCATATATCCCAATGGGGCAGCGGCTGCTCCGATAAAATATACTGAACGGCGAATAATTGCAGCCAGTCGTTGCGGTGCTGCGGCACAGTATCCGCCACTTCCCACAGCAAGCGCGCATAGCGCAATATGTTGTAGGTATTTTCGGCAATGAAGGCGCGGTCGCGGGCACCCCACTTTGGATTGCTGCGCAAGCATCGCTCTATTACTTTGTCGGCGGCTTTGTTGTCGTTGAATATTTGGTACAAATTGTCGGCAACAGCCTCTACTAGATTGATGTGGAATTTCACGGGCGGCAGAAAAATAAAAAACGAAAGATGAATTTTTTTAACAGATGATTGACGGTCAGTTTCTTTTTAAAATAAAAAATATTTTTTGAAAGAAAATACAATAAATATGGGCGGCTTTGTGTGCTTACAATAACTACCCGAAAATATATTTATCAAAGCCATTTTTATATTTTACATACACAATAGAACCCACCGCAAACAGTAGCATCGAAACGAGCAAAACAGGATATGCCCAGCGTATTTGCAATTCGGGCATATATTCGAAATTCATTCCATACACACCCGCAATAAAAGTAAGCGGAATAAATATGGCAGAAATTACCGTGAGCGTTTTCATAATCTGGTTCATTTCGTAGCTCAATTGCGACAAGTGCAAATCTAATAAATCTTTGAGCATCTCTCGGAAGGTATCAAAAGAGGCGTTTAAATAATAAAGGTGGTCATATACATCACGAAAATAGTGCAGCGTAGATTTGGAGATGAATTTTCCCGGCTCATTACGCATTTTTCCTACTTCATCGCGCAGGGGTACTACATATTTGCGAAATACATTAATCTCTGATTTTAGTTCCGTAATTTCGCGTATTATACTGCCTGAAGGCTCGGCGAGTGCTTTTTCTTCCAAATCTTCGATAGCATCTCTCAAAAACTCCACAATTCTCATATAGTCATCTACCACCGAATCCACCAAACGATACAACAAATAATCCGCTTTTTGCCTGCGTATTCTGCCCAAATTGGCTTCTATGCGGTGGCGTACCTCATTGAATACATCGCCTTCGCGCTCCTGAAAAGTGATTACATAATTTGGACCTAAAATAAAACTGATATGCTCTATCAGTATTTCGCTGTTTTTGAGGTCTATTTTCAGCATTTTAAGGTTCAAAAAATAATGATCATCAAAGGCTTCAAATTTGGGTAGCTGGCGGATATTGATGATATCCTCTATAATTAAATGATGAATATCAAAATATTTGGCAATCGCTTCTACCTCTTCCAAGTTGGTGGGTTCTATATTCAGCCAATTCACATAGTCCGGCAGCAAAAGACTGAATAGGTTTTCTACCTGCGCTACCTGATGATTTTTGAAATCTGTGTCATTGTATTGAATTAGTTGTATCATATTTTGAATAAAAAAAGCGACTTCGCAAAGATAAAGTTTTAGTACGCTTACTGTGTACTTGTTTTTAGAAAAGGTGAAGGTGTTTTTTTATCGCACAAAGGCAGGGAGGGTGTTTTGTGGGTGATAATGATGCTTAAAAAAGCTACCTGTTATACAGTAAAAAAATAAAATCTAATTAAAAATATCACGAAAATACAAGTTGTGAGTCGCTAAATACGAAATTAGCACATAAATTGTAGGTAAAAACAGAATACAAGCAGTTAAAATTTTGAAAATCCTTTATAAAAGTTCTATTTTTGCACTCTTGATTATAAAAAATAATTTTTTAAACTCCAATTATATTGTACACCAATGGGTATTATTACCTCTATTCGTCAAAATGTAGGACTGCTGGTAGGGCTGATTGCCGTTGCCATTCTGTCGTTTTTGTTAATGGATATTTTTAGCGGTCCCGGAGGACGCGCGCAAAGCGTCAATGTTGCCGAAATCAATGGAACGCCCGTTTCGGCACAGGAATACCAGCAAATTACTAACCAAGCCTTGGTAAATGCACAACGCATGCAACCCAATATGGACAATGCTACCCGCTTGCGCGTTCAGGAACAGGCGTGGCAGCAATATCTGCGCGATAAACTCGCCCAAACAGAATACGATGAATTAGGACTGGCGGTAAACGGTGCTGAACTGATGGATTTATTTACAGGAAAAAATCCACACCCCAGCGTAAAAAACGAGCCTACTTTCCAAAACCCTACCACCAAACAATTCGACCCCGAACTGCTTAAAAAATATGTTCGCTCTTTCAGCGGCGGCGACCTGCCCGCAGAAGAAACAGCACAACGCCGCACCGTGTGGGCGCAATTTGAAAAAGGTATCGCCGAAACTCAATTGCGTCAGAAATATACGGACTTAATTAAAAAAGGTATTTATGTGCCTAAATGGCAAGCACAAATGGTCAATGAAAATCAAAACTTTAAATCTACTTTTGATTATGTATTTGTGCCTTATACCACCGTTGATGATTCACAAATTGCTTTCAGCGACAGCGATTTGAAACAATACCTCAACGCCAACAAAGAAAAATTCAAACAAAAAGAAGCGGTATCCGTCAAGTTTGTTGCTTTTCCTGTAAAACCTTCCGATGCCGACAAAAAGAAAGCCGAAACTTATGTAAACGGTTTGTTGGGTGAGTTCCAATCTACCACCGATGATTCTACTTTCATCGCTCGCAATTCTGATACACCTTTTTCCAAAGGATATTTCACCAAAGCCGAACTCAACGGCAAAGGTTTTGATGGCGAAAGTATCATGAATGCTCCTTTGAAAACATTGTTGCCCGTAGCAAGTGTGGATAATCAATATGCCGCTATAAAAGTATTGGATCGTGCCACTGTGCCCGATTCTGTGAAAGTACGCCATATTTTGCGTCGCATAGATGCCGGCACCGATGCTGCCAAAGCCAAAGCCACCATTGACAGTATCTTCACTGCTATCAGCAGCAAACAAACTACTTTTGACGAAGCCGCCAAAGCGATTTCGCAAGATGGCTCGGCTTCTAAAGGCGGCGATTTGGGCTGGGTGAAAAAAGGAATGATGGTAGCTCCTTTTGAAGAAACCATTTTCTACGGAAAAGGAAAAGGCGTGTTGCAAAAAGTAATGACTCAATTCGGCTGGCACTTGGTAGAGGTAACCGAAACAGGAATCCCCCAAGCGGCTGCCAAAATTGCCGTATTGAGCCGCGATATTGCCGTGAGTACCGAAACTACCGGTGCCATTTATGCTCAAGCCAACCAATTTGCAGGAACTAACCGCACTCAGGAGGCTTTTGATAAAGCTGCCACCGCCGCTAATCTTACCGTGCAAAATGCCGCCGACCTCAAAAAAGGTGATTATATGATTCCGGGTTTGGGTGCTAATGAGTCTGTTATTGCTTGGGCATTTAAAAATCCGGTGGGTACGGTTTCTAATGTATATGAAGTGGAAGATAAATACGCCGTAGCCGTAATTACCGACAAAAAAGAAGAAGGATATGCCACTTTGGACAATGTGCGCGCCCAAATAGAAACAGAAGTGAAAAAGGAGAAAAAAGCAGAAAAAATATTGGAGCAGTATAAAGGCAAAGCCGGAAGTGTACAGGATATTGCTACTGCTTTGGGACAAACGGTGCGTAGCGTACAGGAAGTTTCTTTTGATGCTCCTACGGTTGCCGGTTTGGGACGCGAGCCTAAAGTGCAGGCTGCCGCTGCTATTTTGGAACAAGGAAAAACTTCAAAACCTATCGTTGGCGACCAAGGTGTGTATGTGATTGAAATTAAAGAGCGCAAAACTACACCTTCAGAAATGGATTATTCGCCTATTCAGTTCAATGAAGCCAATTCGCAGCGCGGTCGCGTAGATTTTTCGGTGTTTGAAGCCCTCAAAAATGCCGCAAAAATCACGGATACCCGCTACGACGTTTTTAAATAAAAATAAGATAATATTTTTTTCAATAAATAAAAAACAGCCTTGTCGGTATTATCCAAACAAGGCTGTTTTTTTTATTTTTATACTTTCTTAAAAAAATATAAAAAGATGTATATTAACGACAATAAAAAATATTACTACCTGTTTTTTTTATAAAATTTTATAGAGATGTTTCATTGTCATCGCTGTTGCTGCCCTCTGCAAACCAACTGCTGTATTTGATGTAATTATGTGCGGTGCGGGTAATCATCGCTTTTGCTGTTTCTATGCTCAGTTCTTTTACTTTTTTGGCGGGTACACCTGCATAAATACTGCCCGCCGCTATGTGCGTACCCTCTAACACTACCGCTCCTGCCGCCACAATACTGTTGCTCTCTATAATTGCGCCGTCCATCACAATAGCTCCCATACCAATGAGTACATTGTCGTGAATGGTGCAGCCGTGAACGATGGCGTTGTGCCCCACAGATACGTCGTTGCCGATACGGGTGGGGGCTTTTTGATAAGTGCAATGAATGGTGGCGTTGTCCTGAATATTGACGCGGTCGCCGATTTCGATAAAATGAACATCGCCGCGCACAACTGCATTGTACCATACGCTGCATTGCTTGCCCATACGCACCTGCCCGATGATAACCGCCGTTTCAGCAAAAAAGCAATCCTGCCCGTAGGTGGGTGCAATGCCGTGAATACTGCGAAAAATAGCCATTTTTTCTGTGTAGAGAATGATGTGATGAGGAATAAAAGAAAAAAATATAACCTTATATTATTGAAATAAATATACTGTTTGATGCTTTAAAATGTATGCGGAGTTTTTCTTTTATTATTTATATATTTTTATTTTATCTCCTAAAATTGTAGAACTTGGGATTATTATTTTATCTCCGTTTTCATCTTCAATTATTATAGAATTTAAACTTATTTCTATTACTTTTCCTTTGTTGCTTTGAAATTCTATGATATCATTTATTTTGAAACGCCTGTTAAGTATAAGAAAAATCCCACTAAACAAGTTGTTAAAAATCTGCTGCGAAGCAAAACCTAATATTAAAGTTGTAGCTCCGGCTCCGGCAAGCAGCGAGTGTGCAAATGTATGCGTTATCGGCATCGTTAATAGTGCCCAGCCGAAACCCAAAAAATACACAATGGTCACAATCATATTTTTTAAAAAAATAAAACCCGTAGTATCTACCTGATGCTCCTTTGTCTTTTCTGTAATCAGTCTTTGGAGGTATTTGCTTAATAAAACAGCAAATAAAATTGTGAACCCAACTATTATAGAAAAAGCTACCACCGGTTCTAAATTGATAAATATTTTTTTTATTTCTTCCATTTTATCTTTTATTTGAATAATAAACAGTTTCGGTCATTTTATGCCTGATACAAAAATGTAAAAAATTCTGCTATTTATTCCCTTTCGTGAGATAGATATTAATTTTTATTGATAAGGTCATCAATATGTTGTAAAATATTGACAATTTGATTTTTAGTAAATATTTTTTGTTTAGTTAGTTCATTGATATGCTGTTCAAATTTTTGTAAAGAGTCTTTACAATCAGCATTGTGCGTCACATTTAACCTTATCAAGTGTATGGCATACTCTACCAAATTAAGTTTTAGAGAGTAAGGAGTTAGGTATCTAAAATCTATTTCAAGATTTAATTGAGCCGTCAATTCTTGATAAATTGTTTTCATTTTGTCCTTATGTGTGCGGTTATTATCCAAATAAACAACTACTTTTTTAATCCCTTTATTTTGATAAATAAGTGATAAATCGGCAAAATATTGAGCTACTTGCTCGGCTTTGGCTACTTGGTTGGCTTGGAACAGACAATCCGCATCAAAAAGGTCAATGGCTAAGAATCCGTTTAGTCTTGAACGTTTTTTTCATTGGTAACCACCAAAGGGCGCGTGTTTTTCTCTGCCCATCCGTAATAGGAGGTGGGTCTTTCACTTATCGAAAACTCGTCGTACATCAAAACGGCGGTGGTATCATCAGCTACCAAAAGTTGCTCTTTTAAGTCTGTAACAAAGGCTTTTTGTTTGTCTTTATCGGCATTGCCATAATCAAAATGGGCTTTCTGGTGGCTCAGATTTAAGCGTTCCAATAAGTCATAAATGCCTGATTTATAAACTACTCCATAGGTGGCTTTCAGGTAGGCTTTCATTTCGTTGCCTGTCCAAATATTCCCCTTTAAACCTACCCTCGAGGACGTTTATTTAAAACAACTTCCTTAAAATCAGACATTTGAAACTCGCTTAGTTGGCTGGGTTGTTTTCGCTCAACCCGCTTACATAATTGCTCAAAGCCGCCCATAATATACTCATTGATATATTTACGCACACTTTGCCAGTGTACGTTCAATTCCAAAGGGATTTCTTTAAATTCTTTCCCTTGATTATACAGAAAAACGCAACGCAATTTCTTGCGTATGTATTCTATTTAATGACGATGATAATACTTCTGGTATTCTTTCTCGTCAAATCCTCTTTGTTCAAATTTTGTTCTACTATAGCCCATAACACAAAGTTATAAAATATTAACCAAATGGGAATAAGTTAAAAAACCTCCTTTCTATCTACGATTTTAATAATATCTTCTAAGCCCACTAATATAAAAATTTCTTCGTGGTAAGGCTCTAAGTACTTATTGTAATGTTTTAGATCTCCATAAATGGTATTCAATGGCGTACTCTTAACACTCCAAAATTCGCCATTTATTGCTTGTTCTTGTGTGTATCCCACTCCGTACTCACTTGTCATGCTCAGATAACTGAACAAGGTATCCGATGCTACATAATAAGAAAGTATTTTTTCAGGAGTGTAGATATGATGAAGGGTGTCAATATAAACACCGTTTTTTCTAAGTACAAAATAAAAACCCCCTTCAGGTGCAGGAATATGAGATAAATTATATTGTAGGTATGCTCGGCTATGCTGCTTGTACGATTGGGGTATTTGAGCTAATAAATCGGGTTTGTAAAATAAACTGTGTCAATTTTTTATAACTTTCTGATTATCAATATCAAAATTTGGCTTTAGCACAGTTTAATTTACACTCTCAATAAATCAGGAGTTTCGTTTTGCGCTTTTAGAGCTATGCCGGATATAAAAAGCAAAAAAACACAGTGCCAAATATTATTTTTCATATATTGCCTTTTTTTAAAAGTATGTTCAACCTTTGAACGCCGATACTGTTTTTTTATTTTAAATATAAAGAGAGATGATGCAAACAACAAATTTTGATTACGATTATGTAGTTATCGGCAGTGGTTTTGGCGGCTCGGTATCGGCGTTGCGGCTCTCGGAAAAAGGCTACAAGGTACTCGTCATCGAAAAAGGAAAATGGTTCAATAAGCCCGAAGATTTTCCGAAAACCAACTGGAATTTGCGAAAATGGTTGTGGTTGCCGGATTTAAAAATGACGGGGCTTTTCAAACTCACCATTTTCAGGCATGTGGCGGTGTTGAGCGGTGCAGGTGTGGGCGGCGGCTCCTTGGTATATGCCAATACTTTGCCTGTGCCCAAATCTCCTTTTTTTAATTCGGGAGCGTGGCGCGGTTTGTGCGACTGGGAGCAGGAACTAAAACCTTTCTATGCCCTCGCCAAACACATGCTCGGTGCTACGCCACACCCTTATATGAGCAAAAGCGATAAAGTGATGCAAACCTTAGCCGAGCAAATGGGAAAACCGGAGGCTTTTCAAAAAACGGAGGTGGCGGTGTATTTCGGCAAACCCGGCGAAACCGTCCCCGACCCCTATTTTGAAGGCAAGGGTCCTTCGCGTACCGGCTGTACCCTCTGCGGCGGCTGTATGTTGGGCTGCCGTTTTAATTCCAAAAACACCTTAGATAAAAATTATCTGTATCTCGCCCAACAATTTGGCTGCACCATCAAAGCCGAAACCGAAGTATATGATGTAGTACCAATCCACGAAGACGGTAGCGCGGGCTATACCATTCATTTCAAAGAGTCGCTTTCATATTTTCCTAAAAAAGGAAGCGTAACCGCCAAAGGGGTGGTATTTGCGGGCGGAGTACTCGGCACGATGGATTTGCTGCTGCGCCTGAAAGAAAAATCGCTGCCGCGTTTGTCGCCGATACTCGGCAAGGGTGTGCGCACCAACTCCGAAAGTTTGATAGGCGTGACGACTTTTGACAAAAAAACGAGTTTTTCCGAAGGTATCGCCATTGGTTCTATTGTAAATATTGACGAAAACCGCCACATAGAGCCGGTAAAATATTCCGAAGGTTCGGGATTTTGGCGCATTTTTATGGCTCCTATGGTGCAGGGGAAAACCATGTCGGAGCGTTTTTATCGAATGATACAAGATTTTTTCCGCTATCCGGTTGCCAATTTAAAAGCATTTCTTATTGACGACTGGAGCAAACGCACCCAAATACTCTTGTATATGGAAAGCATCGACTCCACTTTGCAAATGAAACGCTCGCGCTGGGGCTTCAAAAAAACCGCTTTGGCAGAAGGAGAAGCACCTACCGCTTTTAACCCTGTGGCGCAGGATATTGCCCGCAAAGTAGAAAAAATCATCAACGGAAAAGCCATGGTGATGAATACCGAAACTTTGTTGGGTATTCCTTCTACGGCACATATTTTGGGCGGAGCTTGTATGGGCGCAAATGCCGAAAGCGGCGTTATTGACAAAAATAATCGGGTATTCAATTATGAAAATATGCTGATATGCGATGGCAGTATGATTTCCGCCAATATTGGCGTTAATCCGAGCCTCACCATCACGGCACTCACCGAAAGAGCCATGCACTTGATACCGCCCAAAGTCTGAAAAAAATTTTTTTAAAAAAAACAAAAAAGGCGAAACCAAATGTTCAGTTTCGCCTTTTTTGTTTTTATCGTTGCGGAAAACGATAAAGAAAAACAAACACAATACGGTGTGTATTTTTATTTACTCCAACCCACTTCTTTTTTCATGGCTTCGTAAGAGGCAGGCAAATGATTGTAGTGCCATTTTTTTACCACCACACCATTGCTGATGAGTATAAGTCCCGGATTGGGGCGGTTCATGGTTTTGATGGGCGTGGCATCTAAGTTGTTGAAACTATAAATACCTTCGGTCAAAACATTGGCTTGGGCAATATCGCTGCCCGTCAGCCCCGATACTTTTACGCCCTGTGCTGCGGCTTCTTTGAGCAGAGGATTCATTTGATTAAATCCTTCCCGATTGGCTTTATCGGTGTTGTAAGAAGTAACCCAGAGTTGTATGCCGCTATCTTCGAGCAGCTGCGCCTGTATTTCTTCGCCGACAGCGTTGGTGACAATAAAATCTTTGCAAGGCGGCAATTGTGGTTCGCGGATTACGTCATCTTCGCGCCCTACTTGTTTCCAGCCTTGTGCCACCAATGCCGAATATTCTTTAATCTGTACGGTTTTCTTTTCACCATTCGGGCTTTCCATCACAAATTTATTGATTATCAGCCCTTCATCTAAGCCCTCCGAAGAGGTGCATTTGCGCAAGTCTGTACCATTTTTATAAGCTCTGAAATCTACAATCGGCACGTTCCACACATTGCGCATCGTAAACCAAATACTCAATACCGACAAAATGCCCAACATGGTGTAGCGTGTGCTTTTTGACAAATTGAAATAATAAGACGACAAATAAAATGCCGTTGTGAGTGCGCCCAGTATCATAATATTGATTTTTGCTCCTGTTCCGTATTTGTTGGTGAGCCACGCCGCCACTCCAAACGAAAACATTCCCAGCAATGCCACCCACCAGTATTCGTTGTTGCGCAGTGGGGTTATTTTTTTGCGAAAAAACCAAAAAACAAACACCAGCACGGTGAGCAATACATCTTTTGAAAAGGTTTGAATGGGTTTGAGTTTCATAAAATCGCCGAAGCATCCGCAATCGGTAACTTTATTAGTGGTGAGGGTGAATCCGGTGAGGAACGTAAAAAACAAAATAATGGCAATATAGAGCCAAATGGTCGGAATCCAGAAAGTACCGAGCAGCAGCGAAATGCCCAAAATCAATTCCAACACAATCATCAAAATAGAAAAAGCGAGCGAAGCCTCTGCCATTGTATGAAATAAGCCGCTCAGTGCGGGCATATATTCGGTGAACACTTCAAAATACTCCTGCATTTTGATACCTGTTCCGGTGGGGTCAATGGCTTTTACGAGTCCTGAAAACACAAAAAAAGTGCCCAAAACAAAGCGCAGCCAGTGCATAAATATTTTCATATTTTTATTGCAGTTTTTTATTGTTATTGAAAATATGATATTTTTCTTTTCATTTTTTTAAAAAATAGCATAAAACCTATGCTATCGCTTCCGATAATTTTATCAAAGCAAATAAAGCATAATTGATAATATCCAAATAATTGGCATCAATACCTTCGGAAATGAGTGTTTTTCCTTCATTGTCCTCTATTTGTTTGATGCGCAACAATTTTACCAAAATCAAATCCGTAATAGACTCCACGCGCATCAGCCGCCATGCTTCGCCGTAGTCGTGGTTTTTGCGCAGCATCAGAGCTTCGGCTTGGTGTGCGGCTTCGTTGTAGCGGGCGAGTGCCTGCGTCTCGCCCAATTCATCGGCGGTATCGCTCACGCCCAATTGCATTTGTATCAAAGCCATCAAAGCATAATTCACGATACCGATAAATTCGCTTTCCTGTGTATCGTCAATTTTTTGTTGGCGCACAGTCTGCAAAGTGCGCAGCCGTTGCGCTTTGATATAGATTTGGTCGGTGATGGAAGCGGTGCGCATAATGCGCCACGAAGTGCCGTAATCTTTGGTTTTTTTTTCAAAAATATCCCGACAAACTGCCAATTGTGATTGATATGCCTGTAAAGTATGATTCATTGCTCGGAGCGAAATAATGAAAACGCTCTGCAAAGAAAGTGTTTATAGCAATGTTTTACAAGCAAAAAATATTTAACTAAAATGTTAGTTGGTTAAAATAGGTTAATACATTATTTTTTTGGGGCGCGTTTGGGGTCGTATTCAATGGTTTTTCGCTGTTGGTATTCCACTTGCAATACCATCACATCTTTCACCAAGCGGCTCATTGCCAGCGAGTCGGTGCCGTCGTAGTAGCCGCGAATGATGCGGTTTCTGTCCACCAATACCATTTTTTCGGTATGATCAAACATGTCCACGCTGCCCTGCGCGCCGGGCATGGCGGTTACAAAATAATTGCTTTTCACAAAAGGATAAAATTCATCGCGCGTGTAGCCACTTAAAAATTTCCAGCGTGTAAAGTCGGCATTGTAGTGTTGTCCGTATTCTTTGAGTATTTGCGGCGTATCGTAGTCGGGATCAACGGTATGCGACAGAAACAAGAGGTTTTTTTCATCTTTGAGGCGGGTTTGGAGTTTTTCGAGACTTTTGGACAATTTGGGGCAAATCGTACCGCAGCGTGTAAAGAAAAAGTCTGCGATATAAATATGGTCGGTTAAGTTTTTTTCGCTGAAAGGCAGACCGTCTTGGTCTATAAATTGAAAGGGTCCAATGCGATGATACAGGGTATCTTTCACACGAATAGTATTGTCGCTCTGAAACTCATCTGTAATCGGGAAATAGCGTTTAAGCGGCTGCAATACATCTGCACCACCCGGACGGCCATACAGGGCAGGAAGTATATAATAAAATGTAAAAGAAAAAAATACTCCCGCAAACAATACCAACAAACCCAATAGTTTTTGTCGAGAAGTCATAATCAACTAAAAAGATGTGAGTAATAAAAAAAATAATAACACCTCCCATAAGCGTAAGTTGTATTTATCTTACAGGGAGGTAGTAGGTTTAAAACACTTTTATTCAAAGTTTTGTTGCATCAGCACTTTGTCTTTGGCATCTTCGGGGCTTTTCCAGAAGTTGAGTTCGTAATATTCGCCTTTGCTCCAAGTATCTACAAAATTGCGGTAGTAGCTGCTGAACGGATTGCCGCTTTGCCCGCCCGGATATACGCCCCACGCTTTTATAGGGTTGCCCAATTCCACGACCATACGCCACGAAGGAGCCCACTCGGTTTGTACTGCGTTGAGGGCGGTTTTTGTGCCGTTGCATTGTATATTTTCTTCACTGAAAGCCTCTATTTTTGCCAAATGCGGAATGTGTGTATTGCGATATTCCGCCCAGTTGAGGTTTTTTTGCGGGTTCGCTGTTTTCCAGTCTGTAATGATTTTTACGGCTGATTTAAAACTCAGCGTAACAATATCTTTGGCGGTTTCTTGTACGGGGGTGGCTTTGGTGTCGAAGAAAAAATGCTGCGGGTGATCGCGCAATAGCGCAATGGCGGTGTAGGTTTCGGGCATCAAGATAGACAGTGTATCGCGCACACTCAAATTTTCGTCCCACAACATTTTATAGTATTCATCAAACCAAGTTTCAAAAATAATAGGAGCTACTTTATCGGCTTCATAGCTGTAATTCCACCCCTGCAACATTTCGGCGTAGGGTTTTTCGGCGGCATCTAAGCGGGCAGGCTCTAAAAATTGCATCAGCAAAGGCAATGCTTCTTCGGCTTTGATGCTGTGGGCATCGGTTTGGAGGCGTTTCATATCATCCACCGTGATGCTATCCATTTCGGCGAGGCGGCGGTTGAGATAGCGACCTCTGTAATGGTCAAAGCCGCCGTTGTAATAATACGGATAATCGGGTGTGGTAGAATGTTGGTTGGCAGAAGACACAAAACCGCGTTCGGGATTTTTGAGGCGCGGCAGCTGCTCATTCGGAATAAAACCGTGCCACGCATTTTTGCTGTCGTTGCCCGCCTGCACAAAACGCCCCTGTTCTTCATTTTTAATCGGCAACTGTCCCTGTACGGTCAGTGCAATGTCGCCGTCTTTGCAGGCAAATACGATATTTTGCGGCGGCGAACCGAATTTGCCGATGGCTTTTACATAATCGTTATAATTTTTAGCCTGCGCCAACTCCACAAAAGCCACTAATTCATTGGCATTTGATTTTTCGTGCGCCAGCCAATGCAATGCCATGTTTTGATGAATATTGCTACTGTCTTCATACACCACCGGTCCCCATTGTGTGTAGCGCACCGAATCTATGAGGGCTTCTTTTTTTCCGCGCACCGCAATGCGCTCCACTACCCATTGTACGGGTTTTTCCTGACCGTCTATGATATAGCTGTTGCGGGCGGCATTTTTCCATTGTATATTGTACCAATCGCTTACATCGTGCTCCAGATTTGTTTCGCCCCAAGCGATATATTCATTAAATCCGATAATAATACCAGGTATGCCGGGCAAGGATACGCCATAGGCATTGGATTGCGGGGTATGTATCTGAATTTCGTACCAAATAGCGGGCAAACTCAACTGCAAATGCGGGTCGTTGCACAAAATAGGGTTGCCATTTTTGGTTTTCCACGCGGCTACTGCCCAGTTGTTGCTGCCGGCATGCATATCTTTTTGTTGCAAAAAATCATCAATATTGCTGTTCAAATAGGGGTTGTCGCTGTTGCCGAAGGCACATATATTAAAGTCGGCGGCGGGCAGAGAGCGATAGGCAGCAGCTTTGACGGCTGGCAGGGCGGTGCTGTCGGGGATATTGAGCGAGCGATAGTTTTTCCACTCGTTTTGGTCGGGAACAACGGGGCTTTGCTGCGGAAAATATTCGGGATAAAGGAAATCAAAAATGGGTTTTCCGAAGTAGCGCAAGGTGTTGGAGGCTTCGGCATCAGTTTCTTCGGAGCAGAGCGTTTCTGCCATAGATTTAAAAAAGAGAGCGGTTTTCAAAGGCGACCACGCTTCGGGTGCATAATCCAAAATTTTGTACTCTACCGGATAATCTTTGGGAGCTAATTGTTGGATATAAGCATTTACACCGGCACTGTATTGCTCCACCAAGGTATAAGCGGCGGCATCTTTTTTCCATACTTCTACGGCATTTTGGGCGGCATACACCATTCCTTTGCGGCGTTTTTCTTTATCAAAATTGACAGCTGCCTCGCCAATGACTTCCGAAATTCTGCCGGCGGCGGCACGAGTAGCAAAGTCCATTTGCCACAAACGGTGCTGCGCCGTCACATAGCCCTGCACAAAGAGGGCATCGGCGGTATTTTCTGCAAAAATATGGGGTACGAGGCGTTCATCATAAACAACCGTCACTTTGCCCGTGAGTTCAGGAAAATCGTAGGTTTGGCTGCCTTTGAGGGCTTTGGCGGATTCGCCGCTATTCCAAAAGCCGCTGAAAGGATTAAACAATTTGCCTACTGCCGGCAGGGGTTTTCCTTTGATGATAAAAGATGTATTGAGTGTCCATACAAACAAGGCAGAAAACAACAAAGCTGCCAAAAATTTTATCCAAGAAGTCATCATAAAAACGAAGCGTATAGTAAAGTGCAATTTTGACGGCTTAAAATTAATGGAAACTCCTTGAAAAGAGGTTATTTTTTTGAATATGTTTAAATTTTTATAAACAATATACTATAAATCAACTTTGTAAAGACCGACAATTATAGAGTTTTTAACGATTGAGACTAAATATACGTTTGTCATTATTGATATAGAATAGTAGCAAATATTAAATCTCCTCCGTATTCCAATTCACTTTCATATCATAATTAGTACTATCCCATTCACCTTTAAGCATTTTGATAAGAGCGTCAAAAATATTTAATAAATTAATAGTACGAAAAGGCTTGCTCCAAAAATTTTTCCAATCTGTTGCTTCGGGAGTAAAAGACTGTAATTCTTCTATAGAAATGTATTCTCCTTTATTTTGTAATTTTACAATAATATTTTCTAACAGAAATATCATTTCTTGTTCGTCTTCCAAATTTGGCAAATCATATTTCCATGTTAGAGTCAAATAGCTTCTGTTCCAACCATTTATAACTACCTCACAGTCATATAGCAAATTTTCCATCATAGAAAAATGATAGTTACCTGTTTTTAGCTCAGTGTATATATATTGAAAGGCTAATTCCATAGCATCTTCAGCTATCCAAAAACCTTTATTATCTTTATAAACTATTTTAGCTTCTGCCATAAATTAAAAATTAAGTTTAATTTTGATAAAAATAACGCCGTGTTGTTCTTGCAGCTCTCGCACAAGAGGTTTTTTTCCAAGCCAAAATCTTCTGTGAGCGATTTTACCTATAATGGCAGGAATATCACTGATTTTTCTACACAAACAACGACCAATACAAACCCAATATCCCTTTACTCAAACAACATCTTCAAACCCTTCTTTTAACCAAGGCGGTATATTGCCCGAAAGAATATCCGACAGCGAGTAAAATTCTCTGGCGTAGTCCTCTGTAACCAACATATCGGGGTAAATAGCCAGCAAATCTCTGATGAGTTGATTGACCTCGTGCAAAATATCTGAATGGTGTGTCATATAGATGGCGATATAGTATTTCTCTCCGTTGATGTTGTAGGGATCCTCGTAAAACTCGTTTTCATCAATTACCCAAAATCCTATAAAATAGATTTCGTCATCGGAAATATCTCGATACAAATCAATGTCATCTAAGCCAAGAAGATATTTTTTTTCCTTTTCTATTCGGTAAGTGTATTGCTCACCTAAGGCTTCTATGGCAGCCACTATAGAGGCTTTATCTATGTAAGTCTTTGAGACTAAATATACGTTTGTCATTATTGATATAAGTTTTTTAAATTGTCAATTCCTTTGATAAAAATAACGCCGTGTTGTTCTTGCAGCTCTTGCACAAGATGGTTTTTTCCCAAGCCAAAATCTTCTGTGAGCGATTTTAGCTATAATGGCAGGAATATCACTGATTTTTCTACACAAACCAACGACCAATACAAACCCAATATCCCTTTACTCAAACAACATCTTCAAACCCTTCTTTTAACCAAGGCGGTATATTGCCCGAAAGAATATCCGACAGCGAGTAAAATTCTCTGGCATACTCATCTGAAACAAACATATCGGGGTAAATAGCCAGCAAATCTCTGATGAGTTGATTGACCTCGTGCAAAATATCTGAATGGTGTGTCATATAGATGGCGATATAGTATTTCTCTCCGTTGATGATGTAGGGATCCTCGTAAAACTCGTTTTCATCAATCACCCAAAATCCGATAAGATAAAATTCTTCATCGGAAATATCCCGATACAAATCAATGTCATCTAAGCCACGAAGATATTTTTTTCCTTTACTATTCGGTAAGTGTATTGCTCACCTAAGGCTTCTATGGTAGCCAATACAGACGCTTTGCTGATATAGCTTTTTGATACTAAATATTTATTTCTCATTATTGATATAAGTTTTTTAAATTGTCAATTCCTTCACCTATTGCCCCAACAAAGAAAACAAGTTATCATTTTAATTTAAACACGCCCTAAAAAAAGAAAAGCGGTAATGTTAAAAAACAACTTTATCAGTTATTTTCTAACATTACCGCTATTTTGGGGCAATATCAAAAAAAATTTTTCTTTACAGGCAATTACATCGCAAAGCCATAATAATAAATACCTTTTGCGCCCGGATATTTTCCTTCCAATAATACGCCACGTCCTTTTTTACTTTGCAATATTTTTGCAAATTCTTCATAAGAGTTAATGTCTTTTTCATCAACACGCGTAATCACAAAACCTTCGCGAATGTCGGTATATTGTTTGAGTTTGCCGTTGCCCAAGTTGGTTACTTGCAAGCCGCCGCTGATACCCATTTCTTTTTTGAGTTTATCGTTCACGGGTTTGAGTTCGCAGCCCAGCACGCTGTTGAGTTGCCCTGCCGCCGCCGAAGCTACATCTTCTTTGCGCACAATATTGGTATTGCCGTCGGCATTGCGGAGGCGGAGACGCAAATCTTTATTGCTTCCTTTGCGATTAACACCCACATTAATCACATCGCCCGGATTGTGTTTGCCCACTTGCTCCTGCAATTCAGGCACCGATTTCACGCGCACACCGTCAATAGCTACAATTACATCGCCTTGCTGCATATCGGCTTCCTGTGCGGCAGAATTGTCGGTGACACCGTCCACATACACGCCCTGTGTAATATTTACGCCCAACTCGGCAGCCGATTTGCTATCCAAACTGCGAATTTGAACACCCAAATAAGCACGTTGCACATTGCCGTAGCGTTTGAGGTCTTCTACTACTTTATGTACGATATTGGCAGGCACGGCAAAGGAATAGCCCGCATATACGCCCGTAGGCGTGGCAATGGCGGTATTAATGCCCAATAATTGCCCTTCAATATTGACCAAAGCACCGCCGCTGTTGCCCGGATTTACGGCGGCATCGGTTTGAATAAAAGATTCAATCGCTGAATTGGTTTGCAGAATATCAATATTTCTGCCTTTGGCACTCACAATGCCCGCTGTTACGGTAGAAGCCAGATTAAAAGGATTACCCACCGCGAGTACCCACTCTCCTACCCTCGCATCATCGGAGTTGGCGAGTTCGAGCATAGGGAGGTCAGCAGCTTCAATTTTTATCAGCGCAATATCGGTATTGGGGTCAGTGCCTACTACGGTAGCATTAAAAGTGCGGTTGTCGTAGAGCGTAATTTCTATTTCGTCCGCATTTTCTACTACGTGATTGTTGGTGACAATATAGCCGTTGTTGCTGATGATAACGCCGGAGCCGGTAGCTTCGGCGGGCTGACGGCTTCCGCCCGGGTTGCCGAAGAAAGGACTAAAAAAATCGTCGCCAAACAAACCCTGAAAGGGGTCGCTACCGCGATTAGAGGTGGTGTAGGCGGTTTGTTTGGATTTAATATGCACTACGGCAGGGGTGGTTTTAGCGGCGGCAACGGTGAAGTCGGTTGCGGGTGCTGCGCCAAAAGCCGTGGAAATAGCGGGCATAAAAGCAGATGTAGCATTGGTATTGCTCACCTGTTGGAACAAAGAAGCATTTTGATTTTTTTGTTGCTGTACCAGTGTGTGACGAAAAGCTGCATAAGTAAGTAAACTTCCGAAAATAGCAGCTAACAGCATAAATGAAAAATTTCTCATATTTTATTTTGGATAATTTTTTTTAAAAAATATTTTAAAAAATTATTACTTTTCAATCTAAAATTCAGATGCGTTGTTGCGTTGCGAATACGATGCAAAAATCGCTGATTGTTTTGAATATAAACAACAGTAGTGGGTAAAAAATTGTTAAATCGCGCCGTTAAATTTTGTTAAGGCAATTCTTATGTTTTCAAAGCGGAAATCTTTTTTAAATTTGCCTCTCAACATTCTTACACGACCTTCGGTCATTTTTTTTTTACGATATGCGCAAACTCTTCGATAAATTATCCATCTACACCGATTTTTACGAGTTGATTTTAGCTCAGGCTTATTTTTTACAAAAAAAAGGAGATACGCCAGCCGCCTTTGATTATTTTTTTCGCAGTAATCCCTACGAGGGCGGCTATCTTATTTTTGCCGGTTTGGATAATCTCTTGGATATTTTAGAAAATTTTCAATACGATACCGATACCCTGCGCTACTTGCGCGAGCAGGGCTTACACGAGGGGTTTTTGGAGTTTTTGGCAAATTTTCGCTTTCGCGGCACTATTTCTGCGCCGCGCGAGGGCGAAGTGGTATTTCCTACCGCCCCCATTTTGCGCGTGGAAGGCACGATTATCGAAACCCAGCTTGTTGAAACGCTATTGTTGAATTTACTCAATTTTCAGTCGCTCATTGCCACCAAAGCGGCGCGTATCCGGCAGGCGGCGGGCAATCGTTTGTTTATAGATTTCGGGCTACGGCGGGCGCAAGGCTGGAGCGGTATGCACGCCGGTCGTGCGGCTATTATCGGCGGCGCAGATGCCAGTAGCAATGTATTGGGCGGTTATTATCACGGGCTGCCGCTTTGGGCAACGATGGCGCACTCGTGGGTACAAAGTTTTGAAGACGAACTCACCGCCTTCCGCAATTATGTACTTATTTATCCCGACAATGCCACCCTGCTCGTAGATACTTACAATACTTTGCAAAGCGGTGTGCCCAACGCCATTACGGTGGCACAGGAATTGGCGGCACAGGGCAAACAAATTGCTGCCATTCGTTTGGATAGCGGCGACTTGGCGTATTTGTCGAAAAAAGCCCGAAAAATGCTGGACGAAGCGGGATTTTCGAATATCAAAATATTGGTTTCCAACCAATTAGATGAATACCTGATACGGAGTTTGGACTTACAAAAAGCTCCCATTGACGGCTATGCCGTAGGCACAAAACTCATCACGGCACACGGCGAATCGGCATTAGATGGTGTGTATAAAATGAGTATGTACAACCAAGAGCCTACTTTAAAAATATCCAACGATTATGTAAAAGTATCTTTGCCCGCCCTCAAAAAAGTGTGCCGCTACTACGATGCCGAGGGGTTTTTCTATCGCGATGGCGTATTGCTGCTCGAAGAAGACAAGTCCACCGATATTATTTACAGCCCTATTTTTTCCAATCAATCTACGAAAGTGGCAGGATTGCAGAGCGAAGAGCTTTTGCATATAGTGATGCAAAACGGCAAACGCATTTTAGAAAAACAACATATTCAAGATATAGCACGCTATGCAGCCCAGCGCCTCGCCTTGTTGCCCGAAGAGCACCGCCGTTTTGAGAACCCGCATATTTATAAAGTGGGACTCAGCCGCCGCTTGATGGATTTGCGCGACAGCATGCTGCAACGATTTAGTAAAAGTTAATTAAAAACCACACAATACCTTATTTTGTTGTTTGCAAATACAGCATTTATCGGCATATTAGTTTTTTAGTTTGCTCCTGACTCATGCATACCATAGAACCTTTTTATAGCTGGCGCGATTTGTATATAGCCGCCGAAGACGAACGCTCCCCTTTTTATGGCAGGGAATACAGTGAATTTGAATACAGTAAAACGATTTACAACTATTACATACACCCGCAATGGGACGATTTTGGCTCTGCAACACTCTACGCAAAAATTCTCTATGCCGATTATACAGAGCATTTTGCCGTTATTGAACTGATGGGCGAGTGGAACGATTGCCTCTATAATGATATTATGTTTTTAAAAGAAAATATCATCAAACATTTAATACAAGAAGGCATCGTTCATTTTATTTTAATTATTGAAAATGTGCTGGACTTTCATCTTTCAGATGATTGCTACTATGAAGAGTGGCGCAACGATATAGAAGACGAAAACGGCTGGATTGCAGCTTTGAATATAAGAGAGCAAGTAGCAGAAGAAATGTGCGAAGGCAATATTGATAATTATATACATTTCAACGATGAACTGAAGCACATCAGTTGGCGTACAATGAAACCTGTCCATCTTTTTCAAGCCGTAGATAATTATATGATACGTCGCCTGACGGAATAATTTTATTATCTATTTAAAAATCAATAATTTACAACATAATAAATAAATTACAGGTTTAAGAAAGTATTATATTTTACTCATTATAAAAAGCAAAAAATTTATCAGCATGAATCAGTTTTTTTATGATAAGGTGCAAGCATCTACGGACTATGCCACCTACCGGGCTGTTACAGAATTGAGTTTGAGTACGATGAAAAATACGGACGGCTCTGAGCTGTGTGCGGAGATGGCAGAATATATCCGGTTGAATATTCAACGTATGAACCGCTTAGACAAAACCGCCCACCTGAACACCGACTTGGAAGCGGCTTTGAAGCAACTCCGACAAAATTATATCTGGCTCATTATTTCCGAAGGCTGGTGCGGCGATGCCTCTCAAACAGTGCCCGTGTGGATAAAAGCTGCCGAAGCCGCCAACCGTATTGAGTGCCGCCTCATTTTGCGCGACCAACACCCCGATTTGATAGAAAAATTTCTGACCAACGGCGGCAAAGCCATTCCGATTGTGCTGTGCTTAGATGCCGACAACTACGAATTAGTGGCAGTTTGGGGACCGCGCCCCGCACCCTTACAGGAAAAAGTAAACGCTTATAAAAAAGATAGCGGCGGCAAAAGTTTTGAAGATTTCGTAACCGAAGTACATACTTGGTATGCCAACGACAAAACACAAACCTTGCAGCAGGAAATGTTGAAATTGGTGCGGGAGTTGGAATAAAAAATATATTTCAACAGAAAAAAATAAAAAAAGGTGTCGGTTTTGCAGCCGACACCTTTTTTATACCAAAAAGACAAAATATTATTGTCCTTCGTTTTCCAATTGCTGCTCCATCTGTGTAGCCGGCGCAGTGCTATCGGTAGCAGTGCCGCTTTCCAAAAAGGCGGTAGATAAAATACTCAATACAAAAAACGCAATGGCTAAAGTCCACGTTACACGCTCCAAAAAGTCTGATGCTTTTTGTACGCCTCCAAACATATTGGTGGTGCCGGTTCCGCCCATACCTGCCGCCAATCCGCCGCCTTTGGGAGCTTGTACCAATACCACTATACCAATCAATATACAGATGAGGATTAATAAAATCGTGATAAAATTATACATGACTTATAAATGTGTTAAATTAATTTTTTTAAAATTTCTATTTTTTGTGCAAAGTAAATACTTTTTTCCGGCTCTTGCAAACGCAACTGTTCATAAACTGCCATTGCTTGTTCGTATAAGCCCTGCTGTTCGTAAATTTTAGCTAAGGTTTCGCTTACTATATCTTCTTCCTCCGGTGCAGCAAAATTAGTGCCTGAATGTTGCTCGGCATCTTCCTGCTGTTGGTAGTCGCTCATAAATTGTTGAATTTCGGCTATATTTTCTTCATTTTTTTTGATGCCGCTTTCTTGCTGAAAAACTTCTGTTGTGGGGGTATTATTGCTTTTAAAATTATCAATTTTTTGTTTCAGGAGGCGTATCAATTCATTGTCTTCTTCATTATTATTTACATCATCAGCATCGTTTTGTTCCTGCTCCGTATTACCGGAAGATTTGCCGACAATATCCGAGTTCATAAAGTCGCCGACTTCTTTATCCAGCAAGCGGCTGATGCGCAGGGCTGCACCATCTTCTTTGACATCGGCAGCAGGTGCTTCATCTCCGGCGGGGTTTTCATCAGCAGCGACTCCATCTGTTTTTTTTCTGCCCGAACGCTTTTTTTTAGGTTCTTTTTTTTCTGTCATTTCATCGCTTTTTGCCGCAGCCGCTTTCAGTTGTGCTTCGTTTTCTTCTAACAGTTGGTGCTCCAAAGTTGTTTTTGCTTCGCGCTCCTCTATTTCTTTGAGGCGCATTTCTATTATTTTCCGATAATCACTCAAATCTGTCGTGTGCATTTCGTCTTTGAGCTTGTTCAAATCTTCTTCTACCTGCCGATTCGGTACATTTTCTGTGCTTTCATCTGCCGCCGCAGAAGTCACCGTAACGAAATTATCGTCTTGTTCGGCGGCTTGTATCAATGCCAATAAATCTTTGGACACCAAAGCCGAAGGCGTGGGATCGGCGACGAAAGTGTCGGGCGCAATGGTTGGGGGGCTTGTCGTTTCTTTTTTCTTAAACAAGCGCAGCAACTGACGGCGGTCGGTGAGGTATAAAGCGCATTGCTGCAAAAAACTCAAAGAGGTTTTTGGTGATTCCTGCTGTTTTTTTTGTGCCAACAAGAGGCGCACTGTCTGAAAATGCGGATATTGTTGTATTAAGTTATCCAATTCGTCCGACTCAACTTCGTGCAGAAGCTGAGGATTTTGCAATAAAGATAACAGCCGCTCTCTATTCATATTGGCTCAACGTAGCGTGTGTGACAAAAAATGATTTTTTACAAAGATAGCATATAAAATTAAGTACAACAGTAAATTATAGACTGCTGTTTTTAAAAAAAGTCATCGTCATCTTTATTTTCGGTATTTTTTGGAGCTGCCGCAGGTTTTTTATTCGCAGTATCGGCGGCAGAGTTGGCGGCAGGTGCGGCAGGCACACTATCTGTGGTAGTTGCTGTATCCAAGATTTCATCTTCAAATACGGGGTCTTTCTGAATGTATAAATTAATGGCATCGCCGGCATTCAGAATCACCAATCCCGTTGCATCGGGTGCGGGGCTTTGCTTATATACAAATCCCTGCGTAGCATCATATACATCTTCGTCTTTAAATATTTGTCCCACATTCAGCCCCGAACCGCGCAATGTAAACAGGGCTTTGGTATATTGCATACCGATAAGGTCGGGTACTTTTATTTCCGTATTTCCTTTACCATCGCCAACAAACAAAGTTATTTTGCTGCCTTTGTGAATAGAAGCTCCGGGTTTAATACGCTGACCGTCCATTTCAAAATACAATACTGCATCTTTGGCAATATCGGGCACATATACAGTTTCGGCTACATCTAATCCCAAATTATTCAAAGTCATTTGGGCATTGTGCAAAGACACATCGGTAATATCAGGAAACACCGTAAGCGGCGGCTCAACGGCATTGATAGTTACATAAATTTTTCTTCCGCTTTTAGCTTTGGAAAGCGGCGGCGGGTCTTGTTCTATCACTTGCAGCGGAGCCATACCCTTGATATAAGTACAATCGGCAACGTACAAACGCAAAGAGCGGTCGTCCAATAAATCTTCCAGTTCTTCATTAGCAATTTTACCTATAATATCGGGTACTATTTGGGCATCGCCGTGGCGGGTGTAGATATTTAAAAAAACGGAAAATAAAAAGAAAGCGAGTAAAAGCCCCAGCGCGGCGAGCAATACATCGCGAAAAACAGGGCGCGTATTCAGCCGGTTGATAATATTGCCCAGCGCACCGCCCACTATGGTTTGTTGTTTATTATTGTCGTTCAAGGCTGTATTGAATGATTTTATCTATGAATTGATACGGTTTGTAATGATGAATGGCTGCCTGATGAAAAATACAAGTAGCGGGGGTCATTCCGGGTAAAGAATTGACTTCTATAATATAGGTCGTAATTGCCCCTGCATTGCTTACTTTTACAAAAGCATCAATGCGGCAATATCCCTGCACGCCCAAAACGGTGGCGGCGCGTTGTAGTTCGCGGCGCACTGCCTCCGAAATACGGCGATTTTCCTGTGCATCGGCGGCAAAACGCGCCGGTGTAATATTTTGACCTTCTCCTGCCAAAAATTTTTCTTCCAAAGATAATACTTCTGCATTAGCTAAGGTTTCCGAAGGCTCAAAAACTTCAAAATCGCGCTGTTTGTCGTTGCCTTTTACCAACATTCCGCCTGTAATTTCCATAAAAAGGCGCGTATCGGCATCGGGCTGAATGAGGGTTTCTGCAAGAAACTGCTGCTTTTGAGGAAATTCTTCTTTGGGCTGCAATTTTAATACGGCACTTTCGCTGCTGCCCAATTCGGCGTTTTCTCTGAAAATCAACTGCGCATAAGCCGCCAACTGCGCGCGCGAGCGAATGACTTTAACGGCGGCACTGCAACCGTCATCGTGGGGTTTGGCGATAAAAGGATAAGAAAATTTATTTTCTATGAGCCTATAAAAAGCCTCTGCATTGTTTTGCCAGTCTGTTTTTTGTGCCAAATAGCGAGCCGCCACCGCAAATCCGTTTGCCTCCAAAAGATTGTTGCAGGCGTATTTATCAATGGTAATTTGCGAACTATCCACTCCTGAGCCGTTGTAGGCAATGCCGAATTGTTGGAGTTGCGATTGCAAATGTCCGTCTTCGCCCGGGCGACCGTGCAAGGCAATAAACACCACCTGCACCTGCTTTGCCAAAGTTTCCAGCGACACTTTTTGCGGCGCACTCAGCACTGCGCCGCCGTATTTGTGGCGCAGGGGGCGCGTTTCGGCAATGATGCGCTCCAGCAAGGGGCTTTTGTGATAATTTTCTATTTTTTGGGCAATATCATCGGCATTATCTTTCAATAAAATATTGATAGGAATTTGATACAAAGAAAAGTCTTGCTCAGACCCGTATAAAAAATAAGGAATGGGGTCGTATTGGGTAGATGAAGCCAATTTTTCGTAAATATTTCTGCCGCTTTCTACCGAAATATGCCGCTCGGCAGAGTAGCCGCCCAATACAACGCCTATTTTTTGCTTGCGCAAAGGGTTGCTTTTTTGCTGTTCGAGTGCTTTATCTAATTGCTGCAACAAAATTGCGTTGCGCGGCTGTTGGCTGAGGGTTTCGGCGCGCTCGTGGAGGGAGTTGCGAATGATGAAAGTGAGAAATTGCGAAGGATTTAAGCCCACTTCGGCAGCCTGATGAAAGAAAAACGAAGAAGGCAACATACCCGATGTAGTGTTGGGGTCGTTGAGAATGATGGCTTGGTCGTGGTGGCGGATAAAACCATCTATACGGGCATATACATTGAACCTGAATTGCTCAAACAAACGCACACAGGCGCGGCGAATGGCATTGATTTGGGCATCGGGCAATTCTATGGGCGTAACTTTGCTCGACAAACCTGCCAAATATTTGGAGCGATAGTCATATACTTCGCCGCCTTTGCGAATTTCGGTGGGCGGCAATGCCACGATGCGCCCTTCATCATCGCGCAACACAATACAGGAAAATTCTTTTCCCGCAATAAATTCCTCCACCAACACCTCATTTTCTTTGTCGGCGGCTTCTAAAAGCAAGGGTTCGGTATCTTGTAAAAAATGTGCTTCTATGGCATTAAAAACGGCTTCGGGCGTGTACAGCAACGTATCGCCGATATACAAAGGCAAGCCGATTTGATGTCGTATGTCGCAGAGGTTTTTGATAAAAAGCAATTTTTCCTGACGGTTTTTAGCTGCCCATTCCGCCTGCTCTATGCGTTTGATAAAAAATGCCTGCTCCACACCGCGCATAAAGGTAGGCGCATCATCGTGATGATGGATGATACTTACGCCGATAGACGAGCCTTGATTGGCAGGGCGCAATACCAAAGGCAAACCGATATTTTTTTTGCAGTGTTCAAAGAGGTCGGCGGCGGCGGCGGTGTGCCATTGGCGGCGGCTGATGACGGCAAAACGGGTACTTCGGCGGCTGTGTTGTTTTTGAAACACTTTGTTCATTCCGATAGCGGAGGGCAAAATACCGGAGCCGGAATAGGGGATTTTTAAAAACTGAAGCAAGCCCTGAATAGAGCCGTCTTCGCCATAAGCACCGTGCAGTGCCAAAAAAGCGAAATCTATGTGTTCGGCGAGTTGGTGCGGCAGTACGCGCTCGCCCAGCCCTTCGGCGAGTTGGTGGGGGGAGCTGTGTTCGGCGAGCGACTCGGCATAAATCTGAATATCGGCAAAATCGCCGTGCTGCGGCAGGTATTGCGGGTGCGGATAAAAATCGCGGATACTGCCTTTATAGAGATACTCCCATTTGAGCAAAATAAAATTGCCGAAGCTATCCACAAATATAGGAACAGCCTGAAACAAACTTTTATCCAAATTGTCGTAAACGGTTCTGCCGCCGGCAAAAGATATTTCGCGTTCGCGGGAAGAGCCTCCGAAAAAAATTCCAATGCGCATAAGTGGGGGCAAAGTTAAAGACAAAACCTATATGGTTTTGAAAAGCTGAAATGTTTCGGAAAAAAAATATTAAAATCGGAGGCTTGGGAGATAATTAAATACCACCGACACTTTTAACAGGCCGGTGGTATTATAAACATAAGGTTTAAAACTAAAAACCTTTCACCAATTTATATGGTTGCTCTACCATACCGGATTTAGTATAAATCCTTGCTCTTAAAAAATATACACCTACTACAAGTTGCGGTACATTTATCTCAGTTTCTACATAATTATCCTCCATTTTTATAGGATCAGTATGTAAAATTTCTTTTCCCTGTACATCATACAATGTAAAAATCATCTTTTCCACTTCTGTAGAAGTTCCGTAAGCAGATATAATAAATCTATCTTCAAATGGATTGGGCGTAATATGAATGAAAACAGATGCGTCTGAATGGTATGTTTGGGCTGTTTTAGCTTTTGTTTCCTCTGTCGTTTCATCACATTTAAGCGCGTTGATATAGGCTACATTCAGCGGATTATTCGGTATTCCCGGGCTTTGAGCAGAGGTAGAACCCACCTGCCAACGGCTTTGCTGCCTAAAATCACCATCTTCAAATTTGAATACTTTATCACTTCCATTATTACCGCTTAATTTTAGATTATCATTGCCGCCGTGCATATAAGCATCACCGTAAGAAATACCATGGTAATAATAGCCGCTTGGTGTACGCACTTGCATAGCATCGCCGCTATTGCGCAATTTGATAGCATTCCAGTTTCCTGTGTTGCTGATACCCTCTTCGTAATAAGGCACTTCATTCGCACCATTCTGTTGCGGGCTGGGTGTGCCATCTATCCATTCCAACCCTATATCATTAACGGGTACTACATATACACCATCTTTATTAATATCTGTCGGGTCGTCCGGAATATTAATGCTGCTGTTTTTATTTTGTTTATCGTAAATTAAGATAAGCGAACCGGTAGGAACCTGCTGCCAACGAGGTATGTCTTTAAAACGAATATATCCTTTGCTAACACCTGCATTGGCGGCATTGTTTGAAAAAGCACTATTGGTGCTACCATTGTTATCATCAATAATGAATCTACGAATATCATTCAAATCGCAGGGGGTTCCGGTAACGACCAACTCTACATAAGGGCGTATGCCATTGTTGCTCAAGGATAATTCATTGACATGAATACCTGTAATGGGGTGCAGATTGACACATTCAACGTTTAACAAAGAGGAAAAATGGGGTCTTATTGCTACTTTTACTTGTTCTTGTGTTCTACAGCCTGTTGCATTATCTATCAGCGTATAATTAAATGTAACCCATTGGACAGTAGTGCCTTTATTGACAAAATTTTGTACTAAAATATAAGGTTTTGAAGGGTTATAATCATTATAAGTATAGGCAGTGCCACCAGTTACAGTAGAGGGACTTTCTATGCTGACGCTCAATGTATAATTATCGGCAGTATATTGCGGCTCTATGATGAGGGGTATCGTAAAATCGCGCCCTGAGCAT